>CAVZHG010000017.1:0-104886 GCA_963775035.1 uncultured Alphaproteobacteria bacterium | reverse complement strand
AGCTCTTCGGCGGTGAGCTCGGGCTCGTCGGACGCGTCAATCAGCGTGCGACGCTTGTCCTTCTTGGCGTACGTCTCGATGAGCTCCTCTAGCTCTTCAACAATCGCCCAGCGTCCCTTGCTCTCGGACTCACCGAGCAGGCCCTTGATCTCGCGAGCGCGCTTCCTCTTTGCCTTGAGCTCGTCCTGGATCACCAGGATCTCGAGACGCGCGAGGCGATACAGCTTGAGCTCGAGAATCGCGTCCGTCTGCTCGGCGTCGAGGCCGTAACGCTTCATGATCTTCTGCGCTGCGTCGGCCTTGCCCTCGCTCTTCCGGATGATGCGGAGGAATCTCGTCGAGGGCGTCGAAAGTATTCGCGAAGCCCTCGAGGATGTGGATGCGGCGCTCGAGGGCCGCGAGCTCGTGGGCGAGGCGGCGCGTCACCACCTCCATGCCGGACCGCCGTGGGTGCCGCCCTCCGGGCCGCCCTCCCTGCCGCCGCCGGTGCCGCCGAACATGCCGCCGCCTGCTCCGGAGGGGAACGGGTCCGACGCCGCCGAGCGCCGGCGGCTCGCGTGGGTGCTCGGGCCGATCGCCGAGGTCGTCCTGCTCTGGTGGCTGTTCCGGATGGCCTGGTCCACCGACGCCGTCGACGAGCCGGCGCTGTCGCTGTCCGACGGGCTGCTGGCGATCCTCTTCGTCGGCGGCGTGGCCACGGCCTGCATCGTCGTCGGAGCGGTCGCCTACGCCACCGGCAAGCGTCCCGCGGCGACGACGGCCGCGGCCGTCCTCGGCGTCCTCGGGGGCGTGGTGGGGTTCGTGGGCGGGTTGCTGATCGCCGTCACGAGGGTCGACAGCGGTGAGCACTGAGCAGGTCGCGCTCGACGTCCGAGCCGGCCCGCGGCACGTGGCGCCGCGTCCAGCGCCATCGTCTCCGCCCGGCCGCGGCACGCCTCCCGCTGCTGGTGTTCCTCGCCGCGGCCCAGCGCACGCACCCGGGCGGCGCCCACGTGGCCGGCGGGGTGCTGCTGGTGGTCGCCGCCTACGGCCTGGCCGCGGTCTACAACGACCTCCACGACCTCGAGGTCGACCGGGCCAACGGGCGCGACCTGCCGCTCGTCACCGGCACCCTCTCGCCCGCCGACGCCCGTCGGGTCGCGGCCGGCTGCGCCGCGGCGGTGGTCGTCGCCCAGGGGCTGCTCCACCAGCCGCTCGGCCTGGCCGTCACGATCGCCTCCGTCCTGCTGTCGGCGGCGTACTCGCACCCGTCACCCGGCATCGAGCGGCGGGGGGCCTGGGCCTCGCTGCTCCTGTCGATCACCTACGTCGGCCTGCCCCTGGTGCTCGCCGGGCCGCTGCCTGGCCCACGTCGCCGCTGCGCTGGTGGCCACGGCGGCCATGCTCTTCTACAAGGACGTCAAGGACGAGGCCGGCGATCGGGCCCACGGGAAGCGGACGCCGCTGGTCAGGTGGGGCGTGCGGCGCATGGACTCGACGGCCGCCTCGCTCCTGGTCGCGGCCGCCACGCCGCTGGCCGCCCTGGCGGCGCCCCGGTGGCCGGCGCTGGTGCTCGCCGGGGCGGTCGTGGCCCACCGGCAGATGGTCCTCCTGGGCGTCCGGTCGGGCCGCCCCCTCCTGGTCTTCCAGGTGGCGGTGGTCGGAGGAGCGGTGGCGCTGGCAGCCGTGTAGCGTGGGAACTTGACCGACGAGTCAAGTCACCACCACGTCCCACAGGGGGGAGCTGCAGTGCAGACCGACAAGCTCTACATCGACGGCGAGTGGGTGCGCCCGACCGGCTCCGGCACCATCGACGTCATACGACCCCACCGAAGGGTCATCGGCCCGATCCCGGAAGGCAACGCCGAGGACGTCGACCGGGCCGTCAAGGCCGCCGTCGCCGCCTTCGAGGTCTGGTCGCAGACACCCGCCCGAAGAGCGGGCTAAGCACACTCCCGCTATCGCGGAGGGGCTTGGCTGCCCGCCTGGGACGAGATCGCCGACCTATCGTCACCCGTCGAGGTCGGCATGCCCATGTTGCTTTCCCAGCTGGTTCAGGCGGGCCCCCCGCATGAAGATCGTTTCAGTTCCATGGCGGCAGCCTGCACAACGAGTACGAAGAAGAGGTCGGCAACTCGCCTTGTCGTGAAGGAGCCGGTCGGCGTGGTCGGCTGCATCACGCCCTGGAACTACCCGCTGCACCAGATCGCCGCCAAGGTGGCGCCCGCGCTCGCGGCAGGCTGCACCGTCGTGCTCAAGCCCAGCGAAGTCGCGCCGCTCAACGCCTTCATCCTCGCCGAGGTCGTCGACGCCGCCGGCCTGCCGGCCGGCGTCTTCAACCTCGTCACCGGCACCGGCCCGGTCGTCGGCGAGGCGCTCGCCGCCCACCCCGACGTCGACATGGTCTCCTTTACCGGCTCGACCCGCGCCGGCAAGCGCGTCGCCGAGCTCGGCGGCTCGCCCGACGACAACAACGCCTTCTTCTTCTACGATGGCGCCATGTCGATCCTGCAGCCGATGATCGATGCCGGTGACATTGCCGTCGCGTCCGGCCAGTCCGGCATGGACAAGGTTGGCACGCTGCGCTGGGACGGCGCGGTGGCACAGGCCCGCATGGATAACCTCCTGTCGGCCAACTACACCGACAAGAAGGTTCACGGCGTCCTGTCGCCGTATGACGGCCTGTCACGCGGCATCATTTCCTCGCTGAAGGGCGTTGGCTATGCGCCGGGCGCGGAAATGCCGATCGTCACCGGCCAGGATGCGGAAGTTGCATCCGTCAAGGCGATGATGGCAGGCGAGCAGTATTCGACCGTGTTCAAGGACACGCGCGAACTGGCCAAGACAACGGCCGCCATGGTCGATGCCGTCATGTCCGGCAAAGAGCCGGAAGTCAACGACACCAAGACCTACAACAATGGCGTCAAGGTCATTCCGTCAAACCTCCTCATGCCGTTCGCCGTCGGCAAGGACGACATCCAGAAGATGCTGGTCGATTCCGGGCTACATCAAGGCCGAAGAGCTGCAGTAAGTCACGGAAGAAAAATCGGGCCCCGCGACGCTTGCGGGGCCTGTTTTGTGTCGCCGACATCAGAAGCAGCGCCGCAGCGGGAGGTCGCGCCTGTCCATGCAACCCATTCTTGAAATGAGAGGGCATCACCAAGACGTTTCCGGGCGTGAAAGCGCTGACGGACGTCAACCTGACCGTCGATGCCGGCGAAATCCACGGCGTTGTCGGCGAGAACGGCGCCGGCAAATCAACGCTGATGAAGGTGCTGTCCGGCGTTTATCCGGCTGGCACCTATGACGGCACGATCCGCTATCGAGGGCCAGGACCGCCAGTTCACAGACGATCTCCGACAGCGAAGACATCGGCATCATCATCATCCACCAGGAGCTGGCGCTGGTGCCGCTGCTGTCCATTGCCGAGAACATCTTCCTTGGCCAGGAAACAGCGAAGCACGGCATCATCAACTGGTTCGAGGCCTTCGCACACCCGCAAGCTGCTGGACAAAGTCGGGCTGAAAGAACACCCGCAACACGCTGATCACCAATATCGGCACCGGCAAGCAGCAGCTGGTCGAAATCGCCAAGGCGCTGAACAAGAAGGTGAAGCTGCTCATCCTCGACGAGCCGACCTCCTCCCTCAACGAGACGGACTCCGAAGCGCTGCTGGACCTGCTGCGCGGTTCAAGGCGCAAGGCATTTCCTCGATCCTGATCACCCACAAGCTCAATGAAGTCGTTGAGGTCGCCGACCGCATCACCGTGATCCGCGACGGCAAGACAGTCGACACGCTCGACATCAAGGACGGCACGGTCGACGAGGACCGCATCATCAAGGCGATGGTCGGCCGCGACGCTGACGGACCGCTATCCGCCGCGCGATCGCCAAATCGGCGACACCGTGTTCGAAGTGAAGAACTGGAGCGTCTATCACCCGCTGCATGCCGACCGGCAGATGATCAAGGACGTGGCCCTCAATGTCCGCGCAGGGCGAGGTGGTCGGCATTGCCGGGCTGATGGGCGCGGGCCGCACCGAATTTGCCATGTCGCTGTTCGGCCGGTCCTGGGGCCAGCACATCTCCGGCGAAGTGCTGATGCAACGGCAAGCCGGTCGATGTCTCGACCATCCCGAAGGCGACGAAGGCCGGCCTTGCCTATGTCACCGAAGACCGCAAGACCTATGGCCTCGTGCTGATCGACCACATCAAGCACAACATCGACGCTGGCCAATCTGCCGGGCGTTTCGCAGCGCGGCGTGATCGACGACATGCAGGAACTGGAGGTCGCCAACAAATACCGCAAGGATCTGGGCATCCGCTCGTCCGGCGTATACCAGACCACGGTGAACCTGTCCGGCGGCAACCAGCAGAAGGTGGTGCTGTCGCAATGGCTGTTCTCCGGTCCGGAAGTGCTGATCCTCGATGAGCCGACGCGCGGCATCGATGTCGGCGCCAAGTACGAAATCTACGGCATCATCAACGAGCTGGCCGACGCAGGGCAAGGCGGTGATCGTGATCTCCTCGGAAATGCCGGAACTGCTCGGCATCTCCGACCGCATCTATGTGATGAACGAAGGCCGCTTTGTCGCCGAAATGCCGGCGAAGGAGGCGAGCCAGGAAAAGATCATGCGCGCCATCATGAAATCATGGAAAGACTGACGATGACCGATACGACCGCGACACACCGCTGAAAAGCCGGACATCAGGCGCTTCGTGAAAGCCAACATCCGCGACTATGCGCTGTTGCTGTCGCTGATCGCCATCATGATCTTCTTCCAGTTCACCACCAACGGCATCCTGTTCACGCCGCTGAACATGACCAACATCATTTTGCAGAACAGCTACATCGTCATCATGGCGCTCGGCATGCTGCTGATCATCGTGGCCGGCCACATTGATCTGTCGGTCGGCTTCCTGTCCGGTTTCATCGGGGCGCATTGCCGGCGTGCTGATGGTCAACAATCCGCTCTGGCCGGCGGAATGGCGCATGGGCACCGTCCCGGCAATCATCATCTGCATTGCCGTCGGCACCGCGATTGGCGCATTGCAAGGCTGGTTCGTCGCCAGCTTCCGCATCCCGGCCTTCATCGTCACGCTGGCCGGCATGCTGATCTTTCGCGGTCTGATGATTGCCATGCTGTCGGGCCGCAATCTCGGCCCGTTCCCGGAATCCTTCCAGGCCTTTCCAACGGCTATGTGCCCGATTTCCTCGGCCTTCATGGCGCCGGCCGGGATCAACCTGTTTGCGCTTGTTGTCGGCGCTGTGGTCACAGCCATCATCCTCTGGTCCAACTGGCAGCTCGCGCCAGCTGGAAGCAAGAACATGGCATGGCCGAAGAGCCGATCGAGCTGTTCTACGGCCGCAATGTCATCATCGCCGTCGCCTTC
The DNA here is from genome assembly GCA_963775035.1 of uncultured Alphaproteobacteria bacterium. Lineage (GTDB taxonomy): Bacteria > Pseudomonadota > Alphaproteobacteria > Rhizobiales > Hyphomicrobiaceae. Next base: position 99,515 of record CAVZHG010000017.1, on the reverse strand, counting down.
CTCGGCTTCTCCTGGATCATGGCCAACCACAAGGGCCTGCCGAATGTGCTGGTCACCATGTTCGCGCTGGTCGCGCTGTTCATGTTCATCACCACGCGCACCACCTTCGGCCGGCGCGTCTATGCCATGGGCGGCAATGAAAAGGCGGCGCAGCTTTCCGGCATCAACACCGAACGGCTGACCATCGCGATCTTCGCCATCATGGGCGCGCTGTCGGCGCTCGCCGGGCTGGTCTATGCGGCGCGCCTGAATTCAGCGCAGCCGAAGGCCGGCTCCGGCCTCGAACTCGACGTCATCGCCGCCTGCTTCATCGGCGGCGCGGCTGTCACCGGCGGCGTCGGCAAGATCACCGGCGTGGTCATCGGCGCGTTCATCATGGGCGTGATGAACAACGGCATGGGCATCATGGGCGTCGGCATCGACTGGCAGCAGGTCATCAAGGGCGCTGGTGCTGATGCTCGCCGTGTTCCTCGACGTCTACTACAAGAACAAGGGCTGAGGGGCGGCGCCTAACCGATCCCTCTACCACGGCTGCCTGGCGTCACCGCGCTCAGTGCATCGTCTCGCGGTCGGCAATCACTTCGACCACGGCTGGCCCACGCAGGTCAGGCATGTAGCCCTCAACCAGCCGCTTCAGGACCATGTGAATTGAGGCGACGTCGCAACTGTTGATTGCAAATGACAGTGAGTTGATTTCGCGCGCGAGCAGCGCTTCGGGCAAGAACGGCTCGAGGCTCTTGAGGATACGCGGATGCGCCGTCGTCATCGTGTTGGCGCCGATAAGCAATTCCTCATAGAGCTTCTCGCCCGGCCGCAACCCACTGTAGACAATTGCAATATCGCCATCCGGATTGTCGGCATCACGCACTGTCCGCCCCATCAGGCCGACCATCTTGCGCGCCAGATCGTCGATGCGCACCGGATTACCCATGTCGAGCACAAATACTTCGCCGCCTGTCGCCATGGCGCCAGCCTGAATGACCAGTTCGGCGGCCTCGGGAATCGACATGAAGTAGCGCGTGATATCCTTGTGAGTGACAGTCACTGGTCCGCCATGCTGATCTGCTCCCGAAATAGTCGCACCACCGAACCGGACGAATCGAGGACGTTGCCGAACCGCACCATGGAGAAGATCGTCTGGCATTCCGGGTCATTGGCGGCGGCCTGCAACACCAGCTCGGCAATCCGTTTGGAGGCCCCCATGATGTTGGTGGGGCGCACCGCCTTGTCGGTCGAAACGCAGAATTCATTGCGGGCGACGCCGAGGTCGCGCGCCGCCACCGCGACGACACGGGTACCAAAGCTGTTGTTGCGAATGCCAGCGGTCGGGTTGGCTTCGACGATTGGCACATGCTTGTAGGCGGCGGCGTGGAAGATGGTGTCGATGCCATACTGCTGGATAACCCGCCGCACCGAATTCGGCATCGTTGACCGATCCGAGCACACCGACGATCTCAGGCGCGACGCTGTCGGTGTCGGACCCGAGCACCAGTTCCCTCAATTCCCGCTCGATCAGGTAGAGCGCCGCCTCCGATATCTCGAAAAGCACCAGCACGCGCGGAGCGATGAAGGCGATCTGGCGGCACAGTTCCACGGGATGAACCGCGGGCGGCGAAGGGCCCGGAGGCAGTGCTTGTCATGTCTCTCTCGCTTCGAGGTCCGGCGCGGCGTCGAGCAGGAGGGTCCGGCCGGTGTCGATGGGCCGTCAGGTCCGCTGGACGGCATGGACCATCTGGAGAAAGCGGTCGCGGTAGCTCGCATCGCTCTCGAATACGCCGCTGAACTGCGTCGTCACCGTCGACACGCCGTGCTGGCGGACGCCGCGCATCGACATGCACTGATGCTCGGCCTCGATCAGGATGGCGACGCCGCGCGGCTACAGTACGGTCTCGATGGCGCTGGCGACCTGCGCCGTCAGCTTCTCCTGGGTCTGCAGGCGGCTCGCGAAGATCTCGACGACGCGCGCCAGCTTCGAAAGGCCGACCACCCGGTCGCGTGGCAGATAGGCGATATGGGCGACGCCGACGAACGGGGCGATGTGGTGCTCGCAATGGCTCTGCACGCGAATGTCGCGCAGCATCACCATGTCGTCATAGCCGGCGACTCCTCGAAGGTGCGCGACAGCGCTTCGACGGGATCGGCGCCGTAGCCGGAGAAGTATTCCTCGAACGCTGAGGCGACCCGCTTTGGGGTATCGAGCAGCCCTTCGCGGTCCGGGATCGTCGCCGGACCAGGCGAGCAGCGTGCGCACGGCCTCCTCGGCCTCGGCGCGCGTCGGGCGCGCCGGTGGTGTCGCCTCGCTCGTCAGCTTCAGGCGGGCGGCGCCATTGTTCTTGACCATCGGCTCCATGCGTTCGACCTTCCCGGCGGATTGGCGACTGTGCGCTTAACATGTTTGGGCGCGATTGTATCGCCCCCGCCGCGCGCACCGATACTGAGTTCGACTGCTTGAAGCTGCTTGAATTCGATTGGCCAGCGGGCGATATAACAGGGTAGGGTGGCGTGCATTCGGCGGGGTTCCGACCCCTGAAGGTCCGGCCCGATCTATGTGATATGTCGGAGCCGCAACGACAAGCCGTCCGTTAACGTACCGGTCGATCGTCGCACCCGGTCAACCCGGCGGCCAGGGCAGCGATAAGGGCTGCGCATGACGGAACTCAGCGATCTCTACAGCGAACGCATCATGGCGCTGGCCGCCGCGATCCCGCCGGCGGGCCATCTCGCCGCGCCCGATGCGACTGCCTCGGCGCATTCGAAGCTGTGCGGCTCGACCATTTCGGTCGAGCTGGCGATGAAGGGCGACCGGGTCGCCGATTACGCCCAGACCGTGCGGGCCTGCCTGCTCGGCCAGACCTCCGCCGCGATCATGGCGCGCAACATCGTCGGATCGACCGAGGCCGAGTTGCGCGAGGTCGCCGAAACCATGCGCCGGATGCTCAAGGAGGGAGGGCCGCCCCCGACCGGCCGCTGGGCGGATCTGGCGGCGCTGGAGCCGGTCCGCGAGGTGAAGGGGCGTCATGCCTCGACGCTGCTGGCGTTCGAGGCGGTCCTCGGGCGCTCGACAAGATCGCCGAGGCACGAGGAGCGGCGCCGCTGTCGCGGCCGGCGACTGACCGGAGTGACCGCGTGGCGCTCGGAGAATGCGAACGCGCATGGCGAGCCCTATTGAGCGCATCACGAAGGTCGCGGCCAAGGCGCCGGTCGTGCTCTACCGCGCGACGCTGAAGCCGCTGCTCGGGCTCGAATGCCGCCATCTGCCGACGTGCTCGGAGTACGCGCTCGACGCGATCGAGCTCAATGGCGCGTGGCGCGGACTGGTGGCTCGCCGGTGCCCGTGTCTGCCGCTGCAACCGTGGGGCACCTCGGGCTACGATCCCGCGCCCGACATCCGCGGCGAGCGCCATCCGCTGACGCCCTGGCGCTACGGCCGCTGGCAGTAGTTTTTGTTTCCGCAGGCGCCAACGCCTTCGGCTACTGGCGCCGCGGCTGCCGCCTCATGGTCGCGAGTTCGCACCTCGCGGTCTTCGGTCGCCACGAGTGATCAAGCGTGTCGGCCGCAGGAGCCACTGGTGGCGATCGAAGATCGCGAGGCGCGAATGCGACCGGGAGGGTACGACCCGCGGCCGCAGTAGCCGAAGGCGTTGCGGACCGCGGCAAGAAAAACAACGCACCGCGGTTAACGTGACCCTAACCTGCAACCGCTCCTCGGCTTCGCTGGCGCCGAGTTCGCGGGCCTTCTCGTACCACTCGCGTGCGAGCGCGAGGTCGGGCTGGACGCCGGCGACGCGCAGGCGGGCCATTCGTCGGGATCGTAGGTCGCAGCCAGCGCCAGGGCGCCCTGGGCGAGACCGGCATCGGCGGCGCGCCGGAAGAACAGCCGGGCTGCCGAAATATTTCCTCGTTCGACCTGCGTGCGGCCACGGTCGAGAAACGCGAGCGCGCGCTCCTGGGCTTCGGTCGGCGGTGACGGCTCGCTCGATGTGGCGGCGGGCGCGGGCGGTCGCGGCGCCGGCGGGGGCGACGCCTCCAAGGGCGCGGGCGGGGTGCCGACCGAGGCGACGCTGCGCTCGCGCGGCGGCGCGTGTTGTTCCGGCGCGATCATCGCGGCCGCCGCGATGATCAGCGACGACCGCGCTTCCGCGAGCACTGTGCCGTCGATTTGGACGAGCGCGATCGTGACCTCGGATTTGCCGACGATGCCGACCGGCAGCGAGATGCGCAGGTTCGGTAGCACCGCGAGCGGGATGGCCCAGGCGCCGGGTGCGATGGAATGGCCGTCCGACAGCACGGCGGCCGCCGGCAGCCCCCGGATCCGCACGAAACTGTTGCGCGGTATCGCATCGATCGGGCCGACCTGGATGGGCATCGGCGTCTCGCTCGCCGGCTCGACGAGAACCACCTTGCCGATATTGATGCGTGGCTTCTGGTCGGCCTGTGCCTGGATCGGGACGACCGGTGCGTGGGCCCAATCCTGGTCGGTGTGCGCGAGTGCCACGCCGAGCGGTGCCGCGGCCGACGCCTGAGGCAGGGCCGCCACGCCGAGGGCGATCAGGGATACGCCCATGAGGCTCGAGAGCAAGCGGGAGTGCCGGCCCCCCGCGACCACGCCTACGCCCACGCCCATGCCTTCTGGTAAGCACTCGGGCAATGCGGCCATGATGCCAGGCAGGACGCGGGCGCCGAGCGACTGCGTTTGCGCGGATGTCATGTGGCCCCCTTTGCTGCGACGCGGATCGGTCGTCGCATGCGATCCCTCAGTGCCGGTCCGATCCGGTCAATTCTGCCGCTGCTTGGTCCATTCGATGAACTGCTGGAAGAGACGCTCCTGCTCGCGCGGATCGTTCGGTGCGGCGCGCGCGGCCTGGGCGCGCGCCAGTGCGTGATCGATCTTCTGGCGCCCCGGCGCCGGCGCCGCGCCGGGGGCTGCTTGATCGCGCTCGTGATCTGCTTGAGCTTGGCCTCCATCGGCGCGAAGCGTTGCCAGCCGGGCACGGTGCCGGCGAGGTTCACGTCCTTCCATTTCGGATGATAGCCGGCTTCGGTCTGCAGGCGCGGGAAGCGGTCGATGATGTAGTCGACGAGCCGCGAGACGCGGTTGAAGCGATCGGTATCGGCCGGCCAGTCGTAGACCGCGAGGACGGCCGGCACCGCGATCGTCTCGATGCGCTGGCCTTCCGGGATCAGGGCCGGATAGTCCTTCGATTCGAGATAGGCCGGGAAATAGTATTCGAGCTTGTCGGTGTACTCGACCGGCAGGAACTTGAAGCCCGGCGGGAACTTGCCCTTGAGGAACGGCGCCAGCGGCTTCGACGAGACCCAGACGGTGGCGGCAAACTTGTCTCGCCCTTGCGCATCGACTCCATGGCGACGTTGTGGGGAATGAACTGCGCGTCGACGTTGATGCCGAGCTGCTTGAAGATGATCGGGCCGCTGTAGGCGGCCGCCGTGCCGACCGTATTGAAGTTGACGGCCTTGCCTTCGAGATCCTTGAGCGAGTTGATCTCGGGCCGCACGAAGACGTGCAGCTCCGACGGGAAGAGGTTGATCAGATAGTTGATGCGCCGCGAGATCCCGGCAATTTCGGGGTTGTTCTTGAAGTGCTCGAGCACGTCGCCGTAGACGATCGCCGCATCGACGCCGCGCAGATAGAGCAGATCGAACACGTTGTCGAAGGGGCCGCGGGTCACGATCGGCAGGACGCGCATGTTGTCGCCGTCGTCGACGACGCGGGCGAGTTCGGAGGCGAACTGCAGCGGCGCGCCCTCGGTGCGGCCGGCGGCGAGGCCCACGGTCCACGAGTTGATTGCGTCCTTGCGCTTCTGCTCGGCTGAAGCCGGCGCTCCCGGTTGCTTGGGGCGGGCCTGCTTGCTCGCCTGGGCAACCTGGACCTCCTGCGCCGGCAGCCTTTCGGCCAAGGGCCCCGCGAGGATCGCAACAGAAAGCAGCACGCCCGTAACGATCCGGCCGCAACGCGTAACTGACATGGAATTCCTCCGTCTCATCGAAGCGGGTGATGTCCCCGTGGCATCACCCTGCAAGCCGGGCTGCGCCGGTGGCTTGCCCGGCATGGGCTGGGTCGAGGGTCGCGTCGACACAGCCTGAGTTTCAACTGCTGCCTAAAGCGTCGGACCTTAAATGCGACCCACGCCTGGGTCAGCCTCAAAGTCGCATTTAAGGTCCAAAGACGCTTTAGAGTCATAGCGTTCTAAAGCAACTTTGGACTTGAAATTCACTCCCTACCCAGCCTCGAAGTGAGGTGAATTTCAAGTCCGTTGCTTTAGCTCCAGCGCCAACGGCGCGCGCGTTGCCGAGAGTCCTGATCCAGACGTCCGCCACGCCGCGCTCGGCTGAGCGTTCGCGCGGTCGTCTCGATTGCAGTCACGATCGAAACACCACTTTGAGGCGGTGGTTCGGCAACGGCGCGTGCCGAGCACGTTTAAGTGTGCCGTGCGCGCAGAGCCGTGTGCGGCTTCTGCAGAGCGCGCCTATGATCGCGTGAGACGCGCGCGCCTATGGGCGAATGTACGCGTAACCCTGGCCCTGCAGCTCGGCGAGGCGCACGACGCCGGATGGCGTGATCTTCGCCTCGGTCATGATCTTGACCTCTTTGCCTTCCTGTTTCGCCATGTTCGCTTGGGTGTTGGCGCAGGCGGCGAAGGTGACCTCGGGTGTTTCGAGCGAGAACTGCTGGACGCGCGCCTTCACCGGGCTCGTATCATCGCGCAGCATGTGCAGGCCGGGGCCGAATGTTACGATCTCGACCACTGCCTTCTCGCCGAGCTTCTTGTAGTGCGAGACGATGTTGGCCGCATTGTTCATCGCGAGATTCATGAGCTGCGGATTGTTCTCCGCGACCTGGATCGCGACCTTGTGGACCTTCTCGACCTTGGCTTCTTTGGTTTGCTTCTTCGCCTTGGCGGGGGTCTGTGCGACGACGATGTTGGGCGCTTTGGCGCGCGGCCCCGGGAATTCCTCGGCACCAGCGGCGATCGGTCCCAATCCCAACAAACAGCCGACAGTGGTCATCATGGCGATCCGACGGCGCGCGCGAGAGGTCATGTATCGAACTCCTGGTTTTCCGGTGTGACTACGCAGCATCCGGTCCTTGCTTCCCCAACTGGAATGCCGTTCAAGCGTTACTCTACCAGACTGCGCGCACCACAGAAGGCCCGCAGACCGATGGTTGGTATCGAACATGAGAGGCCGGCGGTTAACCGGCCGTTAATGGAGGGTCCCTCAACCCGGCGTTCCAGGCGCTACCGTCAGACTATTTTCTCGGCGTTTTTGAGGCGCTTAGATGGAAAAAATTTGGTTAATCAGGTATCGGAGTTGAATGTCCGTCTGCGGTAGTTAGGCTGGTGTCGCGGGCCTGGAAATATTTTAGAAGCCATATCCGCACGGCGCTGGAGAGGCCGGATTCGCCTCTATTTTTGTCAATCGCTCCGACGAGTTTCGCGAGTGGCATCCGCTCGCGCGCGGCGACCTCCTTGAGGGCATTCCAGAAGGGTGGTTCGAGCGATATCGACGTGCGGTGCCCGCCAATCGAAAACGAGCGCTTGACCGGCCTCATCGTGGTGTTTTGGGGGCGGGTTCGGGTTTCTGGCCGTCGTCCGCGCTCGGCGGCGGCTCCGATATTCGAGGCTCCAGCCGATGTCCGTCGAGGGTCTCGTCAGCGCGCGCCTGGGACTGCTCCTCCCGCTCGCGCTCGGCTTTGGTGCGGCCGAAGCGGGCCCTGTTCTCAGCCCCTCGCGCCGCCTTCTCGTCGCGCGCGCGCTGCTTGCGCGCCTGCCGCAGGTTGATGATTTCCGCCGACACGGATCCTCCTTCGAACGGATCAGACGACGAGCCGCACTTTCTTGTCGATGACCGCGAGAACGCGATCCAATTCATTGCCGCGCTTGAGGATCAGGCCCGTGGCCGTGACGACGCTGAAGGCGCCCTGCTTGCGGGCGAGCTTCGGCGTCTTCTCGATGCGGTAGATCGGACATTCGCTGGCCCGGCGGAAGATCGAGAAGCACGCCGTCTCGCGGCCGTGATCGATCGCGTAGTCACGCCATTCGCCTTGCGCCACCTGGCGCCCGTAGACATCGAGAATGGCGAACAGTTCGCGCCGGCTGAAGGCCACGACGGACGGCGCCGGCTGCGGCGTGCGCGACACCTGGGATGGCGAGGAACTCGCGCCGTAGCTCGGGCGAAGGCTTATCGGTTCGGCATCGCTCAATGGCGCCTCCTGTTGGTGTGCGACAAAAGGATGACGTCAAACGGAAGGGAGCGCAAGAGTGCCGCCGGGCCGCACGATAGCGGCTGCGATGTCGCGCGTTCAGCTCTTGGTTTTGGCCAATTTCTCGATGCGCGCCTGCATGGCGGCGAGTTCGTTGCGCATGACGGAGAGTTCGTCGCTGTCCTGCGGCTCGGCCGCCGCGGTCGCCGGTTTCACCGCGCTCGCGCGATCGCGCACCGTAGCGTCGGCATTCTCGCCCTTCCCTGCCGCGTCGTCGGGCTTGCCGCCCGGTTTCGCGCTGAACGGAGTGAACATGGTCATCGCCTGCTCGAAGAGCAGGAGGTTCTTGCGCGCCTGCTCCTGATAGGCCTCGAGCGCACCATGGGGCGTAAAGGCATTGGCGAACTGCTTGCGGAAGCGATCCTGCTCGCGGGTCAGCGTCTCCAAGCTGACCTGGAGATAGCTCGGCACCATCCGCTCCATCGCCCCGCCATAGAACCGGATGAGCTGGCGCAGGAACGGCACCGGCAGCAGCGTCTGCGTCCCGGCCCGGCTTTCCTGCTCGACGATGATCTGCGTGAGCACGGCGTGGGTGAGGTCGTCGCCGGTCCGCGCGTCGAAAACGACGAAATCGCGCTCAGACCGCACCATCTGCGCCAGATCTTCCAGCGTCACATAGGTGCTCGTCTCGGTATTGTAGAGGCGCCGGTTGGCGTACTTCTTGATGACCACCGGCTCTTTTTTGGCCGCGGCTGCGTCCTTCACTGCAGGCGCGTCCGGTTTGTTCAGCATGGCTCTGGCCGCCTCTTGGTCCTTGACATGCGACAATGGTACCACGCTCGCCCCCCGTCAGGAAACCGTGGATTGCGCCGCCGATGCGACCAAGTGCAGAGCTTGGTTTCCTCGTGATCCGATTGCCGGCCGGCTGGATCGGCTGTAATCGTACCATTATATAAGCATAAACCGCCGGTGGACCCGGCCCCCATGTCGGGATGAGCATGATCATGCCCAACCCGACCAGTCAGGAGACGACGATGAGCGCAAATTCCTCAACGATTGTCATCGCGAGTGCCGCCCGCACGCCGGTCGGCTCGTTCAACGGGGCACTCGCCAGCGTGCCGGCGCACGAGCTCGGCAAGACCGTGATCCAGGGCGCGCTCAAGCGCGCGGGCGTCGAGGCCGGCGACGTTTCCGAAGTCATCATGGGGCAGATCCTGGCGGCCGGCGCCGGCCAGAACCCGGCCCGTCAGGCATCGATCGGCGCCGGCATTCCGGTCGACGCGCCGGCCTGGGGCATGAACATGCTCTGCGGCTCGGGCCTGCGCGCGGTGGCGCTCGGCGCCCAGCAGATCCAGGACGGCTCGGCATCGATCGTGGTTGCCGGCGGCCAGGAGAGCATGAGCCAGGCGCCGCACGTCATGCACCTGCGCGACGGCGTCAAGATGGGCGACGCCAAGCTCATCGACACGATGATCAAGGACGGCCTGTGGGACGCCTTCAACGGCTACCACATGGGCACGACCGCCGAGAACGTCGCGCGCCAGTGGCAGATCAGCCGTGACGAGCAGGACAAGTTCGCTGTCGCCTCGCAGAACAAGGCCGAGGCCGCCAAGAAGGCCGGCCGCTTCAAGGATGAGATCGTTCCCGTGACGATCAAGTCGCGCAAGGGTGACGTCGTCGTATCCGATGACGAGTACATCAAGGACGGCGTGACGCTCGAGCAGGTCTCGAAGCTGCGCCCGGCCTTCGACAAGGAAGGCACGGTCACGGCGGGCAACGCCTCCGGCATCAATGACGGCGCCGCGGCGGTCGTGCTGATGTCGCTCGAGGAAGCCAAGAAGCGCGGCATCAAGCCGCTCGCGCGCATCGTCTCGTGGGCAAGCGCCGGCGTCGACCCCTCGATCATGGGCACGGGTCCGATTCCGGCCTCCAAGAAGGCGCTCGAGAAAGCCGGCTGGACCGTGCAGGACCTCGACCTCATCGAGGCCAACGAGGCCTTCGCGGCGCAGGCCTGCGCGGTCAACAAGGGCCTCGGCTGGGATACCTCGAAGGTCAACGTCAACGGCGGCGCCATCGCCATCGGCCACCCGATCGGGGCCTCCGGCGCCCGCGTGCTGACGACGCTCCTCTACGAGATGCAGCGCCGCGACGCCAAGAAGGGCCTCGCCACGCTGTGCATCGGCGGCGGCATGGGCGTCGCCATGTGCGTCCAGCGCGACTGAGCCGGCCGTAAAGCATATCGGCAGGCCACCGCTTGTCGGCGGCCTGCCGTTTGAGCGAAAACAAAAGTGCACGGACAAAAAACGATTGGGAATGGCGGGCAAACTGGCCCGTCGGGGAGGAGAGGAAGTCGCGTATGGCACGAGTGGCAGTAGTGACCGGTGGTACCCGCGGGATCGGCGAAGCGATCTCGCTTGCGATGAAGAAGGCGGGGTATCGCGTCGCCGCGACCTACGCGGGCAACGATACCGCCGCGCAAAAATTCCAGGCCGAGAGCGGCATCCCCGTCTACAAGTTCGACGTCGGTGACTACGACGCCTGCGAGAAGGCGGTCGCACAGATCACGCGAGATCTCGGGCCCGTCGATGTGCTCGTCAACAACGCCGGCATCACGCGCGACGCAGCACTCCACCGCATGACGCGCGCCTACTGGGGCGATGTCATCCGCACCAATCTCGATTCCGCCTTCAACATGACGCGCCTCGTCATCGACAGCATGCGCTCGCGCAACTTCGGCCGGATCATCTCGATCTCCTCGATCAACGGCCGCAAGGGCCAGTTCGGCCAGGCCAACTACGCGGCCGCCAAGGCCGGCCTCGTCGGGTTCTCGAAGGCTATCGCGCTCGAAGGCGCGGCCAAGGGCATCACGTCGAACGTCATCGCGCCCGGCTACATCAACACCGAGATGGTCGCGGCGGTGCCGAAGGACGTGCTCGAAACCAAGATCCTGCCGCTCATTCCCGTCGGGCGCCTTGGCAACGGCGAAGAGATCGCGCGCTGCGTCGTCTTCCTCGCCTCCGACGACGCCGGCTTCATCACCGGCGCCTGCCTCGATGCCAACGGCGGCCAGTACATGGCGACGTGATGGAGCGCCTGTGGGGAAAAGTTCGGTCGGTGATCAATGATTGACGAGGAGAAGGGTCGCGGCGGTACGTTCCTCACGCGAAAGAGCGACGTCACCAAGTCGCAGCAGAGCAGCGGACGGCTCAGCGATATCCTCATCGTCGAGGACGAGAACTTCGACGCCGATCGCTTGCGCGCGACGCTCCACATCATGTTCGGCTACGGCATCGAGGTGCGCCGCGCCCGCACGCTCGGTTCCGCGCTCGATTGCGTCATCGAGCGCCATCCGCAGCTGATCTTTCTCGACGACTATCTGAAGCCGTCCGACAACGCGACGCAGACCATCCCGTTCCTGCGCCACTGCGGCTATGCGGGCCCGATCATCGTGGTCAGTGGTCAGGTCGATCGCCTGCGCCGCGCCATGCTCGTCAAGGCCGGCGCCGTCGACGTCATCCACAAGGACGACCTCGACAGCGTCCGCATCGCCGAAGCGCTGGCGCGTGTGGCAGAGGCGGTGCCCAAGCCGCCTTCGGCGGCGTAGACTTTTCTTGCCGCGGTCGCCAACGCCTGCGCCAGAGGCGCACCTTCGGTGCGACGCCTACTGGCGCCGCGGGCTGCCTCTCGGTCGAGTTTTCACCTCGCGGCCTTCGGCCGCTACATTCCAAGTTCGCAGGTGAAGTACAAAAGTCTGTAGCGATCGAAGATCGTGAGGTGAGAACGCGACCGGAGGGACAGCCCCGCGGCGCGTGTAGGCGAAGCCGTTCGCGTCGGCGGCAAAAAAGCGAAGCCCGCGCCGACCGCGCCAGAAAACCCCTATCCATAACTCCGGTCATCCGCGATCATTTTCCCGTCGTTGGGGAGCGTGCCGGGGGCGACGATCTCGATCGCCGACTTGAGCTTCATGACCTGCTGTACGGCCTCGCCCAATCGCGCTGCAAGCGCGCCCTCCGTGGCCGCCGCCTCGGCCTTGAACGTCATGACGTCCTGCTCGCTGGCGCGCGTGACGACGAGGCGGACGCGGCCGAGCTCAGGAAAGCGCTTGGCCACTTCCGCGACCTGCTCGGGGTGGACGAACATGCCTTTGATCTTGGTCGTCTGATCGGCGCGCCCGAGCCAGCCGCGGATGCGCATGTTGGTGCGCCCGCACGGCGAGCGGCCGGGGAGCACGGCGGAGAGGTCGCCGGTCGCGAGGCGGATCATCGGATAGTCGCGGTTGAAACCGGTCACCACGACTTCGCCGACTTCGCCCTCGGGAACTGGATCGCCGGTCCCCGGTCGCACGATTTCGACGATCACGCCTTCGTCGACGATCATGCCCTCGACGGCGCCGTCCGGACCGGGGCTCTCGTAGGCGATATTGCCGACATCGGCGATGGCGTAGGCCTGCACAACGGCAATGCCGCGCTTGGCGTACTCGGCGCGCAACGAGGGAAAGAGCGCGCCGCCGGAGACCAGCGCACGCTTGATCGACGAGGCGTCCTTGCCGACCTCCGCCGCCTTGTCGAGCAGGATTTTCAAATAATCCGGCACGCCGACGTAGACGGTTGGTTTCAGGTGCTGGATCGCTTCAAGCTGCTGCTCGGTGTTGCCCGGGCCGGCCGCGATGACGGCGCAGCCAAGCGCCCGCGCACCTGCGTCCATGATCCAGCCACCGGGAGTCAAGTGGTAGGCGAAGGTGTTGTGGATGATGTCGCTGGAGCGTACGCCGGCTGCAAACAGCGCGCGCGCGGAACGCCACCAGTCAGCGCCGAGTCCCTCCGGCTCGAAGATCGGGCCCGGCGACATGAAGATGCGGCCGATGTCGCGTCCGGTCGAGACATTCAATCCACCGAACGGCGGGCGGCCAGCCTGCAGGCCATGCAGCGACGCCTTGCGCATTAGCGGCACCTTGGCGAGGGCTGCACGCGTCGTCAGGGCTGCGGGGTCGACGCCGTCGAGATGTTTTGCCCAGCCCGGAGCCCCCGCGATGGCCTTGCGCACGAGATCGGGGAGGAGGCCGAACTGCGACCGTTCGCGCGTTTCCGGTTCGCGCGTCTCCAGGTGATCGAGAAACTCATTGGGCACGGTGCGCGGTCTCCTCACGGCATTGGCGTCGATGCCGGCGAATTTGGCACGTTGCTTGCTCAATGGCGAGGGTAGCGATGATGAGTTGCGAGATGGCACAGGCCTGGGCTGGTACGCCTGACAACCATTTGGCAACCTTGCCGATCGAACGTGCTGCAAACCGCTCAACAAAGCATTATCGTCACACTTGAAAAATCACCGTTGCTCTTCACCCTTGGCAAGCCGGAACGAGAGAAGCGAGTACAGCCATGGCAGGAACGCCTCTGATCATCTCCGCCGCGCTCACCACGGGTAGCATCCTGGGCCCCGGCGGCTATCACATCGCGGCGCACCCCAACACCCAGGCGCTGACGACAGTGCTCCTCGCGGTGGCCCTGGCCATGGCCACGTTTGCCGCCTACCGGACGGCGACCGGACCGGTTCGCCCTGCGCCGCCGGACGGTCCGACGCTGCCGCGGTTGCGTCGGCGCATCAATGGCCCGCGCGAACGCCGCGCCTGACGGCCCATACGATCTCACCGCAAAAATAAAGCGGCCCGGAGGGTGCTCCGGGCCGCTTGTTTTGTTTACTCACGCTGGTCGTGCGATCACGGCGTCGCGATCGTGATGTCCGGGAAGCTGGCGTCCGTCAGCGGCAGCGGCAGGCTCGGGTCGGTGAACGGATTGTTCACGCTGCGCGGCAACGCCTGGCGATAATCGTCAGCACCGGCGCGGGGAGCGCCTGCTCGTAGCTCTGCGAGCGCGGCAGCGCCTGGCTCGGGTCGTTGAAGCTGTCGAAGGTGGCTGCGTTGGCCGCACCAGCGAGGAGGGCGACGGCGGCGAGGGTGCTCAGGATCGTCTTCATTGGAGTTCTCCGTTTCATCTTGCTTGTTGGGTTGTTTGCTTCAGCCGTTCGATCAGGGCGTCGCGATGACGACGTCCGGGAAGGTCGCGTCCGTCAGCGGCAGCGCCTGGCGGAAGTCGTCGTTGCTCGAACGCGGCAGCGCCTGGCGGTAGTCGTCATCGCTGGTGCGCGGCAGGGCCTGCTCGTAGCTCCGCGAGCGCGGCAGCGCCTGGCTCGGGTCGTTGAAGCTGTCGAAGGTGGCTGCGTTGGCCGCACCAGCGAGGAGGGCGACAGCGGCGAGGGTGCTCAGGATCGTCTTCATTGGATTTCTCCGTTTCATCTTGCTTGTTGGGTTGTCTGCTTCAGTCGATCGATCAGGGCGTCGCGATGACGATGTCCGGGAAGGTCGCATCCGTCAGCGGCAGCGGCTGGCTGGAGTCGTCGTGATCGAATTGCGGCACGCCTGCGCGGCAGTCGTCCTGCTTGAGCGTCGGCGGGCCTGCTCTGCCCGAAGAGCGCGGCAGCGCCAAGCTCGGGTTGTTGAAGCTGATCGAAGGTGGCGGCGTTGGCCGCACCGGCGAGGAGGGTGATAGCGGCGAGGGTGCTCAGGATCGTCTTCATTGGTTTTCTCCGTTTTTTTCCGACCGCGTGCTCATTTTTGATTTGTCGGCTTGAGGACCTGCGGTCCCCGTTCCCCAAGCCGGGGCCGGCGATATGCCGGGAGTGTTTGACCGTCCGTGCTCCGGGTCAGGCGCACAACTTCGCCCTGACCCTCGGTGCCCGGGGATCGGATCTGATGTCGAATTGTTCCAGGTCTATGGTTTGCGCCGTCTCACATCGTGTGATCGGCGCGGATACATCTCGGCATCTTCTTCATTTTTGGTCTCGTTTGTTTGTCTTATCTTGGCCGGTTTGCTCGGCGGAGCATCTCTGCCCATGACGCCTATATGGCCCGGCTTTGGCGGCGCACCAGGGGCCTCACGCCCGTGTGATCCGAGTTGAGCCGCCGCGATTGAGTTCGCGCGGAGGTTAATGCGGGCGATTGACGCCGCTGCCCCGCAAGCGCTCAATGTGGATTAGAAGAATTCGAAAGTTCGAGGGAGCCCGGGATGCAGGACAAAGCCACCGCCGAGCCGCGCACGTTGCGCCTTAATGCGAGCGACAACGTCATCGTGGCGGTCGACCAGATCGCCCAAGGCGCCCGCGCGAAGGGCGTGGTGGCGACGGCCCGCGTCCCGCGCGGCCACAAGATGGCGACGGTGACCGATCGAGAAGGGCGCGCCGGTCTTCAAGTTCGGCCAGATCATCGGCTTTGCGACCGAGACCATCACGCCCGGCACCCACATCCACACCCACAACTGCGCGTTCGGCGAATTCGACCGCGACTACGCGCTTCGCCAAGGACGCCAAAGTCGAGCCGCTGCTGCCGCTCGAGGCGCGCGCCACCTTCGAGGGCTACCGCCGCGCCAACGGCAAGGTCGGCACGCGCAACTACATCGGCGTGCTGACGAGCGTGAACTGCTCGGCGAGCGTCGCCCGCTTCATGGCGAAGGAGATCGAGCAGTCCGGCATTCTCGCGCAGTTTCCCCACGTCGACGGCGTCATTCCGCTCGTGCACGGCACCGGCTGCGCGCTCGACCTCGAAGGGCGAGGGCTACGAGGTCCTGAAGCGCACGCAGTGGGGCTATGCGGCGAACCCGAACATGGGCGGCGTCGTCATGGTCGGCCTCGGCTGCGAGGGCTTCCAGATCAGGACGCTTCATGGAGCAGTACGGCATCAAGGAGAGCGACACCTTCCGCACCTTCACGATCCAGGAGGTCGGCGGCACGAAGAAGACGGTCGCGGCCGGCGTCGAGGCGATCAAGGAGATGCTGCCGACGGTCAACGCCGCGCGGCGCGAGACGCTGCCGGCGTCGGAGCTGACGCTGGCGCTGCAGTGCGGCGGCTCGGACGGTTACTCGGGCATCACGGCCAACGTCGCGCTCGGCGCCGCCGTCGACAAGCTGGTCGAGCATGGCGGCACCGCGGTGCTGTCCGAGACGCCGGAGATCTATGGCGCCGAGCATCTGCTGACGCGACGCGCCGCGACCCGCGAGGTCGGCGAGAAGCTCGTCGACATCATCCATTGGTGGCAGGACTACTGCGCCAAGAACAACGGCTCGATGGACAACAACCCGTCGCCCGGCAACAAGGCCGGCGGCCTGACGACGATCCTCGAGAAGTCGCTCGGCGCCGCGGCCAAGGGCGGCACGCGCACCATGACCGCCGTCTACCGCTACGCCGAGCCGATCACCGCCAAGGGCTTCGTCTACATGGATACGCCCGGCTACGATCCGGTCGCCGCGACGGGCCAGGTCGCGGGCGGCTGCAACGTGCTGTGCTTCACCACCGGGCGCGGCTCGGCCTACGGCTGCAAGCCGACGCCGTCGATCAAGCTCGCGACCAACTCGGCCATCTATCACCAGATGCTCGACGACATGGACATCAACTGCGGCGACATCCTCGACGGCGTCTCGATCGAGGCAGAAGGGCCAGGAGATCTTCGATCACGTGCTGCGCGTCGCGTCCGGCGAGCGTGTCGAAATCGGAGCAGCTCGGCTACGGCGACGCCGAGTTCGTGCCCTGGCAGCTCGGCGCGACGATGTGAGCGGAACGCGATGAAGTTCGAGCAGGTTTCGCTGCAATCGGCGACGGGCGCCATCCTGGCGCACTCGCGTGCAGACGCCGTCGGGCGCGATCAAGAAGGGCCGCATCCTCGGCGCCGACGAGATCGCGCGGCTCGCCGCCGCCGGCATCGAGCGCGTGACGGCGGCGGTGCTCGAAGCGGGCGACGTCGGCGAGGATGCCGCGGCGGCGCGGGTTGCGCAGCGGCGCTCCAGGGCGGCGCCATGCATGTCGCCGAGCCGTTCACCGGCCGCGCCAACCTCTATGCCGATCGCGACGGGGATCGTCGAGATCGACGCGGCCCGTCTGCGCCGTCTCAACGGCCTCGACGAGGGCCTGACGATCGCCACCGTCGCCCGCCTTCGAGCGGGTGACGCGCGGCCAGATGATCGCGACGGTCAAGGTCATCACCTTCGCGCTGACCGAGGCAGTGGTGGCTCGGCGGAAGCGCTGGCCCGCGACGCCGGCGGTCTCGTTCACGTGCGCCCGTTCCGCGCCGCCACCGCCGGCCTCGTCCTGACGCGGCTGCCCGGCACCAGCACCAGCCTGCTCGAAAAGCGCCGCCGCGCGATCGCCCAGCGGCTCGAGGCGGCCGGCAGCCGGATCGGCGACGTCGAGACCGTCGCGCACGAGACGCGACGCGGTCGCCGCCGCCATCGGGCGCATGTCGGCCGCCGGGCTCGATCCGATCATCGTCTTCGCGGCGTCCGCGATCGTCGACCGCGACGACGTCATCCCGGCCGGGCTGGTGGCGGCGGGCGGGACGATCGTGCGGCTCGGCATGCCGGTCGATCCGGGCAACCTGATGCTGCTCGGCCATCTCGGCGATACCGACGTCATCGGCGCGCCGAGCTGCGCGGCGTCGCCCAAGATCAACGGCTTCGATTGGATCCTCGAGCGCCGGCTCGCCGGCGCTCGCGGTCGACCTCGGACGACGTCGCGTCGATGGGGCTCGGCGGGCTGCTGAAGGAGATCGTGACGCGGCCGCAGCCGCGCGAGCTGCGCCGACGATGGCGACGCACCGGATGCGACGGAGATGCCGCGCTGGCGAGCCGCGCGTCGCGCGCCGAGATCGCCGCCCTGGTGCTCGCCGGCGGCCGCTCGACCCGCTACGGCGCGCGAACAAGCTGCTGGAGCCGACTTCGGACGGCGTGCCGCTGGTCGTGCGCACCGTGCGCGCACGCGCTGGCGAGCCGCGCCGCGCCGGTCATCGTCGTCACCGGCCACGAGGCCGATGCGGTTGCCGCCGCGCTCGCCGGCCTCGACGTCCGCATCGTCCACAATCCCGATTTCGCCGACGGCCTCAGCACGTCGCTCAAGGCCGGCCTCGCGGCGGTGCCGCCCGAGGCCGATGGCGTCGCTCGTCATGCCTCGGCGACATGCCGCGCGATCGAGGCCCGCCACCTCGACCGCCTGATCGCGGCGTTCTCGCCCAAGGAGGGCCGCGCCATCGTCGTGCCGGTCGCATCAGGGCAAGCGCGGCAATCCCGTGCTGTTCGCGGCGAGCCTCTTTCCCGGAGCTGCTCGCGATCGAGGGCGACACCGGCGCCCGCCACATCATCGCGGCGAGCGCCGAGCGCGGTCGCCGAGGTCGATCTCGCGACCGACGCCATCTTCCTCGACATCGACACGCCGGAAGCCCTCGCGCGGGCGGCAAAAATTAACAAGAAATAACTCCCTCGCTAATTTCGACGCGCTTAAGGGATTCGTTACGGCAGAGCGTTCTAATCCGGGACGAACCTTCACGGGTTGCCGCGGATCGGCAGCCTCGCTCAGCTCCAACCGGCCGTACCCTCATGCACGCTTTGGCGCGCCCGCCGTCGGAAGACATCGCCACGACATCGCTCTGGGCGGTGCTGATGCGGTCATGGCTGCGCGTGTTGATCGTATCGGGGCTGGTCGGCGCGCTGACATTCGGCGCCCTTTCGCTGACCCAGCAGTACTATGCAGCGGCCGTGCAGGTCAGGGCCGCCAGCGTTGCGACCGTGGCCGAGGCGCTCCGCTCGCGCGGCGTCGCCGAGACGCTGACGGGGAGCTGGAACTCGCGAAATCTCCCGCCTTCAATAGTGCGCTGGCGCCGGACCGAATCGCCGACAGGCTGCTGCGGACGGTCGGTGTCGGCAAGCCACGATCGGGCGAGACGGCCGAGCAGGCGGTGCTTGCGGCCTATCAGCGGCAGCCTGCGAGTCTATCCGAGCCGCGACGCGCGCGCCGTGACGATCGAGTTCGCCTCGCCGTCGCCGGAAATGTCGATCCGCGCCGTGAGTCGGCTCGCCGCGCTCTATCTGGCGTCGGTGGCTGGCGAGGGTGGCGGCCCTGTCGCGCCCGTCGATACATCACCACTCGCTCAAGGAGATCGAGGCCCTCGCGCGCGACGTGGCTGCCGCCGAGGCGGCGGTCACGCAGGCGCGGAAAACGGCCAGCGCATCGCGCGAGGCACCGAACGCGGGCACCGCGGACCCGCAGGTCGCCGACCTCGCGGAGGCCGTGGTGCTGGCGCGACGCGAGCGTGACAATGCCGAGGCGCGGATCGCGATCGGTGCGCGCGTTGATCGAGAAGGGTCGCGTCGAAGCCATCCCTGACGTGCAGCCGTCGCCGATACTCCACGAACTGATCGCCGAGCGCGTCCGGGTCGAGATCCAGAAGTCGGCGGCGGAGCGGTCGCTGCCCGCCGGCCATGCGCGGATCGGGGAACTGCAGACCAAGCTGAGCGAGCTGCGGTGGCGGATGTACCGCGAAGCCACGAGCCTCGTCGAGGAACTCGAGAAGGCGGCAGACGCTGCGGCAACGCGCGAGGGGCAGGCGCGCGCCCGCCTCGACCGGGCCAGGGCCGCCGCACCCGACGACACCGACGACACCGCGCGCCTCGCCGCGCTGGAAAGCGACGCGGCAGCCAAGCGCGGCGCGCTCGAGGCGCTGCGGGCGCGGCATGAGGCGTCAGGCGCAACCGCAGGGGATCGCACTGCTCGTCGACGGCCGCGACCATCTCGCAGCCCCAGGCCTCCGCCGTCCCGGTATCGCCGCGCAAGGCGCAATTGGCGCTGCTCGCCGCGGTATCGACGCTGATGATCGGATTCGTCGTCGTCATCATCCGCGAGCTGGTGATCGGCGCACGCCGGACGCCGATCGGGAGCGAGTTCGCCGACCTTGCCGCGGCGGCACGTGATCGCGCGACCCTTCGGGTCGAGGGCGCGCGGCGTGACGCCGGCGAGGGCGAAGCGCGCGAGCCGGCCACGGGGGGCGCGCCGGCCTCCGCTGAACCGCCTGCGACCAATGCGGATACCGGCCACTTCGCAATCCTCTCGTCGACCAGCGACGCGGCGCGCCACGTCGCGGCGGTCGCCGCGGAACGCCGCGGCTATCGCACCCTCCTCGTTGGCGATGGCATCGACGGCGCCGGCGAAGCCCGCGATTTCGCCTCTGCCCTGGCGGCATCGGGGCGCCGGTGCGTGCTGATCGACTGGAGCCGCAACGGAAAAGGCATTGCGACGGCGCTCGGCCTTCCGGCGACAGCCCGGCATCAACGATCTGCTCGGCGGGCGGGCGACCTTCGACGACGTGATCGTGCGATTGCCGGACAGCGACGCGCATGTCATTGCCTGTGGCGCGCCGGTCGTCGGCAGGACGCCGCTCGATCCCGATTGGATCAGCCTCGTCCTCGATGCGCTGGACGAAACGTACGACCATGTCGTCGTCGTCGCGCGACTGGATGCGGCGCGGGCGCTGTTCGAGACCATCGAGGGCCGCTTCGACGCCGGCATCGTGATGTCGGAACGCCGCGCGCAAGGCACCAACATCAACGCGGCGCCGGGTGTGTTCCTCGGCTTCGAGGTGACGGAGATCTACGTCGTCCAGATGGATCTGGCGCAACGCAGCGCCATGCCGGTGCGCAAGCTCAAGCGGGCCAAGCGTCAGGCCTCGGCCTGACGCATCTTATTTGCGAACCAGTCAGGCCTCGGCCTGACTAGGGTACGACATTCCCTGACCCGATCAAGATGCGCTATCCTGGAGACGCGGTCTCTTCGCTCTGTACCGGATGGTCGCCCGATGAAATCCTGGATGATTGCCACAGTGGCACTGGTGGTCTTGGCGACATCCGCCCATGCCGGCCCTTGCCCCGCTGCGCTCGACGGTGCTTTGCGTCTGGTGCTCGTCACGACACCGTCGATGAGTACGGCGTCCGCGGAGATGGCGCTCTTTGCCCGCGCCACAAGATCCATGCCCTGGGAACGGGTTGGTGGAATCGAGCGGGCCGTCGTCGGCAAGGCCGGGCTTGGCTGGGGCTACACTTTTGCTCACCTCAAGCGCGGCGCGGAGCCCGAGAAGTTCGAAGGCGACAATCGTACGCCCGCTGGTTTCTTCCGCATTGGGCCGAGCTTCGGCTTCATGAATGCCGATCTTCCCGGCCATATTCTGATCAAGGCACGCGAAACCGTCTGCGTCGAGAGCCCAGCGTCGCCGCTCTACAATATGATCCGCAAACGTGCCGAACTCGGCGCCGGAGACCGTGCCGACGACATGACACCGCACGCCCCTCTACCGGAAGGGGCTTTTCGTCCAGTATCCGACCGACCGCGCAAGTCGCCGCGGTTCCTGCATTCTCATCCACATCTGGGAGTCGCATCGGAAAAGGGACGGCCGGCTGTATCGCAATGCCGGAGGCTCGCGTTGCTTCATTGCAGGAGTTCTCGCGCGCCGGTGCGGTGATTGCGATCCTTCCCCAGCGAGCGCTGGATCGCTTGCCAGGCTGCGTGCCCGGGAGCGCGCCACCATCGAGCCCTAGGCCGTGAGGCCGTGGCCGTGATGCTGCATCTCGTCGGCTGTCGCCACGGACCATCGTTTCCATCGCGAGGTGTACTGTGTTAGCCTTGCCTCGTCTCGGAGTAGTGCCCTGATTGATCGGTCTAAAGGTGGGGCGGGGCGATGGGAAGGGAAACGACCAGCCACGGCAGCCAGCGCTGTATGCGTGGGCTTTTGCCATTGAAGCTGCTGCTCGGCGTCGTGCCGTCGGATGTTGCTGACGCTTGCGTTTACCCTTGGCGCGCCCATGCCGGCGCTGGCCCAGGAGCGTCGGGTCGCCCTCGTGGTCGGCAACGGCGCCTATCAGCACACGCAGAACCTGCCCAATCCGCGAAATGATGCGGCCGCCATGGCCGTGACATTGGGTCGACTGGGTTTCCAGGTCTTCAGCGGACTCGACCTCAACTACCGCAACATGGGCCGCCTCGTCTCTCAGTTCGCCGATGCCGTTGCGCGGGCGGACGTCGCCCTCCTCTACTATGCCGGCCATGGCGTCCAGATTGCCGGCAGGAACGTGCTGATCCCGATCGACGCTGAACCGCAGACCGAAAGCGACCTCACGTTTCAAGCCATCAACCTCGACACGATCCTTGGCCAGATGGGCAATGCGTCGGGCATCAATATCGTGTTTCTCGATGCCTGCCGGGACAACCCGTTCGCCAAGCAGCGCCAGTCGGGCTGGCCGGCGCAGCGCTCGGGCGATGTGCCGCGGGGCCTCGCCCGGCTGGACCTGAGGCGCGATGCCTTCATCGCCTTCGCGACAGATCCGGACGCCGCCGCAAGCGACGGTGAGGGCCAGAACAGCCCGTTCACCTCGGCACTTCTGCGATACATCGAGACGCCCAGCGTCGATGTCGAGATCATGATGAAGAGCGTCAAGGAGGACGTGCAGTCGTCGACAGGCGGCAAGCAACGTCCGTGGACGAGCTCGTCGCTGGCGCGCTCCTTCATGTTCGCGCCGTCCGGGACGGCTGCGGCGCCTGCTCCGGTGGCGCTCCCGGCCGCAAGGCCGCCCCAAAAATCTGGCGGAGCCGCCTCGACCACACGATGCGACGACTTGTTCCTCGATGCAAAGCAGCAGCGAGACCGTATCCGCGCGTTGAGCGAGTTCCGCCAATCGTGCCCGGCTCATGCCAGCGTCGCCGAGGCCGCGCGGCTCCTGGAGCAAGCCGTCGACAGCCGCAACTGCGACCGCGCGTTGAGCGAGCGGACGATCGCGGCGCTACAGGACTATCTCGATGTCCATCCAGAGGGGCGTTGCAAGACGGAAGTCGTGGCCGAGCTCAATCGCAAGCGCCAGGAGCAGCGGCGCATGACGGAGGGGGAACGCGCCGAGGAGGAGCGGGTCCGCCGCCAGCGCGATGAGGTTGAGCGGGAGGCCGAGCTCAGGCGCAAGGAGAATGAGCTACGTGACGCCGAGCAGCGTCAGCGCCGCGAAGCCCTGGACCGCCGGGAGCGCGAACTCGCGGAGCGCCAGGCGGCACTGCAGAGGCAAGAGCAGCCGGCGCAACGAAGTCTCGGCGCGAGTGAGCCCGCGCCGCCAGCCGCGGCGCCCGCCAGCGGGCCGACCCTTTGGAATCACAACGGGTCGATCGTGCTGCTCGTTGCCAATGGATCGAGCCGGCGAATTTACTATCAGGACCCGCGTCAGGGCATGCGCGATGAGGGCGTGGCGAACGGGACGCTGCTCTTCGAAGGCACCAAGACTGGCGATACCTACACGGGGACGGCCTACGTGTTTTCGCGTCAATGCGGCACACTACCCTATGCCGTCAGCGGCACCATTGCTTCCGACCAGCGCAGCTTCGTGATGCGCGGCATGGCACCGCGCCTCTCGACCAGATGCAAAGTGCTGGGTACGCGCTCGGACGAACTCGTCTTCATGCTTCAGTAGGCCTCGACCACGACGTTCGGCCGGGGTCGCCAAAGCTGCGCCGCAGGCAGATGCTTCAGTTCCCGAACAGCCCGCCGAAGAAGTCGTTGAAGCCACCCTTCTTGCCCGGAGGACCCCAGCCCCAGCTGCCGTAGCCCCCATCCGGGCGGGGCGGCGGGGGCGCGGACGCGAGACTCCTGACCTTGCGGTCAAGCTCGAGCGCGGGGTCCGCACGCGCGACGACGTCGACACGTTCGCCGTCGAGCAGTACGGCCTGGATGCGCTTGTCGTGGCCGTAGACGTCGGGGAACGATGACACCTTCCCGCTCTCGTCGGCGAGCAGCGTGAAATAGGTGTTGTGCACGGGTATGCGGTGCTTGAGGTCAACCCGGTTGTTCTGCGCGGCCCTTGGCGACAGCAGCGGCATGATGTCGGTCTGCGTCCAGTTGCGGTCCTGCCCGAAGACGAGTTCGGCGAGGCGCACCGGATTGCGCACGCGGATGCAGCCGAAGCTAAGGGCGCGCATGGGCGTCTCGAAGAGGTGCTTCGTCGGGGTGTCGTGCATGTAGACGTCATGCTTGTTCGGGAACATGAATTTGAGCTGGCCGAGCGGATTGCTCGGGCCGGGATCCTGGATCACCGACAGCTTGCGAATGTCGGTGCGGCTCCAATCGATCTCCGCGGGATGAACGGTGCGGTTGCCGGAGATAAGGCGCATGTTCCGCCGCTGCAGGACCAAGTCGTCGCCGTGCTGAAGCGACGGCAGCAGATCCTGGACCTTGATGGTCCCCGGCACGCCCCAATCGGGATGGAACACGACGAACTGCATCTCATCCGAGAAGATCGGCGTCTGGTTGGTCGGCTTGCCGATGATGATGCGCTCTTGGTGGATGACGGCGCCGTTGCGGAACACGCGGGTCGTGTACTCCGGCAGGTTGTTCCAGATGTGCGTCGGCCCAAGCTGCTCGGGCAGCCAGCGCCAGCGCTCGAGATTGACGAGGTACTGCTTCAGCGTCGGCTGCTTGCTCTCGGCCTGCTGATGGGCCTTGCGGCTCAGGGATGCGCGAACGGCATTGGTGAGCGCGGGATGCGCGGGGCGCTGCACGGTCTTGCCGGTCTCGCGGTCGCGGTAGGTAGCGCCGAGGAACTCGCGGACGGCCGCGGCGACCTCCTCGTCGTAGAGATCGTCGTCGCCACCGCTGCGCGCGGATATCGAGGCGACGGCGGACCAGTTCGACGTCGGGATGACGTTCGCCGACGCGCACCATCCGCCCGTTCGCAATGGTTACTTCGCGCGGATCGACTTCCGCGGCCTTTGGGGCTTCGGCGGTCCGCGCCTTCAGATAGGCGCGCCGCAGCAGCTCGAATTGGCGATGCTGGGGGTGCAGCTTTTGGAGATCGACCGACGGATCGCTGGAGGCGGCGAACCGGTCGAGCGTCGCTTTCGCGTCGAGGGCGCGCGGCGACTGGTCGAGCCACTTGCTGAGCTGCGAGGGATCGACGCGGCCGCCACGGGCGTGCCAGGCGTAGGTGAGCACGGCGCGGGCAAGTTTGAGTCTCGGCGGCGGCGAGCTGGTCGGGGTCCGCAGCGCCGGTCGGCAGTCCGGTGACGTCGAAGGCGCGGACATCGAGGCCCCATTCGTCGGCACGGCCGATTTCGGCGACAAGCGCCTGGGCCGCGGCGCTCATGCCGGCGTCGGTCATCCACACGGGCTTGCCGCCGCGTGCGGTATAGAAGGCGCTGATCGCGTCATGCCACTCGCGGGTCGTGCCCTGGCGCGCGGTTGGCTGGCCGCTCTCGATGGCGCGCAGGAGCGCCGACTGGAGCGGCGGCACGGCGGGTGCGGTTTCGACCGGTGCGGGTGTCGCGACGGCCGGAGCCATCGGAACGGGCGCGGCTGGCGTTGGTGCGGCCGGCGTCGCCGTGATCGGGGCCGCTGCGGCAGGCTCGGCCGGAGACGTGACGGCGGCCGGTGGCGCTGTCGTGCCCGCGGGCGCGGCCTCTGTGGCGGGCGCGGATGGGGCAGGCGCGGTGGCCGGGCTGCGGGCGTTGTTGTCCTGGTTGGCCGGCGCGGCCGTTTCAGTCGGCGCCGTTGCGGCGGGCGCGCCATCGGTCCGGCCTCCCGGTATCGACGACGTCACGATGGGATCGGCGGCCGGGGTGCCGCGGCGCGGGCTGCGAGACATTCTGCGCGAGGGCCGGCAGCGACGCCGCCAGGGCGAGCGTGGAGACTAGGCATAGGGCAGCGCGCCGCATGGCAGAGAGGCCTCTCGAGCGGTTCCGGGATGGGGACGGGCACAGGCCGATACGTGGTGCGGATCGGCATATGCTGCAATTGCTTACGCGAGGATGACTGCTTCGCCTTCCCATCGCAAGCCAAACGAATCGTTTTCAGCTGAATGTGCCATATGTTTGGCAGATTTGCCGCTATCGGATGCGACACCTTCCGCGTCGCGAGTGGGTGCGACGCGGCGACTACGGATGATCAACGCCTGGCGCGATCCCGTGTTCCGCGCGGCCGGGCGGGCGCCTGAAATTCCCGCTGCATAGCCCGACGGACCGGTAGCCAAGGCAGATGATTGCCCTGATCATGGGGCTCGGCTAGCTTCCGCCCCATGAAATTCAAGCCGCGGCCACCGGCTTGCGGCCGCAGTCGCGGTCATCCCCGATGTCCAACAACCCCTACGACGCGCATCTCGGCAAGACCCCCGCCAACTATCAGCCGCTGACGCCGCTCACCTTTCTCGAGCGATCGGCCTCGGTTCATCCCGATCACGTTGCCGTGATCCATGGCCGCCAGCGCTTCACCTACGCCCAGCTCTACGAGCGCGCGCGGCGGCTGGCGTCGGCCCTCGCCTGGCTCGGCATCCAGGAGGGCGACACCGTCTCGGTCATGCTGCCGAATATGCCGCCGATGCTGGAAGCGCACTTCGGCGTGCCGATGACCGGCGCGGTGCTGCACTCGATCAACACCCGGCTCGATGCCGCGATCGTCGCGTTCCAGCTCGACCACGCCGAGTTGAAGGTGCTGATCTACGATCGCGAGTTCTCGGCGACGGTCAAGGCGGCGATCGAACTCTGCCGGGTCAAGCCGCGCCTCGTCGAGTACGACGACCCGGAGTTCCCGCAGGTCGGCGAGCGGCTGAGCCCGGTCGAGTACGAGGATTTCATCAAGCGCGGCTTTGCCGGCTACAAGTGGCGGATGCCGGCCGACGAGTGGAGACGCGATCTCGCTCAACTACACGTCCGGCACGACGGGCAACCCCAAGGGCGTCGTCTACCACCACCGCGGCGCGCACCTGATGTGCTACGCCAACATCGTCTCCGCCCAGATGAGCCGGCACTCGGTGTATCTGTGGACGCTGCCGATGTTCCACTGCAACGGCTGGTGCTTCCCGTGGACGGTCACCGCCGCCGCCGGTACGCACGTGTGCCTGCGCTGGGTGCGGGCCGGCGCGATCTTCGAAGCGATGGCCGAGCATGGCGTCACGCACCTGTGCGGCGCGCCGGTCGTCATGTCGGCGATGCTCAATGCGACCGCGAACGAGGTTCGCCCGCTGCCGCGGCGCGTCCAGTTCATCACCGCCGCCGCGCCGCCGCCCGAGGCGGTGCTCTCGCGCATGGAGCAGGCCGGTTTCGACGTCACCCACGTCTACGGGCTGACCGAGACCTACGGGCCGGCAACGGTCAACGAATGGAAGAGCGAGTGGGACGTGCTCGACCCGTCCGGGCGCGCCGCAGCGGAAGGCGCGCCAAGGCGTGCGCTATGCCGCGCTCGAGGGGCTGACCGTGATGAACCCCGAGACCATGGAGGTCGTGCCCGTCCGACGGCGCGACGCTCGGCGAGGTCATGTTCCGCGGCAATATCGTCATGAAGGGCTACCTCAAGAACCCGGAGGCGACGGATGAAGCCTTCGCCGGCGGCTGGTTCCATTCCGGCGACCTCGGCGTCCTCCATCCCGACGGCTACATCCAGCTCAAGGACCGCTCCAAGGACATCATCATCTCGGGCGGCGAGAACATCTCCTCGATCGAGGTCGAGGACGTCCTCTACAAGCACCCGTCGATTGCGGCCTGCGCCGTCGTCGCCAAGCCGGACGAGCGGTGGGGCGAGACGCCCTGCGCCTTCATCGAGGTCAAGCCCGGCGCCGAGCTGCTGGCGTCGGACGTGATCGCCTGGTGCCGCGAGCGGCTCGCGCACTACAAGTGCCCGCGGCATGTCGTCTTTGCCGAGGTGCCGAAGACCTCGACCGGCAAGATCCAGAAATTCCGCCTGCGCGAGATGGCGAAGGAGATTTGACGGGCTGCTGCGGTGCGCGTTCCGGCCCTCCCCGGCCGGCGCATCCCTGCCCGCCAAAGAGCACCTTGCAAACCCCTGAAGCCCCTGATGTATAAGACGCCGATTGCACCGCGACCCCGCCAGAGGGTTGCCGCGGAACCGGGAGGAGCGTGAACTATGAAGCTTGGGCAGGACATCGCGGCCGTCGTCACCGGCGGCGCCTCGGGGCTCGGCGCGGCGACCGCCCGCGCGCTCGCCGGCAAGGGCGTGAAGGTCGGCATCCTCGACCTCAACGAGGCGGCCGGCGCGGCGTTCGCCAAGGAGATCGGCGGCGCGTTCGCCAAGTGCGACGTCACCAAGCGAGGCCGACGTCGATGCCGCGCTCGCCGCCGTCCGCAAGGCGCACGGGCAGGAGCGCATCCTCGTCAACTGCGCCGGCATCGCCATCGGCCAGCGCATCGCGCGCAAAGGCAAGGACGGCGACGCCGTCGAGCCGCACGATCTCGCCGCCTTCTCGCAGCGTGATCTCGATCAACCTGATCGGCACGTTCCTCATGATGTCGAAATGCTCGGCCGGCATGCTGGCGCTCGATCCCGATCGGCGCCGACGGCGAGCGCGGCGTCATGATCAACACCTCGTCGGTCGCCGCCGAGGACGGCCAGATCGGCCAGGTCGCCTATGCCGCGTCGAAGGGCGGCGTGAAGTCCATGGTCGCTGCCGATCGCGCGCGACCTTGCCGCAGAGCGGCATCCGCGTCTGCGCGATCCTGCCGGGCCTGTTCCACACGCCGATGTTCGACGGCCTGCCCGAGGATGCGCGCCGCTCGCTCGCCGCGACCGTGCCGTTCCCCTCGCGCCTCGGCAACGCCACCGAGTACGCGGCGCTCGCGATGCACATCTGCGAGAACGTCATGCTCAACGGCGAGTGCATCCGCCTCGACGGCGCGATCCGGCTGGCGCCGCGCTGATCCACATCCACACGACAACAACCTGAAAACCGGGAGTTACGCTCAATGAAGAAGATGCTTGCAACCCTGCTCGCTGCGGGTCTGTGACCACGGCCGCCTTGCCCGCGCACGCCAAGAAGACTCTCCGTCTGACGAGCCAGCTTCCCGGCGGCGAGCGTGCTCGGCAAGAACGTCGCCATGTTCAAGAAGGAGGTCGAGGAGGCGACCAAGGGCGAGATCGAGATCCAGATCTTCGACAGCGGCCAGCTCTACGACGACAAGGATGTGCCCAAGGCTGTCGGCTCCGGCCAGATCGAATTGGGCATCGCCTCGCTCGCCCGCTATGTCGGCGACGTGCCGGCGGTCGACGTGTTTCTACGTGCCGTTCCTGTTCGAGAACGACGAGAAGCTCGCCAAGGCGGTGGCGCCCGGAAGCGTCGTGCGCAAACCGCTCGATGACGCGATCCTCGCCAGGACCGGCGGCCGCATCCTGTGGTGGCAGGCCTACGGTGCCGCGATCCTGCTGACCAAGGGCGAGCCGATCAAATCGCCGGAGGAGCTCAAGGGCAAGAAGGTCCGCGTGTTCGGCAAGCTGCTCGGCACCTGGGTCACGGCCAACGGCGGCAGCCCAGTCAACGTCGCCGGCAACGAGCAGTTCTTCGCCTATCAGCGTGGCACGGTCGATGTCGGCATGACGGCGCCGGACACGATCAAGTCGCGCAAGATCTGGGAGGTCATGAGTTCGGTGACCCTTGGCAACACGGCGGCGGTCGAGTTCGTCGTGGTGATCAACGAGAAGGCCTGGGCCGCACTGACGCCGGATCAGCAGAAGATCTTCACCGCCGCCGGCCAGCGCGCCGAGAAGACGCTGCGTGCCGAGTTCGCCGGCATTGCCAAGGAGGCGCTCGACGCCGGCAAGGCCAACAAGATGGTGATCCACACGCCGACCGAGGCCGAACTCGTCAAGTGGCGCGCCTCGTCGGATGCGGTGCGCGACGAGTTCCTCAAGAGCGCCGGCCCGCTCGGCAAGCAGGTCTACGACGCGGCGCTGGCGCTGAAGTAGGCGCGGCCTCTGAATTGACTGCACGGCCCCTTCCCGGCAGCGGGTGGGGCCGTGTTGTGTTCGTGGAAGTCTAAATATCCGATCCGCCGGCTGCGGGAGACGGCGCGGTCCGCTCGTACGAACGGCGCCGCGGTGAGGTCCTCCGCCGAAATCCGCCCGGCCTTGATCCGCTCGCCTTCGAGTTTCTCCTGCTCGAGCGCTGCGGCAAGCTCCTCGCGCGCCTTCTCGGCCTGACGCTGGCGGTTCCACAGCGACGCGTAGAGCCCACCCCGCTCCATCAGCTCGGCATGCGTGCCCTGCTCGACGAGTTGGCCCTTGTCGAGGACGATGATGGTGTCGGCGGCGACGATCGTCGACAGGCGATGGGCGATGACCAGCGTCGTGCGGTTCTGCGACACCTTGTCGAGCGCGTCCTGGATTTCCTTCTCGGTGTGACTGTCGAGCGCACTCGTCGCCTCGTCGAGCATCAGGATCGGCGGCGCCTTGAGGATCGTGCGCGCGATCGCGACGCGCTGCTTCTCGCCGCCGGAGAGCTTCAACCCGCGCTCGCCGACCATCGTGTCGTAGCCCTGCGGCAGCGTCTTGATGAAGCCGTCGATCTGGGCGAGCCGGGCAGCCGCTTCGACGTCTGCTTCGCTCGCATCGGGCCGTCCGTAGAGCAGATTGTAGCGGATCGTGTCGTTGAACAGCACGGTGTCCTGCGGCACCACGCCGATCGCATGGCGCAGGCTCTGCTGCGTCACGTCGCGGATGTCCTGGCCGTCGATCGTCACGCGACCGCCGGCGACGTCGTAGAAGCGCAGCAGGATGCGGCTGATCGTCGACTTTCCCGCACCCGACGGCCCGACGATCGCGACCATCTTCCCCGCCGGCACCTCGAACGTCAGCCCTTCGAGGATCGGCCGATCCGCGTCGTAGTGGAAGCGGACATCCTCGAAGCGCACGGCGCCGCCGGTCACGACTAGGTCGCGCGCGCCCGGCCGGTCGGCGATCTCCGGCGGCCGCTCGAGCACGTCCATCATGATCTCGATGTCGGTGATGCCCTGCTTGATCTCGCGATAGACCATGCCCATGAAGTTGAGCGGGATGAAGAGCTGCAGCATCAGCGCGTTGACCATGATGAACTGGCCGAGCGTGTTGACGCCAGCGATGACATCGCGCGCCGACATCACCATGCACAGCGTCAGCGCCAGCGTGAAGATCGCGGCCTGGCCGGTGTTGAGCAGCGCGAGCGAGATGTAAGTGCGTACGCTCGCCCGCTCGTAGGTCGCGAGCGAGGCGTCGTAGCGCTTGGCCTCGCGGGCCTCGGCGCCGAAATACTTGACTGTTTCGTAGTTGAGCAGGCTGTCGATGGCCTTGGTGTTGGCGTCGCTGTCGCTCTCGTTCATGGCGCGGCGGATGCGGATGCGCCATTCGGTGGCGAAGATCGTGAAGCACAGGTAGAGCGACGATCATCGCCCGCCACGGCCGCGACATAGCGCCAATCGAATTCGACGGCGAAGACGATGAGGACGAGCGTGAACTCGACGATGGTCGGCACGAACGTCATCAGCGTCATGCGCGTGATGTTCTCGATGCCGGAGCGCCCGCGCTCGAGCACCCGTGTCAGCCCGCCGGTCTTGCGCTCGAGGTGGAAGCGCAGCGACAGGCGGTGCATGTGCTCGAACGTGTTCAGCGCCAGGCGCCGCACCGCGTGCATCGCGACCCGGGCGAACAGGCCTTCGCGCGCCTGCGAGAGGATGACGATGGCGATCCGCGTGATGCCGTAGAGGAGCGTCGCCACGATCGGCGCCCCGATGATCCAACTCAGTGCCTGCGGTGTCGCCTGCTGCGTGCCGGTCGCCGCGACCAGCCCATCCGTCGCCCACTTGTAGGTGAACGGCATCGAGACAGTGACGAGCTTGGCAATCAGCATCAGCACGAGCGAGATCGCGACCGTGCGCTTGAGGTCCGGCCGTTCTCTTCGGCCAGACGTACGGCAGGATGCCGCGGAGCGCCCGCAGCGATCCCCGCTGCGTCTGCGATGTCGCCGTCGCTTGCATCATAATAGCTCCTGGATTTCTGGCCGCCGTACCCTGCGGGCCAGCCGGCCGGCTCTTGCCGCGCGGAAAAACGGTTCCGCCAGCGTTTAGAATCTTTCTGGCCTAGGCGGAAGCACTTGTCGCGGAAGTGCTGTGCCCGCCCCGCGTGTCGTTCTGGCTGGGCCGGCCGATCACGGGCATCGCTTTGAAGGGAATTGTCCCGCGCGCAGCGGTCCTATCGACGTTGCGTTTGCGCGGCGCTCAATGCCATCGCGACATGGTCGGCCGATGATGGGGGCGGCACTGCGGCGCCCGCCGCTGTGTCGCGTGGCTTCGGGCCGAGGCGCGGAGAGCCTTGCGATGGGCATGGCGATTGCGGCTGTTGCCGTAGTCGCGATGGTAGGGTGGCTCCCACAGTCGATAGGCGCCGGTCGTGAAGTACCACCGTGGCAGGTGAGACGCGTGAGCGGCGATCCGTGTGCCGCACGGCGGGCATCCGGCGTGGCGCGAGATCGATCGCGCCCGCGATCGGGCGGCCGTACGCTTGGCGACGATGCGCGCGCGCGCGCCACGCGCGAGGACGCGACAGCCGGCTTCGCGTCGTCTTCGCCCGTGCGCACGGCCGGCGCCGTCGACTGGATGGCGCCGTGGCCGATGGGCTGCCGCCACCGCTCATGCCGTCCTTGGTCTTTGTCGTCGCCTCGGCGCGTTTAGCGGCTTCCGCATCGCGGGTCTTTTGTTCTTCGGCGCGCTGGCGCTCCTCCGGCGGCACGGGCCAGAGCCTGGGCTTCGGCGAGTTTGTTGGCTTCCGCATCGCGGGCCAGTTCGAGCTTCGGCACGCTGGCGCGCCTCGGCCTCGCGGGCCAGTCGCTCGGCAAGGGCCTGCGCTTCAGCGATCTTTTTTGTTTCCGCCTCGCGGGCTTTCTGCTCAGCGGCCAGCTTGCTCGCTTCGACCGCGCGCTTTTCAGCTTCGGTGGTCTTGCGCTCGGCCATGTCCTTGGCCAACGCCTCCGCCTGGCGTCGCGTCTCGGCTTCGCGGGCTTTCTGCTCCGCGGCGAGTTTGGCCTTTTCGGCCTCTTCCTTCTCGCGGGCTTCGCGCTCGCGACGTGCCGCGTCGAGTTGCCGTTCGCTTTCCTCGCGCCGCTTCGCTTCCGTTGCCTGCATAGCCTCGATCGCGGCGCGGCGTGTCGCTTCGCCCTGTTCCTTCTCAGCGGCCGGATCCTTGGCCTCTTTCGGCCTGTTGCGGGGTCGGCTCGCGCGGGACTTCGGCTTTCTGCGCGGCGGCGGCGCGGCGCGTCTCCTCGGTCTTCGAGCGCATCTTCCGCGCGCTTCAGCGCTTCGGCACGGCTCGCAGCCTCGAGCTGGCGCACAACTTCGGGCCCTTGGCAGTGTCGGCGGGCGGGTGGTGATGCCGGTGGCGGCGCGGGCTGGACCGTTGGCGGCGTGTCGGGCTGGCAGCGGGAGCGGCCACCTGCGACGGCGGAGGCGGCATCGCGACCGGGCTGCTGAGGCGGCCAAGGATGTCCTGATGGGCGCGGTTGGCCTCGAGGAACCATTCCGCCAGTCGCTCGAGAAAGGTCTTGCTCGGCGGTGCGGTGCGTCCTGGCTGCTCGGTCGCCGTCGGCGGCGGCTGCTGTGCCGATGCCCGATCGGGGCTCGCCAAGACGACGGCAAAGAGCGCAACCGCAAGGCAACCGCTCAGCGCCGCGGACCGAACCGCATGACGGCCGGCGACACGCTGGCGAACGCGCATGATTTCGACGGGTATTAACAGAGTCTTGCATGGATTGTCTGAGACGCATTTACAACCGACGTTCACACCTTAGCCAAGTCCGCCGTGGGGCGCCATCGGCTGTCGTCAGTATCGTCGGAAAGTATGAATTCCCGGATAGCGTTGTGTGCAATCGGCCGCACATTCGGCGCCGGGGCGTATTCTTTTGCAGGAATTGCCGGCTTCTCCGGTGCGACCCGGCCGCCCTCAAGCGCGCCGACGCATCGGCTCCGGCGCTGACGGACCCGCCAAGCAGGCTGATGATGGCCTCGGTGGTGCGATCCAGGCCGCCCGACAGGCGGTCGAGGACCGCTTTGGCCGTCACGGCGGCCGCGTCCCGGCTCGCCGGCGCCTCGTGCCACGCCAGCACCTGACGCGCGATGTCCTCCGCCGAGCGGACCTCGATGGCGCCGCCGGCCGCGAGGAGGGGTCGTAGATGTCGATGAAGCTCGATCGCCACGGCCCGACCAAGACGCTGGCATCGTGCCGCACGGCCTCGATAGCGTTCTGGCCGCCCTTGTCGACGAGTGAGCCGCCGATGAAGGCGATGCGGGTGACGGAATAGAGCGTGCCGAGTTCCCCGATCGTGTCGGCCAGATAGATGTCGACCGCGGGGCCCGGCACCTCGCCGCGCGAGCGCATGGCGACCG
The DNA here is from genome assembly GCA_963775035.1 of uncultured Alphaproteobacteria bacterium. GTDB lineage: Bacteria > Pseudomonadota > Alphaproteobacteria > Rhizobiales > Hyphomicrobiaceae. The sequence continues at coordinate 65,274 of CAVZHG010000017.1, read as the reverse complement.
TATGGCCGAGCGCTGCGAGCTCGGCGGCGATTTCCGGCCCGCGATGGGGATGGCGCGGCGCGATGATCGTACAGACGTCGGGCAAGCGTCCGCCGCACGATCGTGTGCGCCGCCGCGATGATCACTCTCCTCGCCCGGGATGCGTGCTGGCGGCGAGGAAGCGGGGCCGATCGCCGAGGGCCTGCGCGAGCGATCGCCGTGGCGGCCGCGTCGACCGGCAGCAGCGGCGCATCGATCTTGATGTTGCCGACGGCGCTCACATTGACGGCGCCGAGGGCTGCGAGCGCACGTGCCAAGCTGGTCGTTCTGGGCGAGCACCGCGTCGAGCTTACCGAACAGGGCGCGGGCGACTTCGGGCTTGCCCTGCCAGCGCAGGAGACTGCGCGCCGACATGCGGGCGTTGATGAGGGCGAGGCGGATCGCCGCGCGCGTGGGCCTCGATGATGAGATTGGGCCAGATCTCCTGCTCGGTCAGCACGGCGACCGTCGGCCGCCAGTGATCGAGGAATCGCCGCACGTAGGGCCCTGAATTCGAGCGGCAGGTATTGATGCAGCGCGCGGGGCGGCAATCGTTGCGCGGCGATGCCGGCACTGGTGACGGTACCGGTGGTCAGCAGGACATGCAGATCGTGGCGCGCATCGAGCAGACGTTCGATCAGCGGCAGCACCGCGTTGGTTTCGCCGACGCTCGCCGCGTGCAGCCACAGGACATCGCCGGCCGGCCGCGCCGCCCCCGCAATCCCATAGCGCTCGAAGCGCCGAGCCGGATCTTCCTTGCCGCGACCGGCACGCGTCCGCAGCAGCAGCCACAAGGCGGGACGGGCGAGCGACATGGCGGCGCGGTAGGTGCGCAGCGCCCAGGGGAGCGACGATGGACGCCCGCCGGGAAGCCTCGATGGAAGCACCGGCCGGCCGCCGGTTTCGACCTGGCTGCTCATGTCGGAGTGTACCAAGCGCGCGCGTTGTCGTGGGGCACGATCATGCCACGGCCGGCCGCGCGCCCGCTAAAGGCTGCGCTCACCATTGGCATGAGGCCATCGTCCTGCAACCGGGCTTCTCCTTGGATCAAACGCGCTCCGATTCCCCTGCCGTCTCTGCACCCGACGCACATGCCGGAACCCGCATCGCGGGCGCCGTGCATCTGCCGCAGTGTCGCAAATCAATCCGCACGAGTTAAAATGCTATAGCCCGTCCGTCTGGTGCCATATCGCCGCGCCGCGGCGGTTGAGCCGGATTGCCGCCGCCGGCGGACACGCGATCGGAGCCCGCAACGCGCGCATCGAGCGGGCCGATGGTACTCGCCCCGGGCAACGCCTCCGGACAACATATTGACCGGATTTGCCTATCATCGATACAGGCGATAAGGACGTTCGCCAAGAGGCGGGGCTAGTCGCAGTTGCGGAAAAGCCGGTCCCGCGGCCCAGTTGTCCAGGGAAATGGTTGCGGTCGCTCGTGTGATGATCGAGAAATTCGCCACATCTCGCCGCGCGGTACCGAGCGAATTTCTCGATCTGAAGCACACGAGCAAACCGATGATTCTAGTGTCCCTTCTGATTCCGAAGTTCGCTCGGGACACCAACTGCGACGTGTGGCGAACTTCGGAATCGGGACACTAGATGGTGAAGTTGGCCAAAGCACAGCGGCGACGTTTGCGCACGGGTATCCGCGAGTGGCAGGTCGCCGCCGGGGCCGGGCTACCGCCGTGGGTGGCGCGTCGCGTTTCGGCCCGCCCGTCCACCACCTCGATCTGTGGCTGGTCGACTACGGGCTGATCCGCGAGGCCTACGCCAACCTTCATCAGGTCACGGATCGGATCTGGCGGTCGGCGCAGCCGGCGCCACGCCATCTGCGCGCGCTGGCCGCGCGCGGCGTGCGCACCGTCATTAATCTGCGCGGCGCGCATCCTCACGGCGCCTATTGGCTCGAGCAGCAGGAATGCGCGCGGCTCGGACTTGATCTCGTCGACATCAAGCTGAAGTCGCGAGCGGCGCCGACCTGGCGGAGCTTGCGCGCATCCGCGAGGCGATCGCGGCCATCGACGGCCCGACGCTGGTCCACTGCAAGTCGGGATCGGATCGCACCGGGCTCTTTCTGCGGCCTCTACCTGATCCTGCGCGAGGGGGTCCCGGTTGCCGACGCGCGGCGACAGTTGGGCCTGCGCTTCGGCCACGTTCAGCCTTACCAAGACCGGCGTCCTCGATCGCTTCTTCGACCACTTTCTGGACCATGCCGCCCGCGAGCCGATCGCGTTCACGGCGTGGCTCGACACGGTCTATGACCCGGCTGTGCTGACGGCGAGCTTCCGCGCCGGGCGCTGGCATCGTCGCGCGGCACGCGCGCTCGGTCTCGGGAGATAGCGGCACGCGGCCGTCTTACCAATGATTGACTCAGTGGCGCACGGCCCGGAGCCGCTCCGGCGCCGGGCGCGCCGGCATCCACGAGCTGTGTGCGCAGCAGCCGCTGATAGCTTCCGCCGGCGGCGACGAGTTCGCTGTGGGCGCCCATCTCGATGATCCGGCCCTGCCTCCATCACGCACGTCAGATCGGCGCTGCGCACCGTCGACAGCCGGTGGGCGACGACCAGCGTCGTGCGGCCTTTGGTGAACTCGGCGAGCGCCTGCTGGACCAGCCGCTCGGATTCCGAATCGAGCGCGCTCGTGGCCTCGTCGAGCAGCAGCAGCGGCGCATCCATCAGGATCGCGCGCGCAAGCGCGAGGCGTTGGCGCTGGCCGCCAGACAGCTTCAGTCCGCGATCGCCGATGACGGTGTCGTAGCCGTTGGGCTGATCCATGATGAAATCGTGGGCCGCCGCGGCGCGCGCGGCAGCAACGATCTCGGCGTCGGTCGCGCCGAGCCGCCCGAGCGCGATGTTGGCGCGGATCGAGTCGTCGAAGAGGGCGACGTCCTGACTGACCACCGCGATAGCGCCGCGCAGGCTCGAGACGGTCACCTGGCGGATGTCCTGCCCATCGATGAGGATGCGGCCGCAATCGACATCGAACAGGCGCGGCACAAGGTTGATCAGCGTCGTCTTGCCGGCGCCCGAACTCCCGACGAAGGCGACGACGCTGCCGCCGGGAATGGCGAGATCGATGTCGTGGAGCGCGCGGCGGGCATCAGGAGTGTCGTAGCCGAAGCTCACGTTTTCGAAACGCACATCGCCCTTGGTGACGATCAGCGGCAGGGCGCCGGGGGCATCGATGACGCGCGGCTTCTCGTCGAGCAGGTCATAGATGCGCTCGGCGGCCGCGAGGCCTTCCTGGACGCGCGTCGAAATGTTGCTGAGCGCGCGAACCGGCTGTGACGCCATCAGCATGGCGGTGACGAAGCCCATGAAGTCGCCGAGACTTCGCGCCGCTCGCGCCGATCCGCCATGCCGCGAACGCGATGACACCGGCGACCGCCAGCCCGCCGAGAGCCTCCAGCGTCGGGTCGAGGCGCGCCCGATTGCGGACGGCCTTCATGCGCAGCGACAGGATCTTCTCGAAGCTCGCGTTCATGCGCGACGCCGCATAGCTCTCGAGCCGGTAGGTCTTGATGAGGCGGGCGCTCGAGAGGTTCTCGGTCAGCAGCGAGGTCATGTCGCCGACCTGGGCCTGGGTCTGCTTGGCCACCCGCCGCAGGCGCCGGCCGAGCGCCATCACCGGCAGGATCGCCAGCGGATAGATCCCGAGGACGATCAGCGACATGACCCAGTCGAGGTAGATCATCGCGATCGCGAGGGCGAAAATCGACAGGCCGTCGCGGACCGATCCGATCAGGCCGGACTGGGCGGCCTGCTGGATGAAGAGGATGTCGTTGGTCAGGCGCGAGACGAGGCGGCCGGGCGTGTCCCGGGACAGGCGCGCGAAATCGGCGGTGATGAGGTGCTGAAGCGCCGCCTTTTGTATGTCGGTCGTCATCCGCAGGACGACGCGATTGGCGGCGACGGCATGAATGTAGAGGAGGATGGCGCGGGCCGCCGTCACGGACACGATGGCCCCCAGGACCCACGGCAAGGGTCCCATGGTACCCTTGACAGCGAATCGAACGAATACTTGATCACCATTGGGTAGAGGCCGGTCACCGCGGCAAGCAATCCCGTCAGCACCAGCGTGTAGACCAGCGTCCGCCAGCGGGGCACCACCCAGTCGTCCAGAAACCGCTTGAGCAGGCTCGTCCGAGACGCCGGCCGACGATGCGACCTGTCGGGGGAGGCGTGGTGGTCGTCGTCGTCACGCTCCCTCCTGTTCTGGGGCCTCGTCCGGGTGCCGACGGCGGCAGATCGGGCGCTGCCGAAGCGGCCGATTGCGTATCGCGGCTGCTGTAGCGGAGCGGGGCGGTCCGACACCGTGGCGATTCGTCCGCTGGCACGCCGTCAGCGTGGAGAAGTCCCGCCGGATGGTCAACCCGGCGAAGGAGGGCATAAGCAACGCGACCGGATCGTTATGTGTTCCGCTTAGCAGTTCTTAATGGCCGTATGCCACTTTTCCGGTTCGGATCTACCAATCGGGGGCGAGGGGACAGTGATGAATGACCGGTCTGACCAATGTTGTGCCAGTGTCCGGGCGGGGGCTCCCGGGCATGACGAGCACCTGACCGAGGAAGTCCTTGGCGGGCGAAGCGGGGGCGTTGCTGGCCGGCGCGCATGTCGGCCTCGCAATGTTCGACAAGGACCTGCGACTGCTGGCCTGCAATGAGCGCTACCGCGTGCTGCGTTGCCATACGCCCGAGGAAGTCGCGGCCGGCACGTCGCTGACGGAACTCCTGCGCCGCGTGCTGGAGCGGCTGGACCTGCCGCCCGCGGAGGCCGAAGAAAGGATTGCCACCGTCGTGGCCGAGCTCGTACCCGGCAGCAACGACGGTTTCCGCTACGTGGGGTCGAACGCTCAGTTACTTGAGCTGCACCGCCGCTGCCTGCCGAGTGGCACCATCGTCGAGACCGTCCGCGAGCTCGAGGCGTCCCACGAAGTTACCGATCTCAATGTCCAATTCGCCAAGATGGCTGCCAACGCGCGCCAGCGCATGATGCATGCGCTCGACGTGATGGCGGAGGGCTTCGCGCTATTCGACGGCGACGGCCACCTGACGGTGTTCAACAAGAAGTATGTCGAGACCCGCAACCTCATCGCGGAGCTGATCACGGTTGGCGCCTCCTACGAGGCGCTGCTGCGCGAGGAGATCCGGCGCGGGGCTCTCGATTTGACCGGCTCGACGGCCGAGCAGCTCGTCGAGCGGCGGCTCAATTGGCATCGCAATCCCGTCGAGTCGATCGAAGTCCACATGGCGGACGGCCGGTGGCTGCGGATCAGCGAGACGCGGACGAGTGACGGCGGATGCGTCCAGACCCGCGCCGACATCACGCAGATGAAGGAGCGCGAGGCCGATCTTCTGCGCCTCACCCGGGATCTGCACTCGCGCAATGCGATGTTCGACATCCTCCTCGACAACATGTCACAGGGGCTGTGCCTGTTCGATGCCGATCAACGCGTCGTCTTCGCCAACCACCGCTACGCCGACATCTACGGCCTGAAGTCGGAGTACATCCAGCCCGGCACCAGCCTGAAGGAGATCCTGGAAGCGCGGTTGGCGATGGGAGTTTACGGAATCACGGACGGCCAGAAATATGTGAGCGATGGGCAGGCCTCGTTCAGACAGAAGGTCTCGCAGGTCCTGACGCTGGCCGACGGGCGCTCCATCGCCGTCGTGCGCTTGCCTATGCCGGATGGCAGCCTCGTCAGCACGCACGAGGATATTACGGAACGCGAGACGCTCAACGCGCGCCTGGCCGTCCAGCACATGCACTTCGATGCGGCATTGGGGAACATGCTGCAGGGGCTGGCCATGTACGACGCCGAACCAGCGCCTGATCATCTGCAACCGCCGCTACCTCGAGATGTACCGCATGTCGGCGGACATCGTGAAGCCGGGCATTCTGCTCGCCGATGTCATGCAGCACAGTGCCGAGATCGGCAATTTCTCCGAGGAAGAAGCCAGGCGCATTTTGGCCGAACGCTCCGATCCGACGAAGCTCAGGGCCCGCCGGACGTTCAAGCAGCAGCTGCGGGATGGTCGCGCCATCGAAGTCGTCAGCGAGCCGATGCCGGACGGCGGGACGATCGCGACCTGCATGGACGTGACCGAGAACGAGAGAACCGCACAGCAGATGCGTGACTACACGGTCAAGCTCGAACGCTCGAACCGTGAGCTCCAGGACTTCGCCTATGTCGCCTCGCACGATCTGCAGGAGCCCCTGCGCAAGATCGAGGCGTTCGGCGACCGGCTGTTCACGCGCTACGGCAAGGATCTGCCGGACGATGGCCGCATGTTCCTCGACCGGATGCAGAATGCCGCGGGGCGGATGCGCCGGCTGATCAACGATTTGCTCGACTATTCGCGGGTGACGACGAAGGGCAAGCCGTTCGTGCGGGTGACGCTCGACGATGTGCTGGCCGGCGTGCTTTCGGATCTGCAGATCCGCATCGAGGAGTCGGGCGCGCAGATCACCTCCGATCCGCTGCCGTCGATCGATGCCGATGCGACGCAAATGCGCCAGCTCATCCAGAACGTGCTCGCCAACGCGCTGAAGTTCCGCAAGGCGGACGTTGCGCCGCAGATCGCCATCAAATGCACGGTCGGCGGCAACGACGAGTTCTACGGTATGGGCGGCCCGCGCGTGCGCATCGAGATCACCGACAACGGCATCGGCTTCGACAACCGCTACAAGGAGCAGATCTTCACGATCTTCCAGCGCCTGCACGGCCGCCTCGAATACGAAGGCACCGGCGTCGGTCTCGCCACCGTGCGCAAGATCGTCGAGCGCCACCACGGCACCATCGATGCCGATGGCCGGCCGGGTGAGGGCGCAACATTCATCATCGAGCTGCCCATGCAGCAGCGCATCGACGAGGTGCAAAAGGCCGGGTGATCGCTCGCGATCACGCCCGGCGCGCCACCGTCGCGCTCGCCATCGCCGCGATGCCCTCGCGGCGTCCGGTGAAGCCGAGGCCCTCCGTCGTCGTCGCCTTGACGCCGACGCGGGCAACCTCGATGCCGAGGATGCGGGCGATTTCGGCCCGCATCGCGTCGCGATGCGGGCCGACGCGCGGCGCCTCGCACATCAGCGTCACGTCGACGTTGCCGATCTCGTAGCCCGCGGCGGCGACGCGGCGCGCAGCATCCGCGAGGAACACCGCTGACCGCGCGCCCTTCCATTGCGGATCGCTCGGCGGGAAGTGCTGGCCGATATCGCCGTCGCCGATGGCGCCAAGCAGCGCGTCGGTCAGCGCGTGCAATCCCACATCGGCGTCGGAGTGGCCTTCCAGCGCGTGCGTGTGCGGCACCGCGACGCCGCACAGCCAGACCTCGCCGCCGACACTGAAGCGGTGGACATCGAAGCCGGTGCCTTGGCGGACGTCGGTGATCGTGGTCGCGGGCGTCCCCGTGAGCTGCTGCGCCAAGGCGAGGTCCTCCGCGGTGGTGATCTTGGTGTTGCGCGCTTCGCCTTCGACGAGCACGCAGGAGACGCCGTGCCATTCCGCAAGCGTCGAATCGTCGGTGAATTCGTTAAGGCCGGCCGCGCCGGCCGCCCGATGCGCGGCGAGGATCGCGCCGTAGTGGAATCCTTGTGGCGTCTGCGCGCGCCACAGTCCCGCCCGGTCGACCGTGCCGGCGATGGTTCCGGTGCCAACGACGCGCTTCAGCGTGTCGGCGACCGGGAGGCCGGGCAGCGCCGCCGGCGACGTCGCCAGCGCTGCGAGCACGCGGTCGATCAGCGCGGGTGCGAGAAAGGGCCGCGCCGCATCGTGGATGAGGACCCGCTCCGGTGCTTGCGAAGGCGCCAGCCGGGTCAACGCCTCGAGGCCCAGCCTGACCGAGTGCTGGCGGGTCGCGCCGCCCGGCACCGGCGGCAGCAGCTTCGCCCCGATGGCCCGCGCTGCGTCCCGGTAGCGGGCGCTGTCGTCGGGGTGGATGACGACCAGAAGCCGATCGATTCCGTTATGACTGGCAAGGGTTTCCAGCGTTCGGGTGAGCATCGCTGTGCCGCCGAGATCGGCATATTGCTTGGGACCATCGGCCCCATCGCCAGCCCGGCTGCCACGTCCGGCAGCGACGACGATCGCTATGGTTGACACCGATGCCTGCCTCGAAATCGAGCGGCGCCGGGGGATCAGGCGCCTGCCGCGGAAATAGGGTGACGTGCCGGAGTTTTCCCCGCTCGTCATAGGCCCGGCACGACCTGACATGCAATGGGCGCGCATTGCGCTGCAATTTCGCACTTGCGAAAGTCAGATCCTTTATCTAGCTTGAACAAAGAATGGGCAACTCTTGATGTTGCTCAAAAACAAGGCACGCAGGATGAGCGAGCGGTTGTGCTCAAAATCGGGCATCCGGGAAACGGGCGTTTCGCAGACTGAGGACGGCGGCGCGCCGCGCCTCACGATCGGCCGGATCGCGCTTGCCAATCGCGTGCTCCTGGCGCCGATGTCGGGCGTCTCGGATCTGCCGTTCCGGCAGGCCGCACATCGTCTCGGAGCCGGGCTCGTCGTATCCGAGATGATCGCCAGCGAAGAACTCGTGCGCGAGCGCCGCGATGTCCTGCGCCGCACCGAGTTTTCGGGCGAACGTCCCTTCGCCATGCAACTTGCGGGACGTGAAGCGCGGTGGATGGCCGAGGGTGCCCGCATCGCGGAGGGGCTCGGCGCCGACATCATCGACATCAACATGGGCTGCCCGGCGCGCGAGGTTACCGGCAAGCTCTCGGGCAGCGCATTGATGCGCGATCTCGATCACGCGATTGTATTGATCAAAGCCGTGGTCGGCGCCGTGCGCGTGCCCGTGACGCTGAAGATGCGCATGGGCTGGGATCACGCAAACCTCAACGCGCCGGAACTCGCGCGCCGCGCCGAAGCGGCCGGTATCGCGCTCGTCACGGTGCACGGGCGCACACGCTGCCAGTTCTTCAAGGACGTGGCCGATTGGTCGTTCGTCGCCCGCGTCAAGGCCGCGGTCACGATCCCCGTCATCGTCAACGGCGACATCGGCACGCCGCAGGACGCGGCTGCAGCACTCGCAGCCTCGGGCGCCGACGGCGTCATGATCGGGCGTGGTGCTTACGGAGCGCCGTGGCTGCCGGCGCAGGTGGCTGCATTTCTCGATACCGGCATCGACCCCGGCCCGCCGCCGCTCGCTGAGCAAAGCGACATCGCGGTCGCGCATGTCGACGCGATGCTCTCGCACTACGGCGCGTTCCTCGGGCTCAAGAACGCGCGCAAGCACGTCGGCTGGTATCTCGAGACGAGTGGCGCCGCGCCGGAAGTCGTCAAGGCCAACCGCAAAATCCTCTGCACGGAAGCCGATCCCGCGCGCCTGCTCGCGGCGCTCACACGCTTCTACCGATCGTCGGTTCTGGAGGGCGGGAGGGCAGCCGCATGAGTGCCGACAGCACACCAGAGCGGCTTCCGCCTCGGTCGCCGGTCATCACGCGGCGCCACATCGAGCACGACGTGCTGGTCGGCGCGCTGCCGCATCCGATCCTCGTGCTCGCGGCCGACGAGCGCGTCATCTACGCCAATGTCGCCGCCGAGACGTTCTTCCAATCGAGCCAGGCGGTGCTCAAGCGCCAGCAGCTCGGCGTCATCGTCAGCGATGATTGCCCGCTGATCGCGCTCGCGCGCCAGGTCGCCCGCAACGGCACCACCGTCAACGAGTACGGCGTGCTGATCTCTACTCCCAAGATCCAGGCGCCGCGCCTCGTCGACATCTACGGCGGCCCGCTCCCCGATGCGCCGGATCTGGTGCTGCTGATGCTGCAACAGCGCTCGATGGCGCAGATGATCGAGCGGCGGCTGACCCATCGTGCCGCCGCGCGCTCGGTGTCGGGGCTTGCAGCGGTCCTCGCGCACGAGATCAAGAATCCGCTCTCCGGCATCCGCGGCGCCGCCCAGCTCCTCGAGCCGTCGCTGTCGGATGAGGATCGCGCGCTCGCGCGCCTGATCTGCGCCGAGACCGACCGCATCCGCAATCTCGTCGACCGCATGGAAGTGTTCGGCGACGAGCGGCCGCTCGCCATCGAGCCGGTCAATATCCATTCCGTGCTCGACCATGTGAAGCGGATCGCGGAATCGGGTTTCGCGCGCGGCATCCGCATCATCGAGCAGTACGATCCCTCGCTGCCGCCCCTTCCCGGCAATCGCGACAAGCTCGTCCAGGCCTTCCTCAACCTCGTCAAGAATGCCGCCGAAGCCGTGAGCGAGACCCGCGACGGCGGACGCATCGTTCTCACGACCGCGTTCCGGCCCGGTGTCCGGCTCTCGGTGCCGGGGACCCAGGCGCGTGTCTCGCTGCCGCTCATGATCGAAGTCGAGGACAGTGGCCCCGGCATCGCCGAGTCCGTGAAGTCGCACCTGTTCGATCCGTTCGTCACCACCAAGAGAACAGGCACCGGCCTCGGCCTCGCGCTGGTTGCCAAGATCGTCGGCGACCACGGCGGCATCATCGAGTGCGACAGCGAACCCCGCAGAACCGTATTTCGCGTCCTCCTGCCCATGCACGAGCAGGCCGACGGACCCATCAGCAGAGGCGATTGATCGATGCCGCGCGGAACCATCCTCATAGCCGACGACGATGCCGCCATCCGGACCGTCTTGAACCAGGCGCTGGCGCGAGCCGGGTACTCGCCACGCGCGACCGGCAACGCCGCGACGCTGTGGCGCTGGGTGTCACAGGGCGAAGGCGATGTCGTCATCACCGACGTGATCATGCCCGACGAGAATGCGTTCGACCTCATCCCGCGGATCAAGAAGGCGCGGCCCGAGCTGCCGATCATCGTCATGAGCGCCCAGAACACGCTGATGACGGCGATCACGGCGGCGGAAAAGGGCGCCTACGAATATCTGCCCAAGCCCTTCGATCTCTCCGAGCTGGTCGGCGTCGTCGGTCGCGCGCTGTCCGAGCCCGGCCGCAAGCGCGAGCGCCATCCCGAGGGCGAGGGCGAGGAGCTGCCGCTGATCGGGCGCTCGGCGGCGATGCAGGAAATCTACCGGGTCATCGCGCGCCTCACCCAGACCGATCTCACGGTCATGATCACCGGCGAGTCCGGTACCGGCAAGGAGCTGGTCGCCAAGGTGCTGCATGACTTCTCCAAGCGCCGCAGCGGGCCCTTCGTCGCCCTCAACATGGCGGCGATCCCGCGCGAGCTGATCGAGAGCGAGCTGTTCGGCCACGAGAAGGGCGCCTTCACCGGCGCGCAGGTGCGCACCCAGGGCCGCTTCGAGCAGGCGGAAGGCGGCACGCTGTTCCTCGACGAGATCGGCGACATGCCGCTCGAAGCGCAGACGCGGCTGCTGCGCGTGCTCCAGGAAGGCGAATACACGACGGTCGGCGGCCGCACGCCGATCAAGACCAACGTGCGGATCATCGCGGCCACCCACCGCGACCTGCGCCACCAGATGCAGCAGGGCGCCTTCCGCGAGGATCTCTATTACCGCCTCAACGTCGTCCCTGTCCGCCTGCCGCCGCTGCGCGAGCGCGCCGAGGACATCGGCGATCTCGCCCGCCACTTTCTCCGTGTCGCGGTGCGCGAGGGGCTCGGCCAGAAGACGCTGGCGCCGGGCGCGCTCGATCGGCTGCGCAAGTATTCCTGGCCCGGCAACGTGCGCGAGCTCGAGAACCTCGTTCGCCGCCTCGCCGCGCTCTATTCGCAGGACACCATCAGTGCCGAGATCGTCGACGGCGAACTCGCCGAGCTGTTACCGCCGGCGCATGAGCCGGATTTGGATTCGAACAGCTCCCGCGGCCTCTCCGAGCTGGTCGAGGGCTATCTCGGCCGCCATTTCGCCGGCTTCGGCAAGGATCTGCCCCCGCCCGGCCTCTACCGGCGTATCCTGCGCCAGGTCGAAATGCCGCTGATCACCGCGGCTCTGGCGGCAACGCGGGGTAACCAGATCCGGGCGGCGGAACTCCTCGGTCTCAACCGCAATACGCTGCGCGAGAAGATCCAGAGCCTCGACATCCAGGTTTTCAAGGGTCCCCAAGCCTGAGCGGGACCCCTGAACGTCGGCCGAGATATCCACAATAAATGCTGCCCAGCCCGTCACACAAAGGTGTGACAACGGTTAGTCGCCAGAAAGTCACATTATGTGGCATATTGGCGTCCGAGGCGTGACGGCAACACGGGGCGGCGGCGCCAGGGTCGGCTCCGACGGCCGCCCAGCCGATGGTCCTATCGCCCCAATATGTTGAAGGGATTTGGATTTGTCGCGTGTGGGAAGCCGTGCCGCTGCGGCCACAGGCGCACTTCCGCGACGGACCGCGCTGAGGCGAACTGCCGGCGTCGACCGCGAGGCGGCACGACGTTGGCCAGGAACCGAATAGAGGCATGGGCTCACAGGACACAATCAACCGGCGCTCGATTCTTTCCGGCGTGCCCGAGTCCGGGCTCCCGGGGTCGAGCCCGCGTGCGTTCTGGTTCGGCCTCGCGATCGTCGTCCTGTCGCTGGTCTCGGGTCTTGCAACCTACCTGATCCTCACCGGCCTCACGCCGATCACGCCGCGCAACGACGTCGTGCTGCTGGTGCTGCTGGTCAACGTGGTGGTGATCATTGCCATGCTGGCGGTGATCGGCGCGCAGGCCTACGGGCTGTGGCGCGCTTGGCGCAGCAAGCTGGCGGGCGCCCGCGTCCATATCCGCATCGTCGTGCTGTTCACGCTGATCTCGGCGCTGCCGGCCCTACTCCTGGCGGTCGCTGCAACCACGACCTTCTCGCGCTCGCTCGACAACTGGTTTGCCGCCCGCACGCGGACCATCGTCGCCAACTCGCTCGATGTGGCGCGCGCCTATGTCGCCGAGCACGGCCAGGTGATCCGCACCGACATCGTCAACATGGCCAAGGATCTCGACGACGCGGTCCCGGTCGGTCCGGTGGAGCCGGGCAAGGATGATGCGTGGCGCAACCTCGTCGTGGCGCAGGCCGGCTTGCGCGATCTGACGCTGGTCGCGGTGATCGATGCCAAGGGTAACGTCGTCTTCTCATCGGTAATGAACGGCGGTATCACCTACGAGCCGCCGGAAGACGCGACGATCGCGCAGGCGGAAGCCGGCCACATCCCGCTGTTGATGCCGACGGACAGCTACCGTATCGCCGCCGTAACCAAACTCGCGCGCTATCCCGGCCATTACCTCTACGTCGCCCGCCGCGTCAGCCCGCGCGTCGTCGGCCATCTGCGGCGCACCGAGGCCGGCGTTGCCGAATACGAGCGCCTGCTGCGCGCCCGCGGCGGCCTGAAACTCGTCCATGGTCTCATGTACTTCATGATCTCGCTCACCGGCGTGCTGGCGGCGATCTGGGTCGGCCTGTGGTTCGCGAGCCAGCTTGTGGCGCCGATCCGCCGCCTGATCCGCGCCGCCCAGCAGGTCGCCAAGGGGGACCTGAGCGTCGAGCTGCCGCTCCACCGCGGCGAAGGCGATCTGCGGCGCCTCTCCAACGACTTCAACCTGATGACGCGCGAACTCGACCGCCAGCGCAGCGCCCTCGTCGCCGTCAACGACCAGCTCGACGAGCGCCGCCGCTTCATGGAGGCGATGCTGTCCGGCGTCAGCGCCGGCGTCATCGGCATCGATGCCGCCGGCACCATCCGGCTCGCCAATCCGTCGGCCGAGCGCCTGCTTGGCCGCCAAGCCGACAACCTCGTCGGCCGTCCCCTCGTCGAGGCCATTCCGGCCATGGGCCAGCATTGCGCCGAGGCGGCAGAGCAGATGCACGGCAAGGGCCGCGTGCACGGCCAGATCACGGTGCTCGTCGGCGACGAGGAGCGCGTCTTCGCGGTCCAGATGACCCAGGAGCAGTCCCACGCGGAAGGCTCGGACCAAGGCAGCGTCGTCACCTTCGACGACATCACCGAGCTGATCGCGGCGCAGCGCACTTCCGCCTGGGGCGACGTCGCGCGCCGGATCGCCCACGAGATCAAGAACCCGCTGACCCCGATCCAGCTTTCGGCTGAGCGCATCCGCCGCAAGTACGGCCGCGTCATCCACGAGGACCGCGAGACGTTCGAGAAGCTCACCGACACGATCGTGCGCCAGGTCGGCGACATCAAGACGATGGTCGACGAGTTCGCCGCATTCGCCCGTGTGCCGCAGCCGACATTCGGGCTCCACGACATCCGCGAGGTCGTGCAGGAGCCGATGATCCAGTATCGCGAGTCTCATGCCGCCATCACCTATGAGATGGACCTGCCGTCGACGCCGCTCGCTGTGCAGTGCGACGGGCGGCTGCTCGCGCAGGCGCTGACGAACCTCGTCAAGAACGCGACCGAGGCCGTGCAGGCGCGCGCCGAGGCGGCGGATGCGCCGGAAGGTTTTCGCGGGCGCGTGCGCGCCGTCGCGTCGAGCGACGGCGAGCGCGCCACGATCGAGGTCATCGACAACGGGCCGGGCCTGCCGAAGCAGAACCGCTCCAAGCTGCTCGAGCCCTACGTCACGACCAAGGGCCGCAAGGGCACCGGTCTCGGCCTCGCGATCGTCCAGAAGATCGTCGAGCAGCACGGCGGCACCTTGACGCTCGATGATGCACCCGCCGGCGCCGACCCTGAGCAGACCGGCCAGACCGGCGCGCGCATCGCCATCACACTACCTCTTAGCCGCGCCGCGGCCAGGGGCAACGACCAGACCGAGGCGTCGGAGCAGCCGATAACGCTGCGCTCGCGCCAGAGAGCATTGATCACATAAGTTCGAGGGAACTATCGATGGCAGCCGACATTCTGATCGTCGATGACGAAGCCGACATCCGCGAGCTGGTCTCCGGAATTCTCGAGGACGAGGGCCACGCGACGCGCCTTGCGCGCGACGCTGACGACGGGCTCAAGGCCATCGAGGAGCGGCGGCCGCATCTCGTCATCCTGGACATCTGGCTTGCAAGGGAGCCGTCTCGACGGCCTCGAGATGCTGTCCGCAATCAAGAAGCAGCACCCCGATCTGCCGGTCGTCATCATCTCGGGCCACGGCAACATCGAAACCGCGGTGACCGCGATCCGGCGCGGCGCCTACGACTACATCGAGAAGCCGTTCAAAGCCGACCGGCTGGTGCTCGTGACGCTGCGCGCGCTCGAAGCCTCGCAGCTGCGCCGCGAAGTGAAGACGCTGCGCGAGCGCTCGGTGCAGAGCTCCGAGATGATCGGCAAGTCCGCCGCGATCAACCAGCTTCGCAACCAGATCGAGCGCGTCTCGCCGACCAACAGCCGCATCCTCATCCGCGGCGCCTCGGGCGCCGGCAAGGAACTCGCCGCACGCGTGATCCACGCCAAGTCGATCCGCGCCGACGGCCCCTTCGTCGTGCTCAACGCCGCCGCGATGGCGCCCGATCGCGTCGAGGAGGAGATGTTCGGCACCGAGGACCGCTCGGGCCCGCGCAAGGTCGGCGCGCTCGAGGAAGCGCACGGCGGCACGCTCTACATCGACGAGGTCGCCGACATGCCGATCGAGACCCAGGGCAAGGTGCTCCGGGTTCTCGTCGAGCAGAAGTTCCAGCGCCTCGGCGGCGGGCCCAAGGTCGCCGTCGACGTGCGGATCGTGTCCTCGACCAGCCGCGACCTCGAACGCGAGATGCAGGAAGACCGCTTCCGCAACGACCTCTATCACCGCCTCAACGTCGTGCCGCTGCGCGTGCCGAGCCTCGCCGAGCGGCGCGACGACATCCCGCCGCTGATCGAGTTCTTCGTGCAGCAGGTCGCGACCGCCTCCGGTCTCGCGCCGCGCCGCATCGGCGACGACGCCATCGCCGTCCTCCAGGCCCACGACTGGCCGGGTAACGTGCGCGAACTGCAGCAACAACATCGAGCGCCTGATGATCCTCGCCGGCGGCGATCCCGGCACCGTGATCACCGCCGACATGCTGCCCGAGGAGATCGGCTCGAACGTGCCGCTCCCCGTCAACGGCGGCGCCGAGCACCTGATGTCGCTGCCGCTGCGCGAAGCCCGCGAAATCTTCGAGCGCGAGTACCTGCTCGCCCAGATCAACCGCTTCGGCGGCAACATCTCGCGCACCGCCGAGTTCGTCGGCATGGAACGCTCGGCGCTGCACCGCAAGCTGCGCGCGCTCGGCGTCGGCTCGGAGCAGCGGGCGACGTAGGCGGTACAGGGCCATTCGCGTCTTCGACGCCGAGTGGGGCCACTGGCCCCGCGCCCCGATCGGGGGTGGCCCCGAATCCCCGCCTTTTTGAGATTTGGAGTTCGCGTCATCTGTAGCGATCGAAGATCGCAAGGTGAAGACTCCGACCGAGAGGCAGCCCCGCGGCGCCAGTAGCCGAAGGCGTCGGCGACCGCGGAAAGAAAAGATATGCAGACTTGAAACGTCAGCCCCGAACACGACCACGCCCCAGCAGAATCATCCCGCGGTGGCGCATGGCAAAGTCGGCGTGCTGCTGTTGAACCTCGGCACGCCCGATGCGACCGACTACTGGTCGATGCGGCGCTATCTGAAGGAGTTCCTTTCCGATCGGCGCGTGATCGAGGAGCCGCGCTGGAAGTGGTGGCCGATCCTCAACCTCATCATCCTGACGGTGCGGCCGGGCCCGAAGGGGCGCGACTACGATCAGATCTGGAACAAGGAGCGCAACGAGGGGCCGCTGAAGACGATCACGCGGGCGCAGGCGGAGAAGCTCGGCAGCGCGGCTCGAGCGATGTCCCGCACGTCATCGTCGATTGGGCGATGCGCTATGCCAACCCGACGACGCAAAGCCGGCTCGACGCGCTGATGGCGCAGGGCTGCGACCGCATCCTGATCGTGCCGCTCTATCCGCAGTATGCCGCGGCGACGACGGCGACGGCGTGCGACCAGGCGTTTCGCGCGCTGATGGAGATGCGCTGGCAGCCGGCGGTGCGCGTGGCGCCGCCCTGGCACGACGACCCCGGCTATATCGACGGCCTCGCGGCATCGATGCGCCGGCACCTCGGAAACTCGATTTCGAGCCGGAGCGCATGGTCGTGACGTTTCACGGCATGCCCGAGAAATATCTACACCAGGGCGATCCCTATTATTGCCAGTGCCAGAAAACGTCGCGCCTTCTGCGGGCGGCGTTCGGCTGGGATGAAGATCGTTGGCTGACGACGTTCCAATCGCGTTTCGGCAACGACGTATGGCTGCAGCCGTATACCGATGAAACGATCAAGCGGCTGGCGCGCGAAGGTGTTCGCCGGATCGCTCTGGTGGCGCCCGGATTTTCCGCCGATTGCCTTGAGACGCTCGAGGAATTGGACGTCGAGAACCGCGGCTATTTTATCGAAAATGGCGGCGAAAAATTCGCCTATCTGCCGGCGCTCAACGATGACCCGGAGGGCATCGCGGTGATCGAGGGGGTGGTGCGGCGCGAGCTTCAGGGCTGGATCTGAACCTCCGAGCGCCGCGAGTTGACCGCGCAGATCCGACGTGCCAGCCGCCACAATTCTGGTGTAGTATCGCAATCGTGAACCGCAATTCACTGTTGCGTCAGCCGCCC
The DNA here is from genome assembly GCA_963775035.1 of uncultured Alphaproteobacteria bacterium. Classification (GTDB taxonomy): domain Bacteria; phylum Pseudomonadota; class Alphaproteobacteria; order Rhizobiales; family Hyphomicrobiaceae. Next base: position 47,802 of record CAVZHG010000017.1, on the reverse strand, counting down.
TGCACGCCAACATCGTCGCCTAGCATGCGAATAATTGCGGATGTTTCTGCAATCGAACGGCCGAATTCAGGCCATTCGAGTGACTTTCGTCCTATTTTCAGTATCATTGAAGGGCGCATTTACATTTCATTTACTTAAGTTTGGCTGTTTCAGATGGCGAGAAATGAAATAGATTCGCTCAGTTTCGCAATGCCCGCTCCTCCTGAAAGGACCTGTGCAATGGATCCCAATTTCTTCGGTGGCTTCGAGATCTTCGGCCTGCTGCTGATCGTCCTGGCGGCAGTGGCGCTGTGGTCGACCGTAAAGATCGTTCCGCAAGGGATATAACTGGACGATCGAGAGTTTCGGCCGCTACACGCGCACGCTCTCGCCGGGCCTGCATATCCTTATCCCGGTGATGGAGCGCGTCGGCTACAAGATGAATATGAAAGAGCAGGTGATGGACATCGCGAGCCAGGATGTCATCACCCGCGACAACGCCATGGTCCGCGTCGACGGCGTGAACTTCTACCAGGTGCTCAACGCCGCCAAGGCCGCCTACGAGGTCGAGGGGCTCGAGTCCGCGATCATGAACCTCACGATGACCAACGTGCGTACCGTCATGGGCTCGATGGACCTCGACGAACTGCTCTCCAACCGCGACAGCATCAATGCCAAGCTGCTGCATGTCGTCGATCTCGCGACCGAAGCCTGGGGCATCAAGGTGACGCGCATCGAGATCAAGGACATCGCACCGCCGCGCGACCTCGTGGACTCGATGGCCCGCCAGATGAAGGCCGAGCGCGAGAAGCGGGCGCAGATCCTCGAGTTGGAAGGCCTGCGCGAAGCCGCGATCCTCAAGGCGCAAGGCGAACGGCAGGCCGACATCCTGCGCGCCGAGGGCGAGAAGCAGGCGGCCGTGCTCGCCGCTGAAGGCAAGAAAGAAGCCGCGTTCCGCGAGGCCGAGGCGCGCGAGCGTGCCGCCCAGGCCGAAGCCGAGGCGACGCGGATGGTGTCGCAGGCGATCGCGTCGGGCGACGTCCAGGCGATCAACTATTTCGTCGCCAACAACTACATGAAGGCGCTCGAGGCGATCGCCAAGTCGCCCAACCAGAAGATCCTCATGATGCCGCTCGAGGCGTCGACGGTGATCGGCTCTCTCGGCCGGCATTGCCGAGATCGCAGGAGCGGCGTTCAACGGCAAGGAAACGCCGCCGGCGCGTCCCGCCGGTGGCCGGCCCAACGCTGCGGGCAGCGTGCCGCGCTCCGGCTGACCGCGTGTCGCGGGCCCGGCTGGTCAACGTCCGGGCCCTTGCGACGGATCCGCCGACAGAGCTCGTGTCTCCTCAGTCGAACTGACGTTCAACCTGGATTTGCGCCATGGTGTCATTTCTGTCGGGGCTCGGTCCCTGGAACTGGCTCATTCTCGCCCTGCTCCTCTACGGGCTCGAAACGATCGTTCCGGGCGTGCATTTCGTGTGGTTCGGCACCGCGGCGATCGTCGTCGGCCTGATCGTATTCGCGACCGGCATCACGTGGCCCTGGCAGCTCATCATCTTCGCCGTCATCGCCATCGGCACCGTGTTCGTTGTGCGAAAGTTCGCCCGTTCCGATGCCCAGATCGAGCGATCTGCCGGATCTCAACGTGCGGGGCGCCCAGTACATCGGCCGCGAATTCGTGGTCGCCGAGTCGATCAAGGGCGGGCGCGGGCGGATCCGCGTCGGCGACACGTTATGGCAGGCGGAAGGCGAGGATGCGCCGGAAGGTTCGCGCGTGCGGGTCAAGTCCGCCAACGACACGGTGCTGATGGTGGAGCGTGCGTCGACCTGATGACGAACCGGGCGGTCTGGTTTGGCTGATCGGGCTCATCGAGCCTGATGTTGCCGTGGGTCGGGGCGCCGATGGCCTGCGCCGGCCTCGTGATGGGCGTGAAGGGATGGCCCAACGGCTGGTGGCTGCTCGCCGGCGGAGTCGCGCTGCTGATCGGCGATGTTCTGCTGACATTCCTTTGGGCGCGGCCGGCGACGGCGCGGACCGATCAGCCGACGCTCAACCGCCGCGACGCGCAGTACCTCGGTCGGACGGTGCGGGTGGTCGAGGCGATCGCCGGCGGCGAGGGCAAGGTGCGCATCGCCGATTCGGTCTGGCCGGCGCGCGGCCCCGATTGCGCCGAGGGATCCTGGGTCAAGGTGGTCGGTGCCGACGGCGCCTACCTCGTCGTTGCCGCCGATGAGAACGTAAAAGAACGTAGGCACTAGTTCCGTCCCCGAGCAACGCGGTGGATCGCAACCGCCGATCGGCGTAGTTTGCAACGTTGAGGGACACCAATGGTCAGGACAGCCCGATGAACCACGACCGCTGTTGATTGCCGCGCTGCTGACGACGCTGGCCAGCCCTGTAACCGCGCAACCATCGACGTGTCCGACAACCATGGCGGTCGCGTCGCCGACTACAACACGCGGTGGGCGGCCCACGCCGCTCGCGGCGCCAGTGTCAGGATCGTCGGTCCCTGCAAGTCGGCGTGCACTGTGCTCCTGGGCATATCCCGCGCGGTCGGATTTGCGTGACGCCGAAGGCGTCGTTCTTTCATCTGGCGCGGCTGGAGGCTGCCACGCGCACGCTGTGGAATGCCTATCAGCCGGATATCCGCGCATGGATCAACCAGCGCGGCGGTTTGACCAATAATTTCAGGTGGAGCGCCGCATCCCTGAGAAGGTTCTCGATCACGACCCACTTGCCAATGCCTGCATATGCAGATATATCGACGCCATGGACCGAAAAACTCAAACTCAGCCGCTGCGCGTATCCGGATGCACCTGCATGCGGTTGCGCAAGGCGACGCGCCGCGTCTCGCAGATCTACGACCGCCATCTCGAGCCCGCCGGCCTGACGATCACCCAATACGGCCTCCTCGCCTATCTCGCGGCGACCGGCGAGACCACCATCGGTGCGCTGGCGGAAAAGCTCGCAATGGACCCGACGACGCTGACGCGCAATCTGCGACCGCTGATCCGCCAGGGCCTCGTCGTGCACGAGCCCGATCGCCACGATCGCCGGGTGCGGTGCGTGAGCCTCTCGGCCGCGGGGCGCGAGACATTCGATAACGCGCGGCCGCTCTGGCGGGCGGCACAGAACCAGATCACCGCCGTCGTCGGCGAGGTCGAGACATCGGCCCTTCATACCCAGCTCGACCAGGCGCTGGAGCGGCTTGCCGAGTGAGTTTTTTCGAGACCCCATATCTGCATATGCAGCAAACGGAAAACGGATCATGAGCACCAACCTCGCGCTTGAGCAACTGGCGGGGCGGCCAGTCAGCTTCGGCGTCACCGATTTCAAGACGGCGACGTCGATGTCGGGCCTCGAGTTCCTGCACGGGATGATGCGGCGGCACATTTCCAGCGCCGCCGATCGCCGAAGTTCTCAACTTCCTGCTCGTCGAGGCCGACATTGGGCGCGCGGTGTTTGAGGCGTTTTCCATCCGAGCGCTTCCGCAATCCGCTCGGCACCGTCCATGGCGGCTGGATGGCGACCTTGCTCGACTCGGCGCTCGGTTGCGCAGTCCATTCGACGCTGAAGGCCGGCCAGGGTTTTACAACCGTCGATCTCGCGGTGAGCTTCGTGCGCGCCGTGCACGAGAGCAGCGGCAAGCTCCGCTGCGAGGCCAAGGTCATTCACGCGGGCGGACGGATCGCGACCTCCGAAGGTCGCCTCGTCGACGCGGAGGGTAAACTCTACGCGCACGGCACCACGACCTGTCTGGTGATGGCCGCTCCAACCGGCTGACCGCCGCCCGGCGACACACCCGTCCCTCGTTTCTTGATGGATACCCACATGCACGCGACCTCCCAGAAATCGGTCATGCCGCTTTGGCTGCTGATCATGATCGTCGGCACCATCGTCGGTCTCTCGATGGGCCGTTCCCAGTCGATGGGCCTCTACCTGCAGCCCGTGACCGCGGCGCTCGGCACGGGGCGCGAAGTCGTTCGCGCTCGCCATGGCGCTGACGCAGCTCCTGATGGGCCTCGGCGCGCCGTTCTCTGGCGCGCTGATCGACACGCTACGGCGCCGGCCGCGTCATCGCCATCTGCGTGCTCGCGGCGATTGCCGGCCTGTACTGTATGTACGCGGCGACGTCGGCCACCGATCTCGTGATCAGCGGCCTGCTGATGGGCATCGGCGTCAGCGGCACCGGCGTCACCTCGCTCGTCGGCACCATCGGCCGACTCGCGCCGCCGGAGAAGCGCCTCTCGGCCATGGCCTCGATCGGCATGGCGGCCGGCATCGGTAGCTTCGTCGCGCTGCCGGTCATGCACTTCCTCATCGAGTTCGTCGGCTGGCAGCAGAGCCTGCTCTGGCTGATGGCGATCACGGCGCTGCTGATTCCGCTTGCCTGGCCGATCGGCGGCAAGCCGGTCCGCGTCGACGGCCCTCAACGCGACCAGATTGCTCAAGGACGCGCTGGCCGAAGCCTTCACGCATCCGCAGCTACTGGCTGCTCACCGCCGGCTTCTTCGTCTGCGGCTTCCACGTCTCCTTCATCATGGTGCACCTGCCGGCGTTCGCGGTCGATCAGGGGCTGCCGGGATGGGTCGGGCCGTTCGCGCTTTCCGTCGTCGGCATCGCCAACATCATCGGCACGTATCATTGCCGGCCAGTCGGGCCGCTTCATCGAGAAGCAGCAGGCGCTGAGCCTCATCTACTTCGGCCGCGCCATCCTCTTCCTCGGCTTCCTGTTCCTGCCGATGACGCCGGCGACGGTGATCGTCGCTGTGCGGGCTGCTCGGCCTCCTCTGGCTGGCGACGATCCCGCTCGACCAGCGGCCTCGTCGCGACATTCTTCGGCACGCAGTGGATGTCGATGCTGTTCGGCTTCGTCTTCCTCTCGCATCAGGTCGGCGCCTTCCTCGGCGTCTGGCTCGGCGGCCGCGTCTACGATCTCACGAAATCCTACGACGCGATGTGGTGGATCTCGATCGCACTCGGCCTGATCTCCGCGCTTATCAACTGGCCGATCAAGGAGCGCCCCGTCGCGCGGATCGCTGCCGCGAGCATTCCCTCCAAAGCTTGAGGCTAGTGTGATGATCGAGAAATTCGCCATCTCTCGCGGCACGGTATCGCGCGAATTCCTCGATCTGAATCACACTACAGAATCTATCTGATTCTAGTGTCCCTTTTGATTCCGAAGTTCGCTCGGGACACCAGCATCAACGTGTGGCGAACTTCGGAATCGGGACACTAGATGACTATGGCTACGACCTCGATGGCCCCGCCCGCCGCCGCAATGCCGGCACCGCACCCCCTGCTCGTCGGCGCGATCCTGCCGACGCTGCTTCGCCTCGCCCTGCCGACGACAATCGCCATGGTGGCGACCGCGCTCGTCGTCATTGCCGAGACGGCGTACGTTGGCGTCCTTGGCACGCTGCCGCTCGCCGGCTTCGCGCTCGTCTTCCCGATGGTGATGCTCCAGCAGACGATGTCGGCCGGCGCCATGGGCGGCGGCATCTCGTCGGCGATCAGCCGCGCGCTTGGGGTGGGCGACGTTGCGCGCGCCGCGGCGCTGGCCCAGCACGCCTTCCTCATCGGCGCCGGCGCGGGGCTCACGTTCTTCGCGCTCTTCCAGCTCTTCGGTCCGGCAATCTACGGTCTGCTCGGCGGCCGCGACGGCGTGCTCGCCGAGGCGCTCGCCTATTCCAACGTCGTCTTCTTTGGCGCGCCGGGCATCTGGCTCGCCAACACCTTCGCCTCGATCCTGCGCGGCACCGGCAACATGGTCGTGCCGTCGAAGGTGATTTTGACGGTCGCCGCGGCGCAGATCGTCATCGGCGGTGCCTTCGGTCTCGGCATCGGTCCGATCCCGCGCCTCGGCATGGCCGGCGTCGCGCTCGGCCAGGTGATCGCCTTTTCCGCCGGCGCGCTCTATCTCTACTGGCATCTCGCCTCGGGGCGCGCCCGGGTCACGCTCTCGCTGACGACGATCTCGCCATCCTGGAATATGCTGCGTGACATCCTCAAGGTTGGTGCGATTGCCTGCATCTCACCACTCCAGACGATCCTGTCGGTGCTGATCCTCACCCGCCTCGTCGCCGAGTTCGGCATCGAGGCGCTGGCCGGATACGGCATCGGCGCGCGGCTCGAATTCCTGCTGATCCCGATCACCTTCGCGATCGGCGTCGCGAGTGTGCCGATGGTCGGCATGGCCGTCGGCGCTGGCGAGATCGCGCGGGCGCGCCGTGTCGCGTGGACCGCCGGCATCGTCGCAACGGCGGTGCTCACCGTCGTCGGTATCGTCGTCGCGCTGTTCCCGCTGCTGTGGGCCGGCATGTTCACGAGCGATCCGGCCATTCTCGCATCTGCGAGTACGTACCTGCGCTGGGCCGGGCCGTTCTACGGCCTGTTCGGCCTCGGCCTTTGCCTCTATTTCGCCTCGCAGGGCTCGGGCAAGATCCTAGGCCCGGTGCTCGCCGGCACCGTGCGCCTGCTCGTCGTGGTGATCGGCGGTCTGTGGCTCGTCAGCGTGAATGCGCCGGCATGGCAGTTGTTTGCGCTCGTCGGCGTGGCCATGGCGGTCTACGGCGTGGCCACCGCCTTCTCATTGTGGATCGCCGACTGGGGACCTGAGCGGCGCGCCTGACGCCGCCTACCTGTCATGCAGGGCGTGCAGCGGCCTTGCGCGTCATCCGCGCACGACGCAAACTCGCCGGTAGCCAAAACAACAAGCTACCGGGAGGAGCCATGTCGTCCCCAGGCAGGGAAGAATCCGAGCGCACCGCGCTCGCCGGCATCAAGGTCGTCGATCTCACGCAATTCGAGGCCGGAACGTCGATCACTGAAACACTCGCCTGGCTCGGCGCCGACGTCATCAAGGTCGAGAACCCGGTCGGCGGCGAGCAGGGCCGCGGCGCCTCGACCGACCAGAAGGGCGTCGACAGCTACTATTTCATGCTGCTCAACGCCAACAAGCGCTCGGTAACGCTCAATCTCAAGGACGAGCGCGGCAAGGCCATGCTGCGCAAGCTGATCGCCAAGGCGGACATCTTTGCAGAGAACTTCGCGCCGGGCGTGATCGAGAAGCTCGGCTTCTCCTATGAAGAAGTCTCGAAGATCAACCCGCGCATCATCTACGCGACGGTCAAGGGCTTCGGAAAGGGGAGCCCCTACGAGAAGCATCTCGCCTTCGACATGATCGCGCAGGCGGCCGGCGGCGTCATGAGTATCACCGGCGAGAGCGACGGCAAGCCGATCAAGCCCGGCGTGACGCTCGGCGATACCGGCACCGGACTTCATGCCTGCATCGGCGTGCTGGCGGCGCTCTACCAGCGCACGGCGACGGGGCGCGGCCAGAAGGTCGAGGTCGCGATGCAGGACGCGATGGTCAATTACTGCCGCATCGCCTACGCCTCGCAACTCCTGCACAAGAAGCCGTGCCCGCGCATGGGCAACCAGGTCGTGCTCGGCACCAACGCACCGTCGGACGTTTTCGCCTGCAAGCCCGGCGGCGCCAACGATTACGTCTACATCTACACGAGCCGCGCCAACAACATTCAGTGGGAGCGGCTGCTCAAGGTCATCGGTCGCGAGGACCTGAAAGGCCAGGAGCGGTTCGCGACGCCGCAGCTTCGCGTCAAGATCGTCGACGAGATCAACGGCTACATCGGCGCCTGGACGAAAAACTACACGAAGCACGAGGCGATGCAGATCCTCGGCGAGCAGGGCGTGCCGTGTGGCGCCGTCCTCGATACCGACGAGTTGATGAACGAACCCGAGCATGCGCGAGCGCGAGGTGTTCGTCGAAATCGATCACCCCGTGCGCGGCAAGGTCGTGATCCCCGGCTGGCCGGTAAAACTTTCCGACAGCTACGTGCCGGTGAAATCCTCGCCGATCCTCGGCGCCGACAACGCCGACGTCTACGGCGACATGCTCGGCCTTTCGAAGGGCGATCTCGAGGCCCTCAAGAAGGAGCAGGTGATCTAGAGCCTGATCGTTTGAGGTGCGCGCGCTGGCGCGCGTATCGAGAACGTGAATCAAACTCTAGATCAAAAGCCCCTCACCGCATTCAATCAGAAACGAATTCAGAGAGGAATCCTAATGGCAATCGGCTCCGATATCATCGCCAAATCAATGCAGAACGAAGGCGTCTCGGACTTCTTCTACATCATGGGGGCACCCATGATGGCGGTGGAGAAGGCGGCGATGAAACTCGGCCTGCGCGGCATCGACGTCCGCCACGAGCAGGCCGCCGCCATGGCCGGATTCGCCTATTCGCGCCTGCTGAACAAGCCCTCGTTCTGCATGGCCGCCTCGGGGCCGGCGGTCACCAACCTCGTCACCGGCATCGCGCACGCCTGGGCCGACTGCACGCCGGTGATCGCGCTCGGCGGCGCAGCGCCCGTCGTGACCTGGCATCACGGCGCCTTCCAGGACATCGACCAGCTCGCGATGTTCAAGCCGTGCACCAAGTTCGCGGATCGCGTCCACCACGTGAAGCGCATTCCCGAGCTGATCAACCTCGCGGTCAAGCACGCCATGAGCGGCAAGCCCGGCCCGGTCTACCTGGATATGCCCGGCGACATCCTCTATGGCGAGATCGACGAGTCCAAGATCGAGTATCCCGACCCCTATGATCACGCCAAGCGGCCGCGCCCCGCCGCCAGCGCCAACGATCTCTCGGCGATCGTCGATCTGCTCTCGAAAGCGAAGCAGCCGGTGCTCATCACCGGCTCCGGCGTCCAGTGGTCCGAGGCGGAAAAGGAAATGCTCGCCTTCGTCGAAGCGGCCGGCGTGCCCTTCTACACGACGCCACAGGCCCGCGGCGTCATCCCCGAGGATCACAAATACTGCTACCTGACCTCGCGCGCGGCCGCCTTCCGCGACGCCGACCTCATCCTCGTCGTCGGCACCCGCATGAACTACATTATCGGCCACGCGGCGCCGCCACGCTGGAACGCCAACGCGAAGATCGTGCGCGTCGACATCGATCCGATCGAGGTCGCAGCCTCGCCGCGCCGCCTCGACGTCGGTGTCGTCGCCGATGCCAAGGTCGCCTTTCAGCAGCTCACGGCAGCTATCGCCGGCAAGGTGACGCCCGCGACCTACGAGACCTGGCGCGAGCGGCTGCGCGCCCGCAATGTCCAGAAGACCGCGGAAGCCGAGCAGGCGCTCGCGAATGGCGCCTCGCCGATACATCCGCTGCGGCTATGCAAGGAAGTCCGCGACTTCATGGACCGCGACGGCGTGCTCTGCGTCGACGGCCAGGAGATCCTCAACTTCGGCCGCCAGGCGATCCCGCAGTTCACGGCCCGCCACCGCATCAACTCGGGCGCCTTCGGCACCATGGGTGTCGGTATGCCGTTCGGCATCGGCGCCAAGGTGGCGAAGCCCGACAAGCAGGTGATCGTGCTGCACGGTGACGGCTCGTTCGGCATGAACGCGATGGAGTTCGACACCGCCGTTCGCCACGGCCTGCCGATCATCACGATCGTCAGCCAGAACGGCGGCTGGACCGGCGACCCCAATAAGGAGAAGCCCGGCCGCGATCTCGGCTATCCGCGCCTCGACAAGTTCGCCGAGGCGTTCGGCGGCCACGGCGAGTGGGTCGACAAGGCGGACGACATCCGCCCGGCGCTCGAGCGCGCCAAGAAGGCGGTTGCGGCCGGCAAGCCGGCGCTCGTCTGCGTCGTCACCGACCACAATGCGCGCGCGACGACGACCGCCTTCACCAACTACGCGACCTGAGCATCGGCTCACGGATACGAAAACGGCCGGTGCATCCGCACCGGCCGTTCGCATTCGGGAAGGGCATTTGTCTCAGCGACGCAACGTCAGGTTCGCAACGCCGACCGCGAGATTGAGACCGGTCTGGCCTTGCACGCTCAGCGGCTGGAGCACGAGCGACTTGTTGCTGCCGCCCACCAGCGCGTTGGCGCCGACGCCGAGCGCGACCGACGCTTCCGCCGAAACGCCGCCGTAGTCGCCGACGAGGAGCGCGCCCTTGTAGACGTCGGTCGTGCCGAGAACCTGCCATATGATGGTGGTCTCGTTCTTGAAGCCGATGTCCAGCCCGACCTTGGTCATCGTGGCGCGATACTCGCGCGCGCGGCGATGGCCTTCCGGTTTGAACACGCACGCCATGCGCTGCTTTGACCCGACGACGAGACCGACGCTGGGGCCACCCTTGCAGGTCAGCGTGCCGACGAGGGCCTTGGCCGACTGGGCGTCTGCCGGCGCCAGCGACGCTGCAAAACCGAGCGAAACACCGATGCCCAGCAGTCCGGCGGCGAAATTCTTGGTGAGTCCGTTCATGTGGCGCTCCTCCTTGCTCGATGGTTCTGTGATTGCGAAGCTGTGGCGCACCAGCTTCGGATCGACGACGCAGTCTTTGGCGCCGAATGCGGCGTAAGCCGGTCCTGTGGCCGCCGATACACGCGAAATCGCCGCCAAATGGCGCATTGATTGCGTCGCGGTGCCAATGAGCCACAGGTTCGGCCCGCGGCCGCGTCGCGTCGTCGATGCTCCGATCAGCGGCTCAAGGTCAACCCGGCGACGCCCACCGCAAGATTGAGCCCGGTCTGGCCCTGCACGCTCAACGGCTGGAGGATGACCGACTTGTCGCTGCCGCCGACGAGGGCATTGGCACCGGCGCCGAGCGCGACGGAGGCTTCGGCCGACACACCCGCATAGTTCCCGATCAGGACCTTCGAGGGGACCTTGTCGCTGCTGCCGAGGACGGTCCAGACGATCACGCTTCCGGTCTTGAAGCCGATATCGAGGCCGACCTTGGTGATCGTGGCCTTGTATTCGCGCACGCGTCCCTTGCCCGCCGGATTGAAACTGCAATCGAGCTTCTGCACCGATCCAACGACGAGGCCGACGTTGGGGCCGCCCTTGCAGGTCAGCGTGCCGGCGACAAGCTTGGCGCCCTGCGCGGTTGCGGTCGAGGTCGGTGTGGCCGCGACACTCAGCGCGACGCCGACGCCGAGGAGGCCCGCTGCGAGGCCTGACGTGATCCTGATCATGGTACCGTGCTCCATACCCGGTGAATTTACTGCCTGCGATCCCGGACACCCCGTCCTTGAATCGGCGCGCAGTATAGCGACTTGACCAGCGCCGTTTGCGACGGCGTCATGCGTAGACACAACCTGTTGGGGGTGCAAAACGCAGCAGCGGTCGCTTTGTTGGTCGCTGATGCGGAGGCGCCACAGGGGACGCAGGGTCCGGGCTACGCCTCGACGCCCGCGCTACGCTTCAAAGCCCGGGCTACTCTTCGAAGCCCGGCCTACTCTTCGAAGATCGCGACGACGCGGGTGAAGCCGGCCGAGGCGCGCGCGATTTTGAACGGGAAGCAGCAGACCGTGTAGCCGGTTGCCGGGAGGCCCTCGAGGTTGGCGAGCTTTTCGATGTGGCAGTAGGCGCGCTCGATGCCGGCGCGGTGGCCTTCCCAGATCAGTGAGGCGTCGCGCGTTGCGGCATACTTTTTGGCCGTATGGACGAACGGTGCGTCCCAGCTCCAGGCGTCGGTGCCGGCGATCCTGACACCGCGCTCGGTCAGCCACAGCGTCGCGGCGCGCCCCATGCCGCAGCCGCGCGAGACGTAGTCGGGTTCGCGATAGCGCGCGCCGGCTGCGGTATTCACGAGCACGATGTCGAACGGCTCCAGCGTCACGCCGGCGCGTTTCAGTTCAGCCTCGACGTCATCCGGCGTCGCGACATAGCCGTCGCCGAGATGGCGGAAATCCAGCTTGACGCCGCGGCCCATGCACCACTCGAGCGGCACCTCGTCGATCGTCCAGGCGCGTTTCCCTCCGTCCATGGTCGAATGGAAATGATAGGGCGCGTCGAGATGCGTGCCGTTGTGCGTCGACACCGCGAGTGTCTCGACGGCCCAGGCCTCGCCGCCCGGCAGCTCGTCCTGTGTGAGCCCCGGAAAGTGCGGCAGCATCCGCGACAGCGCCGCCGGATCCTTGTGGGCGATGTAGGTGATCTTCGGCTCGCTCCCTGGCGGGTCGGAGGCGATGCCGGATTCGAGCGCGACGGAGAGGTCGACGATGCGGCGCGGCATGGCAACTTACTCCGCTGCCTTGATCTTCTCGAGCACGGGGAGGATGTAGCGGCGGAACTGGGCCGGGTTCTCGCTCATCGGGAAATGGCCGAGCTCCTTCATGATCGTCACTTCGGCGCCCTTGATTTGCTCAGCCGTCCGGTTGGTATCGTCCGGCGTGCAGGAGAAATCATACTCGCCGGTCAGCATGTAGAGCGGGCAGCGCGCGGTATCGATGCGCGCGATCCTGTCGCGGAGATCGCCGTCGACGCGATAGAAATAGAGATCGCCCTTGAAAATGCCGGGGCCGCCGCATTTGTACATCCACAGCGTCTCGTGGCGGCTCTCGGCCGGGCTCTGCGGCGCCATCATGCCGGAGACGAGCGCGGCGCACACTTCGCCACCGTGGACGTCGGGCCGGTTCAGCCACTCCGTATCGTACCACGGCTGCTGGTGGGCGGCGGATTCGAGGCCGATCAGCGCGCGGAAACGATCGGGATGTTCGGCCGCAAGGTTGAGCACGAGGCGGCCGCCGATCGAGCAACCCATGACGACGGGCCGCGCGAGATCGAGCGCGTCGCAGACATCGATCACCATCCGCGTGTAGCTCTCGGTGGTGAGCTGGTACTCCTCGGTCTCGAAGCCGAAGGGCGGCAGCGATTTGCCATGCCACGGCATGTCGAACACGATGACGCGATAGTCACGCGTGATTGCTGGATCGTTGAGAAGGTGGCGGAACTGGCGGCCGTCGGCGCCGGCGGTGTGCAGGCAGACGAGCGGGATGCCGCTGCCGGCTTCCTCGATATAGAGGCGATGCGGACGCCCTGACAGCGCGAGATGGCAGTAGCGGCCGACGATCGGCTCGAAGGTGGCTTTCACGGCGTTCGCCTCCTCACATCAGCGCGCGGGGCGCGGTGATGACGTCCTTGACGTACTGCAGGTTGGCCATGAACGGCTGCAGGTTCCCTTCGATGCGGGCGAGGCCGATTTTCGACAGCGCCATCAGATCGTGGGTGCCGGGATCGGGCACCGGCTTTAGAAGTTTCAGCCAGGTCTCGGGCGCCGCCGTGATCGAGAACCCCCACGATCGCAACAGGAACGGCCCGCGTGTCACCGCGACGACGTGGCCGTGCTCGATCCGCACCAGTAGCGGCGTCGCGCCGACGACAAGGGCGAAGTCCGTCGCGAGGAAGCGCCCGCGCTTGACGAGATCCGTGTCGCGCGCGACCAGCTCCGGCAAGCGCTCGAACAGGGCGGCGACGCGCTCCGTGGTAGCTTCGGTGGTTGCGCGGGTTGCGGTCGTCGTCGACATGATCATGCTCCCGTCAGTCCGCTGGCGAGCAAGATCACGCCGAGCGTGACGACGATCGCACCCGCCGCCCGCGTCGGCATCGAGACCTGACCGAGCGGCAGCAGGAACCGGCGCGACAGCAGCATGGCGCCGCCGGCGATTGCCACCTGGATCAGTGCGAGGCCGATCAGGTACGCCCCGATCACCGCTCGCTCGGCGCCGACCGCCGTTTCGCCGAACGCGTAGCCGTGAAACAATCCGGCAACGGCCGCGAGCGCCAGCCAGCCGCCGCGTGCCGACGTCATTCCGGCAGCGAGTGCCGCACCGGCGACGATGACGCTCGTCGCGACCAGCGGCTCGACAAGGGGGACATTGAGCTCGGCGACATGGGAGAGCACGCCGACCGATGAAGCCGCGATGAAAGCGGCGATGATACCGAAGCCGCCGCTCGTGAAGGCCGCCGCGATGCCGATGGCGATGATGAAGGCGAGATGGTCGATTCCGATCACGGGATGACCGATCCCTGACAGGAAGCCCTCCATGAACGTGCTCGGCGTCTTGCCGCCCGTGGGGTGGTGGGCAGCCGCTGAACCGACGCCCACCATCAGAATCGTTGCAGCGAGGCTCAGTCGCGTGAAAGTCCCGTATCTCATGTTATTCCTCGATCGATCCGCTGACGTGGGCGCCGTGTCATATCATGCAACCGCCAGCCGCCGCGGATCAAGCCGCTTCGCGGGCGGGGCTGGCCCCGCTCGCGCCGCACGGCGCGATCAGGGCACGGCGCAAACAATCACAGCATCTCCACCACCAGATCCCCGATCGCGATCGAGGAGGTGAGGCCGGGGCTCTCGATGCCGAACAGCATGACCAAGCCGTCGACGCCATGATCCCTGGGACCGTGGAAGACGAAATCGGGGACCGGCTCGCCCTCGCGATATAGTTTCGGCCGGATGCCGGTGTAGTCCGGGTGCAGGCGCGACGGGTCGAGGCCGGGATAGTAGGTGCGGATGAAGCCGAGGAATTTTTCGAGCTTCTCGGGCTTGAAGGTGTAGTCGATCTCCGGGATCCACTCGATGTCGGGGCCGAATTTGCAGCGCCCTCCGAGATCCACCGTCACGTGCAGGCCGAGCCAGGCGCCGTCGGGCATCGGGTAGATATGGCGGGCGAACGGCGAGCGGCCGGAATAGGCGTAGTACTGGCCGACGGCGTAGTAGGTCTCTGGCGGCGTGTAACCCGCGGGGAAGCTCAGCGTGCGCGCGAGCTTGGTCGCGTGCAGGCCGGGCGAGAGGATCAACTCTTTTGCGGTGATCGTGGCCGGCGCGTCGCCCGCCGTCACGACCTCGAACAATCCATCGGCGCGGCGCGCGACCCGCTCGACCGGCGTGTTCAGCACGACGTTGCCGCCGTGCGCCTCGACGTGCCCCTCGAGCGCCAGCATGAAGGCGTGGGTATCGATCGTCCCCGTCGATGGCGAGAGGAGTGCGGCGACGCAGGCGACTTCGGGTTCGAGCTTGCGCGCTTCAGCGCTCGTCAGCGGTTGCAGGTCGGTGACGCCGTTGCGGATCGCGGTTTCCTGGATCGCCTTGAGCTTGGGGACCTGTGCCTCGCTCGTCGCGACCAGCAGCTTGGTGATACGCTGATGAGCGACGCCGTTCTCGGCGCAGAAGCGGTAGAGCTCGGCTTTGCCGGCAACGCACATCCGCGCGCGATGGGAGCCCGTCGGGTAATAGATCCCGGCGTGGATGACCTCGCTGTTGCGCGAGCTGGTTTCCGAGCCGATGATGTCGTGCTGTTCGAGCACCATCACCTCGCGGCCCGCCCGCGCCAGTGCCCGCGCGATGGCCAAGCCGACCACGCCGGCGCCGACGACGACGGTTTCAACGTCAGCGGTCATGCGGTTCCCTGCACAATGGCGGCTGTCACGGTCGACCGCCAGCTTTCCTAGCGCGCCTGGTATTTGTCGATTGCGGCCTGGATGGCGGCCTGGTTCTCCATGCCGGCGGTCGCGCGCTTGGTATTGGCGTCCTCGTAGCTCCATTCGCGCAGGCTGTTGGAGCTGTGCTGGAAATGGGGGTGCACATAGCGCGCCATCAGCTCATAGCTGCGCTTCGTCGCTTCCCAGTCGGCCCAGTTGTGGGCGAGCAGGAGGATGGCGCCCATGCCGCCGTTAGAGCCCTTCCACAGCCGCTCGAAGTGGCGAATGCAATCGTCGGGCGTGCCGATGCAGGCCAGGCCGGTGTCGATCAGATGATTGAGCGGGTCTTCGACATTGGGCGGTACGATCGGGAACGTCGCGACCTCGTTGAAGTAGCGGTTGAAGTCGGCGAGGCCATAGGCCATGTCGGCGCGGGCCTTCTCGCGCGTCTCGGCGACGTGCGCGAAGGTGACGATGCGCCAGCGCGAGCGGTCGGCCGTCTTGCCGGCTTCGCGCGCCGCCTTCTCGTGGACGCCCCAGTTGCTCGCGTGCGCCGCCAGCGCATCGTCCGAAGTGCCGCCGATCGACAGCATCCCGATGCCGTGCCGCCCGGACGCCACCGCGCCGACCGGCGAGCGCGAGGAGGCAACCGCCATCTCCATGTGCGGCGGTGTGTAGGGACGAAGCTGAAGCTTGGCGTTCTGCAAGGTGAACCAGTCGGTCTTGCGGGTGACCATCTCGCCGCGCATCAGCGGTATGATGCAGTCGAGCGCCTCGTCCATGCGCCGGCGCTGGTCGGCGGCCTTGAGGCCGATCTTCTCGGCATCGTAGATCAGCGAGCCGGGACCGATGCCGAACATGGCGCGGCCGCGCGTCATATGGTCGAGCTGCACCATGCGGCTCGCGAGCGTGAACGGGTGATGATAGGGCAGCGAGACGACGCCGGTGCCGAGCCGGATGTGCCGCGTCTCGCGCGCCGCCGCGGCAATGAACATCTCGGGGCAGGCGATGATTTCGAATCCGCCGGAATGATGCTCGCCGATCCAGGCCTCGTGATAGTTCAGGCGGTCGAGATGGACGAGCAGGTCCATGTCGCGATCGAGAGCCAGCGTCGGGTTCTCGCTGAGCGCATGAAAGGGCGCAAGGAAGACACCCGTACGCAAGTAGCGGTCGTTCATGGAGGAGCCCCTTCGACTGAAATGGAGTGTTTCGCCCTGCGGCAGCTTGGACCAGCCATCCCTTCGTGCCTGCCGCGCCGCCGGCCGTCAAGGCGCGACGATTGGCCTGCACCCAGGCGGTGGTTTGCGTGCTTTACCGGACGATGCCGCTTGACCGAGCCATTCTATGTTTGGACTATGGCAGACAAAGGTGCGGACACGGAACGAGGAATTCGAGCTTTGGGAGTTGTGGTCTCAATCGACGGGGCGCGGGATCCGGCGGCGAGCCTTAAGCCGCTGGTCGATCTCGTCAGTATCGAGATGGCGGGGGTCAACCGGATCATCCTCGACAAGGCGGTCTCGGACGTCGACTTGATCCCGGAAATCGCCCATCACCTGATCGATTTCAGGCGGCAAACGGCTGCGGCCGATGCTGACGATCGCGGCGGCCAAGCTCGCGGGTTATGCCGGCGAGGGCCATGTGCGACTGGCGGCGGCGGTCGAGTTCATGCACACGGCGACGCTGCTGCACGACGACGTGGTCGATGAAAGCGACGTGCGGCGCGGCAAATCAACGGCGCGGCGGGTCTGGGGCAACCAGGCGAGCGTGCTGGTCGGCGATTTCCTGCTCGGCCAGGCGTTCCGGATGATGGTCGACGTCGGCTCGCTCCCGGCACTGCGGATCCTCTCCAACGCGGCGGCCGTGATCGCCGAGGGCGAAGTGATGCAGCTTTCGGCGGCCAAGAACATGAGCACGACCGAGGACGAATATCTCGCGATCATCAATGCCAAGACCGCGGCGCTGTTTTCGGCCGCCGCAGAGGTCGGCCCCGCCATCACCAACCGGCCGGCGACGGAACAGGCGGCGCTCCGCTCCTACGGCCGCAATCTCGGGGTCGCGTTCCAGCTCGTCGACGATGCACTCGACTACGCCGGCGACAGTGCGCGCCTTGGCAAATCGGTTGGCGACGATTTCCGCGAGGGCAAGATCACGCTGCCGGTCATCCTGTGCTACCGGCGGGGCAGCGAGGAGGAGCGCACGTTCTGGCAGCGGACGCTGTCGGCGGGCGACATCCGTGACGGTGATCTCGAGCACGCCATCGGTCTCATGCGGCGCCACAAGGCGATCGAGGCGACGTTCGAGCGCGCCCGGCACTACGGCGCCATTGCCTCAGACGCGCTCGCGATCTTCCCCGAGAGCGCGCCGCGCGCGGCGCTGGCCGAGGCCGTCGCCTTCTGCATCGCAAGAGCGCATTAAAAACCTACTCCCCGGCAGCGCGGGTTTCGTTGGGGACTGACGCGGCGGTGGCGCGGGTGAGGATTTCGTCGACGAGGCCGCGGACGGCGACGCCGACATCACCGGGATACTTCGCGAGGTAGGAGCGTTCGCCGTGCTGGAACTGGGCGGCCTGCTGCATGGCATGGACGCGGGGCAGCGCGTGCGTGAAGCAGTTGTTGTTGGTGTCGGCCGCGAGCCAGCGATGGTATTCCTCGTCGAGCGGCGAGCCGCGATCCTTCATGTTGACGACGACGCCGAGGTTTTCCGCAAATCCCATCTCCGGGTTCAGTTCTCGGAAGCGGCGGAAGACGTCGAGCCCGCACACCGAGATGTAGTCGGGCTTGGTCGGCGAGATGTGGAAGTCGGCCTCCCGCAGCCAGCATTCGGTCAGTACCGAAAGCCCCGGCGGGCAGTCGATCAACACGACGTCGAAGACGATGCGGGCGCGGCTCAGCAGGCCGCCGATGGCGGTGCGCAGGCGCGCGTGCTGGCTCTCCTTCGACACTTCGCGCTCGAGCAGCGTCAGCTGCATGTCGCTCGGCATGAGGTAGACCGAGCGCGCATCGTCGATATCGGAGACGCCGCCGACGACGAATTCGGTCCACTCGACCGGCGTGCCCTTGAGGACCTGCGCGACGAGGTAGTCGACGATCGTGCGGCCTTCGTTCTGGAGCTTGCGCAGGCTCTCCGTGGCCATCATCATCGTGCTGACGCTGGCCTGCGCGTCGGAGTCGATCACGAGCACGTTCTTGCCATGGTAAACCGAGAGCGTCTCGGCGACAGCAAGCACGATGGTCGATTTCCCGACACCGCCCTTGGTGTTCATGATGGCAAAGGTATTACGCATCTCCGCGCACGATCCTGGACGCCCAAGGCTTTGGTCTTACGGCACATTGCCCGCAACGCCCAGTATTCAAACATTAGTATGGCGAACTCAAGGGGTGAGCGCCCTCAGCGGCCCTTGAACGCGGGTTTTCGCTTCTCCATGAAGGCGCGGCGCCCTTCGATGTAGTCCTCCGAGCCGAAGCATTTGGCGACCATGGCGTCGAGCTTGGCGTGGTCGCGCTCGGCGGAGGGTCGGCCGATCTCGCGCGCGACGGCCTTGATGGTGGCGATCGTGAGCGGCGCATTCTCGGAGATCTGGCCGGTCATTGTCGCGACCGCGGCGTCGAGGCTGTCCTCGGCGACGACCTGATTGAGGAAGCCCATGGCCTCGGCCTCGGTCGCGGTGAACTGGCGCGCGGTATAGAACAGCTCCATCGCCTTCGAGAGCCCGACGATCTCGGAGAGCCGGTGAACGCCGCCATAGCCGTAGCCCAGTCCGAGCCGGCCGGCGGGTATGCCGAACTTGGAATTCGCCGTGGCGATACGGACATCGCAGCAGACGGCGACGTTCATGCCGCCGCCGATGCAGTAGCCCTGGATCTTGGCGATCGTCGGCTTCGGGAAATTGTAGAGTGCCTCGTAGGCCTTCGTGCCGACGGTATTGTAGTGCGCGACGGCCTCGGGCGTGGAGCGCTGGCTCTCGAATTTCGAGATGTCGGCGCCCGAGACGAACGCCTTGCCGCCGGCGCCGGATACGACGAGGACGCGCAGCGCCGGGTCGGCCGCGAAGTCGGCGAGGAGTGCCGTCATACGCTCCCACATGTCGAGCGAGACGGCGTTGTGGCGGGCCGGGTTGTTGAACACGATCTCGGCCACCGCGCCGCGCTTGATGCCCAGCATCTTCTCTTCGACCGGTGATTCGGCCGCGGCTTGCGTGCTCATGGACGTGATCCTTGCTGGTTGTCTGTGATGGTGCGGCGGCGCGTCAGATCACGCCGTCCTTGGCGAGCTTCTTCACGTCCTCGGCGCCGTAGCCGATGTCGGCGAGAATTTCGCCCGTGTGCTGGCCGAGCGTCGGCGGCGGGCGGCGGATCGAGGCTTTCGACCGCGACATCAGGATCGGCTGGCCGACGACCTCGGTCTTGCCGCGCTCCTGGCTGTCCATCGGCTGGGCGAGCCCGAGATGGCGGACCTGTTCGAGGCCGAAGACCTGGCTGATGTCGTTGATCTCGCCGGCCGGCGCGCCGGCGTCATTGAAGATCGCGATCCACTCCGCCGCCGTCTTTTTCACCGTGTGGCCATCGATCAGCGCGTTGAGTGACTTGCGGTTCTTCGAGCGCGACTTGGCATCGGCGTAGTCGGGACTGTTGAACGCGGGATCGTTGAACAGCGACTTGAACTTTTCCCACATCTTCTGGCCGGCGACGGCGATGTTGATGTGGCCGTCTGAGGTCTTGAACACGCCGGTCGGGATCGACGTCGGGTGATCGTTGCCGGCCTGCGGCGGTACGTCCTTGTCCATCAGCCAGCGCGAGGCCTGGAAGTCGAGCATGAACACCTGCGCCTGGAGTAGCGACGTCTGCACCCATTGGCCCTTGCCGGTGCGCTCGCGCTCGATGATCGCGAGCAGGATGCCCTGCGAGCAGAAGATGCCGGCGGTGAGGTCGGCGATCGGAATACCGACGCGCATCGGGCCTTTGCCTGGTTCGCCGGTGATCGACATCAGGCCGCCCATGCCCTGCGCGATCTGGTCGAAGCCCGGCCGGTCGGCAAGAGGGCCGTCCTGGCCGAAGCCCGAGATCGAGCCGTAGATGATGCGCGGGTTGATCGCCGAGATCGCGTCGTAGTCGATGCCGAGGCGGCGCTTCACGTCGGGGCGGTAGTTCTCGACGATGATGTCGGCCTTCTTCGCCAGCGCGTGGAAGATCGCGACGCCTTCCTTGGACTTGAGGTTGAGCGTCATCGATCGCTTGTTGCGGTGCAGGTTCTGGAAATCGGAGCCGGAGCGGGCACCACCGAGGCCGATCTTGTCGGATTCGGGATCCTCGATCTTGATCACGTTGGCGCCCCAGTCGGCGAGCTGGCGCACGCACGTCGGCCCGGAGCGGACGCGCGTCAGGTCGAGGACGGTGTACTTGGAAAGCACGTCGCTGGCGGGCTCGAAGGGCATTGGGGGCATCCTGGTTCGTTCTAAGGATCAGTGATTGGAATGGGCGGCACCTTCAGGCGTCATGAGGCCTTGCGCAGGCCCGCCTTGAGATCGGCGACGACGGCTGCGAGCACCTCGCCGGCGCGCGCGATGTCGTCGCTCGAGACATCGAGGTGCGTCACGGCGCGGATCATGTTGCCGTAGGTCATGCCCATGCGGACGCCACGGGCGAGCATCGCCTCAAAAATCTGGCGCGAGCTCACCTCGGGGAGCGTCGATTCGAAGAATACGATGTTGCTCTCGATGTGCGGCGTGAACAGCTTTAGGCCGGGTACGGCGACGATCGCCTCGCCGAGCGCGACCGCGTTGGCGTGATCCTCGGCGAGTTTCTGGATGTTGTGGTCGAGCGCGTAGAGGCCGGCCGCGGCCAGGATGCCCGATTGGCGCAGCGCGCCGCCGAGCCGGTGTTTCCAGCGCCAGGCTTCATCGATGAACGCGCGCGAGCCAACGAGTACGCCGCCGACTGGACAGCCGAGCCCCTTGGAGAGATCGACCCACGCGGTATCGACGTGCGCCGTCATCTCCTTCGCCGCAATGCCGGAGGAGACCGCTGCGTTCATCAGGCGGGCGCCGTCCATGTGCACGACGAGGCCGTGCTTGCGGGCTGCGGCTGCGACCTCGGCGATGCGCTCGACCGGCCAGATGGCGCCGCCGCCGCGGTTGACGGTCTGCTCGATCACGACGACGCGCGAGATCGGGTTGTGCCGACCGGGCGCGCGCACCGCGGCCTCGACATCGGCTGCCGTGAAGATGCCGCGCTCGCAGCGGATCGGCCACGTCTGTGCGCCAGCCAGCGCCGAGGCACCGCCGGCTTCCGACGTGAAGAGATGTGTCACCTCGGCGCCGATGATCTCGTCGCCCTGCCGGCAGTGAACCAGCATGGCGATCTGATTGCACATCGTGCCCGACGGCAGGAACATCGCCGCCTCCTTGCCGAGCAGATCCGCGATCCGCTCCTGGAGGAGGTTGGTCGAGGGGTCCTCGCCGCGCTGCTCGTCGCCGACCTCGGCTTCGGCCATCGCCCGGCGCATACCGAGGGACGGCTTGGTCTGGGTGTCGCTGTAGAGGTCGATGATGCGGTTGGTCGACAAGACTGGCCTCCTCTCGCCGGCATCCGGCGCGGATTGTGAACCCTGCTGTGCACCGTGGTGGCCAGCCTGCCGGCCAGCGTCGGGCGCAAGACTATCAATACCTACTGCAGTTGGCCATTCCGAGGCCGGGTGGTGCCAACCGAAAAACGGGCAACAGCGCTTGAAATCCGCCTCATGCGGACCGATCAGGCGCCCGGCGGCACCACCGGAACCGCCGGCCGGACCCGGACGGCGGTCACCTTGTTGCGGGTCTTGCGCACGATCTCGAAACGGAAGCCGTAGAACGTGAACACCTGTCCCGCCTCCGGGATCGTCTGCGCCTCATGCATGATCAGGCCGGCGATGGTGGTCGCGGCCTCGTCGGGAAGGTTCCAGCCGGTCGCGCGGTTGAGGTCGCGGATGGGGAGTGCGCCTTCCACCAGCATCGAGCCGTCGGCCTGGGGCCGGATCTGGACCTCGCCGATGTCGTGCTCGTCGGAGATCTGGCCGACGATCTCCTCGAGAATGTCCTCGAGCGTGACGAGGCCTTGCACCTCGCCGTACTCGTCGACGACGAGCGCCAGCTGTGCCTTGCGCTTGAGGAACTGGTTGAGCTGTTCCTTGACGCCGGTCGTATCCGGCACGAACCAGGGCTCACTCAGCAGCTTGGCGATGTCGATGCGCTCGGGCGCCCAGTCGGCCGTCCGCAGCGCCGCAAGCAGATCCTTGCTGTGGAGTATGCCGACGATGTTGTCCGGCTCGCCCCGCCATACCGGCATCCGCGAATACTGGCTCGAGAGCACCGCATCGATGATCTTGTGCGGCGGGTCGGCGATGTCGATCGTCGCCATCTTGGTGCGGTGGACCATGATGTCGAGGACCTGCAGTTCGCTCAGGTCGAGCACGCCGCCGAGCATATCGGCATCGTGGCGGGCAACTGCGCCTTCCTTGGTCTGCAGCTCGATGGTGCCGCGGATCTCCTTGTGCGCGAGGATGTTGGCGTCGTCGTCGATGCGCGTCGGCGTCAGGCGCAGGAGCTGGCGCACGATGAATTCCACCGTCTTGGTCAGCGGACCCATGATCTTGACCATGGCGCGCATGACGGGGCTCACCGCCAGCGCCACGCGGTCCGAGTACGCGATCGCGTAGGTCTTCGGCAACACCTCGGAGAAGATTACCACTAGCGCCGTGATCAGCACCGTGGCGTAGGCGACTCCGACGTCACCGAATAGACTGATCAGCAGGCTCGTCGTCAGCGACGATGCGAGGATGTTGACGAGGTTGTTGCCGAGGAGGACGGTGCCGATCACCCGTTCGGGTGTCTCCATGAGTTTGTTGACGATGCCGGCGCGTTTGTCGCCGTCGGCGGCCAGCGAGTGCATCCGGGCGCGCGACGCGACCGTGAGCGCCGTCTCGGATCCGGAGAAAAAGGCCGAGGCAGCAAGGAGAAAGAAGACGGCCGCGATAGTCAGGATGATTTCGAGGGACATTGGCTTTCGTGCGGGGCTATCCCGCGGTGCTGTCGGGTTGAGGTGAGCGGTGTTGTCCGCCATCCTATAGCATGACCTGCGCGGGGAATGGCCGCCAGCGACGTTTCAACCGGTCTCGCGCATCACGGCCAGCGGCTTTGGACTTGACGGCGCGGCCTGGAGCCGCCTTCTGGCAGCCTGTGCAAATCAAGGGGTCGGATCGGTTATGACACTCTACATCGTGGTGCAGGGAGCGGGCGAGAACTGGACCGCGGAACCCTGGCGGGAACGGTTTGCGGCGCGCCTCACATCCATGCCCATCGCGCTGTGGCCGACCGACACGCCGGCCCCCGAGGCCGTGCGCTACGTCGCGGTGTGGAAGCCGCCGCCGGGCCTGCTCGGCACCTTCCCCAATCTCGAGGTGATCTTCAATCTCGGCGCTGGTGTCGACGCGCTCGTCGCTGATGCAACCTTGCCTGACGTGCCGTTGGTTCGCGTCGCGACCAGCGATCTGACGAAGCGCATGACCGAGTACGTGGTGATGCACGTCCTCATGCACCACCGGCGCCAGAAACGTCTCGACAAGGCGCAGCGCGCAAAACTCTGGTACACGCCGGACCAGCGCGCGGCCTCCGCCGTGCGGGTCGGCATCATGGGCCTCGGCGAGCTTGGCCGCGACAGCGCCGAGGTGCTGGCGCGAATTGGATTCAAGGTTGCGGGCTGGAGCCGGTCGCCGCGCGCCGTGCCGGGCATCGAGTGTTTTTCTGGTGCCGACCAGCTTCCAGCGTTTCTCGCGCGCACCGACATTCTCGTCGTGCTGGTGCCGCTGACGCCGGAAACGAGAGGCATCCTCAATATGTCCCTGTTCAAGAAGCTCGCGCGCAACGGCGTGCTCGCCGGGCCGATCGTCATCAATGCCGGCCGCGGCGGTCTGCAGGTCGAGGACGATATCGTTGCCGCGCTGAATGACGAGACACTCAAGGCAGTGACGCTCGACGTGTTCAACACCGAGCCGCTGCCGGCCGATCACCCGCTGTGGAGCCACCCGAAGGCCACGATCACGCCGCACAATGCCGCCGACAGCGACCCCGACGCGATTTCCGACTACGTGGTCGCACAAATCAACGCCTACGAGCGCGGCGCACCGTTGCAGAACGTGGTGGATCGCGCCCGCGGCTATTGAGCAATCGGAGTTGTGTCATGGCAGACAAGATCGTCCTTCATCATGGCGCCCCGAGCCGGTCGTCGACAGCGCTCTTCATGCTCGAGGAGGTCGGCGCGCCCTATGAGCTGCGCGTGCTCGACCTGCAGGCCGGTGAGCAGCTCAAGCCGGCGTTTCTCGCCATCAATCCGATGGGCAAGGTGCCGACCATCGAGCACAACGGTGCCGTCATCACCGAGGTCGGCGCGATCTGCACCTATCTCGCCGACGCGTTTCCCGCAGCCGGTCTCGCGCCGCCGGTGGGCGATCCACTGCGTGGCCCGTACCTGCGCTGGATGTTTTTTCAAGGCAACTGCCTCGAGCCGGCGATCATCGACCACGCGCTGAAGCGCGAACCCGGCCGCCGCGGGATGATGCCCTACGGCGATTACGAGACGACGGTCGGCACGCTGGAGAAGGCCATCGAGACCGGGCCGTGGTTCCTCGGCGCGCGCTACTCGGCCGCCGACGTGTACGTCGGATCGGCGATCGCCTGGGGCCTCCAGTTCAAGCTTCTCCCCGAACGCGATACCTTCAAGCGCTACGTCGCCCGCCTCGCCGAGCGCCCGGCCCGCCAGCGTGCCATCGCCATCGATGGGAAGATTGCCGCGTCGAAACAGGCGTGAGGTTGGAGAGCGGTCGGCGGCGGTTGCAGGCGGAACGACAGCGTTTGACCTGCCTCTGCCGCGGCCGCCCATGATGTCATTGACCCCGCCTTGGCCGACACTTGCGCCCCGGTGCGCTCGCTTTCTCGTTCCTACGCCCGGTCGTAGGCGCCACCAATCGCGGCACTGTAACGCTCCACGGATGCCTGCAAGATCTGCTTGGCCCCGGAAGGAAGGACTCGTTCGAAGTGATGACTGTAGACGCGATCGAAAGCGAAAGGCACCAGCGCCGTCCCGATGGCACGTACAGCCTTTGTGGAAAGGGGGATGTGATTGGGAATGCTGCGCATGAAGGAGAAGGACTTGCGATCCAGGTTCACGATCGCGATGTCTGCCGAGCACACCACCCCTTTACCCTCGGCCCCCGCGGCCCAGTGCAACATCGTTCCACCAGGGAAGTGCCCGCCGCCGCGGATCAACGACACGCCTTTGAGCAGCTCAAACGTCTCGCCTTGCCAAAACTTGATGCAATCGTCCGGGCGTCGCACCCACATGGCGTCATCGCCGTGGAGAAGGACAGGAACATTGCCGAACGCCCGGCTCCAGTCGACAAGCGTCGTGTAGAAGTGCGGATGCGAAATTGCGATGGCGTGCAAACCACCAAGCGCGTTGATCAGAGTGATCGTGGCATCATCGATCAGGGAGATGCAATCCCAGAGGATGTTGCCCTCAGGCGTGCATAGAAGCAGAGCGCGCTGCCCGATGGCGAACTTTGGCTGCGTGCCGATACCGATGAGGCCGGGCTCATACTGGCGGAACCCGTTGTGGTGCGAGATCCTGAGCCGTTCCAGTGTTGTCCACGATTGTCCGTCGGGTGGAATGTATTGGCGCTCGTCGTCGCAGACAGGACACTGAGCCGCCGGGGCTTCGGTTGGCGGATACTGGGTACCGCAAGTCGAGCAGATGAATGCAGGCATTGTGTTCCCGTTTCGTCGCTAACAGGCCTGAAGCTGCGTCAGCAAGGGGTGCCGTTCCCATTGATGGTCATGGCCCTGAGCGATCCCACCCATGGCTCGAAAGGCACGATAGCCGATGCGGGAAAAACAAAAAAATACATAATTGGAGCGTTCGTATAATCTGAGGTTATGAAACTCGAAGCACGTCTCCGCGCATTTGCAGCGTTCGCCCGGCAAAGATCGTTCTCGGCCGCTGCCGCGGAGCTGCGCATCAGCCAGCCGGCGATTTCAAAACACGTCGCCGAATTGGAGAGCGTATTGGGACTCAAACTCGTGCAGCGGGCACAGCGGGACGGCGCGCTCACGAGTGCTGGTGACTTCGTTGCGAACCATGTGCTTCGGGCCGAGGCCCTCCTGGTGCAAGCGAGCCTCGGCGCCGCCCAATTCCGCAAGAGCGGCACTGGTGCCGTCGCGGTCGCAGCGTCGTCGCTCACCGGTACATATCTGTTGCCTGAAATCATCGCTGAATTTCAGCATTCCCATCCAGGAGTTCGCGTCACCTTGCAGATTGGATCGGCCGTCCAGGCGATCGAGCTGCTGCGGGCGCATCGCGCCGAGCTCGGCTTCGTCGCGGGCGCCGTCTCGGCACCCGAGATCGAGACGGAGCCTCTGTTGGAGTACGAAGTCGTCATTGTCGGCAATCCAGCACTGGTACCGCAGCGGCCGTCTCGTGACAGTCTCGAAAAACTGACCTGGATCTCGCGCGAAGATGGCTCGGCCACACGTATCTCGTCCGAACTCGGGATTGGCGCGGCTTGGTATCGTTCCCTGGCAACGGCTCGAGCTACCGTCCAACGAGGCCCTCGTGCACGCATTGAAACGCGGCTACGGTATTGCTGCCATCAGTCGCTACGTTGTCGCCGCCGAGCTGAGCGCCGGATCATTGGCTGTTATTCGCGTCCGCGGATGGAACGTCCGCAACATGGTCTCAGTGCTTCGGGTTCGAGACGCCACGTTGTCACCGTCTGCAGACCGCTTCCAGTCCATCGTGCGTTTGCGGCTCGGCGAAATGGCTCGCCAGCGCATACGCGGACAATCTTGATATTCGTTCTGCAAGCGCTTGTGTCGGATAGGCGAATTTGTGGCGTGGCTCGGTGCAGGCGCTAGCTCGTTTACATTGTGCCGCCGCGCGCCTATATACCCCGCCCAACACTAGAATATGCCGATGGAGCCGCATCATGCGCACGGAACACACCGATCTCGTCGCCGAGATCAAGGAACTCGATGGCACTCCTGCGGAGGTCTCTTTGACTGGGATACCGCTGAAATGCGCTTGGGCGATTTCAATCGCCAGGCCGAAGACCCAACGCTGTGGAACGATTCCGCGCGCGCGCAGAAAGTAATGCGTCAGCGCCAGGCGCTGGACAGTGCGGTCAAGGGCTACAAGAAGATCGAGCAGGAACTCGACGACATCGTCACGCTGATCGAACTCGGCGAGGCCGAGGGCGATGCCGCGACAGTCGAGGAAGGTGGACAGGCGCTGAAGGCACTCCTCGCGCAGGTCAAGCGCCGTGAGGTCGAGGCGCTGCTGTCGGGCGAGGCCGACGGCTTCGATGCCTACCTCGAAGTCCACGCCGGATCTGGCGGCACCGAGAGCCAGGACTGGGCGCAGATGCTGCTGCGCATGTACATGCGATGGGGCGAAGCGCGCGGATACAAAGTCGCGCTGATCGACGAGAGCCCCGGCGAAGAAGCCGGCATCAAGTCGGCGACGCTCGAGATCAAGGGCGAGAACGCCTACGGCTGGCTGAAGACGAAATCCGGCGTGCATCGCCTTGTGCGCATCTCGCCGTTCAATTCCAACGCGCGCCGCCACACGTCCTTCTCCAGCGTCTGGGTCTACCCGATCGTCGACGACAACATCGAGATCGAAATCCGACCGGACGACATCGACGTCACGTTCACCCGCTCGAGCGGCGCCGGCGGCCAGCACGTCAACCGCACGGAATTCGGCGGTGCGCATCGTCCACAAGCCGACGGGGATCATCATCTTCTCGCAGGAGGGGCGCTCCCAGCACAAGAACCGCGACGCCGGCATGAAGCGGCTGAAGGCGCGGCTCTATGAGCTGGAGCTACAGAAGCGCGAGCAGAAGGCGCAAGCCGAGGCCGCCTCGAAATCAGACAATAGCTGGGGGCATCAGATCCGCTCCTACGTCATGCAGCCCTACCAGATGGTCAAGGATTTGCGCACGGGCGTGCAGACGAGCGACATTGCCGCCATGTTGGACGGCGACATCGATCAATTCGTCGAGGCGGCGCTGGCTCAACGCGTCAAAGGCGGCTCAGTCGACGTCGAGGACATCGACTAGAGAGCTCCTGCCGCCTTTGGCGGAAGAGCCTAGCCAGCCCACTCCCCCGCCCGGCCACCCAGAAGCATGATGCCGTTGGGTCGCCGGGCGGAGGAGCGGGCGATCCGTATCAAGCCGGCAAGGTTCTAGCGCTTCTTCAGCTATTGCCGCGCAGCGGGAAACCGGGGCCGGTTGGGCCGCCGTCACCGGGCATTGAGGTGCCCGCGAGCGGGTCGTCGACGCGGCGCGACTTGCCTTCGAAGAAGGCGCCCTGCTCGATGCCGAGCTGCTGGTGAAAGACGTCGCCCTCGACGTGGCTCGACGACTGCAGTACCACCCGGCGGCCGCGGATCGAACCGGAGATGGCGCCGCGCACGATCACCTCGTCGGCAACGACGCCGCCGGTGATGCGCGCGTTCTCGCCAACCGTGATCTGCATCGCGTGCAGGTCGCCTTGAAGCTGTCCGTCGATATGGACCTCGCCCTTGGACACGAGGTTACCGATGACCGTGAGGTCGGCGCCGATGTGCGAGGCGGTCGCCGGGCCGCTCGGTTGTGGTCGGGGCGATGCGTGCTGCTGGGTGTACATCGGCTGCGCGCCCGCATGATGCGGCGGCGGTGGCGGCGATGCGTTTCGAGCGAGATCGAACGCACTCGGTTCCTTGTCCGACTTCTTCGTGAACATGCTGACGCAACTCCCTCAAACCATTGCGCGACACGAGCTAAGGCATCGGGTGGTGCCGCAAACGCACCCGACCGCTCCGTCCTCCCCGTCAATTGTAGTGCCCGTCGAACCCGATAGCACAAATTCCGGCGCCGGTCAGCACCGACGCGCCGCTGGTGATGCTTGGGGGCATCACATATCGGCCGCCCACATGCCGTCACAAACCGGTACGCTTGTTCGCCATGAGCGGCGAGGTCGGGGGCAGACGTATGCGGACGTTTCGGCACATCATGATCCTGACCGGCGCCGGCATTTCAGCCGAGTCCGGCATCTCGACGTTTCGCGACAAGGATGGCATCTGGGCCAAGTATGATTACCGCGACGTCGCGACGCCCGAAGGCTTTGCGCGCAACCCGAAGCTGGTGCTCGACTTCTACAACATGCGCCGCCGGGCGAGCGCCGCCGCCAAGCCGAACGCCGCGCACGCCGCGCTGGCGCGCCTCGAGCGCGAGCACGCCGGGGGCGTGGTCGTCATCACCCAGAATGTCGACGCGCTGCATGAAGCCGCCGGCACGCAGAACCTCATTCACATGCATGGCGAGCATCAAAAGGCGCTGTGTGCCGTCTGCGGGGCGCGCCACCCGTGGGGGCCGGAGTATCCCGATCTGACGGAGACGCTGGCCTGCCCCGCCTGTGGCGCCGGCGGCGGGATGCGCCCCGACGTGGTCTGGTTCGGCGAGATGCCCTACCATATGGGGCGGATCGCGGATGAACTCTCGCGCACCGACCTCTTCATCTCGATCGGGACCAGCGGCCACGTCTATCCCGCCGCCGGGCTCGTCGCCGAGGCCCGTGACCGCGGCGCCCGCACGGTGGAGCTGAACCTCGAGCCGTCGCAGGGATCGGGCCTGTTCGACGAGGCAATCCACGGGCCGGCCTCAAAAATTGTCCCGGCCTACGTCGAGCGGCT
Organism: uncultured Alphaproteobacteria bacterium; assembly: GCA_963775035.1. GTDB lineage: Bacteria > Pseudomonadota > Alphaproteobacteria > Rhizobiales > Hyphomicrobiaceae. The sequence continues at coordinate 17,828 of CAVZHG010000017.1, read as the reverse complement.
GCTCGGCACAGCGGACTGAAACGGCGGCGGTGCCGGGCGGCGCGAGGGGCGTGATTTCCACGCGTGTTCTGGCGTCGAGGAAGCTGGCCATTTGCGGCGAGACCTGCGATAAGCCAGCCGATCGGCGGGCGACGGATCAACGGTATGAGCTTGGACGAGTACAAGCGTATGGCGGCGCGCGGCGCCATCGAGCAGGTGACATCCGGGATGCGCCTCGGGCTCGGCACCGGCTCCACCGCGGCGCATTTCGTGGACCTGCTGGGCGAGCGCGTCCGCACCGGTCTCGATGTGATCTGCGTGCCGACATCGGAAGCGACGCGCGTGCAGGCCGCGGCACTCGGCATTCGCCTGACGACCCTCGACGAGACGCCGCTCCTCGATGTGACGGTGGATGGCGCCGACGAGTTCGACGGCGCGTTGCGGCTGATCAAGGGCGGCGGCGGCGCGCTGCTCAGGGAAAAGATCGTCGCCGCCGCGTCGGAACGGCTGATCGTCATCGCCGACCATACCAAGCGGGTCGAGCGGCTCGGCGCCTTTCCGCTGCCGGTCGAAGTGGTGCGCTTCGGTTATATCGCCACGCAGAACATGATCGCGATTCTCGCCGGCGACCTCGGCTGCCACGGCGAGATCCGGTTGCGCGTCGGCAAGGACCGCCAGCCGTTCGTGACCGATGGCGGCAACTACATCTTCGATTGCGTGTTCAAGCGGATCGACGAGCCGGAGCGGCTGGACGAAGCGCTGAAGCACATCCCCGGCGTCGTCGAGAACGGCCTGTTCCTGGGTCTCGCCGACATGGCGTTCGTCGCCGGGCCGGATGGCATCGTCGTGATCGAGACGGAACCCGTCGAGGACGACGCGCGCTGAACTCGCATCGTCGACCACCCCGGAGAAGGAGGCGCTCGATGAGCCATGCACGCCGCGTCCTCATCGCCGTGCTCTTGAGTTTGGTTGTCGGGCATGGCGCGATGGCGCAGCCGCGCCCGTCAGATGACGCGATGGCCGCGGCCCGCGCGTTCGTCGCCGCTTCGGGTGCGGCGGCGCAGTTCAATTCTGTGATGCCGCTGATGGCGGATCAGATGTCGAAAGCATTCCGTTCGCTGGCCCCCGACCGGGCGCGCGAAATCGAGGAGGCGATGGCCGAGGTCGTCAAGCGCTTCATCACGCGCAAGTACGAGTTGATCGACGAGATCGCCGCCATCTACGCCGACAAGCTTGCGGTCGACGACTTGCGCGAGATCACCAAATTCTATCAGACCGGCGCCGGCCGCCGCATGGTCGAGGCACTGCCCGAAGTGACGCGGCGCGCCGCCGCCGTCGGGCAGGACTGGGGCCAGCGCATCGGCGCCGAGATCGCCAACGAAATGCGCCGCGAGCTGAAAAAGCGCGGCATCGATTTGTGAGAGAGGCTCCGATGGCTGGCTACGACTATGATCTCTTTGTCATTGGTGCGGGCTCCGGCGGCGTGCGCGCGGCCCGCATCGCGGCAGGCCACGGCGCCAAGGTGGCGATCGCGGAGGAATACCGCTTCGGCGGCACCTGCGTGATCCGCGGCTGCGTGCCGAAGAAACTGCTGGTCTATGCAAGCCGCTTCGCCGACGAGTTCGAGGATGCGGCCGGCTTCGGCTGGACGGTCGGCGCTCGCTCGTTCGACTGGGCGACGCTGATCGCCAACAAGGATCGTGAGATCGCGCGGCTCGAAGGGATCTATCGCGGCGGCCTCGATCGGGCCGGCGTCGACGTCCTCACAGAACTCGCGCCGTCGTGACCGGTCCGCATTCCGTTCGCCTCGCCGACAGCGGCAAGGAAGTGACCGCGAAGGTCATCCTCGTCGCGACCGGCGGCGGCGCCAACGTCGATCCGAAGCTTGCGGGCGGCGAGCACGCCATCACGTCGAACGAGGCGTTCCATCTGAAAGCGCTGCCAAAGCGCATCGTGATCGCCGGCGGCGGCTACATCGCGGTCGAATTCGCCGGCATCTTCGCCGGCCTCGGCGTCGAGACGACGCTGATCTATCGCGGCGAAAAAATCCTGCGCGGCTTCGACGAGGACCTGCGCGACGCGCTCGCCGACGAGTACGCCAAGCGCGGCATCCGCATCATCACAGGCCAAGTTTTCACCCGTCTTGACAAGACCGCGGGCGGGATCACCGCGCATCTCTCCGATGGTTCCAGCTCGAGGCCGATCAGGTGATGTTCGCGATCGGCCGCAGCGCCAATACCAAGGGGCTCGGCCTCGAGAGCGCCGGCGTCGCGCTCGGCAAGGGCGGCGAGGTCATCGTCGACAAGGACCAGCGCACGAATGTCGCGAGCATCTATGCTGTCGGCGACGTCTCCGATCGCGTCAACCTGACGCCGGTCGCGATCCGCGAGGGCCACGCGTTTGCCGATACCGTGTTCGGCGGCAAACCGCGCGCCGTCGACCACGACTGGATCCCGACCGCGGTGTTCTCGACGCCCGAGATCGGCACCGTCGGTCTCCCCGAGCACGAGGCGGCCAAACGCCCTGGCGGCATCGACATCTACAAGGCGCGCTTCCGGCCGATGAAGATGACGCTCGCCGGCCGCGACGAAAAGATGCTGATGAAGCTGATCGTGGAGCGCGCGACGCGACCGCGTGCTCGGCTGCCATGTGCTCGGCACCGATGGCGCCGAGATCGTCCAGATGGCCGCGATCGCCATGCGCATGGGCGCGACCAAGGCCGATTTCGACGCGACGATGGCGCTCCATCCGAGCGCGGCGGAGGAGCTGGTAACCATGCGCGAGAAATGGACGCCGCCCGCGCAGGCCGCGGAGTAGCGTGCGGGCCGGTTGAAGCGGCCTCTGCCGGAGGCGGAGAGAACCCATGGCGGCACGATGAGGCTTGAAGGACGGATCGCGCTGGTCACGGGTGCCGGCAACGGCATCGGGCGGGCGGTGGCGGAGGTGTTCGCCGCCGAGGGCGCCCACGTCTACGTCAGCGATGTCGACGGGGCGGCGGCGGAGAGCGTCGCGGCGGCGATCCGCGAAGCCGGTCGCGGCGCGACGGCGCAAGCGTGCGACGTCTCGCGCGGCCAGGACGTGACGGCGCTGTTCCGCGCGGTCGCAGCGGCGCACGGCCAGCTCGACATCCTCGTCAACAACGCCGGCCTCAACGTGCGCGCCGACTTCCGCCATCTTTCCGATGCCGACTGGGTCAGGATCCGCGAAGTCAACCTCGACGGCGTCGTGCGCGTCGCGCGCGACGGCTTCGAGCTGCTGAAGGCGTCGGGCCGCGGCTCGCTGGTCAATCTCGCCTCGATCATGGGCCACCGCGGCCTGCGCCAGCTCGCCGCCTATTCCGCGACCAAGGGCGCGGTGTCGGCGCTGACACGGGCGCTGGCGGTCGAGTACGCGCCGTTCAACATCCGCGTCAATGCGCTGGCGCCCGGGTTTGTCGAGACAGCCTGACGGACCGCGTGCTGCGCAATCCGGCGATCGCCAAGGCGCTGATCGACCAGACGCCGCTGCGCCGCTTCGGCACGACCGAGGAAGTCGCGCGCGCGGCGCTGTTCTTCGCCAGCGACGACAGCTCATTCGTCACCGGCGCCGAACTCGCCGTCGACGGCGGCATGGCCGCGGGGCTGTAAATTCAGCCCGCCTTTCGTCGCACCATCATCTTCGACAGGAACGCGGTCGAGTGCTCGATCGCCTCGAGACCGACGTCGCGGAACACGCGGTCGAGATCGTCGATCGCGTAGTGGCGGTAGTAGGGCTCGTGGAAGCGCGCCGGGAACATTTCGAGCAGGCTGTCGTACCCCGGCCGATCGCCCATCTGCAGGCTGTCGATGAACACGAGCAGCCCGCCGGGCTTCAGCACCCGCGCCATTTCGGCTGCAACACGGCGGCGCACCTCGGGCGGCAGCTCGTGGAACAGGAACACGGTGGAGACGATGTCCTGGCTCGCATCGGGGAGCGGGATCGCCTCGGCATTGGCGGCGATCAGATCGGCGGGCCGCAGACCCTTGATGTGGCGGCGCGCTTCGTTGAGATACGCGTGCGAGAGGTCGAGGCCGGTGAGCTTCATCGCGGGATACGCGAGCCGCGCCGCGCGCAGGAAACGCCCGGTTCCACAGGCGATATCGAGCAGTTTCATGCCGCGTTGGTCGCGGCCGTGCATGTAAGCCGCGATCGGGCGCAATCCCTGTCGCCGCATCGCGCCGGCGGCGCCATAGAACAGCGTCTCGACCTGGAGGTCGTAGAGCTGCGCCGAGCGGTCGGAGAGGTAGCCGTCGGTTTGGAAATGGAAGTCCTGCACGAAGTAGTCGGGGAGGTCGCCTGCGTCCGTCGCGGCTTGTGCGGTCGAGGCGTCGCGCTCGTTGCGCCGCGCCACCGTCGCGGGGAGATCGGCGAGCATGTCGCGGATGCGCGCGAGCTGGACCGGCAGCGACGGCTCGTCGGCCATCGGCGGATAGAGGCCATCGCGCACGGCGGCGGCATCCTGCATCAGCACGGCGACGAGATCGCGCAGCAGTTCGGCCTGCGAAGGGATGGGGCCGCGCGGCGTCTCGATGGGGGCTGATGTTTTCTGCAAGCCGAGTGCGCGGCTGCGCCAGCCGACGATCCTGTTGAGCCCGAGATAAAGTCCGAGCCGGACCGCCTGGGCCCCCGCGTGCGCCGCCATGCCGATCGTGTCTGCCATGGTGTGCTCCGTGCTGGTGCCGGCGATCGCGCCTAAAGCGTCGGACCTTAGATGCGACCCACGCCTGGGCCGATCTCGAAGTCGCATCTAAGGTCCAAAGACGCTTTAGAGTCATAGTGTTCTAAAGCAACTTTGGACTTGAAATTCACTCCCCGCCTAGTCTCGAGTCGAGGTGAATTTCAAGTCCGTTGCTTTAGCGCTGCGATTGTCGCCGGCAATCGGGCGGGATCACGGCATCATCGGCGGAAGCGCGCAAACAACTCCGCGACATCTGCGACCATCGCGAATTCTCCGCGACCGCCTTGGGCCATGCCCTCCGCGACGTCGGCGCGCGTCGCATCATCCTCGACCGGCCGGGCCATCTCGTCCGCCCAATCGTGGGCGATCTCGGCCAGGGTCCGCTGGCGCTCGTCGTCGGCGCTCGGCGGCGCGGCGGCGGTCTCGGCGTGGGCGTCTGTTCGCGTCATCGTCTCAGCATACCACATCGGTCGCCGATTGAACTACAGGGTCTTGTTTTCGTTAAGAAACGCCAATATGTGCCGCGCGGTCTCGGCCGGGCGCTCCTGCTGGACCCAATGGCCGGCGCCGTCGACGAGATGCACAGCACTCATGCGCGTGAACGCCTCGCTCTGCATCCGCTCGATGGCGCCGGGCACCTGATAGATGCCCCAGTCGCTCGCGCCGGCGATGAAGCACGAGGGTATGTCGATCGTGCGGCCAGCGAGCAGTTCGAGTTCCGGCACAAGGCGCGGCTCGACGCGCGCGCGGTACCAGTTGAGTCCGCCCTGGAAGGTCGTGCGCCCATACTCCTCGCTGAAGACGCGCATCTCGGCTTCGGGCATCCAGCGGTTGGCGGCGATCTCCGCTTCGCCCGGCATTTCCTTGGCGACCGTCTCGGCCATGCCGTCGAGGAGATCCATGATGTAGTAGGTCGGCATCTTGGCGAGCTCTTCGGCCGTCCATCCCGCGAGGCGATAGGGCTTGTTGGCTTTCCAGTCGGCGCTCTTGTGGTGGAAATAGCCGCGCAGGAACGCGTGCACGCCTTGGACAGCGCCGTGCATGTTCGGGTCGGCATGGCCCGTGCGGTAGTAGGATTGGTAGTGCTTGCGCGGCCGCGCGAGACGCCGCGAGCGCCTCGTCGATGCTGGGCCCACTCGAAGCGCCGCTCCGGATCTTCGGCGCTCCCGCGAACGGCGCACTCATGAGCACAGCCGTCCGGGCGATGTCGGGCCGCAACAGGGCGAGGTAGGCGGCTATGCCCGCGCCCGCGTCATGGCCGATCGCCGATGCCACCTCTTTGATGCCGAGCGCGTGGAGGAGGCCGACCGCATCGCGCACGAGGTTGAAGGGTCGGAATTGCGCGAGGTCGGCGTCGTAGCGGTTGTCCGAGCCCGTGGTGCGGCCATAGCCGCGTTGATCCGGCGCAATGACATGGTAGCCGGCGTCGGCAAGCGTCGGCATGACCTTGCGCCAGCTATAGGCGAGTTCGGGAAATCCGTGCAGCAGCAGCAGGCAAGGCCGGCCCCGCTCGCCGCTTTCGAGGACGTGCATCCGCAGGCCATTGACGCCGTCGACGAAGCGCGCGCGAACACCGGTCGGCAGGGTTGCATGTTCGAGGGGGGCGAGAGTGGTCATTTTGCGCGCCTTCTGCTTTCCTTGTAGGACATCGCCGTATGGCGGTCGCGGGCCTGCCATGAAGCCCAACGCAGAAGACCTCTTTCCAGCAGTCCGCGGCAAGAAAAAACGGAGATTCACAATATGAGCGATGCCCCCGTCTTGTGGACCCTCGATGCCCGTGGCGTCGCGACCGTGACACTCAACCGGCCCAAGGTGAACAACGCCTACAACGGCGACATGATCCAGGGCCTGCACGACGCGATGGATACGCTCGGCAAGGAGGCCGGCCTGCGCGTCGTCGTGCTGAAGGGGAACGGCAAGCATTTCCAGGCTGGCGCTGATCTCTCGTGGATCAACGCGGCGCGCGTCGGCACGCCCGCCGACAATCTCGCGGTCTCACGCGCGACGGCAACCGCAGTCGACCGGCTCAACCGGCTGCCGGTGCCGGTGGTGGCGCTGGTCCACGGCGGATGCTTCGGCGGCGGTACCGGGGTGATTTCGGCGTGCGACATCGTGATTGCCGCGGACAACGCGCTGTTCTCGATCACCGAGGTCCGCTGGGGCCTGCACGCGAGCATCATCTTCCCGCAGCTCAACGACGCGATCGGCGTGCGCCAGGTCCGCCGCTACGCACTGACGGGCGAGCGCTTCGGTGCCGAGGAAGCGCTGCCGCATCGGCCTCGTCCATGAGGTGGTGCCGCTCGCTGACCTCGAGACGCGCGGCGCGGCGATGGTCACGACACTGCTCGAAAACAGCCCCGAGGCGATGGGCAGGACCAAGCAGCACATCCTCGAACACGCCTGGGGCGGCTTCGACGCGCCGACCCTCGACGCGCTGATCCAGAGCCATTCCGATCAGCGCCAGACGGCACAGGCGGCCGAAGGGCTCGCGTCATTCGCCGAGAAGCGGCGCGCCCGATGGGCGCCCGGGGCCTGACACGATCGCGGTACACCTCATTCATTGCGTGTTCACGCCAACCCCCCTAGTGTCGGCCGCATGAGCGGTATCGGCCTGAGATCGACCTGTGCGATCGGCGCATTTCTCATTGCTGCCCTGCTGGCGCTGTCCCCGGCGCCGGCCGCGATTGGCGAGTCCGTGCGCTGTTTCGAGGATTGGTCGGACGCTGCCCCCATCGTCCAGAACGAACGGCTGATACCGACGCTCGAGCTTCAGTCCTGGGTCCGCAAGCGGCTGAAAGGCAAGGTCATTCGCGTGACCCTGTGCCAGGATGGCGACCGCTACATCTACCGCCTGCTGGTGCGCGAACCCAAGGGACGCATCCGCAACCGGACGGTCGAAGCGAAGGGCCCGCTGGAGCTGAAAGAGCCCTCCAAGCGCATCCGGCGCTGAGGGCCGGGCGGCTGAGGCGGGTCTGCTCCGCAGCCGTCAATCGCCGGCAATGCTGCAAGCCGAACGCCTTCCGGTGCGTCGACGCACCGCGGGCGGCGCGCGCGTCGGACGTTGAACTTCCATCCCGGTTCGTGACTTGCTCGAGAGCAATGGCCACGGCTCAAGGGGGTGGAATCTCATTGTGCCGCGACGGATACCGCGCGCATTGCGCGTTGTTACGCACGACTTGGATAGGATTCGCCACCCAGGCTCGCTAGTATACGTCGTTACCGGGTTCCTACGGCAACGGGCGGACTACGACTATGCGGGAGGCATCGCAGATCAGGGGGCGAGACGCCATGCGCGTGCTAGTCGTCGAGGACGATCCGGATTTGAACCGACAGCTGTCGACGGCGCTGGTCGATGCCGGCTACGCGGTCGACTGCGCCCACGACGGCGAAGAAGGCTACTTCCTCGGCGACACCGAGCCCTACGACATCGTCATCCTCGACATCGGCCTGCCGAAGAAGGACGGCATCAGCGTCCTCGAGCAGTGGCGGCGCGCCGAGCGCAACATGCCGGTGATCCTGCTCACCGCGCGCGATCGCTGGAGCGACAAAGTGCAGGGCATGGACGCCGGCGCCGACGACTACCTCGCCAAACCGTTTCACATGGAGGAGCTGCTGGCGCGGATCCGCGCCCAGGTTCGGCGCCTCTCGGGCCACGCGCGCAGCGAGATCGAGGTCGGCACGCTGCGGCTCGATACGAAAACGGCGCGCGTGACGCTTGGCGGTCAGCCCGTAAAACTCACGTCGCACGAGTATCGCCTCCTCGCCTACCTGATGCACCACAACGAGCGCGTGGTCTCGCGCACGGAACTGGTCGAGCACCTCTACGACCAGGACTTCGACCGCGATTCAAACACCATCGAAGTGTTCATCGGGCGCCTGCGCCGGAAGATCCCGCCGGAAATGATCAAGACGGTGCGCGGGCTCGGCTACCGCCTGACGCGTGAGGGCGATGAAAGTTAATTCACTCGCGTTCCGGCTGTTCGTGACGGCGGCGGTTTGGACGCTGGTGATCCTTCCCGTGGCCGGCCTCGCCATCGACTACGTGCGCCAGCGCGAGCTTGCGTCATCCCATGACACACGGCTGAGCCAGCTCCTCACCCTCATCATCGCCTTCAGTACCGATCAGGGCGGCGCCGAGCCGCGCTTTCCCCGCAACGTCGGCGAGCCGCTGTTCGAGGTCACGCATTCCGGTTGGTACTGGCAGATCACGCCGCTCGGTTCGAGCCCCGGCCGCCGCATGGTTTCCGCCTCCCTCACGAGTGAAACTTTGGCGCTGCCGTCGGCGAGCAACATCGCGCCGGATTCGAGCAATATCCGCTGGACGGAAGCCACGGGACCGCTCGGCGAGCCGCTGCGCGTCGGCGAGACCGTCTTCACTCTCGGCGACGAAGACATACAGAACAACTACTCCTACGTCGTCGCCGGCAACCAGGACTTCGTCGACGCGCGGGTCGACGAGTTCCGTCTGCCGCTGGTGATGGCCCTGGCGCTGGCGGGTCTCGGCCTCATCGGCGCGACGTTCGTGCAGGTGCGCTACGGGTTGAAGCCGCTCGAAGCGATCGAGCGCGGTCTGGCTGATGTCCGCTCGGGGCGCGCGCAGCGTCTCGAAGGCGATCTTCCCGCGGAGATCGAGCCGCTGCGGTCCGAACTCAACGCGCTCATCCGGGCCAATCAGGACACCATCGAGCGCGCCCGCACCCAGGTCGGCAATCTCGCGCACGCGCTGAAGACGCCGCTCGCCGTCATGATCAACGAGGCCCGCGAGGAGAAGACGCCCTTTGGCAACAAGGTCGTCGAGCAGGGCGAGATCATGCGCGATCAGGTCAACCACTACCTCGACCGCGCCCGCGTTGCCGCCCAGGTCGGCGTGATCGGCACGGTCGCCGAGGTCGACGGCGTCGCCCGCGGGCTCATCCGGGCGGTAGTCGCATCTATCGCGACCGGCACATCGAGATCGCGGCCGATTGCCCCCCCGGGCTGCGCTTTCGCGGCGAGCGCCAGGACCTCGAGGAGATGCTCGGCAACCTCCTCGACAATGCCTGCAAGTGGGCCGGCAGCCGCGTGCTGCTGAAGGTCACCTTGGTGGAAGGCGATGCGCAGCGCCCCGCCCGCACCGTGCAGATCGTCGTCGAGGACGATGGTCCGGGTCTCAACTCCGAACAACGGGCGCAGGCCGTGAAGCGGGGCCGGCGGCTCGATGAGAGCAAGCCCGGCTCAGGGCTCGGCCTGTCGATCGTTGCCGATCTCGTCCAGATCTATGGCGGCTCGTTCGCGCTGGAGGCGGCGCCAGCCGGCGGCCTCAGTGCCCGCCTGGTGCTGCCCGCGGTGTGATGGTGCGGCGCAGCAGTGCCTTGCAATGGCCGGTTTGCGTCCGTATTGACGAGATGAAGACAAAGGCCAAGGCGCGGGCGCCCGACCGTTTCGGCGGGGCGCGCCGAGAGGTTGGGCAATGCTGCTCTGGGTTGGGTTCGCGGTTTTGACAGCGGTGGTCGTGGCGGTATTGCTGCGGCCCCTGCTGGCGAGCGCGGATCCGGATGCGGCATCGACCGGCGCCGGCGAGGGGACCACCAGGACGGCGGTGAGCGCGGTCTATCGCGACCAGCTCGCCGAGATCGAGGCCGACCGCGCGCGCGGGCTGATCGGTGACGCCGAGGCCGAAGCTGCGCGCGTCGAGATCGCGCGGCGTCTGTTGGCAGCGTCCGAGACCGATCGCGGGGTCGCGGTCAGCGCACCGATCCGCGCGTCCGTCAACGCCGCGAGCATGCTGGTTGCGGTGGCGCTGCCGCTTGTCGCGATCGCCGCCTACCTCGCGGTCGGGACGCCCGGCCAGCCGGGCCTGCCGCACGCCAGTCGCGCGACACCGCCAGGCACCGCTCCTATCGCGCAGCTCGTCGCCCAGGTCGAGGAGCGGCTCCGGCAGCACCCCGAGGATGGCCGCGGCTGGGATGTCATCGGTCCGGTCTATATGCGGCTTGGGCGATATCGCGAAGCTGCCGATGCGTTTCAGCGGGCGCTGCGGCTGGTTGGCGAAAACCCGGACCGGCTCGCCGGTCTCGCGGAAGCGCACGTCCTCGCGAGCGACGGGGTTGTGACGGAAGCGGCGCGCACCGCCTACGCGCGCCTCGCGCAGCTTGCGCCGGAGCAGATGGAGCCGCGGTTCTGGCTCGCCGTCGCGGCCGAGCAGGACGGACGGTTCGAGGATGCCGCGGCGGCATACGCGAAGCTGCTGGCCGAAGGCGACGAGGCGGCGGGATGGCGACCGACGGTCGTCGAGCGCTGGCGCGTCGCGCGCGAGAAACTCGGGCTCGCGACCGATCCGCCGCCGGCCGGCAAAGGCGTCCCGCCGACGGCCGGCAAGGACAATACCGTCGCGTCCAAAGGCAAGGCGCCGGCGCTCGCCAAGGAGCATGTCGACGCCGCCGAGACCATGACGCCGGACGCGCGCCGCCAGATGATCGAGGAGATGGTCGCCGGCCTCGACAAGCGGCTGGGCGAGGACGGGCGCGATCTCGAAGGCTGGCAGCGGCTGATCCGCGCCTACACGGTTCTCGGCCGACGCGACGACGCGCTGGCGGCGCTCAAGCGGGCGCAGGCCGCGCTGGCACAGGAGGCGGCGTCGCTCGAAGTGCTGGGCGCACTGGCCAAATCGTTGGGGCTTTCCTCATGAACCGCCGCCGCAGGAGAGGCGTCCTGATTGTCGGCGCGCTCGGCGTGCTCGCCGTGGCCGTCGGGCTGGTACTGGTGGCGCTGCGGGATTCAATCGTCTTCTTTCACACGCCGAGCGACCTCTCGGTAAAGGCGGTGCCGATCGGCCAGCGCATCCGGCTCGGTGGGCTCGTCGCCATGGGCAGCGTCAAGCGCGGGACCGGCGCCGACGTCGAGTTCGCCATTACCGATACAGCCGAGCAGGTGATCGTGCACTATCGCGGCGTGCTGCCGGATCTCTTTCGGGAAGGCCAGGGCGTGGTGACCGAAGGCCGCCTCGAAGACGGCAAGATCTTCCGCGCCGATACGGTGCTGGCCAAACACGACGAAACCTACATGCCCCCCGAAGTTGCGAAAGCGCTGAAGGAGAAAGGCCTGTGGCAGGGCGACGCCAAGTCTGGGAAGCCACCGGCGCCGACGCCGGTCAGTGAGAAGAAATGATGGCAGAGATCGCCCGCCCATGATCGTCGAGCTCGGACATTTCGCGCTGGTGCTCGCGTTCCTCGTCTGCCTCGTGCAGATGGTCCTCCCCGCTTGGGGCGCGCGGATCGGGGACGAGCGCTTGATGCGTGTCGGCGGGCCGGCGGCGCTCGCCCAGTTCGGCCTGCTGATCGTCGCCTTCGCGGCACTGACGCACGCCTATGTCACGAGCGATTTCTCGGTCGCCAACGTGTACGCCAACTCGCACTCGGAAAAGCCGCTGATCTACCGTATCTCCGGTGTGTGGGGGAATCACGAAGGCTCAATGCTGCTGTGGGTGCTCATTCTCGCGCTGTTCGGTGCAGCCGTTGCTGCCTTCGGCTCGAACCTCCCCGAGACGTTGCGCGCCAACGTGCTGGCCGTGCAGGCGTCGATCGCGCTCGCGTTTCTGCTGTTCATTCTGCTGACGTCGAATCCATTCCTTCGTCTCGATCCGGTTCCCGCGGATGGGCGCGGCCTCAACCCGATCCTCCAGGACCCGGCGCTGGCCTTCCATCCGCCGTTCCTCTACGCCGGCTACGTCGGCTTCTCGATGGCCTACTCGTTCGCCATCGCCGGCCTGATCGAAGGGCGCACCGATGCCGCCTGGGCGCGGTGGGTGCGGCCGTGGACGCTTGCCGCCTGGATGTGCCTGACCGTCGGCATCGCCATGGGCTCGTGGTGGGCCTACTACGAGCTTGGCTGGGGCGGTTGGTGGTTCTGGGACCCGGTCGAGAACGCGTCGTTCATGCCCTGGCTCGCCGGCACCGCGCTGTTGCACTCGGCCGTCGTCATGGAGAAGCGCGAGGCGCTAAAGGTCTGGACGATCCTGCTCGCCATCCTGACGTTCTCGCTGTCGCTGATGGGCGCGTTCCTGGTGCGCTCGGGCGTGCTCTCATCGGTGCACGCCTTTGCCGTCGATCCCAAGCGCGGCGTGTTCATCCTCGCGATCATGATGGTCTTCATCGGTGGCGCGTTGACGCTCTACGCGTGGCGGGCGCCGAGCCTGCGTCAGGGCGGCATCTTCGCACCGATCAGCCGCGAAGGCGGGCTCGTCCTCAACAACGTCCTGCTGACCACCGCGACCGGCACCGTGCTCGTTGGCACGCTCTATCCGCTGGCGCTCGAATCGATCAACGGCGCCAAGATCTCGGTTGGACCGCCCTACTTCAACTCGACCTTCGTGCCGCTGATGGTGCCGCTGCTGCTGGCGCTGCCGTTCGGGCCGCTGATGGGCTGGAAGCGCGGCGACATTTTTGCGGCCCTGCAGCGCCTGTGGGTCGCGGGTCTGTTGGCGATCGTCGCCATCGTTGCGGTTTTCGCAGTCGTCCAGCGCGGACCATGGCTCGCGCCGTTCGCGATGGCGATCGGCGTGTGGGTCGTTGCGGGTGCCATCAGCGAACTGCTGACGCGGGTCAAGGTCGGCACGGCCGATCGGTCGGAAATTCTTCGCCGCCTGCGCAACCTTCCGCGCTCCGTTTACGGTACCACGGTCGCCCACGCCGGCGTCGGCGTCATGGTGATCGGGATCACCGCGACGAGCGCCTGGCAGAGCGAGCAGATCCTCACCATGAAGCCGGGCGAGACGGCGCGCATCGCCGGCTACGAGCTGACGTTCAAGGGTGTGGCGCCGAGCGATGGGCCGAACTACCGCGAAATCGTCGGCGTCATGAGCGTCACGCGCGGCGGCCGACCGGTCGTCGATCTCGAACCGTCGAAGCGCCAGTTCACCGCGCCGCAGCAGACGACGAGCGAGGCCGGCATCCACGTGGCGCTGCTCGGCGATCTCTACGTCGTGCTCGGCGATGAAGCCGGCGAGGGTGCGTACGCCGTGCGGATGTATTTCAATCCGCTGGTGCGCCTGATCTGGATCGGCGCCATCATCATGTTCATCGGCGGTGCGCTGTCGTTGAGCGATCGGCGGCTGCGCGTCGGCGCCCCGCGCCGTTCGCGGCGGCGGGAACCCGCTGCCATGCCGGCGGAGTGAGCGCGATGCGGAAAAGCGCGCGCGCCATCGTGATCCTGCTGTCCCTGCTCGTCGCGGGCGCGGCCCACGCGGTGCAGCCGAACGAGGTCCTCAAGGATCCGGCGCTCGAATCTCGTGCCCGCGGTCTGTCGACGAACCTGCGCTGCCTCGTCTGCCAGAACCAGTCGATCGACGATTCCGACGCGCCGCTCGCCCGCGACCTGCGCCTGCTCGTGCGCGAACGCCTCGTCGCCGGCGACAGCGACGCTGAAGTGACGCGCTTCCTCGTCGCGCGCTACGGCGAGTTCGTCCTGCTGCGGCCGCCGCTCGGCTGGCACACGCTGGCGCTGTGGCTGACGCCGGTCCTGTTGCTGACGCTGGCGGTGGGTGGGATCGGCTGGCGTCTCGCCGCCGCGCGCAGGCGGCAAGCGGCGCCCCTGCAAGCCCCGCTGACGGCGGACGAGCAGCGCCGCCTCGCCGGCCTGCTCGAGGACACAACCTCAAGAAATTGAAGGTTAAGCCGGCCCGTCGTGCGGACTTGGGTCCGGTCCTGGATTGCAAATATTGCGACTTGCGAATATTTATCATGGATGGGAACGCGGGGCTGTCGGGGGCCCCCCGCACCGCGAAAAGGCACCAAGAGCCATGTCCATCGACGCACTCGCCAAGCCCGCACCGGAGGAGGCCGACAACCTGCCGGCCGGTGAGGTGCTCGCTTCGATGCGGTCGGCGGCGGAGGAGGCCGCCAACGTGCTGCGCTCGATCGGCAGCCCCTACCGCCTGATGATCCTCTGCCTGCTCGTCGAGCGCGAGAAGACCGTAACCGAGATCTGCGACGCGATCGGCGCGCGCCAGAGCCTGACCTCGCAGCATCTGACGCGCCTTCGCCTCGACGGTCTCGTCAAGGCGGAGCGGCGCGGTCACTTCGCCTACTATTCGCTGACGGACACGGTGGCGAAGGAGATCGTGGCGACGCTCTATCGGCACTATTGCGCGAAGGGCATGCTGCCGGAAAAGACGTGAGCGCGGATCACGCGCCGGATACTCGACGCCGGAGGAGACATCAGGGTTGCGACGGAGCGTCTTTCATATGCTGGTGGGCCTTTCGCTCGTGGCACTCGCAGGTGCTGGCGTGGGCAAGAGCGGCGCGACCGCGAGCGACGCGAAACTTCTCTCCTACGGCCGCCACCTCTCCGGCGAGTGCAGCGCCTGCCATCGCATCGACGGTACCGACAACGGCATTCCCTCGATCACCGGGTGGGACCCGGAAGCGTTTGTCGCGACGCTGGCCTTCTACCGCAACGGCGAACGGACGAACCAGGCCATGGTGTCGGTGGCGCAGTCGCTCGACGACGAACAGTTCATGGCGCTCGCCGCCTATTTCGGATCGCTGCCAAAGCCCACGCTTGAGCCGAAGAAAAATAACCCGCGCCGGCGCAGCGCGCCGTGACCTCTACCCCTTCACGCCGGCATCCGCGAGCTTGCCGCCGGATGCCGCGAGCTTGTCGAGCAGTGACGCGACCTTCCAGCGCGCGCCGTGGCGCGCCTCGTACGCTTTGATCTTCTCGGCGACCTTGGCGAGCCCCATCTCCTCGATCTGCCACATCGGGCCGCCGCGCCAGCCCGGGAAACCGTAGCCGCTGAGGTAGATCGTATCGATGTCGGAGGCGCGCAGCGCGATGCCCTCGTCGAGGATTTTCACGCCCTCGTTGGCGAGCCGCAGCAGGCAGCGCTCGACGATTTCGTCGGCGTCCGGCTTGCGGTTGGAGAGCCCCTGCACCGCTGCCTCCTTGGCGAACATGGCCTCGATCTGCGGATCGCTCTGGCGCTTGCGATCGGCGCCGTAGGTATAAATGCCGGCGCCGGTCTTCTGGCCATGCCGGCCCATTTCCACGATCGCGTCGGTGACGCGATAGAACCGCGCTCGCTCGCCGGTCGGCTTGTGCTCCTGGCGGATGCGGTAGCCGACGTCGAGGCCGGCCATGTCCATCATCGCGTTGGGGCCCATGGCGAGACCCCAGGCTTCGAGCGCGGTGTCGATTTCGGCCGGCGTCGCGCCTTCGAGCATCATCGCCTGCACTTCCTCGAGGTAGGCCTCGACCATGCGGTTGCCGATGAAGCCGAAGCAGACGCCGGAGACCACACCGACCTTGCCGATGCGCCGCGCGATCCCCATCGCCGTCGCCAGCGTATCCTTGGCGGTCGCCTTGCCGCGCACGACTTCGAGCAGCCGCATGATGTTGGCGGGCGAGAAGAAGTGCATCCCCAGCACATCCTGCGGTCGCTTGGTGGCGGCGGCGATCTGGTCGACGTCGAGCGTTGACGTGTTGCTCGCGAGGATGGCGCCGGGTTTGGCGACGCCATCGAGTTTGACGAACACTTCTTTCTTCAGCGCCATGTTCTCGAACACCGCCTCGATGACGAGATCGGCTTTGGCGAGCGCTTTCAGATCGAGCCCGGTCGCGAAATTGGCGATGCGGCGCGCGCCTTCATCCGCCGTGATGCGACCGCGCTGGACGTTGCTCTCGATGGTGTCGCGGATGCGCTTGGCACCCTGGTCGAGCGCGCCCTGGTTGGTCTCGACGACGGTCACGGGCAGCCCGGCGTTGAGGAAGGCGAGCGCGATACCCGTGCCCATGGTGCCTGCGCCGAGGACGCCGACCGTCTTGACGTCGCGCGGCGTTACGTCTTTGCCGATGTCGGGAATATTTGCGGCCTGCCGTTCGGCGAAGAAGGCGTATTGCAGCGCCCGGGCGTAGGGCTTGCCGGCGAGTTCCAGGAACAGCGCGCGCTCGCGGGCGAGGCCGGTCTTGTAGTCGGAGCCAACCGCCGCTTCGACGGCGGCAATGCAGTTTTTCGCCGCCATCGGCCCCGAGGGATGGCGCGCGATCGAGGCGCGCTTCTTGTCGAACAGGTCGGCGGGCAGGCTTGCTGGATCGATGCGGGTGGCGCTGATCGGCCGCGGTCCCTTGCCGGCGGCGATGAGGTCACGCGCGAAAGCGATCGCGCCCCCGACGACGTCACCCTCGACGACGCGATCGACGAGGCCGACTTTCGCCGCCTTCTCGGCATTGATGGGATTGCCGGACACGATCATGTCGAGCGCGGCCTCGACACCGATCAGGCGCGGCAGGCGTTGCGTGCCGCCGGCGCCCGGCAGGATACCGATCTTGACCTCGGGAAGGCCGAGCTGGCTGGCGGCCTTGGTCGCGACCCGGTAGTGGCAGCCGAGCGCGACTTCCAATCCGCCGCCGAGTGCCAGCCCGTTCAACGCCGCGACCACGGGTTTTCCCGACGCTTCGATGCCGTCGATGACCTCGCCGAGCCCCGGCGGCTTCGGGCCGGACCGGAATTCGGTGATGTCGGCACCGGCGGAGAACGCGCGCCCGTCGCCGGTCACGACAATGGCCTTGATCGCGGGGTCCGCGTTGGCCGCCGCGATTCCATCCTGGAGGCCCTGGCGGACGCCCTGCGCGAGCGCGTTGACCGGTGCGTGCTCCATCCGGATGACGGCGACGTCGCCGGATTTCGTCAGGGTGGCGGTGGCCATGGTGCGTACTCCCAAAATCCTGCCTGCGGGCAGTCATGCTAACGATGGACGTTCTGCCCGCTTGGCTTGGCGAACATCGGCGTCTAACTTCGGATCACAACAATCCGGGAGAAATGCGCCATGCTCAAGGGCCAGATGATGGATCAGCCGCTGCTGGTCTCGAGACTGATCGATTTCGCCGCCGAGGTCCACGGCCCGGGTACGATCACGACGTCGACCGTCGAAGGCGGCCTCCATCGCTATACCTACGCCCAGTCGCGCCCAAGGATCGCGCGCCTCGCCAACGCGCTCCTCAAACTCGGCGTCAAGCCCGGCGACCGCGTCGCGACCCTTGCGTGGAACACGTACCGGCATTTCGAGCTCTACTACGCGATCTCCGGGATCGGCGCGGTCTGCCATACGATCAACCCGCGCCTGTCGCCCGATCAGATGGCGTATATCGTCAATCATGCGCAGGACAAGATCCTTTTCTT
>CAVZHG010000016.1:0-33346 GCA_963775035.1 uncultured Alphaproteobacteria bacterium | reverse complement strand
GGTACGCAAACCAGGACTTTCGTTTGACCCCTACGACTTTCGTTTAGGCCGCGCGGTACTGAAAGGCTGGGGATTGGGGACTGGGACACCGCTCGTCCCGCAGGCCGCAGTGGCTACAGGGTTAATCCGCCAACGCCGCGACCGGGTGACGCGGAGTGGCCGGCTGGGGCCGTACCCGGTAGAATAAGCCATGAACGAGCCGCAGACCGAAACGATCGTCGGCGTTGTCCTGGCGGGCGGGCGCTCCCGGAGAATGGGTGGCGGCGACAAGACCTTGCGCGATCTCGGTGGCCGCACGATGCTCGCCCATATCGTCGTCAATCTGGCGCCGCAGGTCGGACGCGTAATCGTCAATGCCAATGGCGAAGCAGCGCGCTTTGCGGCGCTGGGACTGCCGGTGATCGCGGATGCGGCCGAGGATTATGCCGGTCCTCTCGCCGGGGTGCTCGCCGGTATGCGCTGGGCGGCCGCCAATGTCCGAGGGTGCCGCCGCATCGTCACCGTTCCCGGCGACGCGCCATTTATTCCATCGGATCTGGTCACACGACTTGGTCGCGGCCTCCGATCGGGCGGACGGCGCCATCGCAGTGGCACAATCGGCGGATGTGCTCCACCACGTCACCGCGCTGTGGCCGGTTGCGCTCGCCGATGCGCTTGCGGCCGCCGTCGATCAGGGCGAACGCAAGATCGGCGATTGGGCCGCGCGCCAGGGCATCGTGCCGGTCCCCTTCGATCTCGTTTCGATCGACGGACGCACCATCGATCCCTTCTTCAACGTCAATACGCCCGACGATTTCCTGGAGGCCGCCGCGCTGATGCAACTCGTCAGATTCCCGAAGAGCCCGCCATGAGTGACGATACCAACGCCCCGAAGACCCGGCTGCAGCGCACGATCGGCGCCATCGCGGCGGTCGTCCTCGCGTTTGCCATGTGCCAGGCGGTGCTTGCCCAAGGCGCTGCGCCACCACCGACACCGCCGGCGGCAAAGCCACCGGTGCCGGCCGGCCGCGATCCCGGCGGCATCGCGATCGCGCTCATCGTGACGGGCATCGACTACACCCACCCCGAGATCAAGGACCGCCTCGCGCGCGACGGCGAGGGCGAGATCATCGGCATCGACCTGATCGACGGTGACAACCGGCCCTATGCCGCAACCTCGCTTCCCGGCAACGAAGACGGCGCCGTCGATACGATTCTCGCCCGCCGCATCCTGGCGACCTATCGCCACGCGCGGCTGGTCCCGATCCGCGTCGATCCCAACAACAAGATCATGCTTGCGCGTGCGCTCGCCTTCGCCGCGACGACGCCGGCGCGCATCGTCGCAGTACCGCTGTGGGGCGACAGCAGGGAAACGTGGGAGTTCTTCAGCCAGGCCGCCGAGCAGATCCCGGATCATCTGCTGATCCTTCCCGCCGGCGATGCGGACGCGGTCGCGCAAGGCCGCGCGCAATGGCCCGGCGCCCTCAACCTCAAGGGCGCGGTGATCGTCGCCACCGCCAGCGAGACGCTCGCGCGCGGCACGCTCGCACGACCCGGTGCGCCGCGCATCGACGCGCTGATGCTTGGCCGCGGTGAATCGATGTTTGCCGGCATCGTGCCGCAAGCAACCGACTCGGCCGAGGCCGTCGCCCTTGCCGCCGGCCTCGCCGCGTGCGCCCAGCACGCCGGGCCCGCTGCAACGGCCCAGGAGGCGAGGGAGCGGCTGCTCGCTCTGGCCGTCCGCGCCGAAGGCCCGCGCAAGACGCCGGTGCTCGATCCGTTGTGCCTTTACGGCGGCACGCGCTACTGAAGCGATCGGACAGTGACGGCGGGGGAGTGCGAAGCACGGTGGACGCAAAGCACAGCGGACCAGGCGACAGCGCGGTGCGCCGACAAGGATGGCTGAGCCAGCGTACCGCGTGGCTGCTTGTCGCTCTCGCGACGGCTGTGTTCATTGTCATGCGCCAGGGGCTGCTGCCGGCGGCGTGGAGCCCGCTGCCGGCGCTCGATCTCAGTGACCCCGGTGCCTGGTTCGTGGATTGGCGGATTGCTGAGTTGAAGCATGACCACGCGCTGTGCTCGCGCGTGCTGAAAGCCCCGCAGATCAGTGCGGCGGCGGTGCGCGCCAACCCGGTCAAGGATGGCTGCGGCTGGGACAACGCGGTGCGCGTATTTCCAACGCCGGCGGTGCGGCGATGACTGTGGGGACCGTTTCGTGCGAGGTCGCTGCGGGCATCGCGATGTGGCTCGCCCATGAGGTCCAGCCGCGCGCAGTGGCGATCCTCGGGTCCCGCGTCGCATCGGTGCAGCAACTCGGCACCTTCAACTGCCGCGACGTCAGCGGCCGCAAGTTCTTGCCAGCCGTCCGCAGCCAGCACGCGACCGCCAACGCGCTCGACATCGGCGGCTTCACGCTCGCCAACGGACGCACGATCAGCGTGCTCCGCCACTGGCCGGGATCGGGTCCCGAGGCGCGCTTCCTGCACGAGATCCACGCGCGCGCCTGCCGCTATTTCCGCTTGGCGATCGGCCCCGAGTACAACGCGCAACACCGCGATCATTTCCACTACGACCGCGGATACCTGTCGCGATGTAAGTAGATCTACCTCCCCAGATCCGACACCAGCCGCACGGGCGTCGGATCGCCGAGGCGGGCGCGGTACATCTGCACGTTGGAGAGGACCTTCTTGACGTAGTCGCGGGTTTCCTCGAAGGGGATCATCTCGATCCAGTCGATCGGGTCGACGCCCTCCTTGCGCGGGTCGCCGAAGCGCTTCATCCACTCGCGCGCGCGGCCCGGCCCGGCGTTGTAGCCGGCGAGCGTCAGCACGTAGTTGCCCGAGAATTCTTCCTTGCGGTCGGCGATGTAGGCGCTGGAGATCATGGCATTGTAGCTCGTGTCGGTCGTCAGCCGGGGAATGTCGCACTTGATCTTGTAGTCGCGGCAGATGTGGCGCGCCGTGATCGGCATCACCTGGAGCAAGCCGCGGGCGCCGGCGTGGGAAATGATCTCGGGATTGAACTCGCTCTCCTGGCGCGCGATGGCGAGGAGGAGCGCGCGTTCCGCCGACTTGCGCAGCGGCGTGTAGTCGGGGAACGGGTGGACCGGATAGGCATAGGCGAACAAGTTCATGTTGCGCGAGACGCCGGTCTTGCCGACGCGCAGCGCCATCTGGTTGTCGCCGAGGGACGACGCAAGATGCGCCAGCAGCGCGACCTCGGCTTCGCTCTCCAACCGATTGCGCAGATGGGCGACGATAGTGCGGGTGATGCCGCGATCGACGCCGGCGCGATGGGCCAGCATCGCGGCGCGCAGCATCGGATTGGCGTTGAAGGCCTCGGCCACACTTGCCGACGGCATTGCCGGCAGCGGGATGGGCGCGTCTTGGGGACCGGCACCGATTTTCTCGCGGGCAAGCGCGCCGTGGAAGGTATCGATGCGCTGAGCGGCTTCCTCGTAGTAGCGCGCAGCTTCGCTCTTGCTGCCGAGGGCTTCGTGCGCACGGGCGAGCCAGTAGCTCCCGCGGGCGGCGCTCAAGGGGCCGTCGGCATTTTTGCGCGACGACTCAAGATGCGGGATGGCGGACTTGGTATCCTTGAGATGGCGCAACGCGATCCAGCCGGCGAGGAAGGTCGCATCCTTGATTGGATTGACGGTCAGAGGGCCCGGGGACTGCGCCAGCGCATACGCCTCCTTGGTGCGACCGTCGCCGAGGAATTCGTAGATCGCCCAGCGCCGGTGCAGCCACCACGCGTCGGGATCGACGAGCGCATCGGCGACGGTCGGCGCGAGTTTAAGGAGGCGCGCGACCTCGTCCTCCTTGCCTTGGCTGCGGGCGAGCTGGATGCGCTGGAACAGCAGCCCCCAGTCGGTCGAGGGTTCCTTGGCCGCGGTTCCGAGCCCGGCCATGAGCTTGGCTGCATCGCCGGCGCGGGCGTACACGGCGATGCGGGCTTCGGCCTTCTTGCGCTCGGGCGCGGCGAGCTTCGCCAGCAGCCGGCGGGCGGCGGCGACCCGCGGCGTGCGCTGGGCGGCGAAGCGGCCCTCGTCGATCAGGAGATCGTCGAGCCGGCGGTGGTGGTCCTCGGCGCTGAGAAAACGCTCGAAGCGGGTGAGGAAGCCGGTCTCGGAGGCCGCGGGGATATCGTTCTCGCGCCAGGCCTTGATCGCCATGGCCTTGGCGCGAGCCTCGTCACCGAGCGCGAGATGTGCCGACGCCAGCGCGATGGCGCCGGCGCCCGACAGCGGCGGATTCGAGCTGAAATAGGCGATGATGTCCTTGGCCGGACCGCCGGCCGAGAGGAGCTGTTGTTCGGCCCGGCGCTTCAGCAGCGGGACGTCGGGCCAGGCCGGGTTGTCGGCAAAAAATTTCGTGTAGTCGGATGGGGTGCCGATGCCGCTGCGCAGCGCGTACCAGGTGACGAGGGTCACAGCGGTGGGATCGGCGATCTTGGCGGCGTGCGCCCGCGCTTCGACGGGATCGTTGGCGTCGACCTGCTTGAGGGCCTCCTTGAGGCGCTGGACGTCCTCGGACGACGGCCTGCTGTCGCGCAGTGGCGCGATCAGTTTATCCATCTCGGCGAAATAGGCAGCCTCCGGGCCGTTCGGCACCGCCGGCGGCACCGCGGCGAGGGCTTTTGCGGGAGGCGCGCTGGCCGCTTCCTTTCCCGCGTCGACGGGGGAAGGCGTTGCCGCATTGCGGCGCGGGCTTGGGGTCGGCAGCGGCGGCGATTTGGATTTGGTCTGGGCAGTGGTCTCGGATTTCGCTGGCGCTTTGGTGTCCGCTTTGGCCGGGGTCTTCGCCTCAGTCTTGGCCTGGGCTTTGGACTTGGCCTTTTCCGTCGATTTCTCCGATTTTGCCGATTGAGCGTGCGCGCCGCCGCCTGAGTTCGGCATCACCAAACCGGCAGCCACTGCCAGTGTCAGGACCCCCGCGAGCGCCTGCGCAACGCAGCCTCTGCCGCGCGCCGGGCGCGTACGCCGTTGCCTGCTCGACGGCATCAGCAGTCTCCCCTCGATCTGTCCACGATCTGCGATATCCGCCTGCGATTTCGCCGCCACATCGCGGCAGTCTAGCAGCGAAACTTGCAGGCTTTCGGGCAAAGGTGAAATGTGAGATACAAATGCCGGCCCCAGGAGCTTGCGAGTTTCTGGGGAGAAGCCCGCATCAGGGCGTGGAACAGCAAGCAACGAGCGGAGGAAAACCATGTTCAAGGGTTCGTTCACAGCGCTGATCACGCCGTTTAAAGCCGGCAAAGTCGACGACCAGTCGTTCCAGCGATTCGTCGATTGGCAGATCGCGCAAGGTTCGCACGGCCTCGTCCCCGTCGGCACCACCGGCGAGACGCCGACGCTGAGCCACGACGAGCACATGCACGTCGTCGATTTGTGCATCCGCACGGCAAGGAAGCGCGTGCCGATCATTGCAGGCGCCGGCTCCAACTCGACCGAGGAAGCGATCGAGCTCACGCAGTTCGCCAAAAAGGCGGGCGCCGACGCCACGCTGCATTCGACCGGCTACTACAATAAGCCGACACAAGAGGGGCTCTACCTCCACTTCAAAGCCATCAACGCCGCCGTTGACCTGCCGTTCATCGTCTACAACGTGCCGGGGCGGTCGGTTGTCGATATCAGCGCCCAGACCATGGCGCGGATCGCGGAGCTGAAGAACTTCGGCGGCATGAAAGACGCGACGTCGAAGATGGAGCGGCAGTCGCAGCATCGGATGCTGATCCGCAGGCCCTACGCGGCGTTGACGGGTGAGGATGCGAGCGCGCTCGGCTTCATGGCGCACGGCGGCACCGGCGCGATTTCGGTGTCGTCCAACGTGGCGCCGAAAATGTGCGCGGAGTTCCAGAACGCGTGCCTCGCCGGCAACTTCAAGCGGGCGCTGGAGATCCAGGACATCCTGATGCCGCTGCACGATGCGCTGTTCATCGAGACCAACCCGGCGCCGGTCAAATATGCGGCCTGGCGCCTTGGTTTGATCGAGAGCCCGGATTGCCGTCTGCCGATCGCGCCGCTGATGGACGCCACCAAGAAAGCAGTCGATGCCGCGCTCGCGCATGCCGGCCTGCTCGAGGTCAAAGCGGCGGAGTAGCGACAACTTTTAGCCCTGCACGTCTGGCAGGGCAGCGCCTATATAGAACGCTACAGAGAACATCTGGGCGTCCCGGCTTGCGTCGGGGCGCCTTTTCGAGCTTCGTGGAACGATGGCAAAGAAGGAAGATGACGGCCGCACGGTGGTCGCCGAGAACCGGCGGGCACGCTACGAGTATTTCATCGAGGACACCTGGGAAGCGGGGATTTCGCTGACCGGGACCGAGGTGAAATCGCTGCGCAAGGGCCAGGCCAACATCACCGAGAGCTATGCGGCGGCCGAGGGCACCGGCCTCATGCTCATCAACGCGCATATCCCGGAGTACCAACTGGCCGGCAGCTTCTTCCAGCATACGCCGCGCCGGCCGCGACCGCTGCTGCTCCATCGCCGCGAACTCGACAAGCTGACCAACGCCGTGCAGCGCGAGGGCATGACGCTCATTCCGCTCGAAATCTATTTCAACGAGCGCGGGCGCGCGAAGCTGAAACTCGGGCTCGCCAAGGGCAAGAAGCTCCACGACAAGCGCGAGACCTCGGCCAAGCGCGACTGGCAGCGCCAGAAGGCGCGGTTGATGCGGGACAAGGGCTGATGGCGGGAGGTCATGACTGGCGCCGATGACTGTCGGAGGTGAAAGCGCGGTTGCTGCAACTCGGGGCGGTCTCCATCGCGACGGCCTGTTCGGGATCGAGCGCGCCGCCGTGCGGGCGTGGCCGGCGGGCGAGACGCGGCTCGTCGATGGCTGGCTGTGGCGCTACTCGGGCGGCGGCTCCCAGCGCGCCAATTCGGTCTCGGCGCTGAGCTATGACGGAGCCGATGTCGAGCGCACGATCGACGCCGTCGAGGCGCTGTACCGTGAGCACGGCGCGCCGGTGCGCTTCCAGGTCGGCTT
Organism: uncultured Alphaproteobacteria bacterium; assembly: GCA_963775035.1. Classification (GTDB taxonomy): domain Bacteria; phylum Pseudomonadota; class Alphaproteobacteria; order Rhizobiales; family Hyphomicrobiaceae. The sequence goes on along the minus strand of CAVZHG010000016.1, from coordinate 26,377 downwards.
TCCGCTGTCGCAACCGGACGATCTCGACCAGCGGCTCGCGGCGCGCGGCTATGTCGTCCACGATCCCGTGACGACGCTGCTGAAGCCGGTTGCGCGGGTCGCGGCACCCGCCGATGTTGTACTGCGCGCGGCGCCATCGGACGGGTGGCTGTCGGTCTACCTCGCCAACGTGACGCCGGACCGGCGCCCGTTCGCTACCGCTATCCTGGCGCGCGTGCCCGGCCCGTGCGTGTTCGCCGAGGCTGTTCGCGACGGCGCGGTGATCGCAACGGCGCTCGGCGTTTTCCACGAGAACACGGTGATCGCGGAGTGCGTCGGCACGGCAAGCGCGGCGCGGCGGCAAGGAGCGGCGGCGGCGGTCATGCGTGCGCTCGAAGCTTGGGGCGCTGGGCTCGGCGCCCACACCATCGGCCTGCAGGCGGTCACCACAAATATGCCGGCACAGGGGCTCTACGCGGCGCTCGGCTACGTGCCGGCGGGCACCTACCACTATCGCTTTCTCGATGAGGGGATGGCCGGATGACGTCGTCACTGGGGGGTCCGATCGACGACGGCGGCGCGCGCCATCTCGTGCGCGGCCGCGTCATGCCGGACATCGAACTCCCGACGACCGGTGACGGCACCGTCAACTTCCGCCGTCTCGACGGGTGGACGATCGTCTTCGTCTATCCCTGGACCGGCCGGCCCGGCGTCGACAATCCGCCTGATTGGGACGACATCGCCGGCGCGCACGGCTCGACGCCGGAAGCAGAGGGTTTCCGCAACCTCTATCGTACGTTCGTGGAGGTCGGCACGCGGGTCTACGGCCTCTCCGCGCAGACGACCGACTGGCAACGCGAATTCGTTGGCCGGCTGGAGCTTCCGTTCGACCTCGTCAGCGACGCGGACGGGCGGCTCCAGCAGGCGTTGGCGCTGCCGACCTTCGCGACCGGCGGCGTCACCTACCTGACGCGCCTGACGCTCGCCATCAAGGACGGGCGGATCGAGCGCACGATCTATCCGGTCCAGCAGCCCGCTGCCCATTCGCGCGACGTGCTCGTGTGGATCAACGAACTGGTCAGCCGCAAGCCCCGCTGAACGGCCAAACGCAAAACCGGCCGGGGAGGTCGTCTGCCGGCCGGTCTGAGGTGTCGACGCGGTTTGCTCTACTTCTTCGCGACGAGTGCGTCGCGGATCTCCTTGAGATAGATCTCGGAGGGCGCTGGCGGCGCCGGTGGTGCGGCTTCCTTTTCCTTCTCGAAGCGCTTGCGCAGCATGTTGATGCCCTTGACGAGCATGAAGATCGCCCATGCCACGATGAGGAAGCTGATCACGTTGTTGAGGAAGAGGCCGATGTTGATGGACACGGCTTCCTTGCCAGCTTCAGCGGCGCGCAGCGGAATCTTGAGATCGGAGAAATCGACGCCGCCGATCAGGATGCCGAAGGGCGGCATGATCACATCCTTGACCAGCGAGGCGACGATGGTCCCGAAGGCGCCACCGATGATGATGCCGATGGCCATATCGAGAACGTTGCCTTTGAGAGCAAACTCCCGGAATTCGTCGACAAGCTTCTTCATCATGATTTGGCGCTCCACGTTGGCCGATGATCAAAGCCCAACTCTATGGCCGGAATTCAAGTGACTTGGCATCACCAGCGGGTGGCGAAACAGCTTCGTCCGTCCGCGGGCGAATCGAGCCTCCGCTAGTTAGGACGGGAAGGGCGCCAAGGTAAAGAGGAGCACGCGGAGAGTTCGGGGACGCCATATCGGATCCCGGTCTCCGCCGAAAGCATGAACCAAGCCGGGCAACCCTTTGTTGCGTGCCCGCCGCCGACCCCGCAAGATGGTCCGCGACCGCACCCCGGCAGGGGCGGCAGGAAAACGAGTGGCCATGATCGAAGGCTGGCAGGTCCTGACCCTGGCGCTCGGCTACGTCGGGCTGCTGTTTGCCGTCGCCTGGTTCGGCGATCGCGTGATCCGCTCGCGCAAGGGCGGCAGCGGCCGGCCGGTCACCTACGCGCTGTCGCTTGCCGTCTATTGCACGTCGTGGACCTTCTTCGGCAGCGTCGGCCTGTCAGCGGCGAGCGGGTACGACTTCATCCCGGTGTATCTCGGGCCGATCCTGATCTACGTGTTCGGCGTGCCGTTGATCCTGCGCATCGTGCGGATCGCCAAAAGCCAGAACCTGACCTCGGTCGCAGATTTCATCGCCGCGCGCTACGGCAAGAGCCAGGCGGTTGCCGCGATCGCGACCGTCGTGTCGGTGCTCGGCGCGCTCCCCTACATCGCGCTCCAGCTCAAGGCCGCCGCGATCTCGATCGAGACCCTGCTCGGGCCGACGCCGTTCAAGGATTTCGGTGTCGCGAGCACCTACGGGCTCGACACCGCGCTCGTCATCGCGCTGGCGCTCGCGGCATTCGCGGTGCTGTTCGGCACCCGCCACATCGACGCCACCGAGCACCAGGACGGGCTGATGCTGGCGATCGCGGCGGAATTGCTGGTCAAGCTCGCGGCGTTCCTGGCGGTGGGCATCTTCGTCATCTTTGCGATATTCGGTGGCCCCGCGGGCTTCATCGCGAAGGTTTCCGCGAACCCCCAGCTTCAAAGCACGTTTGCGCAGGGACCAAGCGGCAGCGCCTGGCTGACCGTGACCATCCTCAGCATGGCCTGCATCATCCTGCTGCCGCGACAGTTCCACGTGACAGTCGTCGAGAACAACAATGAATCGGAAATCCGCCGCGCGTCGTGGCTGTTTCCGACCTATCTCGTTCTGATCAACCTGTTCGTCGTGCCGATCGCGATCGCGGGGCTGCTGTATCTCCCTGATTTCACCGTCGCGCCGGACATGTTCGTGCTGGCGCTGCCGATGTGGGCCGGCGCCGACACCCTCGCCATGATCGCGTTCATCGGCGGGCTCTCGGCCGCGACGGCGATGGTGATCGTCGAGTTCGTGGCGCTGGCGATCATGATCTGCAACGGCCTGCTGGTGCCGTGGCTGCTGCGCCGCCGGATCGACGCCATCGCGCCGGACGAGGACATGAGCGCGGCGCTGCTGCTGATCCGGCGCGTCGCGATCTTCGCCGTGATCCTGCTCGGCTACATGGTGCATCGCGCGCTCGGGCAGGTGCAAGCGCTGGCCGCGATCGGGCTCATCGCCTTCGCCGCGATCGCGCAGCTCGCACCGGCGTTCTTCATCGGGCTGATCTGGCGCCGTGGCACGGCGCGGGGCGCCATTGCCGGCATCCTGCTCGGTTTCGGCATCTGGGCCTATACGCTGCTGCTGCCGTGGGTCGCGCGGGCCGGGTGGCTGCCGATGAGCCTGCTCGCGGATGGCCCCTACGGCTTCGGCTTCCTGCGACCGCAGGCGCTCTTCTATCTGCAGTTCGAGCCGCTGACCCACGGCGTGCTGTGGAGCCTGCTGGCCAACCTCGCCGCCTACATCTTCGTGTCGCTGCTGCGCGCGCCCGAGCCGATCGAGCGGATTGCAGGCGCAGATCTTCGGCGCCGCCGAATTGCCCGGCTCCGCACCGCCGACACCCGTTTTCCGCCTGTGGCGGACGGCAGTGACGGTCGGCGAACTCAAACACACGGTCGCGCGCTACCTCGGCAACGAGCGGGCCGAGCGCTCGTTCGCCGAGTACGAGACGTCGCGCGCCTCGCCCCTGGTGCGGGAGGCGGAAGCCGACGTCGGCGTTCTGCGCTTCACCGAGCATCTGTTGACGAGCGCCATCGGTGCGGCATCGGCGCGGCTGGTGCTGTCGCTGCTGCTGCGGCGCGGCAACGTCTCCGGCCAGTCGGCGCTGCGCCTCCTCGACGATGCCTCCGAGGCGCTTCAATACAACCGCGATCTCCTCCAATCGGCGCTCGATCAGGTACGCCATGGGCTCGGCGTGTTCGACCGTGACATGCGCCTGATCTGCTGGAACCGCCAGTACCGCGAACTCTTGAACCTGCCGGCCGAACTCGGCCGCGTCGGCGTGCCGCTGGAGCAGATCCTGCGCGATTGCGCCGAGCGCGGCGATTTCGGGCCGGGCCCCGTCGAAGCCCACGTCGCCGACCGGCTTCCTGAAGCTCGCGGTCCGCCGCGAAACTTTCTTGGAACACCTCGCGCCGTGGGGCGCATCCTCGAAATCCGCACCTCGCCGATGCCGCAAGGTGGCATCGTCACGACCTATCCCGACATCACCGATCAGGTCGCGGCATCGCAAGCGCTCGCGCAGTGCCAACGAAACGCTCGAGCGCCGCGTCGCCGAGCGCACCGCCGAGCTGACGCGCGTCAACGAAGCGCTGCGCCAGCAAGGCCGACGCCAATCTCGCCAAGACGCGGTTCCTCGCGGCCGCGAGCCACGACTGCTCCAGCCACTGAATGCCGCGCGCCTCTACGCCTCCAGCCTCATCGAGCGGGCGCTGCCGACCGAAGCCCAGCGCCTCGCGAGCAATGTCGACAGCTCGCTCGAAGCGGTCGAGGAGATCCTCGGCGCGCTGCTCGACATCTCGCGCCTCGACGCCGGCCAGCTCGAACCCGAGATCACCGGCCGTTTGCGCTGGGCGAGCTGATGTCGACAACTCGAGCTCGCCTTCGAGCCGATGGCGCGCGAGCAAGGGCCTCGAGCTGCGGGTCGTGGCGACCCGGGCGCTGGTTCATTCCGATCCGCGCCTGTTGCGCCGCGTGCTGCAGAACCTGCTCTCGAATGCCATAAAATACACCTCGCGCGGCAAAGTCCTGTTCGGCGCGCGGGTGCGTGGCGGCCGCGTCGAAATCCAGGTCTGGGATTCGGGCCCCGGCATCGAGCCCTCCGAGCAGACGCTGGTGTTCAAGGAATTCCACCGTCTGAGCGCGACATCGGCGACCGAACGCGGCCTCGGGCTCGGGCTGTCGATCGTCGAGCGCATCGGCCGGGTGCTCGAGGCGCCGGTCGGCTTGCGCTCGCTGCCGGGGACGGGGTCCCTTTTCACGGTCAGCCTGCGCCGCGCGCCCGGCAGCGCCAAGCACGAGCGCGCACCCGATCAGCGGCCGACGGTCGGCGACATCCGCGGCCTCAAGGTTCTGTGCATCGACAACGAGATCGATGTGCTGAACGGCATGCGCTCGCTGCTGGACGGGCTGGGGTTGCCGGTCGGTGATGGCGCCAAGCGGCGCCGAGGCGCTGCAGCGGATCGGCGAAATGAGCGGCGCGCCCAGCGTCATTCTCGCCGACTACCATCTCCATGCCGGAACGGGCGTCGATGCGGTGGCGGCGATCGCTGCCGCGGTCGGCCGCGAACTTCCGGCGGTCATCATCACCGCCGATCACTCGCTCGAGGTCCAGCGCGAGGTCCGCGAGAAGGGGTACATCCTGTTGCGCAAGCCGCTCAAGGCCGCCCAGCTCCGCGCCATCCTCGCGCGCATCTCGACGCAGGCACGGGTCGCGGCGGAGTGAGCGGGCTCGCGTGAGCTGCGACCTCGCCGACCGAATGCTAACGGCGGATCGAGACGCAAGAGACTTCAAGCCTGCTGCGCTGCGATTCCGGGCCCTCAGCTTGCGCGCTTGTCCTCGCCAGCCGACAATTTGAGCACGAACCATCCGATCGCCAATACCGTCGCGGCGCCAATCGTCTCAAGCATAAACTCGATGGTTTGGGGGAGCAGGCCAAAAGGCGCACCGAGCGCCACCAGGAACGGATGGCTGATTGGATCCTCCATGATCAACTGTCCCGCAATCCAACCGAGTAGCGCGGCGCCGGCCCACACCAGTGCGGGAAAGCGCGCGAGCAGCTTCATGATCAAGGTCGCACCAGCCACAATCAGCGGGATCGAGATCACGAGGCCAAATATGATGAGCCACGGTTGGCCCTTGGCCGCACCGGCAATTGCCAGAACGTTGTCGAGGCTCATCACCATGTCGGCGATCGCGACAGTCTTTACGGCGCCCCAGATATTATCGGAGTCTTCGATCGTGTCTTCGCCTGCGTCCTCGCTCTGCGTCAGAAGCTTCACGGCGATGTAGATGAGCAGGAAGCCGCCGATAAGGCGCAGCCACGCCAGTTCGAGCACGTATTGCAGGATCACCGTGAAGAACACGCGCAGCAAGACCGCCGCACCAGCGCCCAGCGTTATGCCTATCAGGCGTTGCCGAGGCTGCAGTGAGCGGCACGCCATCGCGATGACGACGGCGTTGTCGCCGGAGAGCAGTACATTGATCCAGATGATCTTCAGGATCTGGACTTCCATCGGCCCCCAGTCGCCCATCGCCGACATCATCACACTAAGCCATTGATCCATCGATGTTCGATCCTGCGAGGCTAAATCGCCGTTTTCGGCATTCGTCTCTGCGCACGCGCTCTTCCTGGAAGCCGTGTCAGATTGATTGGGTCTGGCGAGAGGACATAGCGAATTATCACGGGCCGATCATCGAAGCCCGCTCAGTAGGTCCCACGTGTGGCGTTTGTGCATGACAAATGGCGCGGAAGCAACGCTCTGCCAATTTTGGCCGCGATCGAGGCGAACGCCCCCACTAGGTCTTAAGGCTGCGCCAATCGCCCTCGATGCGGTTGATCGCGATGACGGCCTGGGTGCGGCTGTCGACGTGGAGTTTTTGCAGGATCGCCGAGACGTGGGCCTTGATGGTCGCCTCGGAAACCCCGAGCTGATAGGCGATCTGCTTGTTGAGCAGCCCCTGGCCCAGCATCATCAGGACCCGCACCTGTTGCGGCGTCAGCGTCGACAGGCGCGCGACCACATCCGCGGTGCCGTTGTCCGCCGCCCGCTCGAGATCGATATCGGGTGGAATCCAGATGCCGCCGCGAAGCACCGTTTCGACCGCCGTGCGGATCTCCTCGACCGACAGCGACTTTGGCACGTAGCCCGAGGCGCCGAACTCCATGCAGCGGCGGATCGTCTCCGGGTCATCGTGCGCGGAGACGACGACGACGGGGATGTCGGGATGCTGCGAGCGCAGCAGCAGCAGGCCCGACAGCCCCTGGACGCCGGGCATCGACAGGTCGAGCAGGACGAGGTCGGTGTCGGCGCGCTGGGCGATCAGCTCCTCGAGTTCGGCAAGGGAGGCGGCCTGGTCGATGCGGGCGCCGACAAGCGCCGAGCTCAGCGCCTGGGTCAAGGCGCCGCGGAACAGCGGATGATCGTCGACGACGATAATGCGGTGTGCCATCAGCCGAGCTTCCATCGAGGTGCTGCGTGTCGAGGCCGGACGCGCTCTCCGGGCGCCCGCCGGCCCGCTGCATTCTCTATGAGCCTGTGGCGAACACCTAGCGCGTTTCCAGCGTCTTGGCTAACATTGCCGGGGAATCTGCGCGGGCCGAGCCGGGTGTGGGTCGGCCCGAGCGTGCACAGATCGGGGGCACAGGATCGGGGCGGGATGCGTCTGCAAGCCAAGCCCGCCGCATCGACACCACATTGGACGCCCATTTGGGAACCCAATCGAGGATCGCAATGATCGCCGGGAGACGCGCATGATCGATCGTCAGGAACGCAGACCCTATTGGCGGCACACGAAAACGCAGATGCTGGCGAGCCTGCTGCCGTTTCTGCTCGTGGTCATCGTGCTGCCCTTCTACGCCGAGGAGCTGAATGCGGGCCGCGTCATCGGTTTCCCCCTGGGTTATTTCCTGCTCGTGCACGGGATCGGCGTGCTGGCGCTGGTGACCGTCGCCTCGTTCGTCAATCGTCAGGATGTGATCGACCGCTGGCATGGCGCGCACGAGGACGGCTAGCGAATGCGGTGCGCCGGCCCGTTCTGAACTCCGCGTACCGCGAGCCCGCTCGGATTTGCGCCGACCGGATGTGCACAGAAAATCGACCCGGGATCGACGATGTCCAGCACGCCCAGCCGCCGTATCGTCAATCCGATGCTCGGGGTCTACTTCGGGATCTTTTCGAGCCTGCTCGTCGCGATCGCGCTGCTCGCGCTCATCTTCGAAGCGCTCGGCATGGACGACGGGCTCCTGCGCGGGCTGATCGCCGGCGGGCTCGCGCTGCTGCTGGCGACAATTGCGATTGCCACGCGAACCGATGATACCCATGAGCTGCTGTTTGCCGGCCGTCGGGTGCCGGCGATCTTCACCGGCCTCGCGCTGACCGTGACGCTGCTCGGCGGCACGACGCTCGCGGCGCTGCCGGGCCTTCTCTATCTGATCGGCTTCGACGCGCTGTTCCTGACCGTTGGCATGACCACGGGCCTCGTCGTTTTCGCGATCCTGATCGCACCTTATGTGCGCAAGTTCGGCGCCGCGTCGCTGCCGGCCTATCTGCGGCTGCGGTTCGCAAGTCCAGGCACCGGCGTCGTTGCGGCCGCCGTGATGTGCGTGCCGCTCCTCCTGGTGATCGTCGCCGAGCTGAAAGTCGCGCTGATGGCCGGTAGCTGGCTCACGCAGCTTTCACCCTTCGCGCTGACGTTCTCGATCTCGCTGCTGACCATCCTCGTGCTCGTCAGCGGCGGACTGCGTTCGCTGAGCTGGACGAGCGCCGCGCAGGGCATCCTGGTGATGCTGGCGGTGCTGATCCCGATCGCGGTCGTTGCCGTGCTGATGTCCCAGCTCCCGATTCCGCAGTTGAGCCACGGTCGCATCACGCGGACGATCATGCGGCTCGAGGTGGCCCAGGGCATCCCCAACGTCATCGCCGAACTCTTCGCCTTCGATCTCCCGGGAACCGGCTTTGAGGCGACGAACCGCCGCTTCGCGCAGCCCTTCGCGAGTATCGGCCAGGGCGCATTCCTCCTGTCGGTCCTCGCGATCATGGCGGGGGTTGCCGGCCAGCCGACGCTGCTGGCGCGCATCGGCGCGACACCCGGCGTCTATGCAACGCGAAAGTCGGTCGGCTGGGCGATCTGCCTCGTCGGCCTCGTGTTCATGACGATGTCGGCGGTCGGCGTTTTCCTGCGCGAGATCGCGACCACCGACATCGCCGGCTTGCCGGCCGGCGAGCTGCCGTCGTGGGTACCGGGCCTTGTCGCGCGCGAACTGGTCGCCGTCGATACCGGCACGGCCAAGCTGGTGCTCTCGAGCCTGTCGATCAAACGCGACGCCGCACTCGTCATTCTCGTCGCCGCAAGCGGGGCGCCGACGGCGCTCGTCTATACGGTGATCGCGGGGTTGCTGGCGGCGGCGCTCGCGGGCGCGGCCGTCGGGATCTACGCCCTCGGCACCATCCTCGCCGAGGACGTGATCAGCGGGCCGCGCAGCGAGCTTGCCGCCGACGGGGCGCGCCGGACGGTGCTGCGCCTGTCGTTCATCTCCATCGCCACGCTCGGCGCCTGGATGGCGCTGGTGGTGCCGGGTGACCCGCTCGAGCTGCTGATGTGGTCGCTGGCGCTGACCGGATCGACGGCTTTCCCCGTGCTGCTGCTGTCGATCTGGTGGAAGCGGTGCAATGGCTGGGGCGCGATGGTGGGGCTGCTGGTCGGGCTCGCTGTGGCCGTGGTGGCCATGCTCGGTGGCGAACTCGCCGGTGTCGGGCTGCCGGGGCCGATGGCGGCGGTCGCTGGCGCGCCGGCGGCACTGATCGCGGCGGCCGTTGCGAGCCTCATGACGCCGGCGCCGGCGCGGCACGTGCTGGAACTGGTGCGCGATTTGCGCGTGCCGGGCGGCGATACGCTCTATGATCGCGAAGTGCGCCTTGCGCTAGCCGAACGACGGCGCCAGATGGGTGGCTGAACATAGGTTGCCGGAGCGTTGAGGATTGAGCGCTGGGCGATTGGGCGCCCGGATCAGGATAGAAGCATGTCGTCACGCGAGCAATTCGGCCTCTATGCCTCGATCGAGCCCTATCGCACGGGCCGTCTCAAGGTGTCCGGCGACCACGAGCTCTACTTCGAGGAATGCGGCAACCGCGATGGCAAGCCGGTCGTCGTCGTGCACGGCGGGCCGGGCGGCGGCAGCAATCCGACGATGCGCCGCTATCACGATCCCGCGCGCTACCGCATCATTCTGTTCGACCAGCGCGGCTGCGGCCGCTCGACGCCGCACGCGAGCCTCGTCGAAAACACCACCTGGCACCTCATCGACGACATGGAGCGGCTGCGCAGCCACCTCGAATTGGAGCGCTGGCAGGTGATGGGCGGGTCGTGGGGCGCGACGCTCGCCGTCGCCTATGCCGAGCACCATGCCGCCCGCGTCACCGAGGTGATCCTGCGCGGCGTCTTCCTGCTGCGCGAAGCCGAGATCAAATGGTTCTACGAGGCGGGCGCCAACTGGCTGTTTCCCGAGGCATTCGACGCGTTCCTGTCGACGCTGCCGCCGGAGGAGCGGCACGATCCGATCGCCGGCTACCACCGCCGCCTGACCCATAGCGATCCGCGCGTCCAGATCGAGGCGGCGCGCGCGTGGTGCCTGTGGGAGGCGTCGACCATGGCGCTACGTCCCGATCCGGCCCGCATCCGGGGCTTTTCCTCGGATTCCTACGCCCTCGCATTTGCGCGGATCGAGTGCCATTACTTCGTGAACCGCGGTTTTATGGCGGTCGACGGCCAGTTGCTGCGCGATGCGCCAAAACTTGCCGGGATTCCCGGCGCCATCGTCCAGGGCCGCTACGACGTGGTGACGCCGGCGCGCAGTGCGGTTCAGCTTCACCAGGCATGGCCCGGCTCGAGCCTGCACATCGTCCCTGACGCCGGCCACGCGATGACCGAACCCGGCATCGTCAACGAGCTGGTGGCAGCGACGAGGATGTTTGGGAAGTAGAGCTTTTGCCGCGGTCGCGTACGGCTGCTTTTTGTTTGCCGCGGTCGCGTACGGCCCGCGCCAGAGGCGCACCTTCGGCACGACGCCTACACGCGCCGCGGAGCTGCCTCGCCGGTTGGAGGCCTCACCTCGCGGCCTTCGGCCGCTACATGGTTACCTCTCCCCGCGTTCCCATTCTCCACCTTTTTGATTTATCAGGTGGCGATCGAAGATCGCGAGGTGAGAACGCGACAGGGAGGGCACGACCTGCGGCCGCAGTAGCCGAAGGCGTTGCGGACCGCAGCAAAAAAACGAGCCGCATGCGTCGGCGGAGAATAGCTATCTAATATGCGCCTCGCCGGCTTCGTGCTCGAGGCGGCGGGGACGGTCGCCGGTCCGCTCATCGACTGAAGCGGCGGCTTCGAGTTCGGCGGCGGCCTCGTCGCGGACGGCGACGGCGAGTGCAAGTTTCTCGCGCAGGTTGACGACCGAGGCGCGCAGGTTGTCGCGGCGCTGGGCCGCTGCACGCGCGAACGTCGAGTAGGCGAAATGCTGCTCGTCGCGCACGCCCGTGCGCTCTTCCTCGCTCGCGATCTGGCGCTCGAGGTCGGCAGACATCTGCTCGAATTCCTGGATCATGTATTCGATGTCGGCGACCTTGCGCCGTTTCTCGTCAGCTTCGAAGCGTTTCAGCTTCAGCGCACCGTCGCGGGACTTCATGACCGTCTACCCCCTACTCGATGGGCACCGGGAGGCCTTGGTACTCTAGGCCCTGTGATGCACGTTATCGCTTGCTGGCTCAACTCAATTTCCGTGCCAAATTCCTTGCCAAGCCGTACGAACCTTATGCTCCGTCGGCATATTACACGAGTTGAAACGGGACACGATCCCGGCCTTCAGCCCATGTCCCCGGCAGAACTGTGAACAGCCAGCGGAGCCCGGCGCAGGCATAGTATCCGACGAACGCATTAAGTTGCCGTTTCGCAACGCCTGAAATCGGATCGCTCTCCACTGTGCCATTTTCGACCACTGGGCGAGCAATGGACGCTTCAGCAACCTGTGCAAATCATGTACTAACGAATTTAGGGGGTTGCATGTAGTGAAACAAGCCACGGCAACGGCTTGGTTGATCTGCATGATTTGAGTGGGGTTTCGCGCCTACAGCGACATCTCCGACTGATTGTGCACGGCCATGATGGCCGCTCGCGCGCTGTATTGGTTCGCGCGGATACTTGCTGCGACTGAATTCGCTGCGCCGGCCACTAGGTGTCGGACCCACAGCGTTGGCCAGTTGATCAAGCAACACAACGTCGGTGTCTCAAAAATAGGTTCGGTGTAATTCAGTATTAGGTTTTGTTAACCTCTCGAAAGTAATGTGCAAGTTCTGAACTTGCGGAGTGCAAGTGCGTACTCTTCACAATCGGGGCAGCGGATCCTTAACAGGGTCATGGAAGAGAGGTTGGCATGCGAGTCCTTCTCATAGAGGACGACAGCGCAACAGCGCAAAGCATCGAATTGATGCTTCAGTCTGAAGGCTTCAACGTATACACGACGAGTACGGGTGAAGAGGGCGTCGATCTCGGCAAGATTTACGACTACGATATCATCTTACTTGATATCAACTTGCCGGACATGAGCGGATACGAAGTGCTGAAGACGCTTCGTGTCAGCAAGGTCCAGACACCCATTCTCATCCTGTCCGGACTAGCGGGCATCGATGACAAGGTCCGTGGCCTCGGTTTCGGCGCCGACGACTACATGACCAAGCCGTTCCACAAGAACGAGCTGGTGGCGCGTATCCAAGCCATTGTCCGGCGGTCGAAGGGGCACGCACAGTCGGTCATCGAAACCGGCGAGCTGCGCGTCAATCTCGATACCAAGACCGTCGAGGTTAACAGCCAGCGCGTCCACCTGACGGGCAAAGAGTACCAGATGCTCGAGCTCCTTTCGCTGAGGAAGGGCACGACGCTGACCAAGGAAATGTTCCTCAACCATCTCTACGGCGGGATGGACGAGCCGGAGCTGAAGATCATCGACGTCTTCATCTGCAAGCTGCGCAAAAAGCTGCAGACGGCCACCGGCGGCAAGCACTACATCGAGACCGTGTGGGGCAGAGGGTATGTCCTGCGCGAACCCGGCGACGGCAAAACCGTCGCTGCGTGACGCCGATCGCATGGCCTAGTGCCAACCTCGGCTGTGCGAACAGCGTACAGGGCGCCCTCCGCGGCGCCCTTTCGCGTTAGCGGAATTGGGCCGCGCGCCTTGCTGGCGGATGGCCTTTCTGCGATACTTATTCAGAACCAGCGGCTGAAACGGGCCGCTCCCGGAGGATCCTGAAGTATGGGTTCATTTAGCGTCTGGCACTGGATGATCTTCCTGGTCATCGCACTGCTTCTGTTCGGTGGCAGCGGCAAGATTTCGTCGATCATGGGCGACGTCGCCAAGGGCATCAAGAGCTTCAAGAAGGGCATGACCGAGGAGGACGAGGTCGCGACCCCGGCTGATGGCCCAAAGAAGCTCGAGGGCAAGGCCCCGGAGGCGCAGCCGATGAGCAGTTCCGCCAGTGGAACGCCGTCCGGCACCAAGGTCGGCTAGATCACGCCGGTCGCGGGGATGCGACGTAAGGTCCCGCCGCGCGCTTGACAGTTGTGGCGATCGCGTTGTCCTGCCGTAGATCGTGCGGCGCGGCGGCCATGCCGGGCCATAACCGTTTCCCGCAGACCGGGAGCTGTTGCGGCGGTTTGCGATACGATGATGGCGCGGCGCCATGGTCTGTATCATACGGGGTCTGCACCACAGAAGGCGGCCATGTTCGATCTCACGTCAGGCAAGCTGTTGCTGCTGGGTATCGTCGCCCTGATCGTGCTCGGCCCGAAGGACTTCCCGATCCTGCTGCGTACGATCGGCAAGTACATGGGCATCATCAAAAAGCAGGCCGACGAGTTCCGCGAGCAGTTCAACGACGCGATCCGCGAGAGCGAGTTCGATCAGATCAAGAAGGATGTCGAGGGCCTCGGGCAGGAACTCAATTCGACGATGAGCGAGACGCAGAGCAGCATCACCAAGGAGCTCGACAGTGTCAGCCACGAGTTCGACAGCGTCCGCACCGACATCGACCAGCACCTGACCGATCCGCTGAAGCCGTCGCCGCACGCGGATTCCTATACGCCCCTGGGCCTCGATGATCCGACTCCGGCGCCGGCCGCAGAACCAGCACCTGCCGACGCGGTCGTCTGGGAACAAGAGACGCCTGCCGCCCGGCCCGATCCCGATGCGCACGACGCCAACGGAATCCCCTTTACCGGGCCCGGCGCGCCCGAACCGACCCGGGAGTTGGCCGCCGTCCCTGCCGAACGGAGCCTGAACGGGAGCGGGACCCACGCCGAGCCGTCACGCGCGGCCCCCGAGCCGGCGCCGAAGAGTGGGGCCTGAGCACCCATGGCCGATACGTTGGAGAAGCCTGATCACGCGAGCGGCGATCCCGCAGGAAAAAGCGGGACGCAAGACGGCAAGAAGGATGGCCAGGACGACATCGACGCGTCGCGGGCGCCGCTGATCGAGCACCTGACGGAACTGCGCCAACGCCTGATCTACTCGCTGATGGCGTTCTTCGGCATGTTCGTCCTCTGCTTTTTCTTCGCCAAACCTATCTACAACGTTCTGGTCTGGCCGTTCGTCCGTGTCGTCGGCGCCGACAAGGCCAAACTGATCGCGACGCATTTCCTCGAGCAGCTCTACACCAACATCAAGCTCGCTCTGTTCGGCGCTGCCTTCCTGTCATTCCCGGTCGTCGCCGTCCAGGTCTACAAATTCGTCGCGCCGGGGCTCTACAAGAACGAGCGCGGCGCTTTCGTGCCTTACCTTATCGCAACGCCGGTGCTGTTTTTCATGGGCAGCCTGGTCGTCTACTTCGTCGTCCTGCCGCTGCTGATCCAATTCTCGCTCGACATCACGCCCCAGGTCGGCGGCGAAGGCAAAGCGACGATCGAGTTGCTGCCGAAGGTCTCTGAATACCTGTCGCTGGTCATGACGCTGATCCTGGGCTTCGGAATCTGCTTCCAGCTCCCGGTCATCATGACGCTGCTCTCGCGGGCCGGTATCTTCGGCGCCGCGGGCATGCGGAGCGCGCGCCGCTACGCCATCGTCGGCATCGCCGGCGCGTCTGCTGTGCTGTCGCCGCCGGATCCCTTCAGCATGCTGGCGATGATGCTGCCGACGATCCTTCTCTATGAAGCGTCGATCTGGATCGTCGATCGCATCGAGAAGGACCGTAAGGACAAAGACGACAAAGACGATAAGGGCGGAGAGGGCTGATCCGCCCCGCTCCGTCATGGGCGGCTGCTGCAACTCAGGGCAAATCGCGCCTCGCGCCGCGCGTCTGGCGCGCTCAACAGCCTCGATTTTGCGGATATTCGGGGTAGGACGCTGGCGTCTCAGGGGTGCCAGGCACCGCCAGCACCCCTCCAAAGTCTGACGTCTCCGCCCGATGGCGGAGCGCTCGCCGTGACCACGTCCGGGACATTTCCGGCATCAGGGGCGACGCTGCCGACGGCGCTGTAAGGCTCGGTTTCTGTGACCGTTTCGGCCGTTGGCGCGATCCGGCACGCAAGTACATTCGTAACTCCAGCCGCATAAAAAATGCGAAGCCCTAGTGCTTCCTTGTGGGAGTGATTAACCAATCTCAGCATCTATGACCAAAACTTTGTTAAATCGTGATAAAAATGATACGGAAAAGTATTGCCGCATTCACCGAGCGCCTTAGATCGAAATTAAGACGGCTCGGGTAGTGTGGCCGAAGATCACGGAGAGTATCGCGTATCATGACCGACCAGCAATTCAGAACGCGTTCGCGTTACGTCATCGGCCCCGATGGCAGTCCGCTCACCGTGGCCGACCTGCCGCCGCGCGACACCAAGCGCTGGGTCATCCGCCGCAAGGCCGAAGTCGTGGCCGCGGTGCGTGGCGGCCTGCTCAGCCTCGAAGAGGCGTGCGAGCGCTACAAGCTGACCGTTGACGAGTTCCTGTCCTGGCAGCGCACCATCGACAAGCACGGCCTGCAGGGCCTGCGCGCGACGCGTCTCAAGGACTACCGGAACTAGGACTTCGGCGCGCGAGACCGACGATGTCGCGTTCGGGCGCGCGGCGCCCGTCACCTGTCGGTCCGCCGCCAGCCGCGCCAAGCGGCGGCGGCCGCATCCTCTCACGTGCCACAGATCCAAGCTGCATGGCGATCTCCGCCCGCTGCGCGGCCGTCGCTCATTTCCGCGACGTCATCGATGCGCTGGCATCTCGTCGCGCGCGACAGGTCGGCTGACGCCGTTCGGTTGGTCGGCGTGGGCCGTCGCTCGCGCGCCGCGCCTCAGCGACCCCAGTTCGTCATCCAGACAAAGAAGGCCGTGGCGGCCCCGTAAGCCACCATTGCGACGGTGACGAGCAGGGCAAAGTCCATGAAACTGCCGCCGCGCGCCTGCAGAATGATGCCGCCGATGAGCACGACGAGCAGGCGGACCGTGCCCCCGAGAACAGGACCCAGGATCTGGCCGGAGCCTTGCGACGAGAAATAGAGACAGAGCCCGAAGCCGTAGGCGGCAAAGCCGAAGCCCGCGACGCTCAGATAGTGATGTGCGGCGCGCTCGACCATCTCGTCATCGGTAAACAACGTCGCCCAGAAGTCCGGAAACAGCGCAGCGAGGCAGCCGATCATCCCGATGATGGCCGCGGACGCCGTCGCGGCAATCCACGCCACCCGTCGGGCACGCGCGACATCCCTCGCTCCGATTGCCATTCCGACCATGGGGACGCTGGCGGCGCCGATTGAAAAAGCGATGGGGACGAGCAGCAACTCGAGCCGCACGCCGACGCCATAACCGGCAAGCGCGGTCGTCCCGAACGTGGCGATGAACTTGGCGAGTAGAACGACGGTCAGGATCGACTGGAGTGGTGACAGGCAGGAAACGGCGCCGACCTTGAGAATGTCGGAGAACAACTCCCAGCTGAGAGGGATCCGCGAAAACACCAGGCGCAAGCGGGAGTGGCGCGAGCGCAGGTAGACGAGCAGCATAATCGTGCCCGCGAGGAACGCGAGAACCTGGCCCGCCGCGACGCCGGCCAGCCCGAACCGCGGGATGGGACCGAAACCAAGCCCCATCACGCCGCCGAGGATGACCTGCAGCGTCGCAACTCCGATCACCGTCGACGACGGCACCCGCATATTGCCGGTGCCGCGCGCGATCGAGGCGAAAATATTGAACAGCCAGATGATCGTTGCGCCGGCAAAGAATGTCCCGGAGTACTGGAGCGCCAGCGGCAACACGATGCTGTCGCCGCCGAGCGCCCGGTAGATGCCCGGGCCGCCATACAGAAAGATGGCGGTGAACAGCAGGCCGGCGAGACCGCCAACGATCAGGGCGTGGAGCGCCAAAGCCTGGGCGCGCGCCTCGTCACGGGCGCCGAGTGCGCGGCTGATCGCCGAGGAGACGCCGCCGCCCATGGCGCCGGACGACATCATCTGCGTCAGCATGATCATCGGGAACACCAGCGCCATCGCGGCCAGCGCCTCGGTGCCGAGAATGCCGATGTATGTCGTCTCTGCGACGGCGACGAGGGACTGGGTTCCAAGCGCCAGCAGATTCGGCAGCGAAAGGGCCGCCAGCGTCGGCAGGATCGGCGCCGTCAGCAGCGAGCCGTATGAGGGCGAGGGCGGAGGCCTGAGCCCGTCCGAGAGGGGGTGCGATCAGACAATGCCTACTCTCGCGTGCGAGCCAATCGGAGTGATAATCCGCCTATAAAACGCTACACTGACAATACGAATATGTGCGCGTGTATAGCGCAAAATTCGGACTGTCCATTTTCCGCGTCACGATAACCAACCAATCTGAAAGTGTCAGAATTGATGGCGGTCAGATCCGGCGCGCACCCTGGCCGATGCATCATTCCGGGTCAATGCGCCATGATCGCTTTACCCTAATCGAACATTTCAACGACCGCAGAAAGCGGCGCCGCCAAGGTTAAGTCCCCCTAGATGTCCACGTGCTAGTCGTTGGCCTGGTTTGGCAGCTCCCAGAGGGCGTCGCGTGGTCGAGACTGTGCAAATTCGCTGTCTGGCAGGCTTCGGCCGGCCGCGAGTCGGCGGCGCGGGGCAGTCGCGAAATTCGCGCGCCAAGTGGCGCCGCCCGGTTTCGCACGATCGGCAGGGCCGCGAGCCCAGACAGTTGTCGCCACCGGATAAACCGGACCTTCAACCTTGTCTGGCACCATGCTCGAAGTTCGAGTGCGGGGCTTGTGACATGAGCCTCTACCAGATCGTCCGCAATTTTATCGGCCAGAAGGATGTTGTGCTCGACGAAAGCTCGAACGCGGAAAATACGGCGGGATGGGACTCGCTGAAGAACATGGAGCTGATTTTTGCGATCGAAAGCACCTACCGCGTGCGCTTCACGGTGAAGGAAGTCGCGCGGATCAAAAGCATCGGTGATCTCCGCCGGCTGCTTGTCGCCAAAGGTGCGGACGTCGATGCGGTGGATCCGGTCCAGGAGGAGCGCCTCAGGGCCTAGCAGGATGTGTTGGACGCAGGGGGAATGCGTTCGGCGAGGTGAAGTTGAAGTGCTTGGGGGGAGTATCCAGTCATGTCGAGTAAAGCCACATTGACCATCGTGATTGCTGACGACGACGCCGATGACCGGATGCTTGTCGAGGACGCGTTCACCGAGAGCCGCCTCGCCAATCCGCGGATCTATGTGGAGGACGGCGAGGAGCTGCTCCACTACCTGCGCGGCGAAGGAAAGTTCGCCGGCCAGCCGCGGCGGTTGCCGGGTCTGATCCTGCTCGACCTCAACATGCCCCGCATGGACGGCCGCACCGCGCTCAAGCACATCAAGGCCGATCCGGAGCTGCGTCGGATTCCGGTCATCGTGCTGACCACCTCGAAGGCCGAGGAAGACATTCTGCGAACCTACGATCTGGGCGTCAGCTCCTTCATCACCAAGCCGGTGAGCTTTGAAGGCCTGGTCGACGTGGTCCGCACCCTCAACCACTACTGGATCGAGATCGTCGAATTGCCCGCGACGCGACGTCGGTGATCAGTAGTTCCATTGATTTGCCTGAGGCTGTCCGGTCATGACGCAATCGCTGGCACATAACGAGACCGTCGTCCTCCTGGTCGAGGACGATCGCGACGATTTTTTCCTGACGCAGGATGTTCTCCAGTCGGTGCCGAACCATAAGTACTCGGTCGTCTGGGCGGGATCCTATGAGCGCGCCAACCTCGAGCTTCTCGAGCGCACCTACGACATCGCGCTGGTCGACTATCGGATCGGCGAGCGCACCGGCCTCGAATTCATCCGCGAAGCAGGGCGCAAATTTCCCGACACGCCGATGATCCTGCTCACCGGCGTCTCCGATCCCCATATCGACCGCGCGGCC
The DNA here is from genome assembly GCA_963775035.1 of uncultured Alphaproteobacteria bacterium. GTDB lineage: Bacteria > Pseudomonadota > Alphaproteobacteria > Rhizobiales > Hyphomicrobiaceae. Next base: position 7,319 of record CAVZHG010000016.1, on the reverse strand, counting down.
GAAGCCGCCGGCGCCGCCGATTTCCTCGAGAAGGGCGCGATCACGCCCGAGCTGCTCGACCGCTCGATCCGTTACGCCTGCAAGAATGCGCGCCGCCGCGCCATTCTCGATGCGGTGCTGTCGAACTCGGCCGCCGGCATTGTCGCCCTCGACCGCGCCGGCACTTCCGATCCTGTGGAACAAGCAGGCGCTGCGCGCCCTCGCGATCGATCCCGAGGCACCGCGTCCGATCTCGTCGCAGGACGTCCTCGAAGGGCTCGGCCGGATCCACAGCGACGGCCGCCTGCCCGATCATTTCTCGACGGGGTCCGGACAAGAGTTTTCGAAGCGCGCGTCGGCATCGTGCCCGGCGATGGCCAGGTCATCGTCTTCCACGACATTACCCATCGGATGCACGCCGAGGAGATGCTGCGCAAGTCGGTCGTCGAGGCGGAAGCCGCCAACATGGCCAAATCCAACTTCCTCGCGACCATGAGCCACGAGCTGCGCACGCCCATGAATGGCGTGCTCGGCATGGCGCGCGTGCTTGCCGGGACGTCGCTTGACGGCGAGCAGAGCGGCTACCTCGACACCATCCGCAGCTCCGGCGAAGCCTTGCTCGGTATCATCAACGACGTGCTCGATCTGTCGAAGATCGAGGCCGGCCATATGGGTATCGAAAGCGTCGAGTACGCGATCGGCGATCTCGCTCACGAGGTGACGACGCTGCTTGCGCCGACGGCGCGCGCCAAATCGATCGACCTTGCGACCTTTGTCGACCCGACGCTCCCCGCTACAACCCGGGGCGATCCCGCTGCGCGTGCGCCAGCTCATCACCAATCTGATCGGCAACGCGATCAAGTTCACCGAGCGAAGGTGGCGTGTCGCTGTGGATCGACCAGGTCCGCGGCGAGGGCGAACGCTTCCTGCGCATCAAGGTCACCGATACCGGCATCGGCATTCCCGATGACAAGCGCGAGCGACTGTTCAAGCGGTTCTCGCAGGTCGACGCCTCGACGTCGCGCACCCACGGCGGCACCGGCCTCGGGCTGGCGCTGTGCCGCGAGTTCGTCTCCTTGATGGGCGGAAGGATCGAGTGCGACAGCAAGCCCGGCATCGGCAGCACCTTCGTCGTGTTGCTGCCGATGGAGACGGCCGGCACGCGATGCCGAGGTCGCCGCCCTGCCGCGGTCGCGGCAGCTCACGGGCTGGCGCATCGCGCTGCTCGGACGCGACGGACCGCTGGCCGATGTGCTCCGCGGCTACGTGCGCACCGCCGGCGGAACAATCGAAGTGCTGCCCTGCGGCCCCAACGCGCTTGCATCGGCTCGGACCGATCAAATCCACCTGCATCGTCGTCGACTGCAGTGCAGAGCAATCGAGCAGGGACGAGATCGTCCGGCTTGTCGCCGGCAACAGCGTCTGCCCAGCAAGCTCCCTTCTTTATCGTCACCGACTCGGTTTCGGCGCTGGGCGGGCTCGATCTCGACGCGGACCTGCTCCTGTCGCGGCCCTTCGGGCAGCACTCGTTCGAGCGCATCTGCAATCGCTTGCGCCGGCGCGCGCCGGTCCAGGAGATCCGTCCTTCAACGGCCGCAACGTCGGGTACGCAACGCAACCTGAAGGTGCTGCTCGCCGAGGACAACGAACCCAATCAGCGCGTCGCCAAGGCGATCCTGCGCGGGGCGGGCTACACCATCGACGTCGCGCACAACGGCCACAAGGTCATCGAGCTGGTCGGCCAGAAATCCTATGACGTCGTGCTGATGGATGTGAACATGCCGTCGATGGACGGGCTCGAAGCGACGCAGATCCTGCGCCAGACGGAGGCCGGTCGGGCACTGCCGATCATCGGTCTGACCGCGAGCGTGATGGATGGCGACCGCCAACGCTGCCTCGAAGCCGGCATGAACGATCATCTGGCGAAGCCGATCGACTGGGATTGCCTGATCACGCTGCTCAACCGCATGGAATCGGAGATCCACGGCAGTTGCGCGCTGGCTTCTTAGTTTGCCGCGGTCGCGTACAGCCTGCGCCAGAGGCGCGCCTTCGGTGCGACCGCGGACACGCGCAGCGAGCCGTACGCGACCGCGGCGAAGAAGCTACCTGAATAGATACATCGGGCTCGACCAGGCGCGGTGGCCGTCCTCCTGGGTGACGCGGACGAAGAGCCGTGTGTCGCGACCTTTGGGAACCGCGATGCGGCGCGTGAGGCGCATCCGCGTTTCGCTCATCGTGGGGGGCAAGCGCATCAGCATCACGGCGCGATCGAGCCCGCCGGCGGAAAAGACGTGCGGGCTCGACGCCGAGGGCGGCGATCTCGCGCTCGCCGCGGCAGTGCGGCGTCTCGAAGCTGATGGTGCCGGCGTCGCCGTTGGCGAGCCACAGGTCGATGCCGCCGAAGTTGCCGGTTGTCACGGCCTTCCAGGCGAGCCCGTCCGCTGTCCGGCTGCGGATGCCGCGATCGAGGTTCCAGTTATTGAACATGCGGGCGTCCGTCAGCGTCGTGCCGCCGAGCGCGAGGCTGCCGTCCCAGACGGTGGTGCGCGCCCGGCCGCGGTATTCAGCGCCCGTGTAGACGAGACGGACGCGGCCGGCGAGGTCCTTGGCGTCATAGGTGCGGACGGTCTCGATCAGGTCGGGGCCATTGAAGATGTCGAGCCGCTCGATCGGCGCCGAACCCGCGACCTCGATATGCAACTCGATGTCGTCATCGGCCACGCGCGCGATGTCGCCCATGATGACGCGGCGCGTCGCCTCGGTCGCCGGCCTGCTCGAAGAGGGCGGGATCGCGCGCGAAGACGGTCGCATTGCTGCTGCTTGCGGCCTCGACCGACAGCAGCATCCGGTTGCCGGTGGTGCCGTAGTGATGGCGCCGGCGCATCGCCTCGAAGATGGCGTCGCGATCGAGGCGCGGCGCGATGAAGCAGGTGAGCCCGCCCTGCGAGCCGAAGAACGAGGCGCCGGGATAGCACGCGCCGGGCCGCCCCTTGTGGCCGTCCGAATTGCACACGACGCCGACGCGATAGCCCTTCTCGAAGGCGTCCCACAGGATCCACTCGAACGTGCCCCAGGCGGAATGCACTTCGACCGCGGTCTCGAGCGTGCCGTCGTGGGCGTACTTGATGTCGGCATAGCGGCCGCCGACGTGGGCCATGACGACGCAATCCTTGCCGGCGAGCTTTTCAAACAGCGCCGCGGCGTCGTGGGCGTCGGCGCCCTCGTCGGCCATGTCGCCGCCTTCGGTGATCTGGGCGTGGCTCGAGCGGTGGATGGTTTCGCCCTCGCGCCGGTACATCACGTTGCGGTCGCCGCCGACGGCGGTGTTGGCGCTCCACTCGTAGCCGGGGATGCACACGAAGCGGCCGGGCTCGTCGAGTTCGGCGGAGAGCGCGTTGAGGTCGCGCCAGAACTTGCCCGGTGATCTGGAAATCGTTGCCCTGGTGGCTCATCACGTCGAGGTGGGCGCGGTCGCGGCCGAACAGGAAATAGTCGCGCGCCGGATTGGTGCCGAGCGTCTCGTCGGATTGGCCGTGCGTGTCGGCCCAGAAGTGGACGTCGGTCGCCGCAGCGTCGACGATGCGCAGCGGATTGCTGCGCGCGAGCAGTGCGCCGTCGTCCTGCCGACGACGTCGATCGTGAGATCGCCCGGCGTCGGACACCGTCAGTCCGTCGAGCGTCGCGCCGAACGTGCCGTCGCGCAGCTCGACGGTCTCCGGCAGCCCGCCGATCGCGCGGCTCGGCTTCAGATGCACCGTCCGGGCGACCCGATCCGACGGATTGCCCCAGTTGTCGTCGACCTTGATGCCGAAGCGGAACGGCGCCCCCGCGCGCACGATCGTCGGCAGGAGCGCGTGCCACGTGATCCCCGGTCCCGGCACGATCTCGATCGCCGGGTTCTGCGGCAGCGCCACGTAGTCGTAGGTCGCGATCGCATCGACCAGCACGTGGAACTCGAAAATCTTCTCGCAATAGGTCTGCACGCGCACGCCGGGCGAGCCTTGCCGCGTGTCGCCGAAGCGGACCGTGATCGTGTCGCCGGGTTTGAGGAAATGCTTCATCACGCCGATGTAGAGCGAGCGGCTCCACGGGCGGATGTTGCGCTTGAATTCCCAGCGCGCTTCGAGCGTCGCGCCATTGGACGCTTCGAGCGTCGTGTAGCCGGGCGCTTTGGGATCGTCGAACTGGACGGGGCCGAAATCGGTCGCGAAGCGGAAGGCGATCTTGATGCTGCCGGTATCGTCGATGCCGAACGCGCCGGCCGTATAGACGAGCGTGAAGGACTGGTAGGAGCCCGCTTCGATGCGGCCGCTCGGCGTGAGGGTGGCGCTGCCCATCAGTTCCGGGCGGAACGTCGAATAGGGCATTGTCGGTCTTCCTGCTTGTTGGGCGCCCTCCGTGGCGCCGATCGACTGAGAGCGCGGTCGGGCCTATCAGCGCCGCCCAGATGCAATACAGCGACAGAATGCCGATGACGGTGAGCGTCGCCAGCGTGCCGACCATGCGGAAGATGAAAACCTCCTTGGCCTGGCAGATGCCGTAGGCGTGCGAGATGCGCGCCGGCGAGCAGCACGATGCCGAAGAGGTGGATGAACAGCGAGCCCAGGCCGGTGTGCTCGGCGAGCGCGAGCAGCAGCAGCGCGATCGGCACGAACTCGACGAAGTTGCCATGCGCGCGGATGCGGCGGCGCAGCATTTCGTTGTCGCCGTCGCCAAGCGCGACGCGGGCATCGCGGCGCACGAACGAGACTCGCAAGGAAAGAACGATCAGCAGGATGCCGAACAAGCCGACATAGAGGGCAGCGGTGCGCATGGTTGGGCTCCTGGTTGGTCGCTTTCGGTCGACGCTGAGCGCTCAGCGGGCGAGGTCCATTTCCGGCAAGCGGCACGATCTCGATGCCCGCCGCCTCGAGGCCGCTGCGCACAGCCGCGCGCGACCGCGACGCCCGTCGCCTCGTCGCCGTGAACGCACAGCGTATCGATGCGCGCCTTGATGACCTTTCCCGATATCGAGACGACCTCGCCGTCGCGCACGAAGCGGACGGCCTGCGCGGTCGCCTTCGACCGGATCCTTGAGCACGGTGCCGGGAAGCGCGCGCGACGCGAGCTGCCCATCGTCGGCATAGACGCGATCGCAGAACCCTTCCCGTGCGATACGCAACTCGAGCTTCTGCGCCGCCTTCTCCATTTCGGACCCGAACAGGACGACAAAGATGATGTCGCGGTCGACCGTCTGGATCGCGCGCGCGATCGCCATCGCGTAGTCGGGCTCGACGCAGGCCATGTTGCTCAGCGCGCCGTGCGGTTTCAGGTGCGTTACCTTCAAACCGCCGTAGGCCGCCATCGCCTGCAGCGCCCCGATCTGATAGGCGACGAGGTATTCGAGCTCCGTCGCCGACATGCGGATCTGGCGACGGCCGAAGCCCCACAGATCGTTGAAGCCGGGATGGGCGCCGATGCTCACGCCGCGCTCGCGCGCCAGCATGACGAGCCGGTGCATGGTGTTGGCGTCGCCGGCATGCATCCCGCAGGCGACGTTCGCCGACTTGACGATGTCCATCATCGCGGCGTCGTTGCCGATGTCGTACGCGCCCCAGCCTTCCGCGATATCGGCATTGAGGTTGACTTTGGCGGCCATATTCGTTTCCTCGCAGTGTCGGATGAGGGCGTCGACGAGCCCTCGGTCCGGTACATCTCTAACCCGGCTGGATCCGGCGCAGTCTCGCCCGGATCCTGCTGGAGTGGTAGCAGTCGCAAGCATGTCCGCCAAGCCGCGCTCGCGCATCGAGGCGCCGGGTCGCGATCCGAGGAGCGAAGTGTCATGGCAGACGGCAGTCCCAGCGACCGCGCCTCGATTCCTTGCGAGCGGCGATACCGCGCTGGTCGTCGAGTTCGGCGACCGCATGGATCGCCACCTGTCGGCGCTGGTGCTGAACCTGCTCAGGCGACTGACGGAAGCCGACATCGCCGGCGTCGTCGAAGCCGTGCCGACGTTCCGCTCGCTGCTGATCCACTACGATCCGCTGGTGGTGCGCGCGCGCGAACTCCAAGCCCGCCTGGCGCCGCTCATCGACGGCCTCGAAGCGGAAGCGATGGGCGGCCACCGCTGGTTCTTTCCGACCTGCTACGAAGGCGGCGACCTCGCACCCGATCTCGACGATGTCGCCCGCGCGCGCGGGCTCAGCCGCGCCGAGGTCGTGTCGCTGCACACGCCGTCGAGCATCTCGTCTACGTCATCGGCTTCCTGCCGGGGCTGCCCATACCTCGGCGATCTCCCCGCCTGCTCTCGAACTGCCGCGGCGGACCAGCCCGCGCATCAAGGTTCCTGCCGGCTCGGTCGCGATCGCGACCAATCAGACCTGCATCTATCCGCTGGAGAGCCCCGGCGGATGGCACATCATCGGCCGCACCGCCGTGCCGCTGTACGATCCGCGGCGGCAAAATCCGGTTCTGCTCGCGCCCGGCGATACCGTGCGGTTCGTGCCCGTCGCCCGCGACGTCTATGACGACATGCAGGCCGCCAGCGAGGAAGGCGTGTTCGACGTCGACACGCTCAGGGCCGATCCATGAGCGGGCATCTGCGGGTCATTTCGGCCGGGCTCGGCACGTCGGTCCAGGATGCTGGCCGCTTCGGTGGCCAGCGTTTCGGCATTCCGACCGCGGGCGCGCTCGACCGGGTCGCGATGGCCGCGGCGAATACCATCGTCGGCAATCCGCCGGCGATCGCCGTGCTCGACATGCTCTACATGGGAGCGACGTTGGAGGTCGTCGCGGAGAGCGTGCGCGTTGCGTGCGTCGGGCTCGGCGCGGAACTCGAAGTGACCGAGGAAGGCGTGACGCGCCGCATCGCCGGCGCGCAGAGCGTGCGCCTCGCCCATGGCGCACGGCTGCGGGCGATCATCGGCAAGAATGTGATCTCGTGCACGCTGGCGATCGAAGGCGGCATCGAGCTCGCGCCGGTGATGGGCAGCCTCTCGACCTATGCCCGCGCGCGGATCGGCGGGTTCGACGGCCGCGTCCTCGCCAATGGCGATCTGCTGCCGATCGTTCGCGGACGAGGTCGACGAGCGCCCGGAACTGGGACTTGCCCGATCTCGATCTCGCGGTGCCGCCGCGTATCCGCGTCGTGCTCGGCCCGCAGGACGACTATTTTACGGCCGAGGCGCTGGCGACATTCCTCCGCGAGCCCTACCTCGTCACGCGCGCCGCCGACCGCATGGGGATGCGGCTCGAAGGGCCGATCCTCGCGCACGCCAAGGGTTTCAATATCGTCTCGGACGGCATCGCGCCGGGGTCGATCCAGGTGCCGGGCGACGGCCAGCCGATCATCCTCCTCGCCG
>CAVZHG010000015.1:57500-86031 GCA_963775035.1 uncultured Alphaproteobacteria bacterium | reverse complement strand
TCCTGATTGTCGAACTCGACCTGGGAAACGGCCGCCGCTTGATCGTCGTCAATCTTCACTTGCGTGCCCCTCTCGCTGCAGCCATCAGAGGACAGAAAGCTGCGCCCTTCGTCTGGAAGAGCATTTCAGGATGGGCCGAAGGGTATTTCCTATCTGCCGTCCGACGTGACGCCCAAGCTCTTGAGCTGCGATTGCTCATGGACGAGCTGCTCGCGCAGGATTCGCACCGGCTGGTCGCCGTTGCCGGCGATTTCAATGCCGAGGACCACGAGACGCCGATGAAGATTGCGGTCGGCGCGGAGGAAGATACGGGCAACGGCTCGCTCAGCGCAAAGACGCTCATTGTCCTCGATCGTGCGATCTCAGCCGATCGGCGCTGGAGTGTTCTGCACCATGGCCGCCCGCAGATGCTGGATCATATCCTTGCGAGCCGCGCTCTGTATGGGCAGTTCCGCGCGATCGAAGTCCATAATGAGGCGCTCGGCGACGAGGTCGTGGGCTATGCCAAGGGAGATCAGTTGCTGGGCTCATACCACGCCGCGGTCGTCGCGGAATTCGCGCTCGATGTGACAGTGGCCTCCGGCTCCATGTAGCTGGACCCGAACCTCTATTCCTTTTTTGGGTGACCTTTTCTTGGATCACTGGCCCGAGTTGGCTCCGCGAATTGATCTTCCTCAAGGCGCTGCGACGACCTCCTCCCAAGATATGGCAATTCAACAGTGGAGGAAGCCATGTCCGCCGCAGACTCTGCATCCGCTGGCGCACCAATTCCCCGCCACGCCGATGAACCAACCTGGCTCCGTTCCAACTGGGGCCTTCTGCTTGCCGTCGCGGCGCTGATCATTGTCATCCTTTTGCCGACCCCGGAAGGCCTGTCGATCGCAGGCCAGCGGATGCTGGCCGTGCTCGCCTTTGCGGTCATCGTCTGGATGACGGAGACGCTCGACTACGCGGTGTCGGCAGTAGTCATCGCCGCACTGATGGCTTTCCTGCTCGGCACATCGCCAAGCGCCACCAATCCGGCAGCGCTGATGGGAACGAGCGCAGGACTCGGGCTTGCCTTCAGCGGCTTTTCCAACACGGCCTTGGCGCTGGTCGCGTCGGCCCTGTTTCTCGCCGCCGCCATGACGGCCACCGGCCTCGACAAGCGTATCGCCCTCGCCATCCTCTCCCGGGTCGGAACGGACACCCGCCAGGTCGTGGTCGGAGCGATCCTGGTCGGCTTCGTCATGGCATTCCTGGTGCCTTCGACGACCGCGCGCGTGGCCTGTCTCGTGCCGATCACGCTCGGCATCATTGCCGCCTTCGGCGTCAACAAGAAGGGCGCCTTCGCCGGCATGCTGATGATCACGACCACGCAAACGGCCAGCATCTGGAATGTCGGCATCAAGACCGCGGCGGCACAGAACATGGTCGCCGTGGGCTTCATCGAGAAGACACTGAACAAGACCATCACATGGCTGGAATGGTTCATCGCCGCCGCACCATTCTCACTCATCATGACCGTTGCGCTCTATTTCGTGATGACGCGCATGATGCCACCGGAGGTCAAGGAGGTTACGGGTGGCCGGGAAGCGATCCGCAAGTCGCTCGCAGATCTGGGGCCGATGAAGTCGTCCGAGAAGAAGCTGCTCGCGATCTCGCTGACGCTACTGGGATTCTGGGCCACTGAAAGCGTGCTGCATCGCTTCGATACCTCGTCGACGACGATCGCCGCCGTCGCGCTCATGTTCCTGCCTGGCATCGGAATCATGACCTGGAAGGAAGCACAGCCGAAGATTCCCTGGGGCACGGTCGTGCTCTTCGGCATCGGCATCAGTCTTGGAACGGCGCTGCTTCAGACAGGTGGTGCCGTCTGGCTCGCCAACTTGGTCGTAACCTACTTCGGACTTAAGAATGCGAGTGCCTTGTTCATCCTCGGCGTGATGAGCCTGTTCCTCGTTGTCATCCACCTCGGCTTCGCCAGCGCGACCGCACTCGCGTCGGCGATGATCCCGATCATCATCGCGGTCCTGCAGCATGTAGCAACGCCGGGGATCAACATGGTCGGCATGACCATGCTCCTGCAGTTCGTCGTCAGCTTTGGATTCATCCTGGTGGTGAACGCACCGCAGAACATGGTCGCCTACGGCACCGAAACCTTCGAGGCCAAGGACTTCGTCCGCACCGGTCTCGTATTGACTGTGATCGCACTCGCACTGGTCATGCTGCTCGGCGCCACCTATTGGCGCTGGCTCGGATACGCCTGATGCCGCCGAAGTCCCGCCGGGCGTGGCGATCCCCGGATTTCGGCGCATAGAACCTAGTCTGCTCTCCCGGCGCCTGAAATTTGGATCGGGTCAATCCTTGCCTTGGGTGTTCCAGATCATCTCCAGGCGAGCCGGCAGGTCGTTGTGCGGTATCTTCACAAGATCCTTTGCGACTTCGGCGACGACCTTTGCACGTAGCGGTGCCGAAAGGGCGTCTCGCAGATCGCCGAGCACAGTCGGCGGCGCAACGAGTGCAACTCGATCGAACCTTCCGTCTCGAAGGCCGTGATCCAGTTTGTCGGCCACTTGACCGGCAAGCTCTCGCTTCAGCTCCCTGTGCGGACTGGTCCGGCTCTCCATCGCATGACGCGTGGGGCCCGATGATTTAAAGCTACGGCCCGGCCGGTCACGCTGAATGTCCCGATCGGCGGGGAGTTCCATGGAAAAGACCATGTCGTCGACGGCAACCAATTCGGAGTGAGGCCCGTGACTTCTCGAGGACTTTGGCTTGGCGGCCATCCGCGATCACAATCCAGGTTCGTTCGCGCTTCATATTATCACTCCATCCATTCGTTCGGTCATGAACGAGGTACTGCGGCGCCCAGCGCCTTTTTCGTCCCATCCTCCATCGGCATCGCTTTCCGGGAAGCCTCTCGCTTGCTAGAGCGCCCGTCCTTGACCGCGATCAAGGAGATGCGCTCTTGATGCAAGTCAATGCAGAATTGTATCGCACGCTTCCAACTAACACAGGTTCTTGAGTTAAGAGGATGTGCCATGGAAGCCAAGGATATCATGACGCGAGACGTTGCGACGGTGGCACCGGAGGCCAGCGTGCGCGAGGCCGCAGGTCTCATGACCGGCAAGCGGGTCAGCGGCCTTCCGGTGGTAGCTGAAGGCCGTCTGGTCGGCATTTTGACGGCCAGTGATCTGCTCCACCGCGTCGAAACGGGAACGGAAAAGAAGGAGTCCTGGTTTGCGACTTTCTTCGCGGATCCCGATGAGATGGCCCGGCAGTACGCCAAGAGCCACGGCCTGAAGGTGCACGAAGTAATGTCCCGCCATGTAGTCTCGGTGCGCGAAGATGCCAGCTTGGGCAAAGTGGCGGACGTCCTTGAGACGAACAAGCTGAAGCGAGTTCCTGTCGTTCGCGATGGTGCCCTGGTGGGAATCATCTCGCGGAGCGATCTCGTGGGCGCGCTCAGTCGCATAAGTGTCGGCGCACCTGCCGAAAAGTCCGACGACGCCACTCTGCAACGCAAGATCATGGAGCAGATCCGCAAGCAATCGTGGCTCAACAGCGGCTATGTGAATATCACGGTCAAGGACGGCGTCGTCGAAGCGTGGGGCGTGGTGCCCTCTAACGACCAGCGCAATGCACTCCAGGTGCTCATCGAGGGCACCTCGGGCATCACCAGGATGGATGATCACCTCAGGATCGGTATGCCGACAACGAGCGCGGGATGGGTCTAGCTTGCTATCCCAGCGCGCCGCGCCCCGGGTACACGTGCCCATGGCGCGGAGCGCCGTTCCGTCGCCCCAGGGTCATTTGCCTGGAGCGGGCTTCTGCAAGCTCGAGATGTAGTCGAGCACGTCGCCGACTTCCTCGGGTCTCAACTTGAAGACGGGCATGGTCGAATGAGCGACCATGATGCCCTCGGCGAGAGCTTCTGCGAGATGCTCGATTGGGTATCTCTGGCCGAGCGTCCGGAATGGGGGCGCCGTCGGGTGCCGGCTGAGATCCGTTCGCGATACGGCGTGACACCCGCCGCATTTTCCTTGGACGAATGCGCGCCCGCGATCGAGGCCAGTTGAGCCTTGCGCAAGCGCGGCATCCGAGAGAGAGGCCATCCACACAACGGCCAATGCAAATGCCGCGCGGCGATTTCGCGATCGCATGGATTTCCTTCCTCGCATTCTGTGTCGTCGTTGTCCGTCGACTGGTCGCGGGGGCATCGACCCTCTACGGCCGGCCCCGAAGGCTGAGGATGTAGGCGATCAGATCGTCGCGTTCCTGACCCACAATGATCAGGTTGGGCATTTCGGAATGCGGCGTCTGAAGGAACACCGTGAGCGCCCGCTCGTTTATCCCAGCCACGCGCGACATGACACCGAAAGGCGTAGCATCGGCGCGCGGCGACGCCGTCTCGTTGGGTCCAATCGCGTGGCATCCTGCACATACCTTCTCGGCGTGGGCTTGGCCGCGCCGGATGTCACCGAGTTCTGCGGAGATCGCTGGTGACGCGAGCATAGCAAGCGCCATAGCCGTCGATGCCGCGATGACAGCGAGTGGAGACCTGCCGCGTTTGGCCGGCGAACGACTGACGATATTCATGCCACTGGTCCCATTTCAAGCGAGCAGCCGCAACGTGCGCCGACACCGCGGCTGTGGCAAGTTCAATACTTGCCCGGGAGAGATTGCAGCTCGTTGACATGGATCAATCGGGGACTTCTCCAGCAATGAAGCCTGCTCTCCGTTATGCTGGAATCGCGCGGTAGAGATGAAACGCAGGCAGAATTGAAACATCGATCTATCAACAGATCGTGCGGGCGTCCGATGCGGGATCTGCACCTCGGTTCAACACAGAGCGGGACGATGTCCCGAAATTCTCACGCAGTCAGTCGGCTGTGAAAAGATGCGCGCCGTAGCTGATGCCGGCGATGAAGACCCCGCTGAGAGCGGCTACCCGCTTCCACATCGTGCGCTTCGAACTCGGCGGGCACGTGCATGTCTCGGGTTCGCGAAAGCTCCCCACAAGCACGCCGTCGGACGCGACGACCTTGAGGGGTGGCCATCGCGCCTCACTGCTCACCCGTTTCATGTGGTTCAGCGCGCTATTGCCGCCAACCAACCGCAGATGCGGATCCAATCCCAGTGCCATGCGCCACCCCGCCCCTGTTTGAAGCTTGATATGTTAGAGGGCGACGAGTATCTTCAGCGTGCGGATTTGAAATTTTCCACAGTTTGAGATCAATAGCTTGGGAGCAACGGGACCCCGGAGTTCGTCGGCACGCCAACTCGAAGCCCGAAGGGTCCGTTCTCATTGTGGTTGGCCGGCCTGAGCCTAGTCAATTGGTGCGCGGATCCCATCTCGGAATGCGTCGTTCGCTAGCCGTCATGCATTTCTTGTTCAGCCCGCCCGTCCCGCGCGGATCGCGGAACTGATGCATTGACATGGCTCCCCGACTAAGCCGATAGGGCCTGATGCCAGATCTCGACACACGCCTCCACGTGACAATGCTCGACAATGGTCGGGGAAAGAGCCCGATCTATGGGCTCCATTGGGGCGACCCGGAAACTGCCCCACATCTGCGGTGGGTGCGCGATAACTACTGCCTCAAGTTCGTCGATCCTGATCAGACGTGCATCGAAATTGGACCAGGCGGCGGACGATGGACGAGATACCTTCTCGGCTTCAAGACGCTTTATGCCGTCGACTATCATCAAGAGCTTCTGGATGAGCTCGCCAAGAACTTCGCTAAGCCGAACATCATCGCGGTCAGGAACTCTGGCACCAATTTTCCCGGAATCGCTGATCAATCGATCGATTTCGTCTTTTCATTTGGAGTGTTCGTGCATCTCGACCTGCCGCTCGTCGTTGCGTACCTCGCGGAGATTTCGCGTGTCTTAAAGCCAGGCGGCCGTGCCGTGATCCAGTACTCCGACAAAACGAAACCGCAAGCTGCGGCGAACACAGGATTCTCTGACTTGCGTCCGTCGATCATCCGACAGGCCGTTGTCGATCAAGGCTTCTTCATCGAGAACGAAAACCTGACCGTGCTTCCACACAGCTCAATTGTGCAATTCTCGCAATCACCCCCCGAGCTGGTGGGATCGCAAGTCATCTCGACCTGACGATGCCGCAAAGAAAAGCGGGCGCCCGAAGGTGCCCGCGGTAGATCGTCCAACCCAGAAAACCTCAAGACTTCGTGGCGGCCTTGGCCTTCGCCTTTGCCGCCTTCAGGCACTTGGCGCGGAACGCCTTGCGCGGCTTGCCCTTCAGTTTCTGCGCGTCCGCTTCCTTCGAGCAGGCGAGCGATTCCGCGGTGCGGGGAGCCTGCGCCTTCTTGGCCGGAGCTGCGGCCTTTTTCGCCGGTGGCGGCAGGCGCGGCTGCGGGGGCGCCCGTCTGCGCCATCGCGGCACCGGTCGAGAGGGCACCAACCATCATCGTGATAGCGAGTAGCTTGCGCATGGGATTAGTCCTTTGGTTTGCTGCAAGGATTGCAGCGGCGGCTTATTCTGCCTATTCGGCTGAACGGCACATGAATGGATCGTTGTCCAACGCGAAGCCCGGATCGACCGCCTGCTCATACCGCTCCGGCCGCCGCTCGCTAGCGTGATTAGCCCGGCCAACGGCAATCTCAATAGGTCGATTTGCGCGCCGGCGCTCAGCCTTTTGCCGCACTGGCGTCGGGCGCCACATCATCCTGGTGCGACAGCCGCAGCGCCGCCGGCGCGGCCGGCACCTCCCGCAGCCGCGACTGCGCAAGCTCGCCGACACTTTCGAGGATCGGATAGGCGACGGACGTCAGGTGCGAGTTGATGCGCTTGAGATCGCGGATGATGTCGAGATGGATGGAACTCGTCTCGATGGACTGGGCGCGCCCCTGCTTGAGGCGGGAGAAATGCCGGTCGGTGGCCTCGAACTCGGCGGTCCGAACCTTTGTCTTCTCCTGCAGCAGCCGGCGCGCCAGCGCGACGTCGCGGGTGGCGAACACATTGAGCGCCAGCCGCATGTGGTCGACGACGTGCCCATGGAACGCCCTGAGCTCGGCCGCGCCCTCGGGCGAGAACGCGTAGCGCTTCTTGATCTTCTTTGCCGCGAGCTCCATCAGGTTCTTGTCGATGATGTCGCCGATGTGCTCGAGGTTGGTGGTGAAGGTCAGGATCTCCACATAGCGGCGGCTGTCGTCCTGCCCCATGTCGGCCTTCGAAGCCCGGATCAGGTAGAGCTTGATCGCCTCGTGCAGCGCGTCGACGTCGTTGTCGGCCCGCTCGACGTCGCGCACCGCCTTGATGTCGGAGCCCTGGATCGCCAGCAGAGCCTTCCGCAGCATGTCGAGGACCATGTCGCCCATGACCAGCGTTTCGCGCATCGCGCAGGCCAGCGCCTCGGAGGGCGTGTCGAGAACGCTCGGATCGAGATGGCGCGGCGTCGTGCGATCGGGGCCAGCCGCCGGCTCCGGCAGCAGCCGCGTCGCGAGCGTCGCGACGGTGCCGAGTACCGGCATCGCGACCACGGCGAGCGCGAGATTGAATGCGAGGTGGAAATTGACGGCGAGCCACGACGGATCGACCGTGATCCGCGCCATCGCTTCGGCCAGCCAGGCGACAAAGGGAATGGCCACGACGACACCGGCAGCCCTGACGAGCAGATTACCGAGCACGACGCGGCGCGCCGCGACCGCCGAAGCCGACAGCGTCACGTACGGCACGATCGCACCGCCGAGATTGGCGCCGAGCACCAGGGCGACAGCCAACCGGCCGTCGATCACGCCGCCACCGGCGAGCGACGCAACGAAGAGAACCATGGCGAGGCTCGAATGGGCGAGCCAGGTCATGGCGGCGGCGACAAGAACGGCCAGCACCGGCACCTTTTCGGTGCCGAGCGAGGAGAGGACGAGGTGCAGGGTGGGGCTGTCGCGCATCTGGGCGGCAACCTGCCCGATGACCGTCAGGCCGAGCAGCATCAGGCCGAAACCGATGAGAACGCGTCCGGTCCCACGCACCTGATCGTTCTCGGAGGCGTTGAACAGAATGAGACCGATGAACAGGAGCCCCGCCCAGATCCACTTGATGTCGATCGCGTAGACCTGCGCGACGATCGCGGTGCCGACGTCGGCGCCGAGCATGATGGCGAGCGCCAGCGGCAGCGTGACCAGCTTGCGGCTCGCGAACGAGGCGAGCAGCAGCGCCGTCGCGGTCGCGCTCTGCAGCAGGCCCGTCACGGCGACGCCGCTGCCGAATGCCTTGAAGCGGTTCGAGCAGGCCTTGGCGATGGCGAGGCGCAGGGACGCGCCGAACGCGCGCGTCATGCCCGTCCGGACCATGCGCACGCTCCACAAGAGAAGCGCCACGCCGCCCAGGAGCGTCAAGAGCAGTCCGCTACCTTCCATTCGCACCTCCGGTGGCTGTGCGATCAGTCCAATTCTGCCGAGCTCCCGGGCCGGAATCGCCTCTACTTATACCAGAGATTGGGCAGGTAGAGCGCGATCTCCGGAAAGAAGTAGATCAGCACGACGCACAGCCATTGCAGCAGCATGAACGGCATCATGCCGCGATAGATCAGCCAAAGATCCCAGGACGGCACCACAGCCTTCAAGTAGTAGGCCGATAGGGCCACAGGTGGCGATAGCCAGCAGGTCTGCAGCGTTACGGCGACCAGAATGCTGAACCAGATCATGTCGATCTGCAACGCCTGCAGGAGCGGCAGGAATATCGGCACAATGATGACGACGATCGGGACCCATTCCAGCGGCCATCCGAGCAGGAAGCAGATCGCGAGAATGCTGACGATCAGCAGGCCCGGTGGGATGTTCCACAGCAGGATCGTGTCGGCGAGGAACTTGGGCGTGCCGAACGCCGAGAACACCGAGCCGAGGAAGGTCGACGCCGCGAGCAGGATCATCACCATCGACGTCGTCTGGGCGGTGCGATAGGCGGCATCCTTCAGCGACAGAAACGTGAGCTTTCCGCTGAACGCTGAAATCAGGATGGCGCCGGCGCAGCCGAGTGCCGCGCCCTCGGTCGGCGTCGCCCAGCCGGAGATGATCGCACCGAGCGTCAGCAGGATCAGGAAGGTCGGCGGCAGGAAACCGACGACGAGTTCGCGCACAATGAAGCCTGAGCTGACGTTGAGCTCCTCGGGCGGCAGGGGTGGACCAAGCTGCGGCTTCAACCACGTGCGGCCCAAGGTGTAGGCGAGGTAGAGGAACGAGAGCAGCAAGCCGGGCAGGATCGCTGCTGCGTAGAGCCGCGCGATGGAGACCTGGAACGAGGGGCCCATGACGACCAGCATCACGCTCGGCGGAATGAGGATGCCGAGCGTGCCGCCCGCGGTGATGGTGCCGGCCGAGAGCGCCGTGTCGTAGCCGCGTTTCTGCATGATCGGGCCGGCCATCAGACCGATGATGGCGACGGACGCCCCGACGATGCCGGTCGCGGCGGCAAACAGCGTCGCGGTGAAGATGGTCGCGATGTAGAGCGAGCCGTGCCGTCGCCCGAACGCGAGCTGGATGGCGTGGAACAATCGCCCCATCAGCCCCGAGCTTTCGAGCACGTACCCCATGAAGGTGAAGAGCGCCACCGCCGCGAGCACCGTCTCCATCATGCTGGAGAAGTACTGGTACGTCATGAGATAGAAGACGCGCTCGCCGAGCCCGTAGTAGCCGAAGGCCATCCCGAGAAAGAACAACGTGAACGAGATCGGGAACCCGGCGAGAATGACCAGAAACAGGACCGCGATGAGGACGAGGCCGAGGACTTCGAGGCTCATAGATCGAACTCTGCGATGCTTGTTTGTTGAAGACCTGGATCCAAGCGGCTCACGTGACTTCGCTCAGCTCGACCTTGCGGTAGTCGATGCCCGTCTGCAGTGCCCGGAAGCACTTGAGAACCTCGGCCAATCCCTGCAGCAGCAGGAGCGCGGCGGTGACGGGAATGATGGTCTTGTACCAGTAGGCCGGCGGTCGCCACGACGTGATGAGCTCTTCCCGGAAGAACCAGGATTCCTCCGCGAACTCCCAGCTCAGCCACAGGAACATCGCCATGCCCGGCAGGAAGAAGACGAGATACTGGACGATATCGAGCCAGAGCTGGGCGCGCAGCGAAAGGTGCTGCGTGAGGAAGTCGGTGCGGATGTGCTTCTGCAGGCTCAGCGCGTAGGCGGCAGCGAGCGAGAAGTGCGCGCCATAGGCCATGGTCGCGACGTCGTTGGCCCAGATCGTCGGCTGATGGAACTTGCGGATCAGCACCTCGAACACGAGGACCGCGAACATCGGGAAAATCAGCCATGCGACGGCCTTGCCGGTCCAGATACTGATCTGGTCGATGACGTGGGTTACACGGTCGGTGGCGTTCATGGCGGCTGGGCTCCGGTGCCACATGCGACCGCGCAGCAAGACGGCGCACGCGGCAGGCGCGTTTCAGGGTCGGTGCGCCGGAGCCCGCCGCAGCGGCCTCCGGCAAAATCGAACGCAGCGAGACTACTTGATGTCGGCCGCGCCTGAGATCAGCGTCGAAAGCTTCGACGTCTCCCGCGTGTACGGCACCACCACCTTCGCGAAGGCACGCTGCGAATCGAGCACCTTCTTGAAGAACGCATCCTTCTGCTCGAGTGCGCCGAGCACCTTCTTCGAGGCCGCGATCCACGCCGGCGCGTAGTCGGCCGGCGCATCGAACATGGTGACGCCCTTCGCCTGCAGTTCCACGCAGCGCCTTGGCGTTCTCGTGGATGAAGTATATCTGCGCCTCGTAGAGCGACGTCGTCATCGCGACCTCGACGATCGCCTGGAGATCGGGCGGCAGCTCGCGCCACTTCTTCCCGTTGATGAGGACGTCGGCGATGTCGATTGCCTGATGCAGGCCCTGGATCGAATAGAACTTGAAGACGTCCTGCAGGCCGACCTTGAGATCGTTCGCCGGATTGATCCACTCGACGCCGTCGATCACGCCGCGCTCGGCTGCCGGGATCAACTCCGCGCGCCGCGAGGTTCATCGGCACGCCGCCGAGCTCCTTGAGCACCTGGCTCGGCAGGCCCGACGAGATGCGGAAGCGCAGATTCTTGAAGTCGTTCACCGAGGTGATCGGCTTCTTGAACCAGCCGAGCGCCTCCGGGCCGTCGGGCGCGTAGAGGAACGGCATCACGTCGGCGCGCAGCATCTTCGTGTAGTACTCGATGTAGAGATCGCGCCCGCCGCCCTTCATGTACCAGGCGATGTGCGTGTTCTGGTCGAGCCCGCTCGCCGAGCCGCCGAGCGGCGCGCTGAACAGACCGCCGGCCGGGCTCTTGCCGATCGCGTAGTGCGTCCACCATTGGCCGGCATCGACGAGGCCCTTGTTGACGGCGTCGAGGATCTCGTTGGGGTTGACGACGGCGCCGCTCGGCATGATCTCGATCTTGAGACGGCCGGCCGACATCTTGTCGATGTTCGTCGCAAGCTGGGTCAGCAGAACGTGGTGCGGCGTGCCCGTCGGGTTCGCGCTCTGCAGCTTCCACTTGATCTCTTTTTGCTGCGCCACCGCGGGGGCGGCTGCGAGATACCGCACCCACTGTCAAGCGCGGCGCCCATTGCCGCTAGAAATTTCCGACGTTCCATTTCCTGGTTTCCTCCACTGTCGATTTTCTAGTTGTTACCGGCCCTTTTTTGCTGCCGCTTCTGTGGCGACTGGGGCCGGCCTCGCTCATCGCTTCACGTTCGTCTCCGTTGTCGTGTGTCCCCTGCCGCCGCCGATGCGTTCACGCCTGCCACGGCAGCGAGTAGGTGCGCACGTTGGTGAAGCTCTTCATGGCTTCCCACACGCCTTCCTTGTAGCCGAGGCCCGAATCCTTGATGCCGCCGAACGGCGACATCTCGATCCGGTATCCGGGGACTTCCCACACGTTGACCGTGCCGACATCGAGTTCGGCGATGAAGCGCGTGATGTAGTCGAGGCGGTTGGTGCACACGCCCGACGAGAGACCATACGCCGTCGAATTCGAGATGCGGATGACCTCGGCGATGTCATTGGGGACGCGGATGATCGGGATCACCGGGCCGAACGTCTCCTCGTGCACCAGCTCCGCCATGTAGGGGATGCGATCGACGACAGTCGGCGGGAACAGCGCGCCCTCGCGCTTGGCGCCGTAGAGGACTTGCGCGCCCTGCTTCACCGCATCGTTGACGCGGGCTTCGAACATCTTGGCCGCGCGCTCGTGGATGACGGTGCCGATGTCGACCGTCGGATCGGCGGGATTGCCGAACTTGAGCTTCTTGGCCTTTTCGACGACCAGCTTCGAGAAAGCATCCGCGACGCTCTCGACGACGAGAATGCGTTTGACCGCGGTGCAGCGCTGGCCGGAGTTCTTGGTCGCGCCCTGCACCGCGAGTTCAGCCGCTTTGTCGAGGTCGGCATCCTCCATCACGATCAGCGGATCGTTGCCGCCGAGTTCGAGGACGATGCGCCGGTAGCCGGCCTTCTCCGCGATATACTTGCCGACGCGGACCGAGCCCGTGAAGGTGATCAGATCGCAATCGGGATCGGTGATCATGGAAGTCACCCATCGTGCCGGGATTGCCGGTCACGACCGACAGCATCTCCGGCGGCAATCCGGCCTCGTAAAGCACGTCGGCGAGCGCCAGCGCGGTGAGCGGCGTCAGCTCGGTCGGCTTCAGCACCACGCGATTGTTGGTGGCGATCGCCGGCGCGAGCTTGTGGCTCACCATGTTGAGGGGATGATTGAAGGGCGTGATGGCCGAGATGACGCCCATCAGCGGCACGCGCGTCGTGAAAATCTTGCGCGCCTTGCCGTTGGGCGAGATGTCGCACGAAAATTGCTCGCCGTCATCCTTGATGCAGAGCTGGCCGGCGAACGAATAGACGTCGTAGGCGCGCGTCGCCTCGTAGATCGCGTCCTTCCAGCACAGGCCCGATTCCGCCGAGATCAGCTTGGCGAACTGCTCGCGGCGCGACGACAGGAGGTCGGCGGTCTTGAGCAGGATCTGCTGGCGCTCGTAGCGCGACAGCTTCGGCTTGAACGCCTTGGCCTTGGCGAAGGCCTCGCGCACATGCTCGGGCCGCGCCATCGGCACCGTGCCGACGAGCGAGTTGTCGTAGGGGTTGCGCACCTCGACGACATCGTCGGTCGAGACGTGCTTGCCGGCGATGCGCATGGTCTCTTTGCGGCGCGGCGATCTTGGTCTTGATCGGACATGATCTGGCCTCTCAATACGTATCGTTGAGCGCGACGGAGAAGACATCGAACGTGCGCAGGCGATGACCCGGCGTGAGCTTGATCTTGCGGTTGGAGACCATCGGCACGCGCTGCTCGGTGAGCCCGCCGTGCGAGCGCAGCGGCTCGGTCAATCCGGAGAGATCGTGCTTGGCGGCCGAGGTGCCGAGCGTCTTGTGACGGGTGGAGGTGACGACGATGTCGCCGAGCCGATCGGGCGGCAGCTCGAATTCGGCGCACGCCTCCTCGCGCGTCAGCGCGCGTTCGACGCCGGGCGTCGCGCGCAGCTTGCCGATCAGCGCGCCGACGTCGGCGCCCGGCGGCACATAGACGGTCGCGAACGAGCCGAGCGCGCCGTGATGGACGACATAGGGGTCCGTGATCGGCAGGATGACGCGCGCGCCGCTGGACCCGAGCAGGCTCTCGAGCAGCGGCTCGAGGTAGAGCACGTCGGGCGAACCATCCGCGAGATGCTTGTCGTTCATGCCGTGGTCGGCGGTCGCGACGATGACGCAGCCGAGCGCGTCGAGGCGCGCGAGATAGCCGTCGATCATCGCGTAGAAGTCGTTGGCGATCTTCGAGCCCGGCGCGGCCTTGTGCTGGATGTAGTCGGTGGTCGAGAGATACATCGACGTCCGGCCGGAAGGTCTCGACCAGCTTGACGCCGGCCGCGAAGACGAACTCCGACAGCCCGGCGGAATAGACGTCCGGCACGCCCATGCCGACGAACTCGGTGACGTTGTCGATGCCGTTGTCGGCCTTGGTCGCCTTGTCGGCGCGCTCCGAGGAGAACGCGATGGCGCGACCGCTCGCATAGTCGAGCCCGTTCGACAGCAGCAGCCGCAGCTTGTCCTTCGCCGTCACCATCGCGACCTTGCAGCCGGCGTCGTGGAACCCTGCGAGGATCGTCGGCGCGCGCATGAACTTGGGATCGTTCATCATCACTTCGATGCCGGCGGCCTGGTCGTAGAAGAAGTTGCCGGCGATGCCGTGCACGGCCGGCGGCCGGCCGGTGATGATCGAGAGGTTGTTCGGGTTGGTGAAGCTCGGGATCACGCACTCGGCGATGAGGTTGGCGCCGGTCTTCATGAAACGCGCGAAGGTGGGCGCGACGCCCGCCTCGATCGCCTTCTCGATGTAGCCGGGCTCCGAGCCGTCGATGCAGATAACGACGGTGGGCGCCGAGGGCTTCTTGTAGCTTCGTCCGTTGACGACAACTGGCTGCGAACTCGTCATGGCAGTCTCATCCTTCAGGCTGCGAGATCGTGCTGCCCTATAAAATTGCGTCCGCGTTCGCCCTGTGCTGGCCTTGACCACCAGCGCCTTCCAGTCCCGCGCCGACAACCCGTAGGATGCGGGGTCGGTCGAGACCCCAAGTCCTTCGAGGAATGCGGCAAGGCTGGCGGCGCCGGCGGCGAGATCCTCGCCGAAGATGCGTCGCAGATTGGCGTCGCAGGTGGCGTTATGCCCCTGCGACCAGCGCATGACCGTCGGCAGCGAAAACGAGCACGCGATGCCGTGGATCGTACCGGCACGCAGCGTGATGTCGTAGGAGATATTGTGCGCCAGCGCGGTTTTCGTATTGGAGAAGGCGAGGCCCGCCATGACTGCCGCCTGCGCCTGCCGGCGTGCGCAGATCGAGGTTGCCGAGGTCGCCGACCAGCCGCGGCAGCACATCCAGGATCTCGCGCGCCGCAGCCACCGCGAAGTTGGCCGAGACCGGGTTGGCGTTGACGTTCCAGATGCTTTCGAGCGCATGTGACAAGGCGTCGAGGCCGGTCGCGAGCGTCAGGCCGCGCGGGGCGCCGACGGTGATCGCGGGATCGATCACCGCCACCTCGGGATAGAGGGCACGATTGGCGAGCGAATACTTGTTGCCGCTCTCCTGGTCCCAGACCGTCGCCCAGGACGTCACTTCGCTGCCGGTGCCCGCCGTCGACGGCACCGCGATGATCGGCGTGAACGTGGCGCCGTCGAGCGCCGCGCCGCCCTTCAACGACGCGAGAACGCGGGAAAAATCGCCCTGCGCCGCGGCAACGACCTTGGCGGCATCGATGATCGAGCCGCCGCCGAGCGCCACGATGACCTCGGGCTTCGCCGACGCGGCGCCGAACAGCGCGCAGGATCGCGCGAGGTCGCTTGACGTCGGGGTTGGTGACGATGTTGTCGATGGTGACGACGGGCGCGCCGGCCTCGGCGGCAATCGCGGCGGCGAGCGTGTGGAAGACGGGCAGATCGTAGGTGACGAGCGCCCAGCGGCGGCTTGCCGATCAGGGCCGGAAGGCGCGCAGCCACGGCAGCACCGAACTCGATCCGGACCGGATTGCTATAGGCCCACATGCGTTCCGCCCGTTCCCCTGAAGGGTGATCCCCGTCTCCGGCCGCTCTGGGCCGGCCGGCCTTTAGCAGCTCGATCCGGGGCTGTCTTTACCCTGGCAGCCACACACTTTTGCGACAAATTGATTTTTTCTCGCACAATCGATAGGCTTCGATCTATGCATCTTACCCAGCTCAGATCGTTTCATGCGGTGGCAAGCGCGGGCGGCTTCGTCGCCGGCGCCGCCACTCCTCAATGTCAGCCAGCCGACGCTGACGGCGCAGATCAAGGCGCTGGAAACCGAGTTCGGCGTCGAGCTGTTCTATCGGCGCAATCGGCGCAGCGAGCTGACGCCCGTCGGGCCGCGACCTGCACGCCATCACGCAGCGGCTGTTTGCCGAGGAGCAGGAAGCGCGCGAGTTCCTCTCCGCGGCGAAGGGGCTGCACACCGGCCATCTGCGCATCGGCGCGGTCGGACCCTATCACGTCACCGAGATGCTCGCCGCCTTCAACCAGCGCCATCCCGGCATCACGCTCAGCATGTCGATCGGCAACTCCTCGGTCGTGCAGCATGACCTGCTCGACTACAAATCGGACGTCGCGGTGCTCGCGCACATCGACCCCGACGAGCGTCTCATCGCCATTCCCTACCGCCGCCATCCCGTGCTCGTGTTCATGTCCGCCGATCATCGGCTGGCGCGGCGGCGCAGCGTGCGGATGGCCGAACTTGACGGAGAGCCGTTCGTCGCGCGCGAACTCGGCTCGACGACGCGACGCGCGTTCGAGGCGGCCGCCGAAGCCAAGGGCGTCAACCTTGCGCACGATCATCGAGATCGGCAGCCGCGAAGCCATCCGCGAGGCCGTGATCCGAGGGATCGGCATCGGCTACGTGTCGGAAGCCGAGTTCATCCCCGATGCGAGGCTGCGCGCGGTGCGGATCGCGGACGCCGAGATTTTTACGGCAGCCCACGTCGTCGTGCTGCGCGAGCGCCAGCACAGCCGCATCATCAAGGCGTTCCTCGATGTCGTCCATGGCACGCTGGCAGGCTCGTCCGGCACTTGAAGCCGGATCACCTGAGGTCCGCACGCCGCGACTTCGCCATGGCATTGGGACCGACGTCGCAGTAGCGTAGCCCACGACGTCTCAACGAAACGGGGAAACGCCCAGATGACGACGAAAGGACCTGCGACAGCGCGGCGAAGCGGTGCGGATGGAGATTGGGTCTCGGCCGGAGTGGCGAGGCCGAACCGGTGCCGGGATTCGACGCCTTCATGGCGG
Source organism: uncultured Alphaproteobacteria bacterium (assembly GCA_963775035.1). Lineage (GTDB taxonomy): Bacteria > Pseudomonadota > Alphaproteobacteria > Rhizobiales > Hyphomicrobiaceae. The sequence continues at coordinate 69,256 of CAVZHG010000015.1, read as the reverse complement.
AGGTCGCGTTCGGCGGCATCTGGGACCGACCGCATCTGGCGCGGCCCGACCGCATGCTCTGCGCGCTCGCGGCCCTCGGCCTCGGCGGGCACCAGACGGCGCTCGAAGCGCACGTCGCATCGGCCCTCGACCTCGGTCTCCCCGCGCGCACCATCCTCGAAGTGTTCATGCAGGCGGGACTGTACGGCGGCTTCGTCACGACCGAGGCCGCGGCACGGACGGCGCAGAAAGTGTTCGCGGCGCGCAAGATCCGCGTCGAGCCGGATGGTCCGCGCGACGATACCAACGAGACGCTCGATGCAAACGGCCGCGCGGTGATGGCGAAGCTGCATGGCGATCGCGCCGGCCAAGGCTACGCGGCGCCCGACAACCCCGTCACCGGCGCGCTCTATCCGTCAGCGATCCGCTACGGCTACGGCGAGTTGTGGGGGCGCCCCGGCCTCGATCATCGCCAGCGCATGCTGATCGCGATCGCGTCGTTCACCGCGCTCGGCCTCGAGGGCCAGCTCAAGAAATTCGGCGCTTCCGCCCTCAATATCGGGCTCTCGCGCGAGGAGATCATCGAAGCGGTGATCCAGACCGGACCCTACAGCGGCTTCCCGCGCGCGCTGAACGGGCTGGGATTGCTCAGCGCGTGCTCAGCTGAGCGCTCTCGGCGGCGCGGGTCATCTCGGGGCCGAGGTAGGCGCGCATCCGCGGATCGGCGATCAGCGTCGGGAAATCCGGCACCTGCGTGACGGTGCCGCCGGCAACGAGCAGGAACCGCTCGGCGATCTCGTTGAGAATTTCCAGGTGATAGGTCGCCGTCGGGTGCAGGCAGACGAACACGAGGCGGCCCTCGGCGCGCAGCTTGCGGAAAAAATCGAGCATGAAGCCGATGTAGCCGTCCTGGGTGTTGAACTGCGGCTCGTCGAAGAGATGGACGACGGGTCGCGCGGTCGGCGACGGCGCGAGAAACGCCGACGGCACGAGCTTGCGGAAATGGCGCACCTGATAGGACTGGTGATAGTGGATCGCGAGGCGGTCGCGCTCGCGGTACTTGACGCGATGGATGTCGGTGCCGGCGACAGAACGCGCCCGCCGGTCGGCACGTTCGACCCGGTCATCATCTCGAACAGCGTCGTCTTGCCGGCGCCGTTGGGGCCGACGACGCCGACAATGCCGGGGCCGTCGATCGTGAATTCGGCTTCGAGCTTGAACGTCGGCTGCCGCACGAAGACGCCGCGCGTGTAGACCTTGCGCAGGCCTTCGAGCGCGATCAGCGGAGCGGACGAGGTCGCGGTGGCGGTCATCGTCAGGCTCCCAGCAGCCGCGTGCGCAAGGCGGCGTCGCCGCGCAGCGTCGCGGCATCGCCCGACCACGCGACCGTGCCGCGATCGAGCACGACCGCCTTGTCCGCGACCGAAAGGGCGATCTCGGCGTTCTGCTCGACGACGAGCGAGGCGACGCCCTCGTCTTGCAATCGCCGCACGGTCGCCAGCACGTCGGATACGATCTTCGGCGCGAGGCCCTGGCTCGGTTCGTCGAACAGCACCAGGCCCGGCGAGCCGAGCAGCGCGCGCGCGATCGACACCATCTGCATTTCGCCGCCCGACAGGTTTTCCGCTTCGCGATGCATCAGGTATTCGAGCGGCGAGAAGATCTCGAACGTCTCCTTGAGCGTCCAGGCGCGGAACGGCGTCGACTTGATCGCGATGCGCAGGTTCTTCGCGACCGTCAGCGTCGGGCACAGGCGGCGATCGTCCGGCACCCAGCAGATGCCACCGCGGGCGATCTCGTGCGTCGCGGTGCGCGTGATGTCGCGGCCGTCGAAGCGGATCGTGCCGCGCCGCGGACGCGTCAAGCCGAGGATCGAGCGGATCGCCGTCGTCTTGCCGGCGCCGTTGGCGCCGAGCAGCGCCAGCACTTCGCCGCGGCCAACGCCGAGCGACACGCCGTAGAGCGCCTGTGTCTCGCCGTAGAACGTATCGATGCCCTGGACCTCGAGGATCATCCGAAGCTCCCGAGGTTGGAGCGCTTGACCCAGGGGTTCTGCTGCAGCTCGCGCGGCGTGCCGCGCGCGACGACCTGGCCCCAATGGATGACCGAGATGCGATCGGCGAGCGAGAACAGGAAGCGCATGTCGTGCTCGACGGCGACGATGGTGAGCTTGCCTTTGAGCGACGCGATCAGCTCGGCGAGGCGCAGCGTGCCGTCGGTGCCGAGGCCCGAGGTCGGCTCGTCGAGGCACAGGACGCGCGGGCGCTGCGCCAGCGCCACCGCGATCTCGAGCGCGCGGCGCTCGCCGTAGGAGAGCAGCTTCGCCGAGATCGCCGACTTTTCGTCGAGCCCGACCGAGGCGAGCACTTCGTCGGCTTCGCGCGCGAGGCCGGCGTCGCTGGCGACGGCGCGGCGCATGTCGAAGCCGCGGGCGCGGAACGCCGGCAGCGCCATCATGACGTTTTCCTGCGCCGTGAACTCGTTGAACAGGGTCATGATCTGGAACGAGCGGGCGACGCCCTTGCGCGAAATGGCGTGCGGGCTCAGGCCGGCGACGTCCTCGCCATCGAGGCGGATGCGGCCGCGGCTCGGCTTGACGCTGCCGGTCAGCGTGTTGAAGAAGGTCGTCTTGCCGGCGCCGTTCGGCCCCATGATGCCGTGCAGCTCACCCTCGTTGACCGCGAGGTTGATCTCTTCGAGGACCACCCGGTCCCCGAAGCGCACGTGCACGCCTTCGACGTCGATCAGCGCCATCACCCGCTCCGCGATGCAGAGCCGAGCGCGCGGACGAGGGCATGCTGCGCGCCCTCCAGCGTTCGAGCACCAATCTTGACGTAACCCGCGATGCCCTCCGGCCGGAACAGCACCAGCAGCACGAACATGGCGCCGAAGTAGAGCATCCAGGCGCTGGTCCAGGCGCCGATGACGTCGCGGGAGATGAGGAACACGATGACGCCGATCACCGGTCCCCAGAAGCTGACGAGACCGCCGCCGACCAGCGTCATCATGACGACGAGGCCGGACTGCGCGAGGTTCATCACGTCGGGGAAGGCGGAGCGCTGCGCCATGGCGAAGAGGCCGCCGGCGAAGCCCGAGAACGCGCCGGAGATGACGATCACGCTCAGCTTGTAGAGCCAGACGTTGTAGCCGAGGTGGGCGGTGCGGGTTTCGCTCTGGCGGATCGCGGCGAGGATGCGCCCATAGGGCGAATTGACGAGCCGCCACAGCAGCACGACGACCACCGCGAACATCGCGAGGACGAAATAGTAGAGGCTGTCGTTCTCGGTGATGTCGAACGCGACGAAGCCGAAATTGGCCGGCAGGCGCAGGATATTGAGGAGGCCGTCCTCGCCGCCGGTGATCGAGTGGGACTTCATGGAGATGGTCCAGAAGATCTGGCCGAAGGCGATGGTCATCAACGCGAAGTAGATGCCGCGCCGGTGCGAGATGAAGAGCCCGACGATCAGGCCGGCGAGCCGCGCCGGCCAGTGCGGCGCCGAGCAGGCAGACCCACAGGTTTGCGGCGACATTGAACTGCGTGAGGCCGAAGGCGTAGGCGCCGACGCCGAAGTAGGGCGCCGTGGCCGAACGACGGCAGGCCCGACGTCCCGAGCACCAGATTGAAGGCGAGCGCATAGATCGACCAGATCAGGATCTCGACGCCGATATAGGGATAGAGCCCGACCGCGTTGATCCACAAGCGGCACGGTGGCGAGCAGGAGCCACGCGCCGAGCATGGTCGGCGTGATCAGGCGGGCGGTGCTCGGTGTCCCGGTCATGATGTCTCTCAGGCCTCCAGCAGGCTCTTCTTGCCGAACAGGCCGCGCGCCCTGACCGACACGACGGCGACCAGCAGCAGGTACATCGACAGCAGCGACCACTCCGACGCGTAGGCGCCGGAAAGGCCGACGGCGAGCCCGACGAGCAGGCTCGCCGAGCACCGCGCCCCAGAAGCTGCCGATGCCGCCGAGCACGATGATGAGGAACGCCGGCACGACGGCGTCGACGCCCATGTGCGGACGGATGCCCCAGATCGGCGCGATGATGATGCCGGCGAGCGCCGCGAGCATGGTGCCGAACACGAACACGCCGAGGCGGAGCCTCGACAGGTTGATGCCGAGCGCGCGCACCATCTCGCTGTCGTGCGCGCCGGCCTTGATCATGGCGCCGTAGGGCGTCTTCTCGATCACCAGCCAGACGATGCCGATCACCGCCGCCGCCATGCGCGGCCGCATAGAAGCGATAGGTCGACCAGATCAGGTCGGCGAAGATGAACCCGCCGCTCATCGCCTGCGGCACCGGCAGCACGTGGTCGCGCGTGCCCCAGGCGAGGCGGATGACCTCCTCGAGCACCAGCGCGACGCCGAACGTCAGCAGCAGGCCGTAAAGCGGATCCTTGCCGTAGGTGCGGCGCATGCAGATCTCGACGGCAATGCCGACGATGCCGGCGAGGCACGGCGCGATGACGAGCGCCATCGCATAGCGCGCGCCGAGCGGGAACTGCAGCCACGCCGCGGCGAGCGATTCAGGCAGCGGCGGCTTCGGGCCGGTGAGCACCAGCGCGAAGTAGGCGCCGAGCGCGAACAGCGAGCCGTGCGCGAGGTTGATCTGCTCCATCAGCCCGACGATCAGCATGAAGCCCGAGCGCGATCAGCGCGAGCAGCAGCCCGAGCACGAGGCCGTTGAGCAGATGGGGAAGAAGGTCGAACACGCGGCGATCAGGCTTTCAGCGTTGCGCTTTGAGGCCGGCAGGAACAGGCGCCGAGAGCCGCGTATCTGCGTCAGGCTCGGGCGGACGTCGCGCCGTTGGGTCATTAGCTCGATGCAGCGTTGCACGTTATGCGTCGACCGACGGCACCTGCTCGTAGGGCATGAGCTTGCACTTCGCCGGCGCGCATCGTCGTCCACCACGTCTTTCGGCTCGGCCCAGCTCAGGATCTCGAAGTGATCGGTGTTGTCGACCGGCTTTCGGTTCTTGCGCGCCAGATAGACCGTCTGCTGCACCTGATGCGTGACCGGGATCGATGTAGGCGTCGAAGTGCTGCATCCGATCCTTCGCCGACATCTTGTGGCCTTCCAGCGCCTTGATGATCGCGATGTTGTTGGTCGAGCCGGCGCGCTCGATGGCGCGGAACAGCTCCTGCGTCGCCATGTAGCCGTTGTACGACACGTTGCCCGGCACCGGGATCGGACCGCCCTTGTTGGCGTCCTGCCATTTCTTGACGAACTCGGGGACGCCCGGCAGATTGAGCTTGTGGTACCAGGTCGTGCCGAACACGCCGAACAGGCTCTGCGGCGCGCCCCATACGTCCGGCCAGTCCTGCTGGTTGTTGATCCAGGCCGGCTTGCCGGCCTCGTCGAGCTTGAGCTGCGCGATCTGCTCGCGCAGCGCCTTGTTGTCGTCACCGCCCATCGCCGTGCCGACGACATCGCGGCTTGATCTGCTGGACCTTGAGCAGATACGACGTGAAGTCGCGCGTGTTCTGCGGCACCAGCAGGTTGTCGATGATCTTGCCGCCGGCCGCCTCGACCTCGCTTCTTGGTCGCCGCCGCGGTCGAATGGCCGTAGACGTAGTCGTTGGTCAGCAGCAGCCAGTTCTTGCCGATCGACTGCACGGCGTTCTTGACCGCGGCCTTGGTGAAGTTGGTGCCGTTGCCGTCCCACACGAACTTGATGCGGCTGCAGTTCTCGCCCGCCTCGCTCGGCGCCGACGAGTTCGTGTTGAGAAAGATGGTGCCGTGCTTGTTGGCGACCTGCGTGATCGCGTTGGCGACGCCCGAGTGCAGCGCGCCGATCAGGATCGGGCAGTCCTCGCGCGTGATGAAGCGCTCGGCGACGCGGGTACCGGCGGCCGGGCTCGATTCGGTATCGGCGGTGACCCACTCGATCTTGCGGCCGAGCACGCCACCCTTGGCGTTCCACTCGTCGATGACCATGCGGATGCGCGCGGTGATCGTCCTGGCCGCTGTTGCCGAACTGGCCGCCGACGTCGTTGGTGAGGCCGAGCTTGATCGGCTTCTTGCCTTGCGCGTAGGCGCGATTGTGGGCCCACGGGCCGTAGAACGCTCCGGCGCCGGCGAGCGACGCCGTCATCAGGCTGCCCTTGAGGACCGTACGCCGTGATGGGCCGAGCCCAGTTTTGCTGCGCTTCGTCATCGTCTCCTCCTCTGCAGATATGGCCGCTCGCCCGTTTGACGGCGGCTCTTTATTCGGGCATAGAATAATCATTCTATCGGCAATGTGAAGTGAAATAAACGAACCGACACACGAATTCGGGAGCTGTGTTGAAAAAGCCGGCCAAGAACATGGCGCCGAACGCGAAACGGCCGCAGCGTGACCTCTATGAGGAGCTGCGAGCCGATATCGCGCGCCGATATCCGGGCTTCTCCGACCGCCTGCAGGTGATCGCCGAGTTCGCGCTCGACCATCCGACGGACATGGCGCTTGGAACGGTCGCGGAGGTCGCAGAGCGGGCCAAGGTTCAGCCCTCGGCGATCGTGCGTTTCGCGCACGCGATCGGCTACGGCGGCTTCACCGAGATGCAGCAGATCTTCCGCTCGCGCCTCGTCGCCGGCGCCGCGCCGAGCTACAAGGAGCGGATCGCCGGCTTGCGCCGCGACGGCCGTTTCCGCTCCGACAACAGCCCGCACGATCTGCTGTCGCGGTTCGCCTCCGAAGGCGCGGTGTCGCTCGAGAGCGCGCAGGAATATGTGCGCGAAGCCGACCTCACGCGCGCGATCGGGATCATGGGTGCGGCGCACACCATTTACGTGGTCGGTCTCGGCGGCTCGTTTCCCGTCGCCGCGCATTTGACGTACGTGCTGCGTCGCATGGGCCGGCGCGTGGTACTTCTCGACGGCCTCGGCAGTGCACTCGGCGATCACGTGCTGACGGCGACGCCGCAGGATGCCGTGATCGCGATCAGCTTCCGGCCCTACAATCGCGATACCGTGCAGCTGTTTCCTGATTTTCTCGCGCGCGGCGTACCGGGCATTGCCGTCACCGACAGCCTGCTGAGCCCGATCGTCGCCGGCGCCGAGGTGGCGTTCGAAATCCCCGACATGCCGGAAGCGGCGTTGCGCACGATGGTGGCGCCGATGTGCCTGGTCCAGAGCCTCGCCGTCGGGCTGACTTTGGCGCTGGATTAGCGCGGGGGATCAATCCGCGGTCCAACCGCCGTCGACGACGATCGACGAACCCGTCATCAGCGACGACGCGTCCGATGCGAGGAACACGATCGCGCCGGTCAGATCGCCGACCTGGCCGACGCGGCCGAGCTTGATCTTGCTCAGCACCTGACGCTTGAATGCCTCGTCGGCGAGGAATTTGCTCGCGAGCGGCGTCTCGATGAACGTCGGCCCGAGCGTGTTGACGCGGATGCCGTGCGGCGCGAGATCGACGGCCATCGCCTTGGTAAGGCCTTCGATGGCCCACTTCGAGGCGCAGTAGACGGTGCGGATCGCGGCGCCGACGTGCCCCATCTGCGATGAGATATTGATGATCGAGCCCGGCTTGCCGGCAGCGACGAGCTTCGCCGCGACCGCCTGCGCGATGAAGTAGCACGCGCGTACATTCAGCGTCATGATCGCGTCGTACTGATCCTCGGTGACATCGAGAAATGTCACGGGATAGTTGATGCCGGCGTTGTTGATCAGGATGTCGATAGGGCTCGCGAACGCGGCGATGAGTGCGCGCGCCTGCGATGTATCGGTGACGTCGAGTTCGAGCGCTTCGGCGCCATGCCCGCCGGCGACCAGCGCGGCACCGCCGCGTCGAGATCCTTGGACGGACGCGCGGCGAGCGTGACGTGCGCGCCGAACGCGGCGAGCGCCTGTGCCGCGGCGAGACCGATCCCGCGGCTCGCACCTGTGATCAGGGCGCGCTTGCCTGCGAGACTGAAGGAGGGGATCGTGTCGGCGCGAATGGCTGTCATCTGTTTTGGCTGCGACTTTCGGGCGATTGCGTGGAGATGCTGCACGACGCTAAATCAGCGCCAGACGCCAGTTGCGGTATGGCCATCACGCCATGCCGGACTCGATCTCATCGAGGAATGCGACGAGACTTTGCGCCTCGGTCGCCGCGTGACTGAAGGGGAGGCCATGCTTCGACGCGGCACGATGCGCAAGCGCGAGTTCGGCACGAGTGCGCGCAGCTCGGCGCCGTGGGCAGGCGAAATGAAGGGGCTCGCGTCGGGAAGCGTGATCGACAGCGGCACCTTGAAGCCGCGCAGCGCTTCGCTCAGATCCATGCCGCCGAGCAGCGACGCCGAGTGCCAGGACCGCGTGGCGATCGGATTTCGTTTGCGCTTCGGCGAACCAGGCCAGCGCCGCCGGATCCGCGGCGTCGGGATAGAACCGGTTGGCCATCATCTCGGCATTCCACGCCGCGCCACCGCCGGTCTCGAAGGTGCGCTGCCAGTTCTGGATGTTGGTGATGCCGGTGCCGCGATGCGAGGCATTCGAAATCGAGACCGACGCGAAACGCTCGGGCGCCTTGAGCGCGGCGGCGAGCACGATCGTGCCACCGATCAATTCGCCGACGAGGTGCACCTTGTTCGCGCCCGCCGTGGCCACGACCTCGAGCAGGTCGTCGACGAGTTCGTCCATCGTCCACTTGTGGGCGGGCGGCGGAACGGGCGAGGCGCCAAAGCCGCGCAGGTCGAAACGCACCACCGGATGGCGGGCGGCGACAATCGGCAGCCACGCCGACCAGACGCCGAGGTTGGTGCCGATGCCGTGGTTGAACACGACCGGCAACCCGGTCCAGGTGCCGCCAAGGCGGCCGATAGTCGTTCGCGACGTAGTTGAGGCCACGGGCGGTCTTCGGCATCTGGGGTGCTCCGTCGGGATGCAGCGCGCGCGCGCCGCGCCGACTTTGACGCGCCGACCGCCCGCGGCGCAAGCGGCAGGCCCGCGTGCGCGAAAATCTCTCAGAAACGCAAAACGCCCGGCGCGAGAGGCGCCGGGGCGTCTCCCCGTCGACGGCCTGCGGAACCCGTTCCAGCCTGTGCCAGAGGGACGCCGGCCTCAGGCAGATTCACGTTAAAGGCGATTGGAGGCGACAACCATTCGTGCGCCAAAATCGATTCGGTGTGCATCAATGAAAGGCAATGCGATGAAATCAATGGTTACTCTCGGAAGTGTGTGCGGACGGCACTATGTCGGCGTGGTTGAGGAAGGCCGGCAATTCCTTATAGGCCCGTTCAGCGCTGCCGAGGACGCGCGGGCGAAGGCAGCGGCAGAATGCGAACGGCTCAGTCTCCCGCGCGACTACGTCGGCATACGGAGCGGGCTTCGATAGTACAGCCATCCGCCGGGGATCCCCATGAGTGTTCGTGCGCAACCTGGCCGGCGCGTTGGCTGCCGAATCCAACTGGTCATACTCCACCTGTTACCCCAAGCGCAAAACGCCCGGCGCAAGAAGCGCCGGGCGTTTTGATGTGCGTATCCGAATGCGTACGCAATCGGCACGAAAACATTGGTTGCGGGGATAGGATTTGAACCTATGACCTTCAGGTTATGAGCCTGACGAGCTACCGGGCTGCTCCACCCCGCGTCACCATGTTACCGGCCCCGTGGAAACGGGGCCAGCATTACCTGGACGCAAAACGGGCTATCGAAAAATCGATAGCCCGCTGAGCGACCTGGAAGGAGGAGATCTCGATAGAATTTTTCATCACATCTTGGCAGACCTGGCAACGACCTACTCTCCCGCGTCTTGAGACGAAGTACCATCGGCGCTGGGGCGTTTCACGGCCGAGTTCGGAATGGGATCGGGTGCAGCCACCCCGCCATAGCCACCAGGTCAGCAAAGATGTGATGAATTCTGGTCTTCCGTATTCTCACGCTCATCGAGCGAGCGGCACGGCGCTTTCGCGCCGGATGGCGCCTAGCATCCGCAATGTCCGGAGCCGCATGTGGGCCCGGCACGAGTGCCGCCCTGCCGGAGCAGGCCGCGCGCTGCGCGCAGATACGGCCCGCGTGAGGCATATCGATGAGCATTGCTTAATGAGAGCAATCAAGCCAATCGAGCTATTAGTACCGGTAAGCTGCATGCATTGCTGCACTTCCACACCCGGCCTATCAACGTGGTGGTCTTCCACGGCTCTCAAGGGAGAACTTGTTTCGAGGTGGGTTTCCCGCTTAGATGCTTTCAGCGGTTATCCCGTCCGCACATAGCTACCCTGCTGTGCCGCTGGCGCGACAACAGGTCCACCAGAGGTGCGTCCAACTCGGTCCTCTCGTACTAGAGTTAGATCCTCTCAATTCTCCGACACCCACGGCAGATAGGGACCGAACTGTCTCACGACGTTCTGAACCCAGCTCACGTACCTCTTTAAATGGCGAACAGCCATACCCTTGGGACCTGCTCCAGCCCCAGGATGAGATGAGCCGACATCGAGGTGCCAAACGACGCCGTCGATATGGACTCTTGGGCGTCATCAGCCTGTTATCCCCGGCGTACCTTTTATCCGTTGAGCGATGGCCCTTCCACGCGGGACCACCGGATCACTATGACCGACTTTCGTCTCTGCTCGACTTGTCAGTCTCGCAGTCAGGCAGGCTTATGCCATTGCACTCGACGGTTGATTTCCGACCAACCTGAGCCCACCATCGCGCGCCTCCGTTACTATTTGGGAGGCGACCGCCCCAGTCAAACTGCCCACCATGCAATGTCCCGGAACCGGATAACGGTCCGCGGTTAGACAACCATGTTCACAAGGGTGGTATTTCACATTGCGGCTCCACAAAAGCTGGCGCCTCTGCTTCATAGCCTACCACCTATTCTACACATGCAAACACGATTGCCAGTGCAAAGTTGCAGTAAAGGTGCACGGGGTCTTTCCGTCTAACCGCAGGTACCCCGCATCTTCACGGGGAATTCAATTTCACTGAGGATGTGCTGGAGACAGTGGGGAAGTCGTTACGCCATTCGTGCAGGTCGGAACTTACCCGACAAGGAATTTCGCTACCTTAGGACCGTTATAGTTACGGCCGCCGTTTACTGGGGCTTCGATTCAAAGCTTGCACTTCTCCTCTTAACCTTCCAGCACCGGGCAGGCGTCAGGCCATATACGTCGTCGTTTGACTTAGCATAGCCCTGTGTTTTTGCTAAACAGTCGCAACCCCCTGGTCTGTGCCCCACCCGCCTGGTTGCCCAGACGGATGGCCTGCTTCTCCCGAAGTTACGCAGGTAATTTGCCGAGTTCCTTCAGCACACTTCGCTCAAACGCCTTGGTATTCTCTACCAGTCCACCTGTGTCGGTTTCGGGTACGGTCTATGTGGGGGCTATTTCCAGGAACGCCTTCGCCGCAAACGGAATCCAATAACCGTTCACAACACACAGCATTCGTCACTCACCCACTGGCCCACGAATATTAACGTGGTTCCCATCGACTACGGCTTTCGCCCTCGCCTTAGGGGCCGGCTAACCCTGCGCAGATTAACTTTACGCAGGAACCCTTGGACTTTCGGCGGGAGTGTTTCTCACACTCCTGTCGTTACTCATGTCAGCATTCGCACTTCCGATACCTCCAGGCGTCCTCACGGATCACCCTTCGCAGGCTTACGGAACGCTCCCCTACCACGCGCTTTCGCGCATCCGCAGCTTCGGTAGACAGCTTTAGCCCCGTTACATCTTCGGCGCAGAAACCCTTGTTTAGACCAGTGAGCTGTTACGCTTTCTTTAAATGATGGCTGCTTCTAAGCCAACATCCTGGTTGTTATGGGATTCCCACATCCTTTCCCACTTAGCTGTCATTTAGGGACCTTAGCT
>CAVZHG010000015.1:0-52500 GCA_963775035.1 uncultured Alphaproteobacteria bacterium | reverse complement strand
GTCAGCGTCGAGAGAAGTGCCGCCGGCGAATTCCAGGCGTCGGCTAAGCCGCTTGGCGACGGCCGGCGTACCGTGCAGTCCCGCGAAGGCGCGCGGAGCGCGGCAGCGAGCCTCTATGCCGGCGTCTATCACGCGGCGCTGTCGCAGGGCGTCGACCACGACGTGATCCTGCAGATCCTGCGCCTGCACGCCCACGAAACCGATTTCCGGCGGCGCGCGCGCGTCGCCGACGAGCTCGAGTTGTTCTTCGATCTGCGCGAGGAAGGGCGTGGCGAAGAGCAGCTCGGCGAGTTGCTCTACTCGTCGATCACGGCCGCCGGCGAGAGCCAGCGCTACTTCCGTTTCCGCGCCAGCGACGGGACCATCGACTATTACGACGATGAGGGAAACAACTCGCGCAAGTTCCTCATCCGACGGCCTATTCGCGGCGAGGACGCGCGCCTGACATCGGGCTTCGGCGTGCGCTACCATCCTCTCCTGAATGCGCGCAAGGCCCATACCGGCGTCGACTGGTCGGCCCCGATCGGCACGCCGGTCCTCGCGGCCGGCAACGGGGTCATCGAAGAGTCGGCGTTCAAGGGGCAGTACGGCAACTACATCCGCATCCGCCATCCCAACGGCTACCAGACCGCCTACGCGCACATGAGCCGGTTCGCATCAGGCGTCGCGCCGGGCGTGCGCGTGCGCCAGAGCCAGATCATCGGCTACTCCGGCAATACCGGCTTCTCGACCGGCCCGCATCTCCACTACGAGGTGCTGGTCAACAATCAGTTCGTCGATCCGCTGTCGATCCAGGTGCCGCGCGAGCGCCGCCTGGCGGGCCGCCAGCTCGCCGAGTTCCAGAAGGAGCGCGCGCGGATCGAGGATCTGCGGCGCCGTCGTCCGATCCGCGTCGAGCAGGTTTCCGGCCGATAGCGCCTCAAACTTCCGATCGGAAGGGCCGCGCAAGCAGGGACTGGATCGCCGCCTCAACGGTCAGCTCACCCTCGATGATGGCGTGGACCGCAGCCGCGATCGGCACCTCGATGCCGTGATCCGCCGCCTGGCGCACGGCGGACGCGGCCGTGTAGACCCCTTCCGCCGTCGACCGCAGATCCGACAAGGCGTCGGTGAGGCCGCGTCCCTGGCCCAGCAGCCGCCCGAGACGCATGTTGCGCGATTGCGGGCTGCCGCAGGTCAGCAGCAGATCCCCGAGGCCCGAGAGCCCCACCAGCGTCTCGGGCTGTGCGCCGAGCGCGTGCCCGAGGCGGCGCAGCTCGGCGAAACCACGCGTCACCAGTGCCGCGTGCGCGCTGGCGCCGAGCCCCCGCCCGTCGACGATGCCGGCGGCGATCGCGAGGACGTTCTTCAATGCGCCACCGAGCGCAACGCCGGTCGTATCGCTGCTCCAATAGAGCCGGAAATGGCGATAGCCGATGGCCTCGACCAGGGCCTTGCCGAGCGTCTCGTCGGCACATGCGAGCGTCAGCGCGGTCGGCAGCCCGCGCACCACGTCGTCGGCGAAGCCGGGGCCCGAGAGCACCGCCACGCGGCAGGATGGGATCTCCTCGGCGAGAACCTCCGTCATCAGCTTGCCGCTGCCCTGCTCGAGCCCCTTCGAGCAGATCACGATAGGGGTTCCCGGCACGATATGCGACGCCAGCGCGCGTGCCGTCATCCGCTGCGACTGGGCCGGCGTGACCAGGAGCACCGCGTCAGCCTCGGCCATGCGGCTGAGATCGGCTGGTCGCGGCGACGTCACGGTCGAGCGTGACGCCCGGCAGATAGGCGCTGTTGGTGTGTCGCTGATTGATTTCGTCAACGACGCCGGCGGCGCGCGCCCACATCAGCACGTTGCGGCCCGCAAGGCGCGCCGTAGCGGCCAGCGCCGTGCCCCAGGCGCCGCCGCCGACGACGCCGATCGTCTCAAGCGCCATGGCGACGGCGCGACCTCAGTGCGCGTTCAGGGATCGTCGACACTGCTCAATCTCCCTCATCGTTGTCATCAGGAGGCACACGGCGCCGGCAGCATGGCGGGCGCGTTGGCATGGTCCGCCGCCCTTCCCGCGGCACGGGTCTTTTCCTTACGGCGCGCGAGGTTCTGGCGCAGCTTGACCGCGAGCCGCGCCTCGCGGATGTGCGCCCTTCGTCGTCTTGCCCGACCGGTGCCCGTCGTCGGATCCCTGCATGTCACGCGATCCCGCTTCGCACACGTCGCTCTAATATGCGCCGCTCCCGCGGGCACTTTCAACCCAGCAGCCCGGCGCCCGCAAGGCGCGCCCTGAGATCGGCTTCCGCGGCCGCCAGCCGATCAGGATCGGTCGAGCGCAGGACCAGTTCGGTGCCGTAGAGCCGCCCGTCGCGGACGAACGGGTAGCTGCCCATCGAGACATCCGCAAACGCCTTCTGCGACTGCTCGAGCGGATTCGCGATCTCGCCTTCAGGCTTCAGCAGTTCGATCGTCACCGAAAGCATTTTGCGCCCCGTCTTGAGCTCCGGCGTGACCGCGTCGAGCATCACCTGCATGACGGTCGGAATGCCCGCCATGACGATCACGTTGTCGAGCTTGAAGCCTGGCGCGATCGAGACTTTGTTCGGCACGATCGTCGCCCCGCAGCGGGTATCCGCGCCATCCGCATCCGCGCCGGCGTCGCCTCGACACCGCGGCGCGCGAAGTGCGCGAGCATGATTTCCTTCACTTCCGGATGATGATCGATCGGGACGCCGAACGCCTTGGCGATGCTGTCCGCGGTGATGTCGTCATGGGTCGGCCCGATCCCGCCGGTCGTGAAGAGATAGGTGTGCCGGCCGCGCAGATCGTTCACCGCCGCGACGATCTCGTCCTCCACGTCGGCGACGACGCGGACTTCCCGGAGCCGCACGCCGATCATCGTACAATGGTCGGCGATGGTGCCGATATTCTTGTCCTTGGTGCGGCCGGACAGGATCTCGTCGCCGATCACCAGCAGCGCCGCCGTCACGATCGTTTCGTCCTGCTCGGTCATGACGCTCTCCGATCGGTTTCATCTCCGGCCGCGGCCGGCCGCGTAACGCGGCGCCGCGTCGATCAGCCGGGAACCTGCAACTGCAGTGTCTGTCTACCCCGCTTGATCCACATCCTCCATAGCGTCGGGCGGCTCTTCAGGATCTGCTCGAGCTCGAGCACGGTTGCGACCTGATTTTCGCCTGCCGAAACGATGACGTCACCCGCCTTGAAGCCGACGCGCTCGGCGACCGAGCCGCTGCGCACGCTGAGGATGACGGTGCCCTGAGCCTCGTCGATGTCGAGCTCATCGGCGACGTGCGGCAGCAGGTTCGCGACGCGGGCACCGTCGAGTGGATGATCGCCGGTCAGATTGCGGACGTCGTCACGCCCGATCTCGGGTGCCGGCTGAAGCAGCAGCATCACGGACGCCGGTCGCCCCTTGCGGATGACGTCGACGCGCACGCGCACCCCGAGGCCCCGCGTCGCAAGCCGGTAGTTGACCGCGCGCGCATCCAGCACCTCGTGGCCGTCGATGGCTGGTGATCACGTCGCCAGGCTCGAGACCGGCGTCCGCGGCCGGCCCACCCTTGTGGACGCGGGTGACGAGCGCGCCCGACGAACGCCCGAGCCGCAGGCTTTCGGCGATCTCGCGCGTGATCGAATCGAGGCGCGCACCGAGCCACGGCCGCTGGATCTTCTTCCCCGTCAACGCGCTGTCGACATAGAGACGCACGAGATTGGACGGGATCGCGAAACCGACACCATGCGAGCCGCCGGAGCCGGAGTAGATCGCCGTATTGATGCCGATCAGCTGGCCCTTCATGTCGACCAGTGCGCCGCCCGAATTGCCTGGATTTATCGGCCGCGTCGGTCTGAATATAGGACTGGATATCGGCGCGACCGATTTCTGAACGGCCGAGCGCGGAGATGATGCCGCTCGTCACGGTCTGCCCGATCCCGAACGGATTGCCGATCGCCAGGACCAGGTCGCCGACCTCGACTGTGTCGGAATCATCGAATTGGAGGGACGGGAAACTTGCCATCGCCGCCTTCGATCCGGAGGATGGCGATATCGGTTTTCTCGTCCTGAAGGACGACCTTGGCATCGAATTCCCGCCGATCGGCGAGGACGATGCGGATCTCGGACGTGACGCCCACCTTGACCACATGGGTATTGGTGACGATGACGCCATCCGGCGAAACGATGACGCCCGAGCCGAGCGCGCTCTGGATTCGCTCGCGCGGCATCCCGCTGCGATCACCGAAGAGGCGCAAAACAGCGGCTCGTTGGCAAACGGGCCAAGTCTGGCTGACCACCCGGCCGCGCGTGTAGACGTTGACCACGGCCGGCGCCGCCAGCTTGACGATCGGTGAGAACGAATACTGCATTGCCGGCCGCGACGGTGGCGGCGGCGGCGCTCCCGTCGCTGCGCGGCAGCCGGCGACAGCCCAGCAATAGCGCAATCAACCAACATCGCGGCCGTCGCAGCCGCGCCCGCCTGCCTGCTGCTTCGATCGTTCGTCCCGCTCATTTCCTACTCCGGCGGAGTGGCGCATTTCTACCCGCACCATCCAGCACGCATCGGATCGACGGCGTGCAGTTTAACGCGGGGCGGGATCGCCGTGACAGTCCATCGCATCCGTGACTAAGAGGCTTAGCATCTGCGCCGGACGCAGGTAAATCCAGCCCCGAACATCCGGGAGGAAATGACATTCAGCGTCACGAACCACTGTGACGCCGTGTCAGCTATCGCGCCAGCCCGGCAACCACGTCATCGATGGCGCTCGCCACTTCGCCGATCGACGCCATGCCGTCGACGGCACGCAGCGTCCCCTTGCAGAAGTAGTAGCCGATCAGCGGCGACGTCTCACGGTAGTAGGCCATCATCCGGGTTGTGACGGTTTCGGCGTTGTCGTCGCTGCGGCGCGAAAACTCTGTATTCCCGCAAACGTCGCAGACGCCGCGCATCTTCGGCCGCTTGAAGCGGTCGTGGTAGCCCTGTCCGCATTTGGCGCACGCGTAGCGCCCGACGATCCGCTCGACAAGCTGGTTAAAGTCGGCCTTGAGCTCAATCACCGCATCGAGCTTGCTGCCATTCTCGGCCAACATCTGATCGAGCGCGGCGGCCTGCATCAGCGTGCGCGGGAAACCGTCGAGAATGAACCCCTTCGCACAATCGGGATGCTCGATCCGCTCAGCGATGATCTTGACGACGACGTCGTCAGGGACGAGTTCGCCCTTGCCCATCAGCGCCTCGGCCTTGAGGCCGTCCTCGGTCCCGGCCTTCGCCGCCGAGCGCAGCATTTCACCCGTCGAGAGCTGGACAACTCCACGCTTCTTGGCGATTTCCTGGGCCTGCGTCCCCTTGCCCGCGCCCGGCGGACCCAACAGGATCAGGTTCATCGCCGCCCGCCTTTGGATGAAGCCCCTCTGAGTTTCGCTTTCTTGATCAGCCCTTCGTATTGATGCGCGAGAAGATGGCTCTGCACCTGGGCGACCGTATCCATGGTCACGCTCACCGCGATGAGCAGCGAGGTGCCGCCGAAGTAGAACGGCACGGCGGCGTAGGCGATCAGCAGCTCTGGCAGCACGCAGACGATGGCGAGGTAGAGTGCACCGACAAGGGTGATGCGGGTCAGCACGTAGTCGATGTACTCGGCCGTCTTCTGGCCCGGCCGGATGCCCGGCAGATAGCCGCCGTATTTGCGCAGGTTGTCCGCGGTGTCCTTGGCATTGAACACGACGGCGGTATAGAAGAACGCAAAGAAGATGATCATCGCGACATAGATAAGGATGTGCAGCGGCTGGCCGCGACCGAGCGCCGCGACGATCGCTGTTGAGCCACTCCGAACCCGTCCCGCCGTACCCTGGCTGAACTGCGCCGCCGTGATCGGCAGCAGCAGCAGGGACGAGGCAAAAATCGGCGGAATGACGCCAGCCGTATTGAGTTTCAACGGCAGGTGCGAGGCCTCGCCCTGGAACATCCGATTGCCCACTTGTCGTTTGGGATACTGGATGAGCAGGCGACGTTGGGCACGCTCCATGAAGACGATGGCCGCGACCACCGCCAGCATCAGCACCAGCAGCGCGAGCAACAGCGGCGTCGCCAGCGCACCGGTGCGCGCGAGCTCGAACAGGCCGATGATGGCGCTCGGCAGGCCGGCGACGATGCCGGCGAAGATGATCAGCGAGATGCCGTTGCCGACGCCGCGCGCGGTGATCTGCTCGCCGAGCCACATCAGGAACATCGTGCCGCCGACCAGCGTGATCACGGTCGACATGCGGAAGAACCAGCCGGGGTCGACGACGACCGACCCCGACGATCCACGCGAACCCTCGAGCCCGATCGCGATACCGTAGGCCTGGAAGGCGGCGAGCACGACGGTGAGATAGCGGGTGTACTGGTTGATCATCTTGCGGCCCTGCTCGCCCTCCTTCTTGAGGGCCTCGAGCTTGGGCGACACCGACGACATCAGCTGCATGATGATCGATGCAGAGATGTAGGGCATGATGTTGAGTGCGAAGATCGCCATGCGCTCGATGGCGCCGCCGGCGAACAGGTTGACCATCCCGAGAATACCGGAGGAATTCTGACGGAAGGTTTCGGCGAATGCCACCGGATCGATGCCGGGCATCGGGATGAAGGTGCCGATGCGGTAGACGACCAGCGCCCCCAGCGTGAACCAGATCCGCTTCTTCAGCTCCTCCGCTTTGGAGAAGGCTCCGAAATTCAGGTTTGCGGCAAGTTGTTCGGCGGCCGATACCATGGCGTCTCAGGCTCCCGGACGGGCAGATGCCCCGCGCCGGAGGCCGGAGCGGAGCCACGCGCATTTCGCTCAACATGGGGCTTGAACGTGTCGGGTGCAACTGGCGAGCAGTCGCCGCCGCTGTGCCCGATCAACCGTTCCGCCCCGATCAGGACCGCGTCCGGCATACGGCCGCACGCACGCCGAGGCGCTACTCCTCCTCGGCTTTTTTCTTCAGCTGTACCGCCCGCCTTGACCCGCTTGGCGGCGCGCTTGGCGCGCTTGTCCTCGTCGGCCTGGAGAATTTTCTTCTCGATCAGCGAAATCGATCCGCCCGCCTGCTCGATCGCCGCGCGCGCCGAGGCGGTCGCGTGGTTGATCGTCAGCTTGAGGGCGGCTTTCAACTCGCCGCCGCCGAGAACGCGAACGCCGCTCAGATCACGCCGGACCAAGCCCGCCGCCTTGAGCGCGGCGACATCGACGGGCTTGCCCGCATCGAGCCGGCCGGCGTCCACCGCCGCCTGCAGGCGGCCGAGCGTCACCTCGTTGAAGTCGTCCCGGCTCCGCGACCGGAAGCCGCGCTTCGGCAGGCGCCGATGGAGCGGCATCTGGCCGCCCTCGAAGCCGCCGATGGCCACGCCCGAGCGCGCCGTCTGACCCTTGCCGCCGCGACCACCGGTCTTGCCCATGCCGGAGCCGATGCCGCGTCCGATCCTGATCCGCGTCTTGCGCGAACCGGGGTTGTCCTTGATCTCGTTGAGCCGCATTTCGCGCTCCATCCTTGCTCGAAGTCGCTATTTCGTCTCTTCGACGATTTTGACGAGGTGCCTGATCTTGTGGATCATGCCGCGCACTTCAGGCGAATCCTGAAGCGTCCGGCGACGGTGAATCTTGTTGAGGCCAAGCCCGACCAAGGTCTGGCGCTGGATCTCCGGGCGCCGCATCGGGCTCGCGATCTGCTCGACCGTGATCGTCTTGCCGGCGCCGCTCTTGCCGTCTGCCATGGTGTTCCTCTTAGCCTTTGGCGCCGATCGTCGAGGCCGCAACCGCTTGCCGGTCGCGGCCGCCGACTTACGCCTGTTCCTGGGTCGCGTCCGTCGACTCGCCCGCCGAATCGCGCCGGCGCGCCACGATCTCGCTCACCTTCTTGCCGCGACGCGCGGCGACACCGCGCGGGTTCTCCTGAACCTTCAGCGCATCGAACGTCGCGCGGACCATGTTGTAGGGGTTCGACGAGCCGAGCGACTTGGCGACGACGTCACGCACGCCGAGCGCATCGAACACGGCGCGCATCGGGCCGCCGGCGATGATGCCGGTGCCGGGAGGCGCCGAGCGCAGCACGACGCTTACCGGCACCATGACGGCCCTGGCAGTCGTGGTGCAGCGTGCGCTTGTCGCGCAACGGCACGCGCAGCATCGCGCGCCGCGCCGCTTCACCCGCCTTGCGGATCGCTTCCGGCACTTCGCGCGCCTTGCCGTGGCCGAAGCCGACCTGGCCCTGCTGATCGCCGACGATGACGAGCGCGGCAAAGCCGAAACGCTTACCGCCCTTCACCACCTTGGCGACGCGGTTGATATGAACGAGTTTCTCGATGAACTCGCCCTTGCGATCATCGTCGCGGTCCCGGTCTCGGGAAGGATTGCGTGCCACGTCGGTAAACCTTTCTCGCTCAGAAACTCAGGCCGCCTTCGCGGGCGGCATCGGCCAGCGACTTGACGCGGCCGTGATAGATGTATCCGCCGCGGTCGAAAACCACTTCCGCGACGCCCGCTTTGACGGCGCGCTCTGCGAGCAGCTTGCCGACTTCGGTCGCGGCCGCCTTGTCGGCGCCGGTCTTCAGCTTCGACTTCAAATCCTTTTCGATGCTCGACGCTGCCGCGAGCGTCACGCCCTTGGCATCGTCGATCACCTGCGCGTAGATGTGCTTGGACGAGCGGAACACGCAAAGGCGCGGGCGTCCGTTCGCGACCTTCTTCAAGGTCCCGCCGGACACGATGCGTGCGGCGCTGGAACAGTTTGTCGTGAGCGCTCATCGGTTCTCTCGCTACTTCTTCTTGCCTTCTTTGCGCAGGATGAATTCGCCCTGATAGCGAACACCTTTGCCCTGATACGGCTCCGGCGGACGATAGCCACGGATCTCGGCCGCGACCTGTCCCACCTTCTGTTTGTCGATCCCGGTGATCTGCACCTGGTCCTGCCGGGCACCGGCAAGCTTGATGTCGATCCCAGCCGGGATTTCGTAGTTGATCTCGTGGCTGAAGCCGAGTTGCAGCGTCAGCTCCTTGCCCTTGAGCGCGGCGCGGAAACCGACGCCGTGAATCTCCAGCGTCTCGGCATAGCCGTCGACGACGCCCTTGATCTGGTTCGCGATCAGCGTCCGCGACAGGCCCCACATCGCGCGCGCGCGCTGTGTGTCCTCGCGCGGCGTCACCTTGACCGTGCTGCCATCCTTCTCGACCTTCACGTCCTCGGGCAGCGTCACCGACAATTCGCCTTTCGGCCCTTTGACTTTGACGGTCTGCCCGCTCACCTCGGCCTGCACGTTGGCAGGTATCGGGGACCGGATTCTTGCCGATGCGCGACATCGTCTCACTTCCTCAAATCAATTCGTCCAGGTGCGGGCGCCAGATTCGATCGGGCGCCCACGCCTCAGAACACGCTGCAAAGCACCTCGCCGCCGACCTGCTCTTCGCGGGCGCGGGTATCCGACATCACGCCCTTCGGCGTCGACAGGATCGCCACGCCGAGACCGTTCGCGATCGTCGGCAGCTCGCGCAGTGCGGAGTACACGCGCCGTCCCGGCTTCGAGACGCGGGCGATCTCGCGGATCGCCGGCTCGCCGTTCAGGTACTTGAGCTCGATCTCGAGTTCGGACTGGCCGTCCTTGTGATCGACGCGCGTGTAGCCGCGGATATAACCTTCCTCGGCCAGCACGTCGAGAACACGCGTGCGCAGGTTGGAAGCCGGGCTCGTGACCTTCGGGCGCCGTCGCATCTGCGCATTGCGGATGCGGGTCAGCATGTCCCCGAGCGGATCGTTCATCGCCATGGGATCTCGTCCTCTCTACCAGCTCGACTTGACCATGCCGGGGATCATCCCCGGCTTGCCAGCTCGCGGAGCTGGTTGCGACACAGCTTGAGCTTGCGATAGTAGCCGCGCGAGCGGCCCGTGATCTCGCAGCGGTTGCGGATGCGCGTCTTCGACGAGTTCCGCGGCAGCTTGGCGAGTTTCAGGCGCGCGGCGAAGCGCTCCTCGGCCGGCTTCGTCAGGTCGGCCGCCTTCTCCTTGAGCTCCTTGCGGCGCTCGGCGTACTGGTCGACCATCCGGCGGCGCCGGTTGTTCTTTTCTACTGAGCTCGTCTTAGCCATCAGGTCCTCCAAGAACCCTTGTATCGAAACTGCCGCGGCCGTCCGGTTGCCCGGATTTAGGTGCGGAAAGGAAAGTTGAAGCCCCGCAGCAGCTCCCGCGCCTCGTCGTCGGAGGCGGCGGTCGTGCACACGATGACGTCCATGCCCCAGATCTCGTCGACCTGGTCGTAGTCGATCTCCGGGAACACGATGTGCTCCTTGAGGCCGAGCGCGAAGTTGCCGCGGCCGTCGAAGCTCTTCGGGTTCAGCCCGCGGAAGTCCTTCACGCGCGGCAGCGCGATCGTGACCAGGCGGTCGAGGAACTCGTACATGCGATCGCCGCGCAGCGTCACCTTGGCGCCGAGCGCCATGTTCTCGCGCACCTTGTAGACCGCGATCGACTTGCGCGCGCGCGTGATCACGGGCCGCTGGCCAGCGATCATCGCGAGATCCTTCGACGCGTTCTCGACCTTCTTGCGGTCGTTGACGGCCTCGCCGACACCCATGTTCAGCACGATCTTCTCGAGCCGCGGAATCCGCATCGGATTCTTGTAGCCGAAATGCTCCGCCATCTTCGCGCGGATCTCGGCCTCGTAGAGCGCTTTCATGCGCGGCTTGTAGTCCGCGGGACGCGGCTTCTTCGGCGCCGCGGCGGCACCCGTGGCCGCCTTGCTCTTCGCTTCCTTTGCGGGGGGGCCGCCCTTGCCGGCCGGCTTGCCGCCTTTAGCGCCAGCGGGGGCGCCACCGCCCTTCTGTTTCGCGTTATCGGCCATGACTACTTGTTCTCCGGAATGACTTCACCCGAGCGCTTCGAGAAGCGCACCTTCTTGCCGTCCGTCGAGGAACTTGAAGCCGACGCGCGTCGGCTTGCCGTCCTTCGGGTCCTCGAGCGCGAGGTTCGACAGTTCGATCGTCGCTTCCTTGGAGATGATGCCGCCCTCGACCGTCGCGCTCTGGCGCTGGTGACGTGCGCACCATGTTGACGCCGCGAACGAGCGCGCGGTTCTCCTTGGGGATCACCTTGATGACTTCGCCATGCTTGCCCTTGTCGCGGCCGGCGAGCACGATGACGTGGTCACCCTTCTTGATCTTGAGCGAAGGCATCAGAGCACCTCCGGGGCAAGCGACATGATCTTGACGTGCTTCCTCGCCCGCAGCTCGCGGGTGACCGGTCCGAAGATGCGCGTGCCGATCGGGTCGCCGTTGGGGTTGATCAGCACCGCCGCGTTGCGGTCGAACCGGATGAGCGAGCCGTCCGCACGGCGCACGCCCTTGGCGGTCCGCACGATCACGGCCTTCATGACCTGGCCCTTCTTGACCTTACCGCGGGGGATCGCCTCCTTGATGGACACGACGATGGTGTCGCCGATCGTCGCGTAGCGCCGCTTCGACCCGCCAAGCACCTTGATGCACTGCACACGACGGGCGCCGGAATTGTCGGCCACGTCGAGATTTGAATTCCATCTGGATCATGGGAGATCCCTAGTCCTTCCTGCCTCGAATGCTCAGCGCATCCGACCCTGCTTCACTGGCCGCACGCGACCCGTCTCATCCAACCGCGTCAGCCGCTCACCTGCTTCAGTGCGACCCAGCGCTTATGCCGCGAGATCGGCGCGCTTTCCTGGATGCGCACCTTGTCGCCGGTCTTGAACGTGTTCTCCTCGTCGTGCGCCTGATACTTCTTCGACCGGCGCACGGTCTTCTTGAGCAGCGGATGCGTGAACCGGCGCTCCACCTCGACCACGATCGTCTTGTCGTTCTTGTCGGAGACGACGACGCCGCTCAGAATTCGCTTTGGCATGTTCGTACTCCTCTCAGCGCGCGCCGGCCGGGGCATTGCCCCTGAGCGACCGCGCGTACGTCTTGACCCGGGCGATCTCGCGTCGAACGATGCGAATGCGCGCGGTATTCTCGAGCTGGCCGGACGCCGCCTGGAAGCGCAGGTTGAACTGCTCCTTCTTCAGCTTGAGCAGCTCCTCGTCGAGCTGGTCGGTCGTCATGCCCTTCAATTTGTCAGTCGCCATATCCGGCCTCTTGAACTCTCAATCAATCCCGCGCCCAGTTCCGCACGAAGCGCGTCAAACCTCACAGCAAGCGCGTCACGATCCGCGTCGCGATCGGCAGCTTGGCAGCGCCGAGCATCAGCGCCTCGCGCGCGACCACGTCCGTCACACCGTCGATCTCGAACATGATGCGGCCCGGCTTGACCCGGCACACCCACAGCTCCGGGCTGCCCTTGCCCGAGCCCATGCGCACTTCCGCCGGCTTCTTCGTCACCGGCACGTCCGGGAAGATGCGGATCCACACGCGGCCGGCGCGCTTCATGTGACGCGTGATCGCGCGGCGCGCCGCCTCGATCTGGCGCGCGCTGAGCCGCTCCGGCTCCACGGCCTTGAGGCCATGGGAGCCGAAGTTGAGATCGGTGCCGCCCTTGGCCGCGCCGTGAATGCGGCCCTTGTGGGCCTTGCGGAACTTGGTCCGTTTCGGTTGCATCATGGTCGTCGTTCCTTGAACGCTTTAGTCGCGGGGCCGGCGGTCGCCGCGATCACCCCGATCGCCACGCTCGTCGCGCCGGCGGCGATCACCGCCACCACCGCCCTCTTGCGATTCCATCGCGCGGCGCTCCGATGCCATCGGATCGTGCTCGATGATCTCGCCCTTGTAGATCCACACCTTGACGCCGATGATGCCGTAGGCCGTGCGCGCAATGCCGTAGCCGAAGTCGATGTCGGCACGCAGCGTATGCAGCGGCACGCGGCCCTCGCGGTACCATTCGACGCGGGCGATTTCGGCGCCGCCGAGGCGGCCCGAAACGTTGATACGAATGCCTTGCGCACCCAGGCGAAGGGCCGACTGCACCGAGCGCTTCATGGCGCGCCGGAAGGCAACGCGGCGCTCGAGCTGCTGGGCGATCGTCTCGGCGACCAGTACCGCGTCGATCTCGGGCTTGCGGACCTCGACGATGTTGAGGTGAACGTCGGACGAGGTCAGGCTGGCGAGTTCGCCGCGCAGCTTCTCGATATCGGCGCCCTTCTTGCCGATCAGGATGCCGGGCCGTGCCGAATGGACGGTCACCCGGCACTTCTTGTGCGGGCGCTCGATCACGATCTTCGAGATGCCGGCCTGGCGCTGCATCTTCAGGACGTGCTTGCGCATCGCGATGTCTTCGTGCAGCAGCCGGCCGTACTCGCCGCGGGCCGCGAACCAGCGGCTGTCCCAGGTGCGGTTGATGCCGACGCGAAGGCCGACGGGATTGACTTTGTGGCCCATCAGTTGGCCTCCTCTGCGCTCGTCTCGGGCGCTGCTGCCGCCGCCGTCTCGCGGACGACCACGGTGATCTCGGCGAAGGGCTTGATGATGCTGCTCGACTTGCCGCGGCCGCGGGCATGGAAGCGCTTCATGACGAGGTTCTTGCCGACCCAGGCTTCCGACACGACGAGATCGTCGACGTCGAGGCCGTGATTGTTCTCGGCATTCGCGACCGCGCTCATCAGGCACTTGCGCACGTCGCCCGCGATCCGCTTCCTCGAGAACTCGAGTTCGGTCAGCGCCGTCTGCACCTTCTTGCCGCGGATCATGGCCGCCACGAGATTGAGTTTCTGGGGCGAGATGCGCAGATTGCGCGCCACCGCCTTGGCCTCGTTCTCGGGCAGACGCCGTTCGCCTTTGGGCTTGCCCATCTTACCTGGCCCTCGTCGCTTTCTTGTCGCCGCTGTGGCCGTGGAAGGTCCGCGTCGGCGCGAACTCGCCGAACTTGTGACCGACCATGTCCTCATTGACCGACACGGGAATATGCTTCTGTCCGTTGTGCACGCCGAACGTCAGTCCCACGAACTGCGGGAGAATGGTCGAGCGCCGCGACCAGATCCTTATGATCTCGCTGCGGCCCGACGCGCGCACCTTCTCGGCCTTCTTCAAGAGGAAGCCGTCGACGAACGGACCTTTCCAAACTGAGCGTGCCACCTTGTCCTGCTCCCTGGTCCTGAACTACTTGTTCTTGCGACTGCGCGAGCGGACGATGAACTTATCGGTCGCCTTGTTCTTGCGCGTCTTGAAACCCTTGGTCGGCTTGCCCCACGGCGTCGCCCAATGCTTGCCGCCCTTGGTGCGGCCGCCGTTGGGGTGATCGACGGGGTTCATCATGACCGAGCGCACGGTCGGACGGATGCCGAGCCAGCGCGTGCGGCCCGCTTTGCCGGTCGAGACGTTGCCGTGATCGGGGTTCGAGACCGCACCGACCGTCGCCATGCATTCCTGGCGCACGCGCCGCGTCTCGCCCGACTTGAGCTTCAGCACCGCCCAGCCGGCGTCGCGGCCGACGAGCTGCACGAAAGCGCCGGCCGAACGCGCGATCTGGCCGCCGCGTCCCGCCTTGAGCTCGACGTTGTGGACGATCGTCCCGATCGGGATCGACGCGAGCGGCATCGCGTTGCCGGGCTTCACGTCGACCGCCGCACCCGCGATGACCTTGTCGCCGATGTTCAAGCGCTGCGGCGCCAGAATGTAGGCGAGTTCGCCGTCGGTGTACTTGATCAGCGCGATGAACGCGGTCCGGTTCGGGTCGTACTCGAGCCGCTCGACCACGCCCTCGACGTCGTACTTGCGGCGGCGAAAATCGACGCGCCGGTAGGTCTGCTTATGACCACCGCCGACGTGGCGCATGGTGATGCGCCCGTGGTGGTTGCGGCCACCCGACTTGGACTTGCCCTCGACCAGCATCTTGACCGGCGCGCCCTTCCACAGGTGCGACTTGTCGACGAGCACGAGCTGGCGCCGGCCGGGCGAAGTTGGACGGAATGTCTTGAGTGCCATGGCGTCCTATACTCCTCAAAGACCCGTCGTGATGTCGATCGAGTGGCCTTCCTCGAGCGTCACGATGGCCTTCTTGACTTCGCCCTGACGGGCCACGATTCCCTTGAACGCCTTCATCTTGCCCTTGCGGACCAGCGTGTTCACGGCCTTCACCTTGACTTCGAAGAGCTGCTCGACCGCCGCCTTGATCTCAGGCTTGGTCGCACTCTTGGCCACCTTGAAGATGACCTGGTTCGCTTCCGAAGCGAGCGTCGCCTTTTCGGTGATGACCGGCGATCGGATGACGTCGTACGCGCTGAGCTTGCTCATTTGAAGCGCTCCTCGAGGGCAGCGACGGCCGCCTTGGTCAGCACCAGCTTCTTGCGGCGCAGGATGTCGTAGACGTTGATGCCCTGGATCGGCAGCAGGTCGACGTCGGGGATGTTGCGCATCGCCTGCACGAAACCGATGTCGAGTTCGGCGCCGTCGATGAAGAGCGCGTTGGTCAGGCCGAGCGTCGCGAGCTGCGCCTTGAGACCCTTGGTCTTGCCATCGCTCGAGGCCGCTTTCTCGAGCACCACGATCTCACCGGCCTTGGCCTTGGCGGAGAGCGCATGACGCAGCGCCAGCGCGCGCACCTTCTTTGGCAGGCCGACCGCGTGGCTCCTCGGCTTCGGCCCGAAGACCTTGCCGCCACCGCGGAACTGCGGCGCCGACTTGTCGCCGTGGCGGGCGCCGCCGGTGCCCTTCTGCTTGTACATTTTCTTGCCCGTCACGGTCACTTCCGACCGGTCCTGGGCATGGTGCGTGCCGGCCATCCGCTTCAGGAGCTGCCAGCGCACCATCCTCTGGATGAGATCGCCCCGCGGCTCCAGATTGAAGATCGCGTCGGCGAGTTCCACCGTGCCGGCCGAGGCCGCATCAAGCGTGGTTACTGGGGTCTGCATCACGCCTGCTCCGTCGTCGATTGCGCAGCGGCGGCGGCGGCGCGCTTGCGGAACGCGCCGGGCTTCGGCGCATCCTTGTGCAGCGACTTCTTCACCGCGTCGCGGATCAGCACCCAGCCACCCTTCGATCCCGGAACCGCGCCGCGGATCAGGATCAGGCCACGCTCGACGTCCGTCTTCACCACCTCGAGATTGAGCGTGGTGATGCGCTCGTCGCCCATGTGGCCGGCCATCTTCTTGCCTTTGAACACCTTGCCGGGGTCCTGGCGCTGGCCGGTCGAGCCGAGCGCGCGGTGCGTCACGGAGACGCCGTGCGTCGCGCGCATACCGCCGAAGTTCCAGCGCTTCATGCCGCCCTGGAAACCCTTGCCCTGGCTCGTTCCCGTCACGTCGACCAACTGGCCGGTGACGAAATGATCGGCCGTGATCTCGGCGCCGACATCGATCAGGTTCTCGGGGGTCACCCGGAACTCGACCATCTTGCGCTTCGGCTCGACCTCGGCGCGCGCGAACCCGCCGCGCTCCGCCCGGCTCACCCGGTTCGGTTTACGCTTGCCGGCGCCGAGCTGCAGCGCGGTGTAGCCGTTCTTTTCCTGCGTCAGGTGGCCGACGACCTGCACGTTGTCGAGCTTCAGCACGGTCACGGGGATATGCTCCCCGGACTCTGTGAAGACCCGCGTCATCCCGACCTTCTGAGCGATCACTCCGGAACGCATGCGTTGCATTCCTTTCCCTTGGGCTTGAGCCACTGGTTCCTACCCGACATGCCGCCGCGAGCGCTGGCCCGCGATCGGCCGATCAAGCAGCCATCAGAGCTTGATCTCCACATCCACGCCGGCGGCGAGGTCCAGCTTCATCAGTGCGTCCACCGTCTGCGGCGTCGGATCGACGATGTCGAGGAGCCGCTTGTGCGTCCGCATTTCGAACTGCTCGCGACTCGTCTTGTCGATGTGCGGCGAGCGGTTGACGGTGAATTTCTCGATACGCGTCGGCAATGGAATCGGGCCCCGCACCTCGGCGCCGGTTCGCTTCGCCGTATTCACGATCTCCCGGGTCGACGCATCGAGAATTCGATGGTCGAACGCCTTGAGTCGGATCCGGATGTTTTGGCCGTTCATCGTCCTACTCGTCCCGCTTTCAAAATGAAGAGCGCCCGCTGTTTCTGGAACACCGGGCGCTCGTTACTGTCCGCCACTATTCGATGATCTTGGTGACGACACCGGCACCGACCGTGCGGCCACCCTCGCGAATGGCGAAGCGCACGCGCTCCTCCATGGCGATCGGCTGGATCAGGTCGACGAGGAACTCGGCATTGTCGCCGGGCATCACCATTTCAGTCCCTTCCTTCAGCTTGACGATGCCGGTGACATCGGTCGTGCGGAAGTAGAACTGCGGACGGTAGTTGTCGAAAAACGGCGTATGCCGGCCACCCTCTTCCTTGGTGAGGATGTAGGCTTCGGCCATGAACTTCTTGTGTGGCTTCACGGAGCCGGGCTTCGCGAGCACCTGGCCACGCTCCACGGCTTCCTTGTCGATGCCGCGCAGAAGGCAACCGACGTTGTCGCCAGCTTCGCCCGAGTCGAGCAGCTTGCGGAACATCTCGACGCCAGTGACGATGGTCTTCTGGGTGTCCTTCAGACCGATGATCTCGGCTTCCTCGCCGACCTTGATGACGCCGCGCTCGATGCGCCCCGTGACGACCGTGCCGCGGCCCGAGATCGAGAACACGTCTTCGATCGGCAGCAGGAACGGCTTGTCCTTCGCGCGCTCAGGAAGCGGGATGTAGGTATCGAGGGCCTCGTACAGCTTGAGGATCGCCTCGTCCGCGAGCGGACCCTTCTCGCCGTTGAGCGCCTTGATCGCAGCGCCACGGATCACCGGCACGTCGTCGCCGGGAAACTGGTACTGCTTCAGCAGTTCGCGCACCTCGAGTTCGACGAGGTCGAGGAGCTCTTCGTCATCGACGACGTCGCACTTGTTGAGGAACACGACGATGTAGGGGACGCCGACCTGACGCGCGAGCAGTATGTGCTCACGGGTCTGCGGCATCGGCCCGTCGACCGCGGACACGACCAGGATCGCGCCGTCCATCTGGGCGGCACCGGTGATCATGTTCTTCACGTAGTCGGCGTGGCCCGGGCAATCGACGTGCGCGTAATGCCGGTTCTCCGTCGAATACTCGACGTGGCTGGTCGCGATCGTCAGGATCTTGGTCGGATCGCGGCGGCCCTGGCTTTCGGAAGCCTTGGCGACCTCGTCATAGGCGATGGCCGTCTTGGTCCAGCCCTTATCGTGCGAAACCTTCGTCAGCGCCGCCGTCAGCGTCGTCTTGCCGTGATCGACATGCCCGATCGTGCCGACATTGCAATGCGGCTTCGTGCGATCGAATTTCTCCTTGCCCATCTCAGGCTCTCCTCATGCGTCTGGACGACTGCGCGTCCCATTGGAACTCAAGTAGCGGATCTCGTCGTATCGGATCAGGCGAACTTCGCCTTCACCTCCTCGGCAACGTTGCGCGGCACTTCGGCGTAATGGGCGAACTGCATCGTGTAGGATGCACGCCCCTGGCTCATCGAGCGCAGCTGGCTGACATAACCGAACATGTTGGCCAGCGGCACGTTTGCCCGAACGACGGTCGCATTACCGCGCATTTCCTGGTTGCGGATCTGGCCGCGCCGGCTGTTGATGTCACCGATGACACCGCCAACGAAGTCGCCGGGTGTCACCACCTCGACATCCATGATCGGCTCCAGGAGCTTTACGCCCGCCTTCTGGCAACCTTCGCGCATCGCCTGACGCGATGCGACCTCGAACGCGATCGCGGAGCTGTCCACTTCGTGGAACGCGCCGTCGTACAGCGTGACCTTCGTATCGACCAGCGGGAAGCCGATGAGCACGCCCGTGTCCCAGACGCTTTTGACGCCCTTTTCGACACCGGGGATGTATTCCTTCGGCACGACGCCGCCGACGATGTCGGCATCGAATTCGTTGCCGGAGCCGGCTTCCTGCGGCTCGAGCCGCAGCTTGACGCGGGCGAACTGGCCCGAACCGCCGGTCTGCTTCTTGTGCGTGTAGTCGATCTCCGCCATCTTCGCGAGCGTCTCGCGGTAGGCGACCTGCGGCGCGCCGGTCGCGACCTCGACGCCGTGCGTGCGGCGGAGGATGTCGACCTTGATCTCGAGATGCAGTTCGCCCATGCCGCGGATGATGGTCTCGCCGCTTTCCGGGTCGGTGTTGACGCGGAACGAGGGGTCCTCGGTCGCGAGCTTCGCGAGCGCGACGCCCATCTTTTCCTGGTCGGCCTTCGACTTCGGCTCGACCATCATGTTGATGACCGGCTCGGGGAAATCCATCTTCTCGAGAATGACGCGGTGGGCCGGGTCCGACAGCGTCTCGCCGGTCCGCGTATCCTTGAGGCCGAGCAGCGCCACGATGTCGCCGGCGTAAGCCTCTTTGATCTCTTCGCGGTTGTTGGCGTGCATCAGCAGGATGCGGCCAACGCGCTCGCGACGATCGCGGGTCGTGTTGATGACATGCATCCCGCTCTCAAGCTTGCCCGAGTAGACGCGCGCGAAGGTCAGGACGCCATAGGGGTCGTCCATGATCTTGAAGGCGAGCAGCGACAGCGGATCCTCGTCGATCGGACGACGCAGAACCGGCTCGTTGTTCTTCGGATCGATGCCGGTGAAGGCCTCGCGATCGGCGGGCGAGGGGAGATAGTCGACGACGGCGTCGAGCAGCGGCTGCACGCCCTTGTTCTTGAAGGCCGAGCCGCACATCATCGGATAGAAGGCGCGAGTGACCGTCGCCTTGCGGATGCAGCGCTTGAGCGTCGCGACGTCAGGCTCCTTGCCGTCGAAGTAGGCGGCGAGCACCTCGTCGTCCATCTCGACCGCGGCCTCGATCAGCGCGGCGCGGAACTCTTTGGCCTTCTCGACCAGATCGGCCGGAATATCGACGATTTCGAATTTGGCGCCTTTGTCGTCGCCGTCCCAGATGGTGGCCGTCATCGTGAGGAGATCAACGACGCCCTTAAAATTGCTTTCCTCACCAATCGGAAGCTGCAGCGGCACCGCGCGGGCGCCGAGCTTGTCGGCGATGTCGGCGAGACACATGTAGAAGTCGGCGCCGGTCTTATCCATCTTGTTGGCAAAGATGATCCGCGGCACGCCGTATTTGTCGCCCTGGCGCCAGACGGTCTCGGTCTGCGGCTCGACGCCCTGGTTGCCGTCGAGCACGCATACGGCGCCGTCGAGCACACGCAGCGACCGCTCGACTTCGATGGTGAAATCGACGTGGCCGGGCGTGTCGATGATATTCAGCCGCTTGCCGGCCCAGAACGTCGTCGTGGCAGCCGACGTAATGGTGATGCCCTTTTCCTGCTCCTGGACCATGAAATCCATGGTCGCGGCGCCGTCGTGGACTTCGCCAATCTTGTGGCTCTTACCCGTATAGAAAAGGATCCGCTCGGTGGTCGTCGTTTTACCGGCGTCGATATGCGCCATGATGCCGAAGTTGCGGTAGTCCTCGATCGCGTATTCGCGGGCCATGATCTCTGCCTCGTCGTCCAATTACCAGCGGTAGTGCGAGAATGCGCGGTTGGCTTCCGCCATCTTGTGCGTGTCTTCGCGCTTCTTCACCGCCGTGCCGCGGTTGTTGGCGGCATCCAGCAGCTCGGCCGACAACCGCTCTTCCATCGTGTTCTCGTTGCGCGCACGGGCTGCCGTGATCAGCCAGCGAATGGCCAGCGCCTGACGACGCTCGGTGCGCACTTCGACCGGCACCTGGTAGGTCGCGCCGCCGACCCGGCGGGAGCGAACTTCAACAGCCGGCATGACGTTTTCCAGCGCCTGGTGGAACATTGGCAGTGCATCCGCTTTCGCGCGCTGCTGCATCCGCTCCAGAGCACCGTAAACGATGGTCTCGGCGTTGGATTTCTTGCCCTCTTTCATGATCGAGTTCATGAATTTGGACACGACCAGATCACCGAACTTCGGGTCCGGATTGATTTCCCGCTTCTCGGCACGATGCCTGCGCGACATGCGCTCGTCCCTTCTCGTCTCGTCTGCCGCCCCGTGGGGCCAGTCCTAAAACGCCAAAGCGCCGCCCCTATGAGGCGCGGCGCGCGAATTCCTACTTCGGCCGCTTGGCGCCGTATTTCGAACGGCGCTGTTTGCGGTTGGCGACGCCCTGCGTATCGAGCACGCCGCGAATGATGTGGTAGCGCACGCCCGGAAGGTCTTTCACGCGGCCGCCGCGGATCATCACCACCGAATGCTCCTGGAGGTTATGACCCTCACCCGGAATGTAGCCGATGACCTCGAAGCCATTCGTCAGCCGGATCTTGGCGACCTTGCGCAGCGCCGAGTTCGGCTTCTTCGGCGTCGTCGTATAGACGCGCGTGCAGACGCCACGCTTCTGCGGGCAGGCCTCCATGGCCGGAACCTTGTTCCGCTCCCGTGGCTTCGCCCGCGGCTTGCGGATCAGCTGCTGTATCGTCGGCATCGCGCCTCGTCCGTTACCTTGCACCTCGCACGCGGCTGTTCGCCCATGGAGATGCGCCAAAACTGACGAGCCGAGTTGCCCGTATCCGGGGCACCCAGCTCGCAACACCAGAGGATCGAACAGTCCGCCTCAGCGGTCCGCCGATCTTGGTCCGAATTTGCCTCTGCTTGATAACGACAGTGTTTAGCGACGCCGGTTATTAGGCACAAGCCCTATTCGAGATCGAACACGTAGTGCGCCGATGACGGCGCGTTCGACTTCAGGGCCCTGCCCGATAGCGTCCTACGACCTATCGCGAGAGTGGCCGCAAACTATACAGCTCGCCCGACAAGGTCAACACCCTTGGTTGACGATTTTGTCGCGGCGCGCAAAAGGCGCAGAAAGTGGCTGTTTATCGGAGTCTTTCGCGCGTCACGGCAGCCCGATGCGGCCCCATCCCGGCAGCTTCAGCGCGGGACGGCGGACGTCGATCCCGACCACCGCGCCCAAGAACATGACCTCGAGCCCTTCGATCCAGCCGACCGTGACGCCGAGCAGGCCCTTGACCGAGACCTGGACGCCGGTTCCGCTCGGCGAAAGGCCGGCATAGAGGAGGCCCGGCGTGAAATCCTTGCCGATCGCGGTCGGCAGCAGGCCGGGTGCCAGCGCTGGCACCTCGCGGGCAATGTGGCTGATGAACGTGTTGGAGTTCGGCCCCGGCCAAGCCCGGTAACTGCCGGGCGCGAAGAACGGATAGTCCGCAACCGCGCCCTCGATGCGGGAGATTGCCGCCGCCGCTTCCTCCCCCTTCAGGGTGACCAGGATCGACGGCGTGTTGCTGTACCACCGCCCATCCGGCGCCCAGTTGTCGACGCGGATCGGCCGCCCCCAGCCGACCACGTCGTAGCGTGTGTAGCGGCTGGCGCCGGCGGGCTTGAGCACGATCCAGGTGTGGTGAGCAAAGGCGCCTTTCCAGCCGCCGGTCCGGCCGGCGAGGATGTGGACGACCGCTTGGCGATCGGCGGCGGGCGGCGGCAGTATGCCCGACGAGGACCAGTTGGAGCTGCTCCAGTTCCACGCGGAATTGTGCGTCCCCCACCAGACCGCATGTGTCGCGAGCGGCAGCACAAACAGCACGAGAAAAGCGGTCATGAGATGGTGGATGATACTACGGGCCCGCCGTTTTGGGCGCTTCCGGACGACCAGTTGGACAGACTGAATCATAAACTCCACACGCGACGCTATCAGTTGCGGGGCGCACGCTTTTGCCCGCCGGGGCGTTAACGCGAGTGCGGGCCCTTACCCGTCGACGGCTGGCGGCGCAAAACCCGCCCCGCGCGCCTCATCCTCGGAGCAGAACCAGCGCTCGCCGCGCGCCGAGACCACGCGCAGCCGTTCGTAGCTCGGCGACCAGGGCAAATGGTACGTTTTTGCTCCCTCGCCGCGGCCCGCGACCTTGCCCTTGATCGGGCAGCCTTTCGGTGCCCGCGTCCGCGCCTCCTCCCACAGCCGCGTGCGCCAGCTCGCCGGCCGCTCCGGTTCGCCCTGGCCGCTCCACAGGCCGGCCTTTGCATCGCGCGCCGCGCTCTGCTCGCCGCGATAGCGGGCCATCATGCCGCCGTCGGCGAAAACGTGGCCGCCCTTGACCAGCGCGCCGGCGACATCGCTGGACCCGGAAAAGCACGCCGCGCGCACCGTTCCCGATGCGTCCTTGCCGCTCGGCTCGCAGCGCAGGTTGCGCCCCGCGATCAGCCGCGACAGCGCCGTTTGCGCCGCTTCGCCGCAGCGCCAGACGCGATTGTCGGACCGCGCGCACATCTGATCGCGGTCGGGCGCCTCGATGCCGTCCAGCCGGATCGTGACCCGATCGATGCGCAGGGTATCGCCGCCGAGAGGCGAGGCGCGCCCGGTGATCGGCGGATCGGACGCCGCAAACGGCACGAAACTCGTCAGCGACATCTCCGGCAGGCTCGGCAGGCTGACCTTGCCCGGCAGCATCCAGACCACCGCCGCGATGGCGACCGCGACCGCACCGCCACCCGTCACGATGTGGCCGACCCGCGGCGGCAATCGGCGCAACGGCGCGGCAATCGTTTCGAACACCGCGCCGCCGAAGCCGTACTGAAACCGTGGCGCCAGCCCCGCGAGCAGCAGCAGCGCACCGATGGTCGCGGCCAGGATCGCTTCGCGGTCGACACCACCGCTCAAAAACGGTCGCCCGAGGCCCGACAATAGCGCCACGCCACCCGCCAGCAGGAGCGGCCCGCTGACACCTGGGCGCCCGAGAAGATCCACCAGCGGACGGCTCACCTCGGCGATGCCGCCGCCCGCCGCGCGCCCGGCCACGCCAAGGCCGGCGCCGATCCACGACAAGGTCGCCGCCGTCCCGGCAACGAAACCACGCCCGGCAACGCCGGCGCCGGTGCCCGCTGCGCGGCCGCCGACACGCAATCCATGTCCGCTGGCCGACCATGCGCGCCGCAAACCGTTTCCCGACGCAGCCGCAAAAGTTCTGAGGCCGCGCCCGGTCGCAACCAGAGCCAGTCCGCAAGCCGTATCCCGCGGCGGCTAGAAAACTCCGCAAACCGCGCCCGGTCGATATCGAAGCCCGCCGCGCGCCCTCCCCTGCCGCGCTCGCGCCCTGACGCGCCATGCGCGCGGCGCTCTCGGCGGCCCGCGCCGCGCCATCCGCCGCCGATCGCTTGAGTTCTTCCGCCTTCTCGCGCCGATGCTCGCGGCGCAGAGCGATCGTCGTGCGCACATACTTGTGCCACTCGAAGCCTTCGCTCTTGCGGCGCCAAGGCCAGATATTGGCCATCCAGGTGGCCCTCCGTCAGCTGCCGCGCAGGGGCGGGCATTACCGTCCGCCACGCCCGCGCGAATCGCACTCCTGCGTCTCGATGCGAGAGAAACATGGCCCAAGCGCGGCGCCAAGGGCGGTGCGAAGAGAACTGTGGTCAAAGGACGAGATCGGGCGGTTTGCGACCGATATCACGCGCGCAGCGCTACCCCTTCTCCCCGCTCCTTCACGGGGAGAAGGTCGGGATAAGGGGCGGCGCGAAATGCCGACGTTTGCATGTGCTGCCGCCCCTCACCTCTGGCAGCCTCTCGGCCCGCGCTGCGGGGAGAGGGGAAGAGTTTAGCGGCCGAAGGCCGCAAGGTGAGAATGCGACCGAGAGGCAGCCCCCGCGGCGCCAGGTAGCGCGAAGGCGGTCCTGCGCGACCGCGGCAAGCGACCAAGCACTATAGCAGCAACCGCTACCGTCTCAAGCAACCCGCGCAACGCCCCCGATGGCACCACGGACTGGCGCGCCTTCATGTCGAAGAACACGTTGACGCATTCCGCGGTCGCGACGCAGGTATCGCCAACGAACACGCCGTAGCCGCTGGTGACGGAGCGGTTGCCGAGTTTGAGGAAGCGCGAGCCGACCTCGACGGTACCGGGATAGAAGATCTCGCGGCGAAAATCGATCGCGGAGCGGGCAAGCACGAAGTCGATCTCGGCGCTGGTGCCGGCGTTCTGCAGCAGCTTGTAGAAGCAGTTCGCAACGCCCCGCTTCGATGTAGGAGGCGATAGAACACATTGTTGACGTGGCCGAGCTTGTCGGTATCGCAAAAGCGGACCGTGACCGGCGTGAACAGTTCGAACGTCGCGCGCCGCGTCAGGTCTCTGGTCTCGTGTTGCATGTCTAGCTGATCATCCCGTCGTTCTTGATTTTCTTGATCTACACGCCGGTCGCGCGGACCGTCCCGATGCCGTCGATCGCGAACGAAAACGTCTCGCCCTCAGCGATCGGCAGCGTCGGGATGAGGCTGCCGGTGATGACGACCTGGCCGGCGGCGAGCGGCAGCCCGCGCGACGCCGCGAGATTGGCGATCCAGGCCAGCGCGCCCATCGGATCATCGGTCTTGCCGGTATGCTCGCCCGATCCGGTCTGGAGGCGGCCTTGGATACCGTTCAAGTCGAGCCCGGCGCGACTTTCACCGGCGCGCCGAGCACGATCCCCGCATTCCAGGCGTTGTCGCAGATGAGCGAATAGGCCTTCGACGATTTGTAGTCGGCCTTGCGATCCTCGATCAGCTCGAAGGCCGGCATCACTTCCGACAACCGCGGCGCGGACCTCGTCCCGCGTGTAAGGCGTGGCGCGCGGCTCGAACGTCCTAGCCACGCGCACGGCGAGTTCGCACTCCATGACGACGTGCATGTGGTCGGCGAGGCGGATCGTCGCGGGCGACGCATGGATGCGCTTTGAATAGATGACGCCGCCGCAGGGGTGGTCGATACCCATCAGCGCCTGCATGACTTTCGTCGTGGTGGCGATCTTGAGACCCCCAACGGGACCATAGAGCGGCGTCCACAGTGCCGCGGAGTGCCTCCTGGGCAGCGTAGGCCTCGTCCACGGTCTTCGGCGCGATGGCCTCGGGCAGATTCTGGTAGGGCGCGCGGGCACTATGCGCCTCGGCGATGAAGCGTGCGGCGGCGGCGGGGTCGAAGGACATGGCAGACCTCGGAAAGCTCGATGGATGGACGCGGAAAACGGCGCACACCCTAACCCGTCAAGCCCGACCGGCAAACCGCTTTGCAGCCCAGGCCTTCCGGCGACGGATGACATCGGGGCTTGAATCGATGCCGTCCCGCGCCTTATCACATTCAGCCCAACGTCAACGAAACAGGAGAAGCGCTGCGATGAGCACCGAGCGCGCGTCGCCCGCGACATCGCACCCCTTCCAGGCGGAGGTGTCGCGGCTGCTGCACCTCATGGTGCATTCGGTCTACACCGAGAAGGACGTCTTCCTGCGCGAGCTGATCTCGAACGCGTCGGATGCCTGCGACAAGCTGCGCTACGAGGCGATCGCGCAGCCGGCGCTGATCGGCGACGACGCGCCGCTTCGCGATCCGGATCGAAGCCGACAAGGAGGCCGGCCGCCTCATCGTCAGCGACAACGGCATCGGCATGAACGAGGCCGAGCTCGCTCGAGAACCTCGGCACCATCGCGCGCTCCGGCACGCGCGCCTTCCTCGACCGGCTCGGCAAGGACGCGCGAGGACACCGGCCTGATCGGCCAGTTCGGCGTCGGCTTCTATGCCGCCTTCATGGTCGCCGACCGCATCGAGGTGACGAGCCGCAAGGCGGGCGAGGACGCGGCTTGGCTGTGGGCCTCCGATGGCGCGAGCGGTTTCACGGTCGAGCGCGGCGCCGGCGGACGAGGCCGCGAAGGTCGCGCGCGGGACGCGGATCGTGCTGCATCTCAAGGACGACAGCCGCACGTTCCTCGACGACTACGAGATCGAGCGCGTGGTGAAGACCTACTCGGACCACATCCTGTTCCCGGTCGAGCTTGTCGGGCGCCGACGGCGACGGCGAAGCAGCTCAACTCGGCGAGCGCGCTGTGGCAGCGCTCGAAGTGCGAGGTCAAACCCGAGGACTACACGGAGGTCTACCGCAGCCTGTCCGGCCAGTATCGACGAGCCGGCGCTGACCGTCCACTACAAGGCCGAGGGACGGCAGTCCTATGCCGCGCTGCTGTTCGTGCCGACGCAGCGGCCGTTCGACCTGTTCGACGTCGAGCGCAAGGGCCGCGTGAAGCTGTACGTCCGGCGCGTCTTCATCACCGAGGATGCGGCGCTGCTGCCGGGCTACCTGCGCTTCGTGCGCGGCGTGATCGACAGCGAGGACGTGCCGCTCAACATCAGCCGCGAGATGCTCCAGAACAATCCGGCGGTGGCGCAGATCCGGCGCGCCGTGACGGCGAAGATGATCGGCGAGATCGAGAGCGTCGCGACCAAGGAGCCGGAGAAGTTCACGAGGCTCTGGGACGTCCTTCGGCGCAGGTGCTCAAGGAAGGCATCTACGAGGATTTCGAGCGTCGCGACCAGCTCCTGAAGATCGCGCGCTTCCGCTCGACGGCGGGCGACGGCTGGCGCTCGCTCGCCGACTACGTCGCCGCGATGCGCGCAGGCGCAGACCGACATCTACTACCTCGTCGGCGAGAGCCTCGATCGGCTGCGCGCGAGCCCGCAGCTCGAAGCGGCGACCGCAGCGCGGCGTCGAGGTGCTGCTGCTGGCCGATCCCGTCGATGCGTTCTGGACGTCGTCGGCGCCCAAGTTCGACGGCAAGGCGATGAAGTCGCTGTCGCAGGGCGACGTCGATCTCTCCGCGGTCGCGTTGAAGGAAGCCGCGGCACCGAAGGCGGACGCCGCGCCGGACATCGCCGACCTCATCGCGACGTTGAAAGCCACGCTCGGCGAGCGAAGTCGACGACGTGAAAGTCTCGCAGCGGCTCGTCACGTCGCCGGCGTGCCTCGTCGCGTCCGGCGCACGGCCCCGACCGCACGCTCGAACGGATGCTCCAGCGCCAGCAGCGCGGCGTCAACGCCAAGCCGGTGCTGGAGATCAATCCGGGCCATCCGCTGATCGCCGCGATCGGCCGCGCGCAGGGTGCGGCCGAGACCGCCGTCGTCGACGATCTCGCCCATTTGCTGCTCGACCAGGCGCGGATCGTGGAGGGCGAGCTTCCCGCCGATCCCGCGCGCTTCGCCGAACGGCTCAACCGCTACCTTGTTGCCGGCATTGGCGCCGGTGTCGGCGCCGCACCAACCGTGGAAAGCAAACCCGCATGAGCACGACCAAGGTGGCTGCCAGGTCTGGCGCCGCGACGAGGGGCAATCCGCTGCTCGGCGAAATGGACGGCGCCGTTCGAGCTGCCGCCGTTCGAGCGGATCAAGCCGGCGCACTTCCGCCCGGCCTTCGACAAGGGCATCGAAACGCACAAGGCCGAGGTCGAGAAGATCCTGTCGAGCACGGCCTCGCCGACCTTCGCCAACACCATCGACGCGATGGAAAAGTCCGGCGCGGCTGCTGACGCGCGTCGCTGCGCGTTTTCTACAATCTGCACCGGCTCGCACACGAACCCCGAGCTGCAGGCGATCGAGCGCGACATCGCGCCGATCCTGTCGAAGCACGGCACCGACATCTCGCTCGATCCGCGGCCTTTTCGCGCGCGTCGACACGATCTTACGCGCGCGGCAAGCGCCAGAAGCTCGATGCCGAGCAGCGCCGCGTGCTCGAGCGCTACCACACCGGCTTCGTGCGCGCCGGCGCCCGCCTCGACGCCGACGCCAAGACGCGCATCGCCGAGATCAACGAGCGCCTCGCGACGCTCGGCACGCACGTTCGGCCAGAACGTGCTCGCCGACGAGCAGGCCTGCAGGCTGGTCCTCGACGGCGAGGCCGATCTCGCGGGCCTGCCCGATTTCGTGCGCGCGGCGGCCGAGCGCGCCGGCGACGACCTCGGCCATCCCGGCAAGCACGTCATCACGCTGTCGCGCTCGAGCATCGAGACCGTTCCTGCAGTTCTCGACGCGGCGCGATCTGCGCGAGAAGGCGTTCAAGGCCTGGATCCGGCGCGGCGAGAACGGCGGCGACCACGACAACCGCGCCATCGCCGCCGAGATCGTGGCGCTGCGCGCCGAGCGGGCGCAGCTGCTGGGCTTCGCGACGCTTCGCCGATTTCCGCCTCGACGACACCATGGCCAAGACGCCGGAAGCCGTGCGCGAGCTGCTCGACGAGGTGTGGGCGGCCGCCAAGGCCAAGCGCCGGCGAGGAGCGCGCGCTGCTCGCAGGCGCATGCGCCGCAGCGAGGGCGGCAACTTCGCCGATCGAGGCCTGGGACTGGCGGCTACTACGCCGAGAAGGTGCGCAAGGCCGAGCTACGATCTCGACGAGGCCGAGATCAAGCCCTACCTGCAGCTCGACCAGCATGATCGAGGCCGCGTTCGACACCGCGACGCGGCTGTTCGGCCTCACCTTCGCCGAGCGCACCGACCTGCCGCGCTACCATCCGGACGTGCGCGCCTGGGAGGTGACAGACACGCGACGGCAGCCACGTCGGCGTCTTCCTCGGCGACTATTTCGCGCGCCCCTCGAAGCGCTCGCGGCGCCTGGATGAGCGCCTTCCGCGGCCAGCAGCAGCTCGGCGGCGACGTCCAGCCCGATCATCGTCAACGTGCTGAACTTCGCGCGCGGCGCCGACGGCGAGCCGACGCTGCTGTCGCTTCGACGACGCGCGCACGCTGTTCCACGAGTTCGGCCACGCGCTGCACGGCCTGCTGTCCGACGTCACCTATCCCTCGATCGCCGGCACCGCCGTGTCGACGCGACTTCGTCGAGCTGCCCTCGCAGCTCTACGAGCACTGGCTCGAGCAGCCGGAGGTCCTGAAGACGCTTCGCCCGCCACCACAAGACCGGCGAGCCGATGCCCGACGACGCTGCTCGACGCGGCTCAAGGCGGCGCGCACCTTCAACCAGGGCTTCGCCACGGTCGAATACGTGTCCTCGGCGCTGGCCGACATGGAGCTGCACGCGCTCGCCGACTCCGAGGGCCTCGACGTCGTCGCGCTTCGAGGCCGAGCATGCTGACAGCGCCTCGGCATGCCGCGCGAGATCGTCATGCGCCACCGCCTGCCGCACTTCGCCGCACATCTTCTCCGGCGGCGGCTATGCGGCCGGCTACTACAGCTACATGTGGTCCGAGGTGCATGGACGCCGATGCCTTCGACGCCTTCGAGGAAACCGGCAACGCCTTCGATCCGGCGACTGCGAAAAAACTCGCCGAGTTCATCTACTCCGCCGGCAACCGCCGCGATCCGGCCGACGCCTACACCGCCTTCCGCGGCCGCCTGCCGACGCCCGTTGCGATGATGCGGAATAGGGGGTTGGTGTAGGGACGGCCCCTCGCGCACCAGTGCTTGACCTTGGCGAAGACCTGCTCGATCGGATTGAAGTCCGGGGAGTAGGGCGGCAGGAACGCGAGCTTCGCGCCGGCACGCGAGGATCGCTATCGCGGATGGCGCTGCGCCCGATGGCTGCCGAGGTTGTCGAGGATGACGATGTCGCCTGGGCTGAGCGTCTGGCACCAGGAACTGCTCGACTTAGGCGCGGAAGCAGGGCCGCGTTCATCGGCCCTTCAACCACGCGCGGCGCGGTGAGCGCCTCGGCTCAGGCGCGGCAAGGAACGTGAGCTTGCGCCAGTGGCCGTCGGGAGCGAAGCCCTGCACCCTCTCGCCTTCGAAGCTCCACCCGCGGATCCGGGCCATGTTGGTCTTGATCCAGGTCTCGTCGATGAAGACGAGGCTTGTCGGGATCGAGATGATGTCTCTCCCTCTGCCAGCGCTCGACGCCGCCTGGACGACGTCGGGGCCATGCTGCTCAGCCGTCGAAGAGCGTCTTTTTTTTCACGAAGGCACCCCCCCGCCGCCTTTTTGACTTTTCGAGCGGCCGAAGGCCGCGCGGTAGAACCCCAACCGGCGAGGCAGCGCCGCGGCGCCGGTAGGCGAAGCCGTCGGCGACCGCGGAAAAATCAAGCCTTCGTACCCAACCTCCCCGAGCCGATGACGGGCGTCGCATCGGCGTCGAGGGGCCAGCGGGCGCGGGCGGCGAAGTCGAGGCTGCTGGTTTCGTTGCGGGCGAGGTGTTCGGCGCCGGCCCAGGCGACCATGGCGGCGTTGTCGGTGCAGAGCGCGATCGGGGGTATGGAGAGGCGGACGCCTTTGCGGGTGGCGAGATCGGTGAGGCCGGCGCGCAGGCGCTGATTGGCGGCGACGCCACCGGCAACGACGAGGACGTTTGCGTCATGCGAGCGGGCGCGCGCGATGCGCAGCGCGGTGCGGGTGCGATCGACGACGGTTTCGACGACGGCCTGCTCGAAGGAGGCGCAGAGATCGGCGATGGCCTGATCGTCGAGCGGGGCAGCGGCTTGCGCCGGCGAGGCGGACGGCGGTCTTGAGGCCGGCGAAGGAGAAGTGCGGCTCGGGGCGGCCGAGCATCGGGCGCGGGAGCGGAGAAGCGGTCGGCGTTGCCGGAGCGCGCGGCCTGCTCGACGGAGGGTCCGCCGGGATGCGGGAGGCCGAGCAGTTTCGCGGTCTTGTCGAAGGCTTCGCCGAGCGCGTCGTCGATGGTGGTGCCGAGGCGGACGTAGCGGCCGACATCCTCGATCAGCAGCAGTTGCGTATGCCCGCCGGAGACGAGGAGCAGCACGTAGGGCGGCCGGAGATTTTCGGTGAGGCCGGTGGTCAGCGCGTGAGCTTCGAGGTGGTTGACGGCGATCAGCGGCAGGCCGTGGACGAGCGCGATCGCCTTCGCCGCCGTGAGGCCGACCAGCAGCCCGCCGATCAGGCCGGGGCCGGCGGTTGCCGCAACCGCCGAGAGGTCGCGGAAACCGACGCCGGCCTCGGCCAGCGCCGCAGCGATGATTTCGTCGAGACATTCGACATGGGCGCGCGCGGCGATCTCGGGGACGACGCCGCCGTAGCGGCCGATGCTGCTCCCATTGCGAGCGCACGACGTTCGAGAGAACGGTGCCCTGGCCGTCCGCCCCACGCGCGACGACAGCCGCGGCGGTCTCGTCGCAGCTCGTCTCGATGCCGAGAACGAGGCGGCCGGCGGGGCGAACGGCGTTCGCCGGGGGCGTTGTCAGGTCGGCCACGAATGCCTGCTGCGGGAAGCATTTGCATCGCGCCCCGCGGGCGGGCATAGACTGCCGGCGCGGCGCACCTTGAGCGCGCTCCGGTAGCATCGACCGAGGTCCCCTTGCAACAATCGCGGCTCCGCATCGGCACGCGCGGCTCGGCCCTGGCGCTGGCGCAGGCGCACGAGGTGCAGACGCCGCTGCATGGCCGCGCATGGCATTGCGGAGGCGGAAATCGAGATCGTCGTCATCAAGACCACCGGCGACCGCATCCAGGACCGGCCGCTGAGCGAGGCCGGCGGCAAGGGGCTGTTCACCAAGGAAATCGAGGAGGCGCTGCTCGACGGCTCGATCGATCTCGCCGTGCATTCGATGAAGGACATGCCGACGGTGCTGCCGGCCGGTCTGGCGATCACGTCGATGCTGCCGCGCGAGGACGTGCGCGACGCGTTCATCAGCGCGAAATGGCCGTCGATCGAGGCGCTGCCGCAGGGCGCCGTCGTCGGCACGTCGTCGCTGCGCCGGCAGGCGCAGGTTGCGCCGGATGCGGCCCGATCTCCAGGTCGTCACCTATCGCGGCAACGTCGACACGCGGCTGCGCAAGCTCGGCGAGGGCGCCGTCGATGCGACGCTGCTGGCGGTGGCGGGACTGAACCGCCTGGGTCTCGCCGACCGCATCACCGCGCCGATCCCGCTCGATGTGATGCTGCCGGCGGTCGCGCAGGGCGCCATCGGCATCGAGAGCCGCTTCGACGACCACGCGACGGCGGCGCTGCTCGCGCCCCTCAACCATCCCAGCGACGTCATTATGCGTGACCGCGGAGCGCGCGTTCCTCGCACGCCTCGAAGGCTCGTGCCGCACGCCGATCGCGGGCCTCGGCCAACTCGAAGCAAGTGTTTTCACGTTTCGCGGGGAAATCCTCAGGCCCGACGGCAGCGAGATCCACGCCGTCACGCGGCAAGGCCAGCCCGCCGCGGCCGTCCAACTCGCGATCGAGGCGGCCGAGGACCTTGCTCGTCGCGCGCCGGACCCGGATTTTTCGGGGCGGCCGGCTGATGCTGTTCCTCGTCACGCGTCCGGAGCCCGATGGCTCAAAGCTCAAGGCGATGATCGAAAGCCCTCGATCATGAAGCGATCGTCGAGCCGCTGATGGAGGTGGAATACCTTCCCGAAGCTATCGACAGCGTGGAGGGCATCGCGGCGCTGATCGCGA
This sequence comes from uncultured Alphaproteobacteria bacterium, assembly GCA_963775035.1. Lineage (GTDB taxonomy): Bacteria > Pseudomonadota > Alphaproteobacteria > Rhizobiales > Hyphomicrobiaceae. The sequence continues at coordinate 19,535 of CAVZHG010000015.1, read as the reverse complement.
CCAGCCGCAACGGCCTGCGCGCGCTCTCGCATTCGCCGTATCTGCGCGATGCGCTGGCCATTCCGCTGTTCGTGGTCGGCCGCAGCACCCTGGAGGAAGCCCGCGCGCCTCGGCTTCGAGCGGATCGCGGTCGGACCGGGCTCGGTGAGCGGCTTTGCCGCGGGTATCGCCGGCACCCTCGACCCGGCCGATGGGTTGATCCTGCACCTCGCCGCCGACGTTAAGGCGGGGGACCTTGCCGGCGAACTCGACCAGCTTGGATTTCGCGTGCTGCAACCGATCGTCTATCGTATGAAAGCGGCGGAAGCCTTGAGCGAGGGTACGAGAGAGGCGATCGGCGACGGCGACATCGAGGGCGTCGTGCTGATGTCACCACGGACGGCGCGGATCTATGCCGGCCTGATACGGCGCCATGGATCTGGCGGATGCCGCCGCGGAAGTGGTGCACGTGTGCCTCTCGGATGCCGTCGCCCAAGGGTCTCGCGGCCCTCGGAGACGTCCCCATCGAAGTGGCGGACGGGCCGTCGATGGGCGCGCTCATGGATGTGATCGAGCGGGTTGGTGGCAGGTTGGACAACTAGCGCTTTACCGTCGAGACTGACGGGACTTTTCATCGGCGACGGGCGCGCGCATGTCTTGCGCCGAGGGCCGCGCGATGACTGGGCCGGCAGACGTCTCGCGTAGCTGGAGGATCGAACGTCGATGAGTAACACGACCGATGGACCGGGCCCGAAGCGGCCGCACGCGACGATCGAAGGCAAGGCGGTCGAAGTGAAGCCGGACCCTGCGGCCGCGCGCGCCGGAGCGACGGCTGGAGCGGCGGCGGTTCGACGCCGGGCACCGAGCAGCGCGCCGCCGCCGCCAAAGTTGCTGCCGCAGGCGCAACCGTTGCGGCGGACACGAAGAGGCCTGAGCCTGCAAAGCCCGGCGCCGCCGTCAGCGAGACCAAGCCTTCCGCGGCAACGCCGCCGCCGAAAGGAGCCGTCGTCGCTCGGCCGCTTCGTCTCGCACACGGCGGCCGGCATTGCCGGCGCGTTGCTGGTGCTGCTCGCCGCCCCGTTCATTCCCGGACTGCAGCCCGACGCGTCGACACCATCGCCCGAAGTCGCCCGCCGCCTCGCGCGCTCGAGCAAGCCGCGCAAAAGGCCGCGCAGCCCACCATATCGCCCGACCTCGCCAAGCGGCTCGCCGCGATCGAGGACGGCATCGGCACGCTGAAGACCATCACGCCGGCGGTCCAGAGCCTCGGCGAAGGCCAGATCCGGCTCGACGCCGAAGCCAAGGCGCTGAAGAGCCAGCTCGCGCAGCGCACGGGCGCCGGCAGCGATGCCGAGCGGGTCGCGCGGATGGAGGAGCGGCTTTCCGCGCTCGCGGCCGCCGCGCTCGCCGACCCGAAGGGCGCCGGGCCGATCCCGCAGCTCGCCCAGATCACCGGCCGCATCGCCGATCTCGAAACGGCGCTGACCAACCGCCTGACGGCGGCGCGGCGCGACATGGCGACCGAGATCGAGACGCGTCTCGCATCGACCGCCGAGGCCGCCGAAGCCGCGCGCTCCGGCGCCCAGCGCCTCGACCGCGAAGTCACCGGCCTCAAGTCCGACGTCACGCGCACGACCCAGCGCGTCGACCAGCTCAAGACCGGCACCGATCGCCTCGACGAAATCGCGCGCGGCGCCCAGGACGAGATCGCCAAGCTCCAGACGGCGCTCGACGCCATGCGCCGCGACTCCGCCAAGCCTGCCGATGTCGCGGCGGCGGTGGCGCCGGCGGCGGCGCGCCTCGGCAAGCTCGAGAGCAGCGTCAGCGAAGTGCTGAAGGCCGAAGCCGATCGCCAGCGCAACGCCGAGCGCATCGTGCTGTCGCTCGAACTCGGCAACCTCAAGCGGGCGATGGATCGCGGCGGATCGTATGCCGCCGAGCTCGCCGAGGTGCGCAAGGTCGCCGGCAACCGCCTCGACCTCGCGACGCTGCAGCGCTACCAGAGCGACGGCCTGCCGACGCTTGCCGAGCTGACGCGCCAGTTCCGGCCGCTCACCAGCGCCATCATCGACGCCGACGCCGACCAGAAGGACGCCTCCGTCGTCGACCGCCTGCTGTCGGGCGCCAAGACGATCGTGCGCGTGCGCAAGCTGACGCCCGACGCCGGCGACGCCTCGGTCGAGGCGACCGTCGCCCGCATCGAGATGGCGTTGCGCGAGGGCCGCCTCGGTGAGGCGCTCTCGACCGCCAAGACGCTGCCGCCCAAGACCATCACGCCGGCGACGCGGACGTGGCTCGAAAAGGTCGAGGCGCGCCAGGCCGTCGAGACGGCGATGGCGACGATCGACCAGCAGCTCAAATCGTCGCTCGGCGCGACGCCCGCTCAGCGGCGCCAGCACCGAGCAAGGACGGCAAGCCATGATCCGCCTCATCCTGTATCTCGTCGGCGTCGGTCTGCTGGCCACCGGGCTCGCGTGGCTCGCCGATCGCCCCGGCCAGATGCTGCTCAACTGGCAGGGCTACGAGATCGAGACGACCGTGTTCCGCGCCGTCGTGATCTTCGCGTTCGCGATCGGCCTCGCGGTGTTCCTGTGGTCGCTGGTGCGCCAGCTCTGGACGAGCCCGGCCGCGGTCGGCCGCGTCATGAACCGGCGCCGCCAGGAGCGCGGCCTCGAAGCGCTGTCGAGCGGCATGATCGCGATCGGCGCCGGCGACCGCAGCCAGGCGATGCGGCACGCCATGCTGGCGCGCAAGGCGCTGCCGAACGAGCCGCTGACGCATCTGCTGCGCGCCCAGGCCGCCCAGCTCTCGGGCGACCGCTCGACCGCGCGGCGCATTTTCGAGGCCATGCTCGGCTCGCACGACACCGAGCAGCTCGGCCTGCGCGGGCTGTTCCTCGAAGCCGAGCGCGAAGGCGAGCACGAGGCCGCGCGCCAGTTCGCCGAGCGCGCGCTCCGCCTCAACCCCAAGCTCGGCTGGCCGGTCGACGCGCTGTTCGAGCTGCAGTGCAAGGCCGCCGACTGGGCGGGCGCGCTGGAGACGCTCGCCGCCGGCAAGCGCAACGGCCACTTCGAGAAGGCCGACGCCGACCGCCGCCGCGCCGTGCTGCTGACGGCGCAGGCGCAGGCGCTCGAGGACAGCAACGCGGATCGCGCGATCGCGCTCGCCATGGAAGCGCACGCGCTGGCGCTCGACCTCGTCGAACCCGCCGCGATCGCCGGCCGCCTGTTCGCCTCGCGCGGCCAGACCGCCAAGGTCGCCCGCGTCATCGAGCAGACCTGGAAGCGCGCGCCGCATCCCGATCTCGCCGTCGCCTATGCCTACGCGCGCTCCGGCGACAGCCCGCGCGACCGGCTGGAGCGGGTCAAGAACCTCGCGCGGACGACGCCGCATTCGGTCGAGGCACCGATCGCCGTCGCGTCGACCGCGATCGAAGCGCACGAGTGGGCCGAAGCGCGCAAGGCGCTCACACCGCTGCTCGAGGGCCGCCTGTCGCAGCGCGTGTGCACGCTGATGGCGCGCATCGAGGGCGAGCAGTTCGGCAACGCCGGCCGCGTGCGCGAATGGCTCGCCCGCGCCGCCAACGCGCCGCGCGATCCCGCCTGGACCGCCGACGGCTTCGTCTCCGACCGTTGGGCGCCGGTGTCGCCGGTGACCGGCGCGCTCGACGCATTCCAGTGGAAGGTGCCGGTCGAACAGTCCGGCACCGCACGACGAGGAGCTGGCGCTCGCCAAGCTCGAAGAGCTGATCGCGCTCGGCGACTCACAGCGACAAGGTGATCGAGGAGAAGCGCGATCGAGAGCGGCACCGGTCGAGGCCGCCGCGGTGGTTATCGAAGCGGCACCGGCCCGCAAGGAAGCGCCCATCGCGACGCCGCGCAACCGACCGCACCCGTCGCGGCGGCAGCGGCATCGTCACCGTTCGAAGTCGGCAAAGGGCGCCGCGACGGCGCCGGTCGCCGGCAACGGCACTGCTGCTGGCTCGCGGCCGTTCGTGCCGACGCGCCCGCCCGACGATCCCGGCGTCGACAGCGACGATGAGCCGGCCGTGATCACACGACCGCGCCCCGCGGTGGCGGAAACGTCGAAGCATTGAGCTATTTCTTGCCGCGGTCGCTGCTTCGCTTTTCTGCCGCGGCTACCGCAACGCGCCTGCGCCGGGCTGCACCTTCGGTGCCGGTCGAGCTACTGCAGCCGCGGGTCGTGTCCCTTCGGTCGCTATTCTGATCTCGCGTGCCTCCGCGCCGCTACAGACTGCTATCGCGCACCAGAAGGGTAGCGATCGAAGATCGCGACGGTGTGGATGCTCAACCGGCGAGGCAGCCCCGCGGTCGCCGGTAGGCGAAGCCGTCGGCGGACCGCGGCAAGAAAAGCGAAGCAGCGACCTCGGCAAATCAACTATTCCCGCGCCGGGCTCGCCCGATCGCGACCGAAGACGATGCGGGCGCGGACGCCGCCGCCGGGCCGGCTCGAGATGTCGAGGCGAGCGCCGTTGGCGGTGGCGAGCGAATTGGTGAGCGGCAGGCCAAGGCCGGCCTTGCGGGATTGCCCGACGCCACGCGCGGGCTTTTGCGATGACAACGCGCCCGCCGCGGCCGCTGGAAAACCGGGGCCGTTGTCCTCGACCTCGACCCACACCTCGCCGGCAACTCGTAGCCGGTCGTCACCTTGATGCGCACGGGACCGCCGCCATGCTTGATGCTGTTGGTGATCAGGTTGAGCAGCATCTGGCGGACGTTGCGCCGGTCGGCGATGACGCGGGGCATTCCGCTGACGAGAGCCGCGTCGAGCCGGGCGCTCGATTTTTCCGCCAGCGGTTGCAGCGAGGTGCAGATCGCCTCGACCTCGGCATTGAGATCCAGATCGACGACGAGGGGCAAGCTGCCCTGCGGGTCCGGCACGTCGCGCAGAATGCTATCGACGACATCGAGGCCGTGCCGCGCGCTGTCGAGGATGTCGCGGATATAGCCGCGGTAGCGCTCGTTCGGCCACGCGCCGAGCCGCTCCTCGGTGATCACTTCCGCGAGCGAGACGATGGCGGCGAGCGGCGTGCGGATCTCGTGCGCGAGATGCTCGGGCCAATCGAAGCCTGATACGTCGCCGCGGCCAGCCGGCGGCTCAGCGCTCCGACGAAATGGGGCGCCACGCTGCCAGCGTCGTCATCTGCGTTCGTCGGGCGCGTCGTTGGCGTTCGATACGCCGGCCGAGCCCTGCCGGATGCGCCGCGCGATCTCGCGCAAGGTCTCGGCGTCGCTCAGCGGCATCCCGGCATTGCCGCCGCTGTGAAGTCCGGCGTTGCTGCCTCCCGGCAGCGGCGCGCGCCCGAGCACCGGTCCCCAGCCGGCAGAGGCCGAGTGCGCGACTTCCACGGCGGCGAACCCTGCCGTCGGCCCGGTGGGTGGCGGCACTTTCCGTTCCGCCGCGACCACGGCGCCCGCGTCCGGCTCGCCTTCCGCCACGACGAGCATCAAGCCGCGACCGACACTGTCGTCGAGCAGGCGGACCGTACAGCGAATGGCGCACTCGCCCGCCGCGGTTCGGAATTGCAAGATCTCAGTCGCAGGTTCGCGGGCCGGCGCGCCCAGACCCGCCAGCCTCGGCGAGGCCACCAGCCGTGCGCGCAGCGAGCGCAGGACCGGAATGGCGCTGTCGAGCGCGGGCGTCATCACCGGCACGCCCCACACCGCGTTGCCGCGGCCATTGCCACGCACGATCAGCCCGCGCGGCGCGTCGATCACCCAGGCCGGCAGCGCAATGCCGGCCAGCGCTTCGGCGAGCGCGGCCTCCATCGGCTTTTTGGGAACGAAGTTCAAAGGGGACCAGGGCTCCGAACTCAGGCGGACTCCGGACTAGCGATTCTAGCGCGTTCCCTGATTTGTTTACATCGATTGCCACGGCGCATGTCCAGCGCGCTGGGCCTGCCGTGCCCGTTCGATCGGCGCTCATCCACAGGCGGACTGCCGCGCGCCGGCAGATCCGGGGGCCGCCGCGATGTATCGGCAGCCGGTACGCTCATTTCTTCGCCTTGGCCGGGCCGCCGCTCCAGCACACATTCGCCGACGCCGTGCAGGTGTGCTCGTCGAACACACAAAATCGAGGAACAGCTTGCACTCGACGCTCTTCTTGCCGGTCTTGTATGTCTTGATGCCTTCCTTGGCCATGGTCGCGGCGATGTGCTTGTCGAGCAGCGACAGCGCGTCCTTGGTCGGCCCGTCCTTGCCGTAGTCGTTGACCTCGAATGCGAGCTTCCGGCAGGCCGCCGAGGCCGGCGCCGCCATCAGCGCGACCGCCAGCGCGGCCGCGATCCAGCGCGCCGAAGACAAGGAAAACGAGTTCATTGCCGCGTCCTTTCGAAGCTCGATCGTGCGAAGGAAACCCCCGTTAATCTTGCTATAGCCGCGGGGTCTCGGCGTTGGCCAGTACCGGCGAATGATCGCCGGTACGCCGCGGCAGATGTGCCACAAAGGGCGGAGTCCGGGCGCGGGCCGACCAACCGCGCCCGCATGATTTCGCCGCATTGGCCCGGCTATCAATGCCCGCCACCCGTCACGCTTCATCTGCTGGGGAGTTTCATGCGCCGTGCCGCCGTCCTCCGAGCCCTCACATCCGGGCTCGCCGCCACTCTTGTGTTTATCATTACCGGGCTCGGCCCCCATGGGAACACGGCAGCACAGGGCCACGCTCAGCCAGCCAGCCGAAACCCCACAACTGCCAGAACACCGGCACTTTCGAGGGCTGGTTGCGCGACTTCCGCCGCGAGGCCGCCGCGGCCGGCGTCACGCGGAACACGCTCGCCGACGTCCTCGACGACATGACGCTCGACCCGAGCATCATCGCGCGCGACCGCCGCCAGTCCTTCTTCGGGCAGAGCTTCGTCGAATTCCGCGGCAAACTGATCTCGCGCAACCGCATCACCAACGGACAGCGCCAGCTCGAAAAATATCGCCCGATCTTTGCACGCGCCGAGAAGGACTACGGCGTGCCCGGGTCCGGTCATCACCGGCTTCTGGGCGCTCGAAAGCGACTTCGGCGCCGGCATGGGCAAGCTCCCGGTGCTGCGCTCGCTGGCGACGCTCGCCTATGACTGCCGGCGCGGGGAATTGTTCACGCGCGAGTTCATCGCCGCCATGAAAATCATCGACCGCGGCGATCTCAGGCCCGCCGACATGATCGGCTCCTGGGCCGGCGAACTCGGCCAGACGCAGTTCCTGCCGACCCACTATCTCGCGCACGCAGTCGACTATGACGGTGACGGCCGCCGCGACCTGTTCTCCAGCCCCGCCGACGTGATCGGCTCGACCGCGGCCTATCTCAAGCATATCGGCTGGCGCGCGGGCGAACCCTGGCTCGAGGAAGTGCGCGCGCCGCGCAACCTCAATTGGGCCGAGGCCGATCTCACGATCCAGCATCCGCGCAGCCAGTGGGCGAAGTGGGGCGTCACACGGGTCGACGGCAAACCGCTCGCCGCTGACGCGCTGCCCGCATCGCTCTTGGCGCTGATGGGGCGCAACGGGCCGCTGTTCCTCGTCTATCCGAATTTCCGCGTCTATCTCGAATGGAACCAGTCGCTGAACTACGCGACGACGGCCGCCTATCTCGCCACGCGCTACGCCGGCGCGCCTGAAATGAGCGACATCGGCAAGGACGTCCCGTCGCTGAGCCTGGAGCAAGCGAAGGAGCTGCAGACGCTGTTGGCGCGGCACGGCCACGATGTCGGCCGCGTTGACGGCATCGTCGGCGCCGGCACGCGCTCGGCAGTCAAGAAGGAGCAACTCCGCCTCGGCCTCGTGCCGGACGCCTATCCGACGGTGGAACTGCTTGGAGAAGCTGCGGAGCGGGCGGGGGAGGTAGTGGGGCCATCGCCCCGATCCGTTCCGCCTACTCGCGCGGCGCGGGTGCTGTAGCGGTCCGCAGTCCACTCCGCACACTCTTGGCCGCTCGCCACGGCCGGCCGTCGATTGCCGCGAGACCGATGCCGATCATTGCCATCCCGGCGATGTGCCGCGCCTGAAGCGTCTCGCTTAAGGCCGCCACCCCGAGCAGAATGGCACTGACCGGGATCAGAAACGTCACCAGCAGGAGGTTGGTCGCGCCGGCGGTGGCGAGAATCCGGAAATACAGCACGTAGCCGAGCGCGGTCGACAGCGTCGCAATGGCGATCAGGGCCCCGACCGCTTTCGCGCTCGGCGCTGGCAGCGACCAGGGGCTGTCGATCACCAGCATCACCGGGACGAGCAGGATGCTGGACGCCACGAGCTGACCGGTTGCGGTTGCCATGGGCGCAATCCCCATGGCGCGGAACCGGCGCCCGAAGATGCCCGCGAAGGCGTAGGAAATCGCCGCGGCGACGCAGGCGAACTGGGCCACGACGTTGGTGCCGAGCGACTGCACAGCATCGCCGCCGATCATGACGGCAACGCCGACGGAGCCGGCGACAACCCCGACCAGGCGTCCGCCGGTCATCTTCTCGTCGGCGGTCAGGACGTGCGCCAGCACCACCGTGAACAGCGGTGTCGACGCATTGAGGATCGACGCGACACCCGACGCGATATGGCTCTGGCCCCAGACGATCAGGGAAAAGGGAATGGCGTTGTTGAGGAGACCCATGGCGAAGAACGCCGCCCATACGCGCCGACCGGTCGGCATGGTCACGCCCGCAAGCTTCATGGCCGCCAGCAGGACCAGCGCGGCGAGCGCGACACGAGCGACGACCACCGTCAGGACGGGCAGCTCCTTGACGGCCACCGCATTGAAGAAGAAGCGCCGCCCCACACGGCCGACAGCGCCACCAGCATCGTCCATTCGAGCGGCGTCATCGCCCGGTTGACGTGAGCGGCTTGCGACACATGTTCCTCCATGGACTGGACGGCGCGCGTCGTCGCCCATGCAGGACCATTGCTTTGTTCTCGGATCGAAGCGATCCGTTTCTTGCGGTCGAACTGGAATTTCGCGGCGCGGCGACGGGGATTTCGTCAGACGCGCGGCCCCCCCACAAACGCCATCCGCGCCTGGTTGTGGCCGAGGTTGGGCTGGCGGCGGCGGGCGTCGTAGCCGGCGGCGGTCAGCAGCGCCAGCATCTCGGCTTCGCTGTAGTGGGAGAGGCCGAGCGCGGCGCGGGTCTTGCGGTAGTCCGAAAAGAACGTGCGCGCGAGGCCGAAGAAACTCGCGATGAAAAAGCCGTTCTGCGCGCCGAGTTTTAAGAGCGCCAATGACATCGGTCAGCGGCCCGACATCGTGCGGGATCACGTCGGCGATCGAGCAGTTGCCCACCCGGCTTCAGGAAGCCGTTTCCAAGTCGCCAGCAGGCCGTCGAGATCGGGCGCGGCTCAGATACTGCAGCACCGAGTTGACGACGATCAGGTCGAGGCTGCCAGCTGGAATCTCGCCGAGCTGCTCGGGCGACATCACGACGACGTTCCCGAGCAGGCCGAATTTTTGGGCGAGGCGCGAGCGCACGAGTTCCGCGCCATCGCACAAGTGCAACACCTGGCATCGCTTGGCGACGACATCAGCCGAAAGCGCCTCGCCACAACCGAAATCGAGCACCGCCGGCCCGCAGCTGTTCGCCGGCGGCAACGCCTCGACGAGCTGACGCGCGATCAATTCATAGTGCACGGCCTTGTGGCGCGCATTGACGTATATCGGTGTGTCCTGGTTCCAGTAGTCGCGCCACGTCATCGCTCACCCCGCGGAAAGTCCTGCACTTCCAGCCTCCCGCCAGGGAGCGTCGCGCATTGTCATACTCGATGCCGGATTCCTGGGCATTATCGATTGTCAGACGGCAACGCGAGTTGCATCCTGGACGTTCCAGGAGCCTACTGGTGCACCGGAATGGCGGCAAGACGAAGCGTGGAAGGATACGGACGATGGCGAAAGACGCGCAGGCGCAGGCCCCCCGTTCCCGCGAGACCGAACCCGCAAGCGCCGTCGACCGGGTGCTGGCGACGCTGAAGGGCGGGATGCCGGACCGGCAGGGCCGCCACATCCTGGTCCGCGCGCTGCTCGCGCCGGCCGACGCGGCGACACTCGATACCCTCAAGACGAGCGACCTCGTGGCGCTGGTCGATCACGCGATGGCGTTTCTGCAGGAAAAGCCGGTCGGCGCGCCCAAGGTCGCCGTGCGCCAGCTCGCCGGCGACAGCGCCGTGCTCGAAATCCTCAACCAGGACATGCCGTTCCTGCTCGACAGCGTGTTCGGCGAGTTGCACGCGCGCGGCCTCCCCATCGGTCTCGTGCTGCACCCGCTGATCAAGACCGAGCGCGCGGCCGACGGCAAGCTCGTGCGCATCGCCGGCGCCGGTGACCGCCAGTGGAGCGACGGCCGCCAGGAAAGCTACATCGCCGTCCACCTCGAACGCCTGCCGGCCGGCGAGGGCGAGGCCATCGCCAAGGTCGTGGCCGCCATCCTCGACGAGGTCCGCACCGTCGTCGGCGACTGGCAGCCGATGCTGGCGCGCCTGCGCAAGGCGATCAGCGATCTCGAAGCAGCGCCGGCGAGCGTGCCCGAGCCGCAGCGCAACGAGGCGGTGGCGTTCCTCAAATGGCTCGAAGCCGGCAACATGACGCTGCTCGGGATGCGCGACTACCGCCTCGACGGCGACATGCAGACCGGCACGCTGCGCGGCAACGGATGCGATGGGCCTCGGGCTGCTGCAGGACCCGACGCTGAAGGTGCTGCGTCGCGGCAGCGAGTTCGTCACCCTGACGCCGGAGATCCGCAGCTTCTACCTCCAGCCGAACCCGCTCATCATCACCAAGGCCAACGTCCGCAGCCGCGTCCACCGGCGCGCGCACATGGACTACATCGGCGTCAAGACCTACGGCGCCGACGGCCGCCTCACGGGCGAGTTGCGCATCGTCGGCCTCTTCACGTCGCAGGCCTACGTCAAGTCGCCGCGCGAGATCCCGTTCCTGCGCCGCAAGGTGGCGCACGTGCTCGACCGGGCCGGCTTCCCGCCGGAGAGCCATGCCGGCAAATCGCTGGTCAACGTGCTCGATACCTTCCCGCGCGACGAGCTGTTCCAGATCAGCGCCGACGATCTCGCCGCGTGGTCGATGGCGATCCTCGATCTCGGACTTGAGGCCGCGCGTGCGCGTGTTCGCCCGTGTCGACCGCTTCGACCGGTTCGTCTCGGTCCTCGTCTACGTGCCGCGCGACCGCTACTCGACGCGCGTGCGCGAGCGCGATCGGCGCCTATCTCGCCGACGCCTACAAGGGCTACATCACCGCGTTCTATCCCTACTTCACCGAGGGCCAGCTCGTCCGCGTGCATTTCATCGTCGGCCGCACCGAAGGCGCGACGCCGCAGATCCCGATCGAGACGCTCGAACGCGACGTCGCCGCCCTGGTCAAGACCTGGCAGGACGGCCTCGTCGAGACGCTGGAGCAAGTCGAGCCCGGCGGCACCGACGCTGGCTGCGAAAGTATGTCGGTGCCTTCTCGGCCGGCTATGCCGAGACGTTCACGCCGGCGCGCGCGCTCGAGGACATCGAGCGCATCGAGCGGCTCGGCGCGGACAAGCCGCTGGCGATCGACTTCTACACCGAGACCCACGGCGAGCACGTCGCGCTGCGGGCCGCCGTCTACCGCTTCGACGCGCCGATCCGGCTGTCGGAGCGCGTCCCCGTCCTCGAAAACCTCGGCTTCTCGGTCATCGACGAGCGCACCTACGAGGTGACGCCGCGCTTCGACGACGGGCACTCGCACCGCCGTCATGCTGCACGACATGGTGCTCGGAGCCGATCGACGGCCACGCCATCGACATCCGGCGCTGCGATCTGCGCCTCGAGGACGCCTTCCTCGCCGTGCTCGCGGGCGCGACCGAGCAGCGATCCGTTCAACCGGCTGATCGTCGCCGCCGGCGCCGATTGGCGCGAGGCGGCGCTGCTGCGCGCCTATGCCGCCTACATGCGCCAGCTCGGCCTGCCGTTCGGCCCGCGCTACATCGCCGACGACGCTGCTGCGCCACGCCGGCATCGCGCGCGACCTGCTCGAGCTGTTCCACCACCGCTTCGATCCCGACAACGGCGCGACCGACCGAGGCGCGCATCGCCGGCGAGCAGCCGATCCGGGCGCGCATCGAAGAGCGCGCTGGTCGCCGTCGAAAGCCTCGACGAGGACCGCATCCTGCGGCCACCTGCTGACGCTGATCGGCGCGACCGTGCGCACCAACTTCTTCCAGCCGGCGCCGGACGGCGGGCCGCCCGCGACGATCGCGTTCAAGCTCGCCGGCCGAGACGCTCGACTTCATGCCGCGCCCGCGCACCTACCGCGAGATCTGGATCGCGAGCCCGCGCGTCGAAGGCGTGCACCTGCGCTTCGCGCCGATCGCGCGCGGCGGCATCCGCTGGTCGGACCGGGCGCAGGATTTCCGCACCGAGGTGCTGGGCCTCGTCAAGGCGCAGCAGGTCAAGAACGCGGTGATCGTGCCGGCCGGCGCCAAGGGCGGCTTCCTGCCGAAGCAGCTGCCGCGCGGCGGCACGCGCGACGCAGATCCAGGCCGAGGGCATCGCGGCCTACCGCATCTTCATCTCGGCGATGCTCGACCTCACCGACAATCTCGTCGACGGACGCGTCGTGCCGCCGCGCGCGCGTCGTGCGCCACGACGGCGACGACCCCTATCTCGTCGTCGCCGCCGACAAGGGCACCGCCACCTTCTCCGACACCGCCAACGAGATCTCGACCAGCGCGCGGCTTCTGGCTCGGCGACGCGTTCGCGTCCGGCGGCTCGGCCGGCTACGACCACAAGAAGATGGGCATCACCGCGCGCGGCGCCTGGGAATGCGTGAAGCGCCATTTCCGCGAGATGGACGTCGACATCCAGACGCAGCCGTTCACGCGTGATCGGCGTCGGCGACATGTCCGGCGACGTGTTCGGCAACGGCATGCTGCTGTCGCCGGCAGACCCGGCTCGTCGCCGCCTTCGACCATCGCGACATCTTCCTCGATCCCGATCCCGATCCGGCGACGAGCCTCGCCGAGCGCGCGCGGCTGTTCGCGCTGCCGCGGTCGAGCTGGCAGGACTACGACAAGGCGCTGATCTCGAAGGGCGGCGGCGTTTTCCCGCGCGCGTCGAAGTCGATGCCGCTGTCGGCCGAGGTGCGCGCGCTGCTCGGCACCGACAAGGAGGCCATGACGCCCGCCGAGCTGATCCACGCGATCCTGAAGGCGAACGCCGATCTCCTGTGGTTCGGCGGCATCGGCACCTACATCCGCGCCTCGACCGAGACCGACGCCGATGCCGGCGACCGCGCCAACGATGCCGATCCGCATCACCGCGCCGCAGCTTCGCGCCAAGGTGATCGGCGAAGGCGCCAACCTCGGCATGACGCAGCGCGCGCGCATCGAGACTGTCCGCCGCGCGGCGTCCGCCTCAACACCGACTTCATCGACAACTCGGCCGGCGTCAACACCTCCGACCAGGAGGTCAACATCAAGATCGCGCTCGGCGCCGGCCGTGGCAGTCGGGCCGGCTCGACGATCGCCGCGCGCAACGCGCTGCTCGCCAGCATGACCGACGACGTCGCCGACGCGGTCCTGCGCAACAACTACCAGCAGTCGCTGGCGCTCAGCCTCGCCGAACGGCACGCCAGCGCCGACCTCGGCGCCCACGCCCGCCTGATCCGACGTTCTGGAGCAGCGCGGCATCCTCGACCGCGAGATCGAGGCGCTGCCGCCGACCGCCGAGATCGCGGAGCGCCAGACGGCCGGACGCGGCTTGGTGCGGCCGGAGCTGGCGGTGCTGCTCGAGCTACGCCAAGATCGCGCTGCTGCACGACCTGCTCGCGAGCACCGTGCCCGACGAACCGGCGCTGGAGCCGCTGCTGCTCGGCTATTTCCCGCCGGCGCTGGCAAGCCGCTACGCCGACGACATCCGCGGCCACCGGCTGCGCCGCGAGATCATCGCGACGACGCTGACCAACCAGATCGTCAATCGGCTGGGATCCGGCGTCGCCGCAGCGCATGGCCGATGAGACCGCGCGCCCCGTCGCCGAGATCGCGCATGCCTTCAATCGCCGCGCGCGGTGCTCGGCCTCCCCGAGATCTGGCAGCAGATCGATGCGCTCGACGGAAAGATCGGCGGCCAGGTCCAGCTCGAACTCTACAGCCGCACCCAGGACGCGCTCGCGCATACGACGCGCTGGTTCATGCGCGAGGGCCAGGCCGTCAGCAGCGCCGGCGGTCTCGATGCGGCGATCGCGATCCACGCCAAGGGCGCGGCCGACCTTACGGCTCCTGCTCGACGGCAAGCTCGGCGGCGCGACGGACGCGAAGCTGCAGCGCCGCGCGCAAGCAGCTCGTCGACGAACAGATCCCGGCCGCCCTCGCGGCTGATCTGGCCCGCCTCGCGTTCCTCGTCGACGCCCCGGCGATCACCGAAGCGGCGGCGCGATCGGGCGCACCGCACGAGACGGTGGCGCGCGTCATGCTCGGCCTCAACGAGCGGTTCCACCTGCGCGAGCTGATCGATGCCGGGCGGCGCATCCGCGCGACCGATTCCTACGATCTGCTCGCCATTGCCGGTGCCGAGCAGGCGCTGCTCGATGCCCGCCGGCGGATCGCGCTCGGCATCCTCGCCGAGCCCGGCGCGCACCGCGCTCGACGCCTGGAACGGCCGCCACGAGGTCGGACATCGGCCGCGTCGCGCAAGCGCTCGATGCCCTGGCGTCGAGCGGGCCGCTCACGCCGTCGCGCCTGATGGTCGCGGCGACGCGTCTTGGCGACCTGTCGCGCACGGGGGCTTGAGCTTCCGGGGTCCGACAGGCATCCTATGCGCCGATGAGCGCGCCGAGGGGGCCGCCCATGAGCGGGGGGCCAGCCATGTCCACTGATGCTGCGGCGACCGGACCGACGGCGCCGCCTTCCGCGCTCGTCGGCTGGGCGATGTTCGACTGGGCGGGGCAGCCGTTCTACACGCTGGTCCAGACGTTCCTGTTTGCGCCCTACTTCGCGAATGTCGTCGTTGCCGACCCGATGCGCGGGCAGGCCGCGTGGGGCTATGCCGCCGCCTTCGCCGGCGCCATCGTCGCGATCGGCAGCCCGATCCTCGGCGCGGTCGCCGACAGCGGCGGCCGGCGCAAGCCGTGGGTCGCCCTGTTCGGGCTGATGCTGGTCGTCGGGCTCTGCACGCTCTGGCTCGCCACGCCGAAGCTCGAAGGGCCGGATTTTCTTCCTGGTCCTCGCCGGCTATGCGCTGGCCTTTGCCGGCGCCGAATTCGCCGCCGTCTTCAACAACGCGATCATGCCGACGCTGGTCCGCTCCGATCAGCTCGGTCGCCTCTCCGGCATCGGCTGGGGCCTCGGCTACGCGGGCGGCCTCATAGCCTCGCCCATCGTCGCCGGCTTCATCGTCACCGATCCCGACGAGCGGCCTCACCATGCTCGGGCTGCCAACCGATCCTGCCGCTCGATAGCGCCGCGCGCGAGGGCGACCGCCTCGTCGGACCGTTCTCGGCGCTGTGGTTCATCGATCTTCGTGATCCCGTTCTTCCTGTTCGTGCCGGATCATCGAACCGCCGTGCACGGCGTCGCCTCGGCGACCCCGATCCGCGATGCGCTGGCCTCCCTCTGGAAGACCGTCCGCAACCTGCCGAACGACCGCAACATCCTGTGGATGCTGATCGGGCGGATGCTCTACTCCGACGGGCTCGCGGCGATCTTCGTATTCGGCGGCATCTACGGCGCATCCGTGTTCGGCTGGCGCACCTTCGATCTCGGCCTGTTCGGCATCATTCTCGCGGCGACCGGCGCGGTCGGCGCCGTCATCGGCGGCCTGCTCGACGACCGCATCGGCGCCAAGACGGTGATCGTGGGGTCCATCGTCGATCCTGCTGATCGGCTTCCTCGGCATCCTCTCGGTCGACAAGGGCCACGTCCTGTTCACGATCCCGATCGCGGAGAAATCGGCCGGATCGGCGGCGTTCTCTTCGTCGGGCGAGCAGATCTTCCTCGCCTTCTCGATCCTGATCGGACTGGTCGCGGCGCCGGTTCAAGCCGCGGGGCGGTCGCTGCTCGCTCGCCTCGCGCCGCCGGATCTGATGACCCAGTATTTCGGTCTCTTCGCCTTCTCGGGGAAAGCGACCGCATTCGCCGCACCCCTCGATGATCGCGCGTCGTCACGACGATGACCGGCAGCCAGCGGTGGGGGCATCGCGGCGACCGCCCTGTTCCTGATCGGCGGGCTCATCTTCATGCTGCCGGTCAAGGAGCCGCGGCGCGGCTGATGGGAAAAGCCCCGACGCAGCAAGCTGCACCAGGGCCCTTCATCAGCGGGATTGCCGTCGGGCCAATTAGTGGCCGTAGCGGCACTCATGAAAGCGCTTCCACCAGTAGTGGCTGCCGGTGTTCTGGCGCCTTGCGGTACAACCAGGCGCAGGGGCGATGGTTGTAGTTTAGCCGTAGCCGCCGTAGACCAGCGGGGCGCCGATGATGACGCGGAAGCCGTGGTGGTGATGCTTGTGACCGGCTTCGGCCGGGGAAGCGGCGAGTACCGCCGCCAACGATGGTCGAGGGTGAGGGCGGCGAGGGCCGCGGACTTGGCGAGGACGGTGGTGGTGGACATGGCGAAGGCTCCTTGGGTTGATCGAGGGCTGAAGGTTTCGGCGGTGGGGGGAACCGCCGCACAACTGATCTGTCGCGGGCCGGGCGGAATAGGTTCAAAGGCCGCGCGATTTTTTTGAAGGCCCCGTTCGCGGCCCAAGCTCCGGCCACAAGCCGGGGCCCGGCAGCATCGACCCGGGGATACCAGCGTGATATGACCGCGCGGCCGTGGGGAAGCCCCCAAGCTAGTCAGCCTCCATCGACAACGACACGCTCAGGCCGGATTAAGCATGACCACTCGTGAGCCTCTGAAACTCGGCATCGCCGGCCTCGGCACGGTCGGCACCGGCCTGCTCCAGCTCCTCGAAGCGCACGGCGCGAAACTCGCTGACCAGCTCCACCGCCCCGTCGAGGTCGTCGCCGTCTCGGCCCGCAACGCGGAGCAAGGATCGCGGCGTGTCACTGGCGGGGATGCGCTGGATCGACGATCCGGTCGCGCTCGCGGCCGACCCCGGCATCGACTGCTTCGTCGAGCTGATCGGTGGCGAGGACGGCGTCGCCGAGACGCGCCGTCGAGGTCGCGCTGACGTCGCGCAAGCATGTCGTCACCGCGAACAAGGCGCTGCTCGCCCATCACGGCTTCGAGCTCGCCGTCCTCGCCGAGAAGCACAACGTCGCGCTCAATTTCGAAGCGGCGGTCGCCGGCGGCATTCCCGCGATCAAGACGGTGCGCGAATTCCCTCGTCGGCAACCAGGTGCGCCGCGTCTCCGGCATCCTCAACGGCACCTGCAATTACATCCTGAGCAAGATGCAGGAGGAGCGCCGCCCCTTCGCCGACGTGCTGAAGGAAGCGCAGGCGGCCGGCTATGCCGAAGCGGACCCGACCTTCGACATCGGCGGCTTCGACGCCGCCCACAAGCTGACGCTGCTGACCAGCCTCGTCTTCGGCACCCGCGTCGCGTTCGACCAGATCCACATCGAGGGCATCCAGTCGATCACCGCCGCCGACATCGATGCGGCGGACGAGCTCGGCTATCGCATCAAACTGCTCGGCGTCGCGGTGCTGACCGACAGCGGCATCGAGAGCCGGGTGACCCTGCCATGATCCCGATCGAGGCCGCGATCGCCGGCGTCTCGGGCGTCACCAACGCCGTCTCGCTCGACGCCGACTTCGCGGGCAACCTGCTGCTGGTCGGCCCCGGCGCCGGCGCGCGGGCGACCGCATCTGCGGTCGCAAGCGACATCGTCGACATCGCGGCGGGCTTCGTGCTGCCGCCGTTCGGCGTGCCGTCGTCACGGCTGAAGCCGCACAAGAAAGCCAAGCTCGGCCAGCACCAGGGCGGCTATTACATCCGCTTTTCGGCCTACGATAAGCCGGGCGTCATGGCGGCGATCACAAGCGCATGGCCGAGCAGGAAGTTCGCTCGACAGCATCGTGCAGCGCGGCCCGCGCGGCACGCCCGGCGCGCTCGCCAACATCGTGATCATCACGCACGAGACGACGGAAGCCGCGATCCGCACGGCGCTCGATGCGATCGAAGCCGACGGCAAGGTCGCCGAGCGGCCGCAGATGATCCGCATCGAGGAGCTCGAGGCTCGACTCTTCCTGTTACGTCAATCGGGAAGCGGGGATGACGGGGTTGCTTTCGTAACGATCCGTTGCCAACGGCAGACCGATATCGTCTGCGGCCTGGGATGAGAAGTGTGTGAACGAAAGTTTTGATTACCGCATCGCTGCGAGTGAGCATGTGGCCGGGAAATCTCGATCTGAAGTGTCCCTCGGCTTGGCCTCTCGAGCATAGTCTTCCGATAACTTCACCAGCTCAATCCGAAGATCGCTTACAGGACACGGAAGGGGGGCAATTTCGCTGCCGGGAAGCTGGGAATCGATAGTAGCCGAGCGCCGAACGCACTGTCGCTCGGTTCGAACTGGAGCCTCGACGTTCGTCGGGTCGGTCGCGCTATTGAACACGATCCGTCCGGCGCAGGCGATACTCCGAGATACGGTGACCACCGCCTCTCGCACGCCGTTTCGGAGTTGTCCAAGCGTGGTACACAACGCAATCTTTCGCCACACGGCTTGCGTCCCCAGAACGATCACGCGATCATCAGGCAGCCGGAACGTCATGACAGAACCATGGGGCGAGGCGCAGCGTTTCCAATTGGCAGGCTCTGTATACCTGCGCAACAACATCGGATGTGCTACTCGCGACCGTCGACCCGGATCGTTACTGAATTTGTTCGTGCCGATGATCTCTTCGGCACCCACTGAAGGTGATCGAAAGGAGCGCGGCGAGACTCCGCGCACAAGTATGCCGCCATTCTCATGGATTCGTGGCCTCACTGGGAATGCCGCTCAGCGGCCGCTGAGCCAATGGTGCGCCTGCGACAGCTCAGATCGACAGACCGATGCGGATTTCCCCAAATGTCGCCGAAAGGGGTCGAAAAACCATTGCCGAATAGGAAACCCGACCCGCTGAACTGGCCGGAGTGGATCCGTATGATCGAATCCGCTCCGGGGCAGCGACACTTCTCGCTGTCGTCCTCGGTGGTGCTGAGTTCCTTGAGGCGGGCGAGAACGCGGGACGCTTCCGCCTGGGGCGTCTCGGTCGGCTCGGCGCCCCTCCGGAAAAGCTATGTCCGGCTGCGGGCCGAGGCCTGGCACGGTCTCGGCAGTCGGCAGCAGCGTGCCGGCTTTGGCTCCGGCAGGCCGGCCGCCTTGCGCTCGGCGGCGGTCCGCTTCGACGCCTTTGCGACTTCACTATCGAGATCGATCTGCGAGCACAGGCCGACGTCACCGGATCTTGCGGGAGCGAGGTTCGAGCATTCCAATGACTGCGGTTGCGGATCGCGGCGATCGTCGGCTTGGTGGTGCCGACGAGGCGGATGATCTGGCTGTCCTTCAACTCGGGATGATTGCGCAGAGCCACATCACGGCATTCGGCCGGTCCTGGCGGCGCGACACCGGCGTATAGCGCGGGCCGCGCTTGGTCTTCACCGTGGGTATTTCGACC
>CAVZHG010000014.1:0-86180 GCA_963775035.1 uncultured Alphaproteobacteria bacterium | reverse complement strand
GTACTCGTTCGATCAGCGCACTGCGCCCGGGCGACCGGCTGATCTTCACCGACATGATGCAGTACTCGTTCGTCAAGAACACGACGTTTCAACGGCACGCCGCTCCCGATCTCGCCATGCTCGACGAGGATGGCACCTATCGCGTGCTGAAGTCTTTCGGCTACGAGGATTTCAGGCGTAGGCTGGGTCGAGTGCAAACGGACCGCCGCACAACGCCGGGCCGCAACAAACCGGAGGAAGCGATGGCCGGGATGCTCGACGCAAGACGGCTCGATCACCGGCGGCGCGCGGGGCATCGGCCGGGCGGCCGCGCTGGCCTTTGCGCGCGAGGGCGCGCGCGTCGTCGTCGCCGATCTGTTCGCCGAGGGCGCAGGAGACGGTGGCGATGGTCAATGCCGGCGGCGGCCAGGCGCTGTCGGTGCATGGCGACGTGACCAAGCCGGACGTCGTCAAATCGTGGGTGAGCACCGCCGTCAAAACGTTCGGCCGCATCGATTGCGCCTTCAACAATGCGGGCATTGCGGGCGACGCGGTCAATGCGGCCGGCAAGCTCACCGCCGATTGGCCGGAGGAAGGTTTCGACCGCATGATCGAGATCAACCTCAAGAGCGTGTGGCTGTGCATGCGCGACGAGATCCGCGCCATGCTCGCTGATGGCAAGGGCGGCGCGATCGTCAATACCGCGTCGATCGCCGGTCTGGTCGGCCTCGAGACGTCGTCGGCCTACGTCGCGGCGAAGCACGGCGTCATCGGCCTGACCAAGACCGCGGCGCTCGAGTATGCGAAGTCGGGCATTCGCGTCAACGCGGTCTGTCCGGGCTACATCGTCACCGACATGACGCGCGAGCCGATGCAGCGCAAGGGCGACCAGATCATGTCGCGCATTCCTTTCGGCCGCCTCGGCACGCCGGAGGATATCGCCGAGATGGTCGTGTGGCTGTGCTCGGACCGGCGCGGGCTACGTCAGCGGCTCGTCCACAACGTCGACGGCGGCTATTTCGCGGCGTGAGGCGAGCAGGTGATCGGCGGCGCAGCCGGGAGCTGGGAATGAGCCGCTGATGGCCGATCGCACGACCGAGCCGGCACCCGTGCCGA
The DNA here is from genome assembly GCA_963775035.1 of uncultured Alphaproteobacteria bacterium. Lineage (GTDB taxonomy): Bacteria > Pseudomonadota > Alphaproteobacteria > Rhizobiales > Hyphomicrobiaceae. The sequence continues at coordinate 85,085 of CAVZHG010000014.1, read as the reverse complement.
CGGCCTTTCCGCTCTGGCCGCTGCTCGCCACCATGGCGATGCAGACGCTCGCCACCATGGCCGCGTATTCCATCCCCGCGCTCGCGCCGGTGGTGGCGCGCGACATCGGCGTCGACGGCGCGCTCATCGGCTATTTCGTCTCGGTCGTCTATGGCGTCGGCATCGTGTCGTCGCTGCTGGCGGCGAGCGTCATCGCGCGCCATGGCGCGGTGCGCGCGAGCCAGCTCGTGCTGGTCTGCGCGCTCGCGCTCGTCGTCATTTGTGCGCAGGGCACCGCGCTGACCGTCGCGCTCGGGGCCTTCGCGCTCGGCATCGCGTATGGGCTCACCGCGCCGGTCAGCACCCACCTGCTGATCCCGCGCACGCCGCCCGCGCATCGTCAACATGGTGCTCTCGACGCGCCAGATCGGCGTGCCGCTGGCGGGCGTCCTCGCCGCGACGCTGATGCCGCCGCTGGCTCTGGCGCTCGGCTGGAAGCAGGCGCTGCTGCTCCAGGCAATTCCGATCGTCGCGCTGATCCTGCTGCTCGAAATTCCCCGCCGCACCTGGGACGCCGAACGCGCTGACCGCCAGCGGATACTGTGAAGGGCGTGCTCGTGCGCTCGCTCGGCCTGCTGCGCGGCAATGGCGCGATGCAGCGGCTGACCGTGGCGAGCTTCATCTATTCCGGCACGCAGCTCACCTTCGTCGCCTTCATGACCGTGCATGTGACGAGCCGCGCCGGGCTCGATCTCATCACGGCCGGGCTGGGCGCTCGCCGCCTTCCAGCTTGCCGGCGTCATCAGCCGTCCGATCCTCGGATGGGTGGCCGATCGGTTCATTCCGGCGTGGACCATGCTGGCGATCCAGGGTGTCGTGATGGCCGGCGCGGCGCTGCTCGCGGGGAACTTCGCGCCGGGCTGGCCGGTGTGGGCGATCCTCGCCGTCGCCGCGGTCGCCGGCGCAACGGCCAGCGGCTACACCGGCCTCGCCTACGCCGAATATGCGCGGCTCGGCGGCGCGCAACGCACCGAAGCGACCGGGCTCGGCTCGGCTGCCATGTTCGCTGGCGTGCTGCTGATGCCGTCGCTCGGCAGCGTCGTCGTCACGTCGACCGGCAGCTACCTCGCGGCCTATGGCGCGATCGCCGTACTCACGACACTCGCGGCGGTGGTGCTGGTGTGGCCGGGGGTGAATGCGGGGGGCGAGTGAGTCGGTCTTTCCCCGCTCGGCTTCGCCTACACGTGCGGGGTGCAGGTCTTGGTGATGACCTGCGGCCGGCGGCAAATGCCGAACATCGCGCATTCGGCGCGTCGCCCCTCGCGGCGGGATGCAACTGAGAGCACGCCCCCGGCGTGGCCCTCTCGCCGCAAGGTTGCGACCGCGGCAGAGGGAACTTACTCCGCCAATTCACCCAGCCCGCGATAAAGCTCCAGCGCCTCGGGGTTGGCGAGGGCCTCCTTGTTCTTGACGTCGCGGCCGTGGACGACTTCGCGCACGGCGAGTTCGGTGATCTTGCCCGATTTGGTGCGCGGGATGTCGGCGACCTGGACGATGCGCGCCGGCACGTGGCGGGGCGAGGCGCCGACGCGGATCTGGCGCTTGATCCTGTCCTGGAGCTCCTCGTCGAGCGTGACGCCGTCCTGCGTGACCACGAACAGCACGACGCGGACGTCGTTGTCCCAGTCCTGGCCGATGACGATCGCTTCCTGGATCTCGGCAAGCTGCTCGACCTGGCGGTAGATCTCGGCGGTGCCGATGCGGACGCCGCCGGGATTGAGCGTCGCGTCCGAGCGGCCGTGGATGATCATGCCGCCGTGCTCGGTCCACTCGGCGAAGTCGCCGTGATGCCAGAGGCCCGGGAAAGCGATCGAAGTAGGCGGCGCGATATTTCCGGCCGTCGGGATCGTTCCAGAAGCCGACCGGCATCGACGGGAACGGCTGCGGTGCAGACGAGTTCGCCCTTGCCGCGCGGCGAGGATGCCGCCGAGTTCGTCGACGACGGCGACCGCCATGCCGAGCCCGGCGCCCTGGATCTCGCCGCGCCAGACCGGCTAGCGTCGGAACGCCGAGCACGAAGCAGCCGCAGATGTCGGTGCCGCCCGAGATCGAGGCGAGATGCATGTCCTTCTTGATCGCCTCGTAGACGTAGTCGAAGCTCTCCGGCACCAGCGGCGATCCGGTCGACAGCAGCGCGCGCACGGTCGACGAGCTCGTGCGTCTGCATCGGGTGCGCAGCTCGGCCTTCTTGAGCGCGTCGATGTATTTCGCCGAGGTGCCGAAGTGCGTGCAGCGCTCGGCGTGCGGCGTAGTCCCACAGCACGCGACCACGACGGATGGAACGGCGAGCCGTCATAGAGCAGCAGCGTCGCGCCGTTGGCGAGGCCCGACACCAGCCAGTTCCACATCATCCAGCCGAGCGTGGTGAAGTAGAACAGGCGGTCGCCGGGCCTGACATCGGCGTGCAGCCGATGCTCGCTCAGATGCTTGAGCAGCGTGCCGCCGGCCGAGTGCACGATGCACTTCGGCACGCCCGTGGTGCCCGACGAGAACAGAATGTAGAGCGGATGGTCGAAGGGGAAGCGCTCGAACGTCATCGGCTCCGGTGTCGTGCCGACGACGGCGGCGTCCCACGTCTCGGCGCGGCGGCCGTGCGGCGAGGCTCGCATTGAGGCTGCTGCACCACGGCGTCGGCGGTGCCGAGGTACGAGGTCACGATGATCCGCTCGACGGTCGGCAGCTGCTGCGCGACGAGCTCGGCGACCTTGTCGGAGACGTCGATCGGCTTGCCGGCGTACCAGTAGCCGTCGCACACGATCAGCACTTTCGGCTCGATCTGGCCGAAGCGGTCGAGCACGCCCTGGACGCCGAAGTCCGGCGAGCACGACGACCACACCGCGCCGAGCGAGCTGTGGCGAGCATCCCGATCACGCCTTCGGGCATGTTCGGCAGCATCGCCGCGACGCGGTCGCCCGCCGTGACGCCGGCGCGCCGCAGCAGCGTCTGGAGCTGGGCTGCCTGATGGCGCAACTCGTCCCAACTCATGCGGCGCTGAACCTTGTCCTCGCCGCGGAAGACGAGCGCGTCGTCGGTGCCTGCAACGGCGCCCGCGCCGGCTAACAGGTTCTCCGCGAAATTCAGCCGGCCATTGGGGAAAAACTTCGCACCCGGCATCCGCTCGCGATCGACGAGATAGGGCCCGGCGCCGGGGTCGCCCTTGACGCCGCAATGGGTCCAGATCAGGTGCCAGAAGGCGCCGGGCTCTTCGGTCGAAAAAGCGTGCAGTGCCTCGTAACTCGTGAGCGGTTCACCGCAAGCCTTCGCGGCCGCAGCCGAAAAGCGCGCGAGGTTGGTGCTCTGAGCCGCACTTGCCGTCGGTTGCCACAGCGGTTCGGACATCGCGTCACTCCTCGAGCCAACGGTCAGCAGGTCGCCGCCATCCGCGGTGACCGCCGCGCACTCTCTACATCGACGCGTATCCCGAAGGTCCATATTCTTCAAGTGTCTGGCTGACGCTCCACTGCCACAATTTTGTCCGAGCTTGCCGCAATCCAAGGCGGTCGTTAAGACTTTGCAGGCTGCGCCGGGCTCGCAGGGGTGGGTTCGGATGCCGCGCCGGAGCGTACGGACTGTGATGCGTGCCGCGCTTGGTGCGCGGGGGATTGAAAGCTGCCAAATTCATGAAGTCTCGGGCATGAAGTCGTGGGGTCGAGCGAAGGCATGGGTCGTGCTGGCCGCTGCGCTGGGCGCTGGCGGCGCGCTCACCTGGATGGGCTTCGGCGGCGCGTCGTGGCTGGCCTCGACGGGGGACATGTTCGCGCAGTTTCGGCTCCAGGCGGCGCCGCAGCTCAGCCAGATCCTCGCAGAGCCGGTGGAGCTTCTCGCCCGCCCCCGCCTCGTCCTTGAAAGTGCAGCGATCCATCCCGCCGAGCCCGGCAACGACGAGGACGTCCCGGCAGCCGTCGCGCGCTCCCGCCGGCTGGTCATCGACAAACCCGTCATCTCGATCGATATCGGCTCGGGTGGGCGTGTCATCGCCATCAGCCTCGCCGAGGCCCTGGAGCCGATCGCGATCCGGCTCGCCACCCTCGACATGCAGGTCCTGACGATCCGCGACGGGCTCATCAAACTGCATTCGGGTGCCAACGACCACGAAACCCTGAGCGACGTCGACGTGCAGATCACGCCGCACCGGCGAACGTCCGCGACCATCGTGGGGCAGGCGACGTTCCGCGGCCAGCGCCTCAAGCTCAATGCGACAGTGGCCAAGCCGGCGGCCAAAGGCACGGAAAACCGCTGGCCGACCCAGGCCACCGTCAGCAGCGCGTTGTTCGAGGCGCGGTTCGACGGGGCCATCGGCGAGGAAAAAGGGCTGCGGCTGACGGGCGCCGTCGATATAAGCGCGCCGCGCCTGCGCGAGGTCGCCCGCTGGGTCGGCATGGGCTCGCCTCTCGCCGGAAATCTCGAAGCGCTGCGGCTCAAGGGAGCACTGGACTGGACTGGCGGAGCGATGGCGTTTTCGAACGCGACGCTGACGCTCGACGGCAACGAGGGCGTGGGAGCGGTGACCCTCACCCGCACCGCCAAGCGTACCGCCGTCGAAGGAACGCTCGCGTTCAAGCGGCTGAACCTCACCCCCTATGTCGTCTCGACGATGGTCGAGCGCACGCTGCTGGCGCCGATCTTTGCGGCGAGCAAGCCGCCGGTGATTACCTCGCTGCTCGACTATCTCGACGCGGACCTGCGGATATCCAGCGACGCGCTGGTCATCCCCGGTATCGAGACCGGTCAGGGGGCCGTGGCGATCACCTTGAAGAACGGCAAACTACTCGCGGAAGTCGCCGAACTCGCGATCGAGGATGGCGTCTTCAAGGGCCAGCTCGCGGTGGAGCGGGTCGGCAGCGATCCCCGCTACGCGCTCAACGGCAAGCTCGAGGGCGTCGAGGCCGGACGCCTTCTCCAGCGGTCGCTGGGTCGCAATCCGCTGCAAGGGCGCACGGACGCCACCATCAACCTCGTGACCACGGGCGATACCGTGGACGAACTGCTGACGGGGCTCGGCGGCAAGGTAATGATCGTGATGCGTGATGGCGGTCGTCTGGGCCTGGATCTGAGGACGCTCATCCAGGCCGCGAAGCGCGCCGAGCTTCGCGGGTGGCAGTCGGTCGGCACGGCTGTGACCGGTCTCGATGCGCTGAGCCTCGCGATCGACGTCCAGCACGGTGTCGTGCACGCGAAGATCGCCGAGGCGAAATCAGGATCGAGCACCATTTTCGGCAGCGGCTATGTCGATCTGCACGGACAGGCGCTCGAATTCTCGCTCGGGCTCAAGACCGCGGATTCGTCGTCGCGGGTGGCCGCGACGAGCGACGCGCTGCGGCTGAGCGGGCCGTGGCAGTCGCCGCGGCTCACGCACGAGCGGGGTGACGAGGTCATGCGCCGTTCGTCGCCGACGCCGGCGCCGCCGACCGATCGGAAATAGGCCGCTCTGCCGCGGGCCGCGCGTCAGAGGTCATCAGGGTCTCCGGTTGCGATGTGGCGGTGGTTGACTGCGCCGACGCAAAAGTCGTGCTCAGGCGACGGCCTCGACGGGTTGGGGCGCGCCGACGGTCTCCTGCGCGTCCATTTCCTCGAGCCAGCGGAGGACGCCGAACTCGCCGTCGAAGGTTTCGTAGACGGCGGAGCAGCTTTCGACCCAATCGCCGCAGTTCAGGTAGTGGATCGACCCGATGCGGCGGTCGGCGGCGTGGTGGATGTGGCCGCAGATGATGCCGTCGGCATTGCGTCGGCGGGCGACGTCCGAGAGGGCCGCTTCGAACTCGCCGATGAAGTTGACAGCGGACTTGACCCGGCTCTTCAGATAGGCGGAGAGCGACCAGTAGCCGAGGCCGAGATGGCGGCGAACCCAATTCAGTGGATTGTTGAACCACAGCGCGGCTTCGTAGGACCGGTCGCCGAGAAATGCCAGCCACTTCGCGTAGCGGACAACGATATCGAATTCGTCGCCGTGCATGACGACGTAGCGCCGACCGTCGGCGGCAATGTGGATGTCGTCACGCCGGATATCGATGCCGCCGAAGCTGGTGCCGCAGTAGTCGCGCAGGCCCTCGTCGTGGTTGCCCGGTATGAAGATGATCCGGCATCCCTTGCGCGCCTTGCGCAGGAGTTTTTGGAGCACGTCATTGTGGCTCTGCGGCCAGTGCGGGCCGCGCCGCACCTTCCAGAAGTCGACGATGTCGCCGACGAGATAGATGACGTCGGCGTCGACCAGGCGGAGAAAGTCGAGGAGGGCCTCGGTCTGGGCAGACCTCGTGCCGAGGTGGACGTCGGAAATGAAGATGGTGCGATAGCGTCGGGTTCTTGTTTCGCCGATCACGGCTGCGCCCCGTCTTGACGATCCGGTCATGACCGATCTCAACGGGATTCTCGTAACAGGGCTGTGACAGGCGCTCGAACGAGCAACACCCCCCGGTCTATCGACCGAGGGGTGTTGGGCAGCAGGAACATGGGGAGCTGCTTACCAGGTCTTGTAGACGTGGACGGGCTTGTAGATCGTGACCGGCTTGTAGACGACGACCGGCTCGTAGACCGGCTTGTACACGTAGTGATGCTTCACGACGTAGTGGCGCTTGTAGTGGAAGTGCTTGTAGCCGTAGGCGTAGTGGTGGCCGTGGCCGTAGTGGCGGTGGCTGTAGTAGCCGGCTTCGGGCCGAGGAGTGCCGGTGAACGACGCGCCGAGGGCGACGGCAGCGGCGGCAGCGGCGAGGACGAGGGTCTTGGACATTGGGGTATCTCCTGGGTTTGACGTTCGGTTCAAAGGGCGGGGAGGTCGTTGGGCTTGGTCCGTTGGACCTTGTCACCGTCCTCCATGACCACTGATTTATGTTCAGTACCCCGGAGCTTCAAGGCTGAAAACAAAACAAAGTTCAGTAATCCATCAATGTACATTGATATTGCTATATTTTTATTTTATGAACGATGTTCTTAATGTCGACCCAGCGAGCCCTGCGGGGTCGCTTTCTGCGCCGCGGAGCACGCGCAGGGCCAGCTTGAACCGATTGTCCGGCGGGCCGAGGGGAGCGTGTTCTAGAAAGTGAAGCCGACCTGGGGCTCGAAGCCGGGGAGGAAGGGAGCATTGGCGTCGAAGGCAGTGCGCCGGTCGAACGACATGCCGTGCCGGACCCACAGCGTTCCCCGCCCGACCCCGTTTTCGACGCTGACCGCGGCGAGGAGCCCGCCGTCCTTCAACTGGTCCAGCAGCGCCGGCGGGACCGTGGCGACGGCACCGTTGAGCAGGATCGCATCGTAGGGCCCCTCGTCGGGCGCGCCGGCACGTATCGGCCCGGTGATGACGACGGCATTGTCGGCGCCAAGGGCGGTCAGCGTCGCCTGCGCCCGCTCGGCGAGCCGGGGATCCTCCTCGAGCGCAATCACGGTCTGGCCGAGGCGGGCGAGCAGCGCCGTCGAGTAGCCGGTCGCCGGGCCGATGTCCAAAACCAGCCCGTCGGGCTCGATGCTCAGCAGCTGGATCAACTTGGCCAGCAGGCGTGGCGCCAGGATGTAGCGCTGCCGGTTGCCGTTTTCCGACACGCGAAGGTGCTCATCGGCGTACGCGATCGACTTCAGCGGACCAGGAACGAAGTCCTCGCGCGGGATGTCGCGCATCGCCCGGGTGATCCGCCGATCGGTCACGTCGCTCGGGCGGACCTGGGATTCGACCATGTTGAGGCGCTGCGTCGCGTGATCGATCATCGTCAAACCCTGCCGCATGAGCGGAGATCGCGCGCCGACCCCCTGTATTGAACGGTTCTGCTCTACCTTGCCCCGGCCCCATGTGCAACGCCGCTCGTGCCGCACCGACCGCGTTGACAGAAATCGAAACCTCCAGCATCAATCGGTGCGCTGACGTCCGGGAGAGATCAAGGTGGCCGATAGAGCCACTTCTGGCGGATGCACGGGAGGTAGCGTCTGCATGCTGGATTTCATTCAGCAGTTCGTAAGCGGTCTGGCGTTGGGCTGTGTTTACGGGCTGATCGCACTCGGATTCGTCCTGATCTACAAGGCGACCGAAGTCATCAATTTCGCCCAGGGCGATCTGATGATGCTCGGCGGCTTCGTCGCCTACACCTTCATCGCCATCCTCGGCATGAATTACTGGCTGGGCGCGCTCTGCGCGGTGCTGACGATGGGTCTCGTCGGCATGTTCGTCGAGCGGTTCGTCGTCCGGCCCATCCTCGGCTATCCCGCCTTCTCGATCGTGATGGCGACGATCGGCCTCGGCTTCCTCCTGCGCTCGCTCGCCGGCATGATCTGGGGCACCGACGACCTCAAGATCGAGACGCCGTTTTCGACCGGCGTGCTGAAAATCGGCGATCTCGTACTGGCCCACGACAAGCTCTCGGTGATCGTCGTCACGGTCATCCTGATCGCGGTGCTCTACGTCTTCTTCAACCGCACGCGCCTCGGGACCGCGATGCGCGCGACCTCCGAGAACATGCTGGCGGCCTACTACATGGGCATCCCGGTCAAGCGCGTCGTATCGCTGGTGTGGGCGATCAGCGCCATGGTCGCGGGCGTTGCCGGCGTGCTGCTGGCGCCGATCACTTTCGTCCACTCCAACGTCGGGCTGGCGCTCGGGCTCAAGGCGTTTCCGGCAGCGGTGCTCGGCGGCTTCGGCTCGATCCCCGGCGCGCTCGTCGGCGGCCTCATCATCGGCGTCGTCGAGACCATGGCCGGGTTCTACATGGCGCAGGGCTGGAAGGACGTGGCGCCTTACATCATGCTGCTGCTGGTGCTGCTGCTGAAGCCCGAAGGGCTGTTCGGCGCGCTCGGCCGGAAGAAGGTCTAGCGCGATGATCGAGCAATTCGCCGACCCGCGCAGCACTGTAGCGAGCGAATTGCTCGATCTGAATCGCGCTAGCAAGATCACGCTTTCAGTGTCCCTTTTGATTCCGAAGTTCGCTCCGGACACCAGCGGCGAAGTATGGCGAACTTCGAAATCGGGACACTGAGGGGATAGGCACCATGCGGTTCGTCTTCAAGACCGACTACGAGCAGGACATAAAACTCGTCCAGCACGGCGGGTACTGGTGGTCGTACGGGCTGCTGTTGGCGGTGCTGGCGGCGGCGCCATTTATCGTCAGCAGCTATTTGCAGAGCCAGCTCGTCTTCGTCTTCATCTACGCGATCGTCGGCGTTGCCCTGATGATCCTCGTCGGCTTCACCGGGCAGGGGTCGCTCGGCCACGCGGCCTTCCTCGCGATCGGCGCCTATACGGCCGGCTATCTGCAATCGCGCGGGTTTCCCTTCGCCGTCTATTTCCCCGCCGCGGGCATCATCACGGGCCTCATCGGCGCCATCGTCGGTATTCCCGCGCTGCGCCTACACGGCATCTACCTGTTGATCGCGACCATCTCGTTCGCCTTCATCGTCGAGGAGGTCCTGGCGCGGTGGGAGAGCGTGACGCACGGCAACGAGGGGATGCGCGTCAAGGCGGTCGAACTGTTCGGCCAGACGGTCTCGCGCGACGGCAACGCGTTCTATTTCCTCTGCCTCGGCATCCTCGTCCTGGTCATCATCGGCACGCTGAACCTGATGCGTTCGCCGACCGGGCGCGCATTCATCGCCATCCGCGACAGCGAGACGGCGGCCAAGAGCATGGGCATCGATCTCGCGCGCTACAAGGTCAAGTCATTCGCCATCAGCGCCGCGATCACGGGTCTCGCCGGTACGCTCTATGCCCACAAGCTCTCGTTCATCAGCCCGGAGATGTTCACGCTCCTGCTGTCGATCGAGTTCATCATGGTGATCATCATCGGCGGCGCCTTCGGGCTGCATGGTGCGATCCTCGGCGCGATCTTCATCGTCATGGTCGATCCGCTGCTGACCATGCTCAAGGACGACGTGCCCGGCTACATCGCGACGCTCTCGCGCGGCTTCGGCGCCACCCAGGAGGCGGCGCGGCAGCTCCAGGACCGGCTCTATGCGATCTTTTCCGCGCCCGGCCTCAAGGGCGCCATCTACGGTCTCATCATCATCCTGTTCGTGCTGTTCGAGCCGCTCGGCCTCTACGGGCGCTGGCTCAAACTGAAACTCTATTTCCAGCTTTTCCCGCTCTACAAGCGGGCGACCTTCAGGCGCCAGAAGACCTATGTGAAGTCGGAGCGCAACCGGTGAGCTACTTCAAGGTCGACAGTCTCTCGCTCCACTTCGGCGGCCTCAAGGCGGTCGACGACGTCAATTTCGAGATCCGCAAAGGCGAGATCTTCACCATCATCGGCCCCAACGGCGCCGGCAAGACGTCGATCTTCAACATGATCTCGCGGCTCTACGAGCCGACCTCGGGGCGCCTGTTCTACGAGGACCGCGACATCACCGGCGTGCCGCCGCATCAGATCGCCAGCATGGGCATCGCGCGCACGTTCCAGAACATCGAGCTGTTCGACAACGCGAGCGTGCTGAGCAACCTGCTCGTCGGCCGCCACTGCCATTCCAAGACGCAGCTTTGGCAGGAGATCCTGTTCCTGCCGAACGTCCGGCGCGCCGAGAAGGCGCACCGCGCCATGGTCGAGGAAGTGATCGAGCTGCTCGATCTGCAGGCCTACCGCGAGAAGATCATTGCCGGATTGCCCTACGGCGTGCGCAAGGTCGTCGAGATGGCGCGGGCGCTGTGCTCGGAGCCGAAGCTCGTCCTGCTCGACGAGCCCTCGTCCGGCCTCAACGTCGAGGAGACCGACGACATGTCGTACTGGATCCGCGACATCCGCAACGAGCTCGGCATCACCGTGCTGATGGTCGAGCACGACATGAGCCTCGTCAACCGCGTGTCGGACAGGGTGCTGGCGCTGAACTACGGCCGCGTCATCGCCGAGGGCACGCCGGCGGAAGTACAACGCCATCCCGACGTCGTCGCAGCCTATCTCGGAGCTTGATTGGATGACAGCGACCGCAGAGCCCGGGATGAAGGTCGGTGGGGCGCCGGTGGCCGCGGCGCCGGCTGTCGACGCGATCCTCAAAGTGTCGAACATCGAGAGCTACTACGGGCCGATCATGGCCATCCGCGGCGTCAGCCTCGAAGTGCCGCGCGGATCGATCGTGACCGTGCTCGGCGCCAACGGCGCCGGCAAGACGACGATCCTCAAGACGATCTCGGGCGTCCTCGATCCGCTCAAGGGTACGGTCGAGTTCGAAGGCAAGCCGATCCAGCGCCTCGATCCCGACCGCATCGTTCGGCTCGGGCTCGGCCATGTGCCGGAGGGCCGCGAGGTGTTCCCGTTCCTGACGGTGCGCGAGAACCTGATGATGGGCGCCTATCTGCGCACCGACACCGCCGGCGTCGAAGCCGATCTCGAGCGCATCTACGGCTACTTCCCGCGCCTCAAGGAACGGATGTCGCAGCCGGCCGGACACCTCTCGGGCGGCGAGCAGCAGATGCTCGCGATCTCGCGGGCGCTGATGAACCGGCCGAAGCTGCTGCTGCTCGACGAGCCTTCGCTCGGCCTGTCGCCGCTGCTGGTGAAGGAAATCTTCGCCATCATTGCGCGCGTCAATGCCGAGCAAGGCGTGTCGATGCTGCTGGTCGAGCAGAACGCACGGATGGCGCTGGAGACGGCGCATCACGGCTACGTGCTGGAGGTCGGCCGTATCGTCATGGCGGACACCTGCGAGCGGTTGCGCGAGAGCAAGGACATCCAGGAGTTCTACCTCGGCGCGCGCGATCACGGCGAGCGCGGCGAGCGGCGCTGGAAGCGGAAGAAGACGTGGCGTTGATAGGCTGGGCGTTGATAGGCTGGGCGTTGATAGGCTGGGCGGTGAAGCAATGGGCGGTAGGCGCAAGCAGACGATGAGCTGCGGAGAGCAGAGCAAATGACACGCGTCAAGGAAGCCGTCGTCTCCGACACGATCCCGAAAAGCTTCGTCCTCGCCGTCGAGCGCTGGCGCGATCGGCCGGCGATCCGCGAGAAGAACATGGGCATCTGGAAGACGGTGACGTGGGGGCAATGGTTCGAGCGCTCGAAAGCGATCGCCTACGCGCTCGACGGCATCGGCTTCCGGCCGGGCGATGTCGCCTCGGTCCTCTGCAACACCAAGCCCGAGTGGGTCTACGCGGACATGGGCGTGCTGCTCGCGGGCGGCGTCTCGTCCGGCATCTACCCGACCGATTCCGCGCGCCAGGTCGAATTTCTGATCAATGACAGCGCGACCAAGGTGCTCTTCGTCGAGGACGACGAGCAGCTCGACAAGGCGCTGGAGGTGCGCGGGCGCTGCCCGACGATCGAGAAGATCGTGGTCTTCGACATGGAGGGGCTGTCGCACTTCAGCGATCCGATGGTGGTGTCGCTGGACGCGTTCATCGAGGCCGGCCGCGCCCGCATTGCCGGTCGTGAAGCGCTGCTCGATCAGATGCTGGCTGCGCGCGGGATCGATGATCTGGCGATCCTCGTCTATACGTCGGGCACGACGGGCCCGCCGAAAGGCTCGATGCACGCGCACCGCTCCGTGCTCGCGCAGATGCGCCATGCGCCGTCCCTTTACGGGGCGGGCCTAGGCGAAGCGCGGCTCCTGTTCCTGCCGATGTGCCACGTCGCGGAGCGGATCGGCGGCTACTACACCTCGATCGGCTTGGGGCCGGTGATGAATTTTGCCGAGAGCCCGGAGACGGTGCCCGACAACATCCGCGAAGTGCAGCCCGCGACCTTCCTCGCGGTGCCGCGGGTGTGGGAGAAGTTCTATTCCGCGACCATGATCGCGCTGAAGGACGCGACGCCGATCGAGAAGTGGGCCTACGAGAAGGCGATCGGCGTCGGCTACAAAATCGCGGACGCGCGGCTCGCGGGGCGGTCGCCATCGGTGGGCCTCAAGCTGCTCAACGCGATCGGCTACCGGCTGGTCCTGCGCAACATCCGCCGGATGCTCGGCGTCGACCGCTGCCGCGTGATGTTCACCGGCGCGGCACCGATCTCGCCGGACCTGATCCGCTGGTATCTCGCACTCGGACTGAACATGTACGAGGTCTACGGGCAAACCGAGAACTGCGGCGTCGCCACCGCGATGCCAGCGGAGCACATCAAGCTCGGCACCGTCGGCAAGGCGGTGCCGTGGGGGGAGGTGAAAATCTCCCCGCAGGGCGAGATCCTGATCCGCGGCGAGTTCCTGATGACCGGCTACCTCAACCATCCCGAGAAGACGGCCGAAGCGATCGATGCCGAGGGCTGGCTCCATACCGGCGACGTCGGCACGATCGACAGTAGCGGCTTCGTCACCATTACCGACCGGATGAAGGACATCATCATCACCGCCGGCGGCAAGAACATCACGCCGTCCGAGATCGAGAACCAGCTCAAATTCTCGCCATACATCTCGGACGCGGTGGTGATCGGCGACAAGCGCGCCTACCTCACCTGCCTCGTCATGATCGACCAGGAGAACGTCGAGAAATTCGCCCAGGACCAGAACGTGCCGTTCACCAACTATGCAAGCCTCTGCCGGGCGCGCGAAGTGCAGGACCTGATCTGGAGCGAGATCGAGAAGGTGAATACCCGCTTCGCCCGCGTCGAGACGATCAAGCGGTTCCATCTGATCGAACAGCAGCTGACGCCGGAGGACGAGGAACTGACGCCGACGCTCAAGCTGAAGCGGACGTTCGTGAACCGCAAGTATGCAGGCGAGATCGAGGCGATGTACAAGGATAGAGCCGCGGCATGATCGCCGCACCCGACCGGCAACGACCGGGAGGCCGCATGTCAACGTTCAAGACCGGAGGTTTTTTCGCCCGACCTCCGGGCCATCACAAGGGCGGGTCGTGGTGTTTTCGAGGAGGAAGCGAATGAGCTTGCATAAGCTGACAACAGGACTGCTCGGCGCCGCGATCGCGGTGGCCGCAGGGCCGGCGCTGGCGCAGACCAAGGTCACCGACCAGGGTATCAGCGCCGACGAGATCGTCATCGGCACGCATCAGGATCTCTCCGGACCGATCAAGGTCTGGGGCGTGCCGGTGCTCAACGGCATGAAGCTCGCCGTCGAGGAAGTGAATGCCAAGGGCGGCATCCACGGGCGCAAGCTGCGGCTCGTCGCCGAGGACAGCGCCTATGAGCCGAGGAAGGCGGTGCTCGCGACGCAGAAGATGGTGGAGCGCGACAAGGTCTTTGCGATGATCGGGCCGATGGGCTCGCCGACCGTGCTCGCCGCGCAGGACATCCTCTTCGAAGCCGGCATTCCGCAGCTCTTCCCGCTGACGGCGGCGGAATTCACCTTCAAGTTCGATCCGGCGAAGCCGCAGGAGCGGCTGAAGTTCAACAATCTGCTCCCCTACGTCGAGAGCACGCGCGCGATCACCAAGTACATGGTGACGGCGCACAAGTCGCAGAAGCCCTGCATCATGTCGCAGGACGACGAGTACGGGAAGAACGTCCTCGACGGCTTCACGGCGCAGCTCACGGCGATGAACATGAAGGCGGCGTCGACGACCACCTACAAGCGCGGCGCGTCCGATTTCTCGGCGCAGGCGGCGAAGATGAAGTCCGACGGCTGCGATCTGGTCGTGCTCGGCACGGTGATCCGCGAGACGATCGGGGTGATCGCCGAATTCGAAGAAGATCGGCTTCAGCCCGATCTGGCTCGGCGCGACGCCGGTTTGCGTGCTCGAGGTGCCCGGGCTCGGCAAGGACACCGTCGAAGGCGTCTATGCGGGCTGCGCCTTCGAGGTTCCCTATCGTGATACGGCGAAGGGCAAGGTGAAGGATTGGGCCGAATCCTATTACAAGACCTACAACTCGGAGCCCAATTCGCAGGCGGTCATCGGCTACAACGCGATCATGACGTTTGCCCACTACGTGGAGAAGGCCGGCAAGGATCTGACCGGGCAGAAGCTGCTGGCGTCGCTTGAATCCGGCGATGTGTTCCAGGACATCTTCGCCTCGCCGCCGACGAAGTTCTCGCCGACGAACCATCTCGCCTCGACGATCACCCAGGTGCACGTCATCGAGAAGGGGCGCTGGAAAATGGTGAAGGACGGCCTGTCGTTCTGACCGGTTGCGGACCGAGATCGACTCTGGACGCCCGTGTCGGAAGACGCGGGCGTTCACACTTGGGAGGCAAGGCCGATGCAGTTCACGCACGAGCACGAAGAGCTGCGCCGCAGCCTCCAGAAGTTCATCGCCGCGGAGGTCAATCCCCACGTCGATCAGTGGGAGAAGGACCAGATCTTTCCGGCCCACGAGCTGTTCAAGAAAATGGGCTCCCTCGGCTTCCTCGGCCTCAACAAGCCGGTCGAGTTCGGCGGCCAGGCGCTCGACTATTCCTACGCGATCGTGATGGCGGAAGAGCTCGGCGCCATCAATTGCGGCGGCATACCCATGGCGATCGGCGTCCAGACCGACATGGCGACGCCGGCGCTGGCGCGGTTCGGCTCGGATGCGGTGCGGCGCGAATTTCTCGCGCCCTCGATTGCCGGCGACTATGTCGCCTGCCTCGGCGTGTCGGAGGTCGGTGCCGGCTCCGATGTCGCCTCGATCAAGACGACGGCGCGCAAGGACGGCGACGACTACGTCATCAACGGCGGCAAGATGTGGACGACCAACGGCACCCAGGCCGACTGGATCTGCCTGCTCGCCAATACGTCCGAGGGCGCCGTGCATCTCAACAAGACGCTGATCTGCGTGCCGATGAAGGCGAAGGGCGTCCAGGTCGCGCGCAAGCTCGACAAGATGGGGATGCACTCGTCGGATACGGCGCAGGTCTACTTCGACGACGTGCGCGTCCCTCAGCGCAACCGCATCGGTGAGGAGGGCAAGGGCTTCACCTACCAGATGCTCCAGTTCCAGGAGGAGCGGCTATGGGGCGCCGCGCGCGCGCTCAAGGGCAACGAACGCATCATCCAGGCGACGATCGAGTACACGCGGAACCGGATGGTGTTCGGCAAACCCGTGCTCGACAATCAGGTCGTGCACTTCCGCCTCGCCGAGCTGCAGACCGAGATCGAGCTGCTGCGCAGCCTCGTCTACCGCGCGTGCGAGCTGTATCTCGAGGGCCAGGACGTGACCAAGCTCGCCTCGATGGCGAAGCTCAAGGCGGGCCGGCTCGGCGCGCGAGGTCAGCGATGGCTGCCTGCAGTACTGGGGCGGCATGGGGTACATGAACGAGACGGTCGTCAGCCGCGCCTTTCGCGATACGCGATTGAGCTCGATCGGCGGCGGCGCCGACGAGATCATGCTGACGATCCTCGCGAAGTACATGGGGACGCTGCCGGGCACGGCGAACAAGCGCCCGAAGGGCACGAGTAGGTCCTCCGGAGCGGCCGAAGGCCGCGAGGTGAGAATCGCCGACCATGAGGCAGTTCCGCGGCCGCAGTAGGCCGAAGCGCGTTGCGGGGCCGCGGCAAAGAAAGACTCTACGGCGCCAGCGTCTCGCGCGGTGGCGGCGGCGCATCGGGGTCGCGCTCGCGGTCGCTGGCGAGTTCCCTGATCTGGTCCTTGCCATAGACGTCCGGCCGGAACACGAGGCGTCCATTCGGCTCGGCCCAGGCGGTGACGTAGGCGAACACGACCGGCACCGGCTTCGTCAGCGTGATGTCCACCGGCTGGCCGCCCTGGAGGATTTCCTCGATCCGCTCGCGGCTCATGTTCGGCTCGCCGCGGGCGATCCACGCCGCGAGATCGAAGACCTCCTGCACGCGGACGCAACCGGCGCTGAAGGCGCGCGAGCGCTGCTCGAACAGCGGCTTCATCGGCGTATCGTGCATGTAGACGCCGTGCTCGTTCGGCATGTCGATGCGCACGAGGCCGAGCGCGTTCTGCGGTCCCGGATCCTGGCGGAAGCGCAGCTTGGTCGCGTCGACGCTGCGCCAGTCGATGTTGGTTGCGTCGACCTCGGGGCCGACGAAGCTGCCGGTCAGAACCCGGATCTGCTCCTTCTGGAGATACTCCGGCTCCTTGATCAGCTTCGGGATGACGTCCTTGTTGGCGATGCTCTCCGGCACCCGCCAATAGGGGAAGAAGTTGAGCGCGCGGATGTTCGCCGTGACGACCGGTGTCTGCCGGTCGGGCTTGCCCGGAGATCACCCGATGGCGCTGCTCGACCACGCCCTGCGAAACCGCCTCGGCCTGGAATGCCGGTACGTTGACGAGGACATAGCGATCATCGAGCCGCAGATCGACGAGATCCCTGATGCGCTGGTGGTTCATGCGCAACTGCGCGAGGCGCGCGGAAATGGGGACGTTCATCGCCTGGATCGTCGGACGGTCGACGCGTCCGCTGACGCGCAAACCGTGACGGCTCTGGAAGCGCCGGACGCCGGCTTCCATCACGCCGTCGAAATTGTAGGAGCCGAATCCGCCCTGCGGGCGCATGTCGCCCCACAGAACCAGGATGCGCCGCACCGCCGGGATGCGCTCGTCGTCATCGCCGGGCCGTATCATGCGTGAGCCGGGGATCGTCGGCCAACCGCCTTCGGCGACGACGCGCTCGAGCCGCCCGATGGCGTCTTCCATGGTCGACAGCATATCGCGCGAGCGCAACGGCATCTCGCCTTCGCGCAGATCGTCGGTTTGTTCGGCTTCGGCAGCCCGGCGACGGCGGCGCTCCTCGGGCGGGACGCCGCCCGGCGTGTTGGACGCGAATCCCGGCAGCAACTGCGGCCAGAAGCTCCAATCCTGGGCCCGCGCCGGAGTCAGGCCCGCGGCGATGGTAAGGCCCGCTGCCGCAATCGCCGCACGGACGGCAAAGCTGCCGTTCGGCGGTGCGTGCTGTAGAGATATTTGCCCGGGCCCCCACAGACGTGGCGACAAGCCCCACCCATCCAGTCGTCATATCGCGCTCACGATCGCTGTTCTCTGTAGCCAGACAACGGTTCGACGTAGCGGCCGATCCCCCTGGCGCAGGCCATCTGCCCGCTTAGACTTCGTTTGCGGCAACAGCAAGGTTACCGGCTCATCATTGCGCCGACCTATAGCTGATTTCCGAGCCCTGGCCAGCCTCTAGGGCATCACTGTCATGTGAGGAACGTCGGTTTCGCGACACGGTTCCCCATGGGCAACACCCGGTCCCAGCGTCGCGCGGCCACCCGTGTCGCAGGAGCAACGCCGGGGCACTCTGGAACATCGGATGGCGGTTCTCGGGCATCCGGGGCTGTACCGGGTTGCGGCCGGTGGCGATAGGACGCGGCCTCTGTTGACGTCAATTTGCAATTCTGACCAGCGCGGAAACCTCGACAGGGGGCACGGAGTTAGCCTAGTGTGCCGAGTAGTGGACGAGGCTGTGTAGGGCGAACGATGCTGTGCTCGAATTTGGATGCGGGGCCGAGTAGGCGCTCCGCTCCGGATGGATTTCGCCGTGTTTCGCAGGCAATCCCGGCCGGCTGCGATTTGCGCTCGCCGTCGTCGGCGCCATGGCCGGGCTGGCGCCGTCGGCCGCGACAGCGCAGGATCTGAACGATCGGGTGCCCTGCACCGTCCCGAACGCGCTGGTTGCGTTTCAGCCCCCCGCTTGACCGGACTCGCCCAGGCGATCGAGCACAACCGCGTCATCCGCGTCATCGCGATCGGCTCCTCGTCGACCGAAGGCACGGGGCGTCGAACAGGCAGGCGGCCTATCCCGAGCGCTTCGACCGCGAAATGGACCGGCTCTACCCCGGCAAGGATTTTCAGGTCATCAATCTCGGCCGGGGCGGAGAGCTTGCCGACCATATGCTGGTGCGGCTGCAGCGCGACGTGATCCCGCAGCGGCCGGCGCTGGTGCTGTGGCAGACCGGGGTCAACGACGTCATCAGCGGCGTCGACCTGAAGCCTACCAGGTTGACGCTCGAAGCCGGGCATTGCCTCGCTCAAGGCGGCGAATATCGAGGTCGTGCTGATCGATCCGCAGTTCTATCCGCGCTCGACGTCGGTTCCGCACTACGAGAAATATCGTCACGACGATGCACACCATCGCAGAGGCAGCATCGCGTTCCGGTGTTCCGTCGCTACGCGATCATGAAGTATCTGATCGCCAGCGGCCAGCATTCGGTCGACAAGTTTCTGTGGAAGGACAAGTTCCACCTCAACGATCTGTCCTACGGCTGTCTCGCCGAGCTGATGGCGGCGGCGGTGAAGGAGCGGCTCCAACGCCGCGATGCCCCGGTCGCACCCGGTGCAGCGCGCCAGCGCGCCGCCGATCGGCCACAACGACCGGCCGTCGACGGCCTTTTAGAGCACGTTCGCGTGCTATTGGAATCAGGCCAACTGGTGCGAACGCGCTCTTAGCTTTTGTTTTAGAGTTTGATTTGACGCTCTCGATGCGCGCGCCAGCGCTCGCATCTCAAACGATCAAGCTCTAAATCACCATTCCGAGCATCAGGCCGAGGTTCTGGACCGCGGCGCCGGACGCGCCCTTGCCGAGATTGTCCAGCCGCGCGACCAGCACCGCCTGCGGCTGCTGCGGGATGGGCAAACACCCGCAGCTCCAGCTGATTGGTGCCGTTCAGCGCCTCCGGCTCCAGCCGGCCGCCCTTGGCGGACGGGTCGGCGGCGGCAACGACTTCGACGAGCCCGCCGCCGGCATAGTGGCGCATCAGCGCCGTCTCGAGGTCCCGCGCGATCGGCTTGCCCGGCAGGGTATCGAGATGCAGCGGGATGCTGATCAGCATCCCCTTGTAGAAGTTGCCGACCGAGGGCACGAAGATCGGCCGCCGGGTGAGCTTGCTGTAGAGCTGCAGCTCGGGGACGTGCTTGTGCTCGAGCGCGAGCCCGTAGAGCTCGAATGCCGGCGCCGTGCCGCTCTCGTGGGACTGGATCATCGACTTGCCGCCGCCGGAATAGCCGGAGACCGCGTTGACGGTGACGGGAAAGTCCGCCGGCATCAGCCCGGTCTCGACCAGCGGGCGCAGCAGCGCGATGGCGCCGGTCGGATAGCAGCCGGGATTGGTGACGCGCCGCGATCTTGGCGACGGCTGCTGCGTGGCCCGCGGTCATCTCCGGGAAACCGTAGGTCCAGCCCGGGGCGACCCGATGCGCGGTCGAGGCGTCGATGATGCGGGGGCTATCGGCGCCGAGGCTGTCGGCGAGCGCCACCGCCTCGCGCGCGGCGTCATCGGGCAGGCACAGCACCACGACATCGACCTCGGCCATCAAGGCTTTGCGCGCGGCCGAATCCTTGCGCCGTTCAGCATCGATCGACCGGACCTGGAGGCCGGTGGCATTCGCCAGCCGCTGGCGGATTTCGAGGCCGGTCGTGCCCGCTTCACCATCGATGAAAACGGTCGGGACCGCGCCCTTGAGGCCGGCAGGCTTGGCGGATTTGCTGAGTGAAATGTCGGCTGTGCTCGTCATGGCGGATGTCTCGTCGTCAAAATCATTGGCATGGGTGGCGCCGGTCGGTGGCTGTTCTTTGCGGTCCGGATCGTCGCGGAGACGCAAAAAAAGCCGCGTTTCAGGCGCGGCTTGCGACAAACGGGCTGTAGCAGTCAGCAACCCGTCATCGCAGCCGTGCGCAAGCGCGGGCACGAAAGCGTCGGACGAGGGTTAATCCGTTTTCCATGGGTCGGAACATGATGAAGGCGGAGTCGAAAAGTCAATGGCGAGCAAAGTTGTCGAGGCGATCGCGTTGATTCCAGGCGCTTGGATCGCTAGATTGAGGGTGCAGCGGCCGCAAAACCCATGGTATTCGACCGAATTGGGACGTGGCCGTCATCGGATCGTAGACCGGCAAAGCTCGAGCAGCACATGCGCGATTGGGTCCTCATCGTCTTGATCGCCGTGCTGGGTGCGGGCATCGGGTATTGGATCGTGCGCAACCGTGCGGCGTAGCGCGAGAAGCCGCCGCGAGCGGGCCGTCCGCTGCCACCGGCGGCACGATGAAGCTGCCTCTGCCATCGGGGACGGCGCCAACCGGCGGCGTGACCGGCATGCATCGGGGTCGAGCGGATCCGACACCAGCAGCCTTGCGATCCTCGAATTCGAGGGCGAACCCGGGCGGGTCACGATCATGCGGCCCGAAGTCGTCATCGGGCGTCACAGCGAGGACGATATCCAGGTGCGGGACGTGCGCGTCAGCCGGCATCACGCTCGCCTTGTCGCGCGCCGCGACGGCGGCTTCGAGATCCACAATCTGACGGCGGTGCGCTCCGAGCCCAATCCGATGCAGGTCAACGGTGTGACGCGCGAGCACGCGAACCTCCAGGACGGCGACATCGTCTCGCTCGGCGGCGTCAGTTTCACGCTATGGCTGAAAGCGGCTTGAAGCCGGTCGGTCATCGCGCCATTTCAGGAAATGAGACAGGCCACAGGAGTGGGTTGGCATGAACGATAAGGACAAGAGCCAGACTATCCACATACCGACCAAGGGCACGCCGGGCGGCCCGCGGTCGAGCGCCAATCTCGACGATGTGCCGACGCAGGTGCAGCTTGCGAGCGCTGGCCCGCCGATCGGGCGGCTCACCATCATCGAGGGTCCCGGGCTCGGTACCGTGCGGTCGGTCTACAAGGGGACCAACTCGATCGGGCGCTATACCGACAACATCGTCTCGCTGGACTTCGGCGACAATGCCATCTCGCGCCATCAGCACGCGGTGATCGACTGCGGCGACCGCGAGGTGCGGATTCTCGACGGCGGCAAGGCCAATCCGATCGAGGTCAATGGCAGCCGCGTGACCAAGGAGCAGGTCCTGCGGTCGGGCGATATGGTGCAGATCGGGATGACGAAGCTGCGCTACGAAAAGATGTGATGGCCGTTTCCTCAAGGAGCAGCGGCCGCGAGTCGGCAACTGCGGTCTGCGTTTCACCGAATAGTTATCGACGATCTGAACGGCGTGCATCTTTTCCGATGCCGCGGCGGCTCCATATAGGATGGTGGCGGGTGGCGGAGCTGTCCGCCCGGGCGTACCGGCAGTGATTGTGCTGGCGCCGCGGGCGCGGCGCGTGATCGCCCGGCATTAAGCGGTTGACGAGGGAGACCTCGGCAAGCGTTGCTGTCGTGTGATATATTTTCGCGACCGGCCGCGGACCCGATTATTTCATAGCATCCGAGGGATGACATGCGTTCACTGGCGATTGCTTCGATCTCGATTGTGGCCATTGGACTGACGTTGTCGCCAGATCCGGCATCGGCGCAGGGTGCGCAGCAGCAGCAGCAACAGCCGCAACAGCAGACGCAACCCGGCCAGGCCGCGCCACCGGCACAGCAGCGGCCGCAGCGCGCGCTGCCGTCGCCGCGCCGGCCCGCAGCCCAGCCCGATGCCGGCCAAACGCCGGCCCAGCCGGTGCCCAGGCGCCCGCTCAACCCGGCGTGGGTGCTCCGGCTCAGCCGCAAGCCGCGCGCCCGGCCCAAGGCGCGCCCCCGCAGGGGACATCGGGCGGCATCGGCCCCGCACCGACCGCCGCGCCGATCGACCGGCCCGGCGCCAGTCGCGACGCAGCAGACGCCGAGCGACCACACCCGCCCGCCTGCCGCGCCGCAGACCGACGGCATTCCCATCGAGATGGTCGACTGCACGCCGGCCAATAGCGACACGTTCGCTGCGCGCCTGCAGCCGCGTCATCGAGATCCGCCGGGTGCCGCGCGACGTGCTGGTGCGCGCCTACATGAACCGCGCCGCCGTTGAGCGGGCGCGGGGCCGCATCATCGAATTGATCTCCGATCTGACACAGGCGATCCGCCTCAATCCGCGCAACGATGCAGCGCTCGCCGAGCGCGCCCGCGCCTACGAGCAGCAGGGCGACGTCGAGCGCGCGATCACCGACGTGACCGAAATGATCAGCCTCAGGTCCGAGCCCGCCGCGGCGCTCCGCGAGCGCAGCCGCCTCCACGCGTTGCGCAACGATATGACGAATGCGCTGCAGGACCTCGCGACCGTTCTCGATACGTCGCCGCAGGATACGGCGACCTTGCAGCAGCGGGCGGCGCTGCTCGTGCGGCAGGGCCAGGTCCAGCGCGCCATCACCGACCTCGACGCCATCCTCGCCAACGAGCGGACCAATGCGGCGGTGCTGGTCCAGCGGGCGATGCTGCGCAACCAGCTCGGCGATCGCCCGCGCGCGCTCGCCGACATCGCCGACGTGCTGCGGATCGATCCCAACCACGCCGCCGCGCTGGCCCTGCGCAGCCAGATCGACGCGCCGCAAGGGCAGACGCCGGCCACCGGAACGCCTGCCGCGTCGCTCGACGTTCCGGCGCTGCTCCAGCGCGGGCTCGACAGCCTGCGCGCCGGTCAGTTCGATACCGCGATCACCGATCTCAACGAGGCCATCCGTCGCGAGGCGCGCAACGGCATGGCGCTGCGGCTGCGGGGGCTCGCCCACTCGCGCAAAGGCGATCACGGGCCGGCGATCGCGGATTTCAGCCAGGCAATCGCGGCCAATGTCCGGGATGCGGATATCTACGTCGCGCGGGGGCTGTCGCACTTGCAGCGGCGGGCGAACGCTCAGGCGATCTGCCGATTTCCGCCAGGCCCTGCAGATCGATGCCAACAACGCGCTGGCGCGTGAAGGGCTGCGGCGCCTCGGCCAGAACTAGAATTTTCGTGAGTTTGGTCCGAGAGCCTCTAGCCGATATGGCGGCGCCGGTGCGGCTGGCCCCGGTGCGGTTGGCGCAGCGCCCGAATGGCGGCCATCGTCTCGGCGAGGCTGCGGTCGATCGGGATGGACTGCTGCCAGCCGAGTTCCGCCTTGGCGCGCGCCGTGCTCACCTTGGTGACCTTGCCCCGCATCGTCGCGACGATCTCGCGGGTGACCATGCGCGCGCCACCGAACAGCTTGGATCGCGCCCAGTCGAGCGCCGGGCCAGCTTCCAGCACCACATCGGGAAACAGGATCGGCGCCGCCGCGCACGGTGGGATCGATGTCGTGCATGAGCATGCTCACTTCGCGCAGCGTCGGCACATGGTCGTTGACGACGATGAAGCGCCCGGTGACGTCGCGCGTGGCGGCGAGGACATGGGCGGCGGCCACGTCCCGCACATCGATGTAGGGGACATTGGCGTTCGGCGCGCCGAACCGCAGCGAGCCGTTCATGATGTTTTCGATGATGTCGATCGACGGCGTGGGGCGCAGGAAGCCGGGCCCGCCGATGGTGCCGGGGAGTATCGCCATCAGCGTCACGCCGGTCTCTTCAGCGACCTTCCACGCGGCGCGCTCGCCTTCGACCTTGGCGCGGAAATAGGGGACGGCGAGGTCGCTCGCCCAGTCGGCTTCCGTGGTCGCCGGCGCATCGCGCGGCACGCGCGGCAGCGTCGCGACGGACGAGGTCAGCACGACCTTCGGCACGCCGGCCGCCGCGGCGGCGCGGATGGCGTTTTCCGCCCCTTCGACGCTGTCTGCGATGAGTGCGGACACCGCCGCAGGGCCGTCCGGGCGCATCGCGTAGGTCGCCGCGACGTGGAGCAGGACGTCGATGCCGCGGCAGGCGTCGACGAACGGATCGATGGCGCGGATGTTCAAGCCGACGATGTCGGTGACGCCGATCGCGCGCAGCGGGTCGGCTTTGGCGCGATCATCGGCCGAGCGGATCGAGGCGCGCACCTCGTGCCCGGCTTCGACGAAAGCCTTGCAGACGTTGAAGCCGAGGTGGCCGTTGGCGCCGGTGACGAGGACTTTCATCGGATCGATGGTTCAAGCATTGGCGTAGACGTTGAGCCGGCGTCGTTTGCGGGCGGCATAGGCGAGAATGATGGCGGTGACGCCGAGGACCAGCCACGCCGGCAGCGCGAACAGCCGCGCGAGAACGCTGTCCCAGAGTGCGGGATGCACTTTCAGCGACAGCGTGCGCTTGACCGTTTCGAGGGAAGCGGGGGCGAGATCGGTCCAGTGCTCGAGGAACGAGGTGACGACGAGGCCGCCGTCGGTCGCGAGCGTCCGCGTCCCGTCGCTGACGAGCGCCAGCAGCGCCACCACCAGCAGGACGCGGGCGACGATGCGCAGCATCACCATCGCCACCGCGCGCGCCGGCCGCATGAAGACCAGCGCCACGAGGACGACGGCCGTCGCGGTCAGCACGCGATTGGCGCTGATGAATTGTCTGACGGTTTCCATCATTCCAGCGCTTCGCGAAGCGTGAGGGCCCAATCGTCGTCGCGATTGTGTCGTAGCGTGCGCTGACCGATGACGCAATCGGTGAGCGGACGCTTGTCGACACCGACGCTGTCACCGAATGACGCGCGATCGGGACTTTCCTGTGGCATCGCTGTGTGTCCCAACAACGATGCGGGCGTGTGGCATCGCTGTGCAGCGCCACAGCGATGCGGGACCTCACGGCGTTGCCGGCGTCAGGCCGCCTTGACCAGCCGCGACTGGAGATCGAGGACGGCCATCATGTAGCCGACCCGATCGTCGACGGCCTCGGCGAGCAGCGAGAAATAATCCGGGCCGTTCGGGATGATCTCGCCGATCACCTCGCCATACTCGAAGCGCAGCACCGCCTCGTGCTTCTTGGCGATCGTCTGCATCTTGGCATTCTCGGCGAGGCAGCTCATGAACAGCAGCCGCACCCCACGATTGCGCGCCGTCTGGATGACGCGGCCCATCAGCGCCGAGCCGATGCCCTGGTCCTGGTAGGCGCGCTCGACCGAGAACGCCGCTTCCGCCTCGTTGCCCCAATGGTCGGCGAGCTTCCTCAGCTCGGCGGCGGCGCGGATCTCGCCGTCGACGAAGTAGCCGAAGACGATCGAGCCCATGTCGTTCATGCGGCCGGCGTAGTCCTCGATGAAGCTATCCGAGACGCCGTGTGCGAACCGCATCCGGCGGTGTCCTTGTCCAGTCGCAGCAGGTGGTCGCGAAAGTGGTCGTGCTCGGTCGGCCACAGCTTGCGCATGGTCGCCGACGAGATCGACAGCTCGTCGGCAGGTTCGTCCAGGTCCAAGGCCAATTCGGCCGGGTTGTTGCTCATGACGCACCCCTTTTCGGGTCGGGAGTTGGTGAGCCGGTGCTCTGTCGTCACCGGTCTCGCTATAGGGCATATGGGCCCGCTGCTGCATTGCACAATAGTGGCGCGCCATGACAGCCTTGTTAAGCCTATATTCTGAGCAATGACTGGCGCTTAAGTCTTTGCTGCAATGCCATATCGGCTTCCATTGCGGCAGCAATGGGTTAGCGCCGCGGGCGGTTCGCCGCAGGGGGCCGGGATGGGCGTCCGCCCGCGGATTTGCCGCAGGCCGGCGCGAGCGCGGCAGCTTCGCCGTTCAGAGGAAGCTGTAGGGGTCGATGTCGACGGTCAGGCGGAGGTCGCCCTTGATCTCGGGGAGCGCGGCCATCCAGGCGCGCAGGTAGCCCTGCACGTCGAGGTCGCGCGGCGCCTTCAGCAGCAGCCGCCAGCGGTAACGGCCGCGGATGATGGCGATCGGCGCCTCGGCGGGACCCAGCACCTCGATGCGCGGGGCGGCGGGCGCACGGCGCGCGATGTCGCGGGCGGCGGTCTCGGCGAGCTCCTTGTGCCGCGCCGACACGATCAGTGACACGAGCCGCCCGAACGGCGGCAGCATGGCGAGCTGGCGGATGCGGATCTCGCGCTCGAGGAACGCCTCGCGGTCGCCGCGCACGATCGCGTCCATCACCGGATGCTCCGGCATGTAGGTCTGGATGAAGCCGGCGCCCTTGGTGAGCACGCGGCCGGCGCGGCCCGTGACCTGGTGGAGGAGCTGGAACGTGCGCTCGCCGGCGCGCGGATCGGCACCCTGCGCGAGCCCGAGGTCGCCGTCGATGACGCCGACGGTCGCGAGATCGGGGAAGTGGTGGCCTTTCGCCACGATCTGCGTCCCGATGATGATATCGATCTCGCCGCCCTCGATGCGCTTGATCACTTCGCGCATTTCGGTGAGCGAGGGGATCAGGTCCGACGAGAGCAGCGCCACCCGCGCCTCGGGAAACCGCTCGGTGACTTCCTCGGCGATGCGCTCGACGCCGGGGCCGCAGGCGACGAGGCTGTCGGCTTCGCCGCATTTCGGGCACTTCGAGGGGAGCGGCATCGAGAAGCCGCAGTGGTGGCAGTTGAGGCGGTTGCGGAAGCGGTGTTCGACCAGCCACGCGGTGCACTGCGGGCACTCGATGCGGGTGCCGCAGGCGCGGCACAGCGTGAGCGGCGCATAGCCGCGCCGGTTGAGAAACAGCAGCGTTTGTTGGCGTCGCGCCAGTGTCCCGACCATCGCGTCGACCAGCGGTGGCGACAGCCAGCGGCCCTTTTCCGGCGGTGCCGAGCGCAGATCGATCGGCGTGATCTCGGGGAGATCGACGCCGGTGTAGCGGCCGGGCAGATGGAGATGGCGGTAGCGGCCGGTGCGCGCGTTGACGTGGCTCTCGATCGACGGTGTCGCCGACGCCAGCACCACCGCGGCGCCGCCGAGGTGCGCGCGCACGACGCTCATGTCGCGGCCCTGGTAGTGGACGCGGTCCTCCTGCTTGAAGCCGGGGTCGTGCTCTTCGTCGACGACGATCAGACCGAGATCGGCGAAGGGCAGGAACAGTGCCGACCGCGCGCCGACGATGACGCGCGCTTCGCCGGTGGCGGCGGCGCGCCAGACGCGGCCGCGTTCCGGCCCCGACAGCGCCGAATGCCACTCCGCCGGCGCGCAGCCGAAGCGCGCCTTGAAGCGATCCATGAACTGGCTGGTGAGCGCGATCTCGGGCAGCATGATCAGCGCCTGCCGGCCCTGCTCTAGCGTCCTCGCGACCGCCTCGAAATACACCTCCGTCTTGCCCGAGCCGGTGACGCCATCGAGCAGCGAGACTGAGAACGTGCCGGCCTCGACCGCGGCAGCGAGCGTCGCGACGGCCTGCGCCTGGGCGTCGGTGAACGTCACGATCGCGTGCACGGGGTCAGGCCGCGGGTATCGCCGCTCGGGCAGCACGACCTCGACGAGGCAGCCGGCCGTGATCAGCCCGTCGATGACGCCGGTGCTGCAACCGGCTTCCGCCGCAAGCGCGCTGCGGGCACGGATCAGCCCGTCCGACGCGATCTCCAGCGCCCGCGTCCGTGCCGGCGTCATGCGCGGCGGCTCGGCGGCACCCTCGACGCGCGACACGCCGAGCCGCGGCTTGACCGGCTCGAACACCGCCTGGGCGCTCATCATCATCCGCACGACCATGCCGAGCGGCGCCAGTGTGTAGCGACCGACCCATTCGGCGAACCTGAGTGAGATCGCCGGCAGCGCCGGCACGTCCATGCGCTCGATGATGGTTTTGAGGCGTTTTTCGTCGATCGGCTTGCCCTGGTCGCCGACCGGCTGGTCCCAGACGAGGCCGATCCGCGTCTGCGGCCCGAACGGTACGATCACGAAATCGCCCGGCTCTGCTTCGACCCCCGGCGGCACCGCGTAGTCATAGGTCTGGTCGAGCGCAACCGGCAGCATCACCGGCACGCGGGGGCGTGCGGCGGCCGTCGGCCCGAGCATCGTTGCCAGCAAGTCTTCCAAAGTCTCCACACTCGGACTAGAACCCGACTCGGTCTGCGACTCTACCCGCTCGCCCAGGGCCATCCGAGGGCGATCCGAGGGCAGTCCCATAGCACCGGGGAGTGTAGCCATGAAATTCTTCGTCGATACGGCCGATGTCGCCGAGATCCGGGAGCTGGCCGCGCTGGGCCTGCTCGACGGCGTGACCACGAACCCGTCGCTGATCGCCAAAGCCGGGCGCGACTTCAAGACCATCATCGCTGAGATCTGCGAGATCGTGGAGGGGCCGGTATCCGCCGAGGTCGCCGCGCTCGACTCCGAGGGCATGATCCGCGAAGGCCAGATCCTCGCCGATATCGCGGAGAACGTGACGGTCAAAGTGCCGCTGACCTGGGACGGCCTCAAGGCGTGCCGCGCGCTGACCGACGACGACATCATGGTCAATGTGACGCTGTGCTTTTCGGCCAACCAGGCGCTGCTCGCCGCGAAGGCCGGCGCGACGTTCGTGTCGCCCTTCATCGGCCGTCTCGACGACATCGGCCAGAGCGGCATCGAGCTGATCCAGGAAATCCGCACCATCTACGACAACTATCCCGATCTCGGCACCGAGATCCTCGCCGCCTCGATCCGCTCGGAGGAGCACGTCAAGCAGTGCGCGATGGCCGGCGCCGATGTCGCGACGATCCCGCCGAAGATTTTGCACGCGCTGGTCAAGCATCCGCTGACCGACAAGGGCCTCGAAGCGTTCCTCGCCGACTGGCAGAAGACCGGCCAAACGATCAAGGAGTGAAGGGCATGGCCGCGTCGGTGATGTGGAAAGAGCTGACGGCGCCGGAGCTGGTCGCGAAGGCCAAAGCCGGCGCGCTGGTGGTGCTGCCGGTCGCCTCGATGGAGCAGCACGGGCCGCATCTGGCCGTCGGCGTCGACACGGTGCTGTGCGAGACGGTGTGCCAGCGCGCGGCGGAAGCGCTGGCGGCCGAAATGCCGATCGTCGTCGCGCCGACGCTGTGGTGCGGCATGGCCGAGCATCACATGTCGCGCGGCGGCACGTTCACGTTCGACATTCCGACCTATCGCACGGTGCTGCTGTCGTTCCTCAAGAGCATCGAGCGCCACGGTTTCAAGCGCGTGTTCATCGTCAACGGTCATGGCGGCAACATCAGCGCGCTCTCGGCGTTCCTGCCGGATTTCATGCGCGAGACGGGGCTGACGGTGCGCGTGACGACCTACTTCGAACTCGCGCAGCCGGGCATGCCGGCGATCCTCGAGGATCAGGAGCGCGTGCGTCACGCCTGCGAGGGCGAGACGTCGATGATGATGGCGGTGGCGCCGGATCTCGTGCGGTTGGACAAGCTCCCCGAAGCGGTCGGACCCGCGCGCCAGACGCCGATGCCGCTGCAAGTCATGCGCTATCGCAACTACGGCGATCTCACACCGACCGGCGTCGTCGGCGATGCCCGCCGCGCGAGCGCGGACAAGGGCCGCCGCCTCATCGACGTCTGCCGCGATTTCCTCGCCGACGCCATCCGCGATCCCGAGACGTGGAAGGGGTGAAGCGGTAGCGACGTTTTGGGCAACGGGTCGCTATTTACATTTTTTGCGCAACTGTAGATAGCGGACTCGAGAGGGGTCGCCAATCTGACCACTGGATGTGGAAGGTGAGGATGCGTTGAGCGACCCGATCGGCGATTGGCTGCGGCGGCGGCTCACGCACACCGAGATCATCGACGGTATCATGGTGACGATTCGTCGCAGCGGAGTGGGAGCCGCTTGCGTCCTCGCTTGAGAGTCGGCTATCCGAACTCATTCGCTTGCATGATCCCTATCGGCTTCACCGTGATCCGGAGATACCTCTACCGGCGGCGTTCAAGTGAGACCAGAGCATCGTCGAGTCGTATCGCGGAATTCGACTGGCAAACGATGAGTCCTGCAAGGTGCACGCGGAATACATCAGCTCTGATGTTTCGCCCGAAGAATTGGCCACGACGCTTGGTGCATGAGGCCACGCACGCGCGCCTCTGGCACGTGGGCTTCAGATACGAGAGAGCGCAGTCGCGGATGCGTGAGGAGGCCATCTGCATGCGCCAGGAGATTGCTCTTCGCGCGACGCCTTCCGGGTGGAGCGGCGATTGCTGAAACCGTGCAGCGTCAGCTCGCGCAGCCTTGATCCGCAGTAGACTACGACGACGCGGCGTTCGCTCGACGGTATACTCGCGCGCAGGCTGCGGCTAATCCGAAGGGCCAAGAAATCGGGTGTCCCAGGCTGGCTGCTGCGCGGCGGCGGGTTTATTGCGAAGCTATTGATAGCGCGACAAGCCACCTGTCCCCTCTCCCCGCGCGCGGGGAGAGGGTTAGGGTGAGGGGCGGCCACAGATGCGAACGCCGGCGTCTGGCGCCGCCCCTCACCCCGACCTTCTCCCCATTGAAGCCAACGGGGAGAAGGGGAAGTCGGCGGCTCATTCGCTGCCCTTACCGCACCTCGAACTCTTCGCCTTCGACATGCGCTCGCCCGGCTTCTCCAGGCCGAGCTGGTGGCGGATCTTGCGGATGTCCACGTCGACCGGCTGGAACGGGTAGCTCGCGATGTTCGAGGGTGGGCTGTCGCCGTAGGGGCGATCGCACGCGGAAATATCCTCGCGCACCTTGCCGGGACAGCCCGACGTGCGGAACGCGACGCCCTCGTCGATGATCTTGTCCATCTCCGACTTCGGAATGCCGTAGTCCGATACGCGACCCTGCTCGTCGAAGCGCATGTGCTCGACGCGGACGCCGCGATAGTCGATCAGGTAGCGCGCGAGCTGAACGCGGCGCCACTGGTCGCGCGGTGTTGCCGGGAGGTGGTCCATCAAGGACCCCTTCTCCGGGAAGAAGCAGAACATGTGGCTGTGCCCGCCCATGTCGACGAGCTGTTGGACCAGCGTCAGCGTGTCGTGCTCGGTCTCGCCCATGCCGACGATGATGTGGGCGCCGAATTTTTCCCGCCCGAAGATGTCGCGCGCGTCCTCCAGGATTTCCCAGTATTTGCGCCACGAATGCGGGCTCGCGACGCCCTTGCCGCGCGTGCGGTCGAACAGGTCCGGCGTTGCCGCATCGAGCGCGACGGTAAAAATATCGGCGCCGAGATCGTGCAGCGTTTGCACGTCGCCGCGCGTCATCGTCGTCGGGTTGGAGAGGATCGACACCGGCACCGTCGCGGGATCGATGCGGCTCGTCCAGTTGCGCAGCACCGTCACCGTGTCCTCGTCGGAGCGCGGGTGCGTGATCATCGAAATGCACATGCGGTGGAACGGCGTCGCCTCGCCCTGCGCCGCGACGATGTCGACGACCTGCGCCATCGGCACCGCCGGCCAGTCGACACGGATGAAGTTGCGGTCGGCGTAGTCGCGATCGGCTTCGCGATGACGCGCCAGGCCGCAATAGGCGCAGTTGGCGCGGCAGCCCTCGGGATAACTCAGCAGCAGATTGAGACAGCGCGTGCACGAGCAGCGATGCATCTTGCCCGGCATGACGCCGAGCGTGATCGCGGCCGCCGTCGACATCTGCACGTACTCCGGCGAGCGCATGTGCGGCGCCATCCGGTTGTTGTTGGGGAGGTACACGCCCTCGGGCGGCACGTTGGCGTGCTTGACGCGGGCGCCGTTCTTCGCCGCCACAGGCGTCGCGCCGGGCTTGCGCGGCGACATCACGTCGTAGGCGTTGAAGTCGGCACCGCCGGCGCCGGCGCGCGAGGGGAGCGCGATCTCTTTTTTCAAGCAGGACAAGGCGCGGCTCCCGATGGGCAGTGCGGTTCACGGATTGGGATATTCGCAGATCCGAATGTGATTGCAAATGGTGGACTTGCCTCCTGAGCCTCTACTATGACCCGCGCTGAAAGGCTGGAACTCTCATGACATTGACCGTACGCGACGCAACAAGCTGACGACGCGCTGGCTGCCTGCGAGGTGATGCGCCGATCCATTGCGGAGCTGTGCGCGGCCGACCACGGAAATGATCCGGCCATCCTGAGTAGGTGGCTGGGCAACAAGACGCCGGAGCACTTCAATGGTGGATCGCGCAGCCCGACAACTCTCTGCTTGTTGCCGTCGAGGGCGATCGCGTCCTGGCCGTCGGATCGGTGACCGACGGCGGTCAGATCACGTTGAATTACGTCAGTCCGGACGCCCGGTTTCGCGGCGTGAGCCGCGCGATGCTCGGCGCCTTGGAACGAGCGCGCGGCGGAGCGAGGGTGCGCCATCTGCACCCTCAACAGCACGGCAGACCGCGCGGCGTTTCTATCTGGCGAGCGGCTACCGAGAAACAGGTCGACCCGCCGGCCACTTCGGAACGAGTACCGGCTACCCGATGTCGAAAACGCTTAGCGGCGAATGAGGATGCAACGATGGACAAACTCAGTCTGGCCGACCCACTTTTCGCGACGTACGTCATCGCGGCGACGATCATGATCCTCAAGGCCGTGAGCATGTCCTGGCTCACAGTGATTCGGATGATGAAGGAGAACGGCGGCTTCCGCTCCCCGAGGATCTCCGGGCAACGCCGTTGAACCCTAAGCCGGAGCCGACGCAGCTCGCACCCAACGACCGCGTCGATCGCATCCGCAGGATCCAACTCAACGACCTCGAGAGCCTTCCTTATTTCCTCGTCGCCGGCTTTCTGTATGTGCTCACCGAGCCGCCGCTGCTGCTGGCCCAGTGCCTGCTCTATGGCTACGTGATGACGCGCCTTGTGCATTTCGTCGCCTACCTGACGGCGCAGAGCCCATGACGTGCGCGCCGCCCTCTGGACTCCGGGCTCGCTGATCCTCGTTTTCATCACTGCGCGCACGCTGATCTACGCGCTCGGATCGACTCCACGCCGGCTTCCACGCGCCTCGCTCGATTGCTGCTGTGAGCATATCGTTTCAATTCCGCGTCGCGCGGCGACCATCTTTCGCCCCCATGCAGCCGATAAAGTCGTCGGAGTGATTCGCTCAGCGCCGCCGCGTCGGCCCTGAAGCGTGAAACGGGAGACCTGCCTCATGACGATTTCATCGACCATCCGCACCGCACTGATCGCGCTCCTCGCGTTCGTCGCCTTCTCCACCGCGAGCCGTGCCGAAAGCGGCACGGTCACACTGACGATCTACAAGGCCGGCTGGATCATCGGCGGGTCCGGCGGCAGCGGCGTTCTCGACTTCCACGGCCGGCGCTATCGGCTGTCGACCGGTGGTCTCGACTACGGCCTCGTCTTCGGCGGGTCGAAAACGGTGCTGCACGGCCGCGTGAGCAACATTCAGCCGGCCGTCGGACGTTGCGGGCGTCTACGCGGCGGCGGGCGCCGGCCTGACCGTCGGCCGCGGCGCGCGCGGGATCATCCTGACCAACCAGAAGGGCGCCGTGCTCGAACTCACTGGCCGCCAGGTCGGTTTGATGGCGAACGTGGACCTCAGCGTCTCGCGATTACGCTGAAGTAGGGTCGCCGCGCGCTCGACAGAGGTTGCGGCGACGTGACGTCTCTTCTCTGGCATGTTGGGAGTTCATCGTTGGGCGATAGCGTCGCTTGGACGATGTCAGCTCGTGCGCGTGAACCTTCCAGCTGCCAGATCGCGGCGATCCATGTTCAGCGTGAAATGCCAATCGATTTCCGCGTCGGAGGTGACAGCCATACTCCGAGACTGTTCGCATTTGGCCCACGATCGAATCAATCGTCGCAGCCTCTTCGGCCGGCGCAAGGAATTTGCGGTGTGACGTTATGGTGTCTGTCCCCCGAGGGAAGCTGTATGCTCGCGGCAACAACCAAGCTGCCGCTGGGAAACGCCCTCATGACGATGATCTACGATCCCGCCCACCCGATCACGCGCGCCGATCCTTATCCGGCCTATGCGCGGCTGCGGGCCGAGGACCCGGTGCACTGGCACCCCGGTCTCAAGTGCTGGATCCTGACCCGCTATGACGACGTGGCGGCGGCGCTGTCGGGCCCGTCGATGAGCCCGGACCGGCTGACGCCGTTCTACGCGGCGCTCCCCGAGGCGACGCAAAACCTGTTGGCCGAGATGATGCGGTACCTCAACCTGTGGATCGTGTTTCGCGATCCGCCGGCGCACACGCGCGTGCGCGGCCTCGTCAACAAGGCGTTCCTGCCGGGGACCATCCTCGGCTTCAAGCCGCGCATCGAGCAGATCGTGGCGCGGCTGCTCGACGATCTCGCGCGAAAGGACGAAGCCGATCTCGTCGCCGACTTCACGATGCCGCTGCCGGCGCTGGTCATCATGGCGATGATGGGCGTGCCCGAGGATCGCCTCTACGATGTCAAGGGCTGGTCGGATGACATCATGCTGTTCATCGGTACGGCGCGGGCGACGCCGGACAAGTACGAGCGCGCGCGGCGCGGCGCCGTCGAGATGGCGGGGCTGTTTCGCGGCGAGATCGAGAAGCGCCGCGCCGATCCCGGAAGCGATCTCCTGAGCCTGCTGATCGCGGCGCGCGACGAACAGGACCGCCTGAGCGAAGACGAACTCGTCGCAACCGCGATGCTGCTGCTGTTTGCCGGCCACGAGACGACGACCAACCTGCTCAGCACTGCAACGCTGACGATGATGCGCAACCCGCACGAGCGGGCGCGGCTCGCGGCCAACCCGGAGATGGCGTCCACCGCGGTCGAGGAATTCCTGCGCACCGAGGCGCCGACCAACGCCATGGGTCGCGTCGTGCGCAAGACGCACGAGGTGCGCGGCGTGACGTTGAAGGAAGGTGATCGGCTGTTCGCGATCATCAATTCGGCGAACCGCGACGGCGCGCAGTTCCGCGATCCCGACACGGTCGACCTTGGCCGCCAGCCGAACCGCCATTTGACGTTCGGGCAGGGGCCGCACTTCTGCCTCGGCGCGCAGCTTGCCCGCCTCGAAGCGCGCATCGCGATTCCGGCGCTGATCGAGCGCTTCCCGAACATGGCGCCCGGCTCGGCCCCACCCGTCTGGCTCGACAGCCTCGTCATGCGCGGGCTGAAGTCGCTGCCGGTGAGGACGGGGAGGTAGGGCGGCTACTAGGCCCACCAGGTGCGGGACTTCGCCGCCGTTGCAGCCTTGGCGCGCGCGTGGGACAGGCGGAGCCGCTCTTGTCCGAGGGCAGTGATCGCGGCCTTGCGCGACTTCGGCTTTGTGCCGACCAACAAAGCGACGCGACACTTCCATGATCTCGGCGGCACTCAAGGACTTGTCGCCATCCATCGAGGTGACAACCGAGTTGAAATCGTCGGCGTCCCGCACGGCGTTCTTGAGCTGACCGACGAGCGCGTCGATCTTCTGAAAGTCCAAGGGTTTCGCGCCGGCGCGCGCCATTTCGTCGTCTGCCTCGCTGCTCGTCCATATTCTTGAGAAAATAGACATTCCCGCGTCTCCGATCCAGGGAAAGGCGACGCAGGACGAGCAGCCCGAATCACTTCTAATAAACTGATTTCTCAGACAGGGCCATGCATACGTTTCCAAATCTCGTCGAAAGCGGGGTCGTAGAAGCGGCTCAACGTCCTCGTCCTTCTCGATCAGGAAGTAGCCGAGATCCTCTTCGTTCGTAATCTGCGCCCGGCGCGGAATGTTGTGCTCTAAGACGCCGCCAGGGCTTCCGATAATTTCCTCGGCGGTTGTCTCAACCTGCTGAAGGTACTTCCTTTCATTTCCGCTCATCTCAGCTTGCCGTGTCATTGTTGGGACGATTGCGGCCAGCGCAAATCAAGC
Source organism: uncultured Alphaproteobacteria bacterium (assembly GCA_963775035.1). Taxonomy (GTDB): domain Bacteria; phylum Pseudomonadota; class Alphaproteobacteria; order Rhizobiales; family Hyphomicrobiaceae. Next base: position 49,056 of record CAVZHG010000014.1, on the reverse strand, counting down.
TCAAGATCGCGCTTGAGCCCTTCAACTGCGTCAGGAACGGCCCCAGGCCTCGCTCGAACTCGGTCGAGCATTGCCGGAACCACATAGAAGTGGCTGGCAACCAACGCATTGACCGTCCCGAGCGTCATGCGCGGAGGCGTGTCCAACACTATCGCAGCGAACTTCGGCGCACATGGGGTGCAGTAGAAGATGGGCGAGCCTATAGCGCTCATCGAGACTTGTCGGATCCTTCATCACCGTCTCGACCAGAAGGCGGCTTTCGACCTCGGCAAGCGTGTAGCTGGCTGGGACCAGCCATGCGCGGGACAGTCCCTGCCCGCCATTGAGGGCGGTCAGGTCCCCTTGGCGTGCCAATTGAATTTTACTCGCGCTCAGTGTTGCGAGGTCCTCTGAGGCGCGAGAAAAGTTCTCGACCAGCAACTCGGTCGCTTCGAGTTCAGCGGCGAGGCTCATCATCACTGACAGCGATCCCTGGTAGTCGAGGTCCCCCAGCAGCACCGGTCTCTGCTGTCTTTCGCTACGTAAGCGGCGAAATTTGCCGCGAGGTGCGTTTTGCCAACCCCACCCTTGAACAAGCCAAAAGTAACAATCTTTGCGCCCAGAGGATCATACTTCCAACCACGATATTCGAAGAATGGCTCGTTCTTTCTGAGTTCAAAGCGGGCCCGAGTCGTCGATCGTCGTCAGATCGCTCGAGAGATCGTCGCTCTTCCTTGTCGTCGACCGCTTTCTTCGCCGCATCTGCTTCGCGCTTGGCCTCGTCCGCCGCCTCCTCGGCTTTGCCCAGTTCCTTTCCGAGGTCGACAAGTTCCGCTCTGTCGATAATGCCCCAGACGAAGCCCACGACCGCGAGTATCGGACCGACCACCAGTGAAATAAATCTGATGCGTTCCTCGATTCGCTTCTATGAACGCATTGACTTCGGGCCAGTGTAAAACCGCTACCCACCCCTGCGAGTAGCCGCGAGCGCGAGCAATCCTAGGCAACTATCACATGCGCTCAGCTGATTTTAGTACGCCTCATTGAGAGCCCCCCGGCGCTCACACGACTCAAAAATTAATAAGTATCTCCACATGCATAGCCGTAACGCCCGCCGGAAAATGTTGCGCGCCGGATACTAGCTATTCAATTTATCTGGCGGTCCGACCGCCCCTTTCAACTCTACCTCTACCTCTACCTCTACCTCTACCGCTAACCCCGCCCCTGCTCCAGCAGCGCCAGCAGCGGCGGCGTTTCGGGGCGCGGACGCGCGACGCCTTCGAGGACGAGCAGGCGCTCCTTGGTCGTTGCGCCGCCGGGTGCGGAAAAGCCGCCGATCTTGCCGCCGCTCGCGAGCACGCGATGGCATGGCATGATGATCGGCAGCGGATTGCGGCCCATCGCCTGGCCGATCGCGCGGGCGGCGTCGGGCGAACCGACCTCGGCGGCGAGCGCGCCGTAAGTCGTGGTCTTGCCCCAGCCGACGTTCGCGCAGCGCCTCGTAGATGCGCTTGGTGGAAGTCGCTGCAGCCGCTGAGGTCGAGTCAGATGCCGGCAAAGTCGTCGGCCCGGCCGGCGAAGTAGTCGCTGCAGCGCGACGACCGCCGACGACACCCATTCGGGCGCCGCGTCCGGCTCGCGCGAGCCCCGCCGCAGTCGAGCCGGCGCTCGGTAGCCGGACGCGTCACGCTCGGGAAGCTGCAGTCGTGTCAGCCCGCGTCGCTCCATGCGATGCCGCAAGCCCCGAATTCGGTCGCGAACAGATCCTCCCGCTCGTCGGCATGGAAGGCGTCGCGGCTCATGGTCTCAACTCCTCTGGTCGGTCAATGCTGGCGCGTGCGGTTGCGCCGCGGCACGTCTTGCTCCGGTCTGTCGCATCATCATGAACCAACTTGCTCCCGTGGCAGGAGCGCGTTTGCTCGTCCAGCGCTCCTGCGCAACTGTATCGGGCCACGACGAACCCATGCCAAGCAGCGTGAGCCACGTTTCCGCGAGTCTGCCATCCTCGATCCGATAGACCTGCATCCCCGCGCGCGTTCGCTTCTCGCCGCTGGCCGCATCGTTCCATGTCAACGTGAACCGGAACCACGCGCGGTCCGCGCCAATGGCATGATCGTAGACGACGAAGCGCGTATTCGGCCTGTCCCGCTGGGCGGCGGCGATCTCCAGGGTGTAGTCCGCAGGCGTTACGCGGCGCGTACCAGAGTCGTCATGGCGAATATAGATCGGCGCCACACACTCGCCGACGAGGCCGTGCTGCGCCTCGTGCCAGACCCGCTCCCAGCGATCGAACAACTGACGCACAGTCTGCTCGGACATGTCCCGCTACTCCGCGGCGCCGCAGTAGGCCTCGATCCGGTAGCCGTCGGGGTCGACGACGAAGGCGGCGTAGTAGTTCGCCCCGTAGTCGGCGCGCAGGCCGGGCTTGCCGTTGTCCTGCCCGCCGGCGGCCAGCGCCGCCTTGTGGAAAGCATCGACGCTCTTGCGCGTCGGCGCGTCGAAGCACAGATGCAGCCCCGAATTCGGCATTCGGCGCAACCGGCCGGCGCGCGTTCAGGACCCAGAAGTCCGACTTTCTCCTTGCCGTATCCCGCACTGCTCTCGCCCTTGCTCAGGCATTTGTAGCCGAGCGGCTTCAGCGCGGCGTCGTAGAACGCGCGCGATTTCGCGATATCAGCGGTGCCGATCGAGACGTGATTGATCATGTGCGAGTTCCTTTTGCGTGTGACGGCCTGGCGGTGGGCAATGTTTCTTGTCGGAGGGGATAACCGGCCGCGCGCCCAGGGGAGGGCTAAAGCGTCGGACCATAAATGCGACCCACGCCTGGGTTGGTCTCAATGTCGCATTTACGTTCCAAAGACGCTTTAAAGTCATAGGGTTCTAAAGCAACTTTGGACTTGAAATTCACTCCCCGCCTAGCCTCGAGTTCGAGGTGAATTTCAAGTCCGTTGCTTTAGCCTGGGCGCGCGGCCGTGCTCGCGTGCTCAACCGCGAGGAAACGCTTCGTTCGTCGCAAACCGCTCCGGGTAGCGCCCGGTGCCGCCGGTACAAGGCGTAGGACTCGATCTCGCTGCGATGGACGCCGATGTCGTGGAGGGTCCGGTCGTCGAGGCCGCCGAGGGTCCGGACCGTCTTCCGGTACTTCCGCCGCGCCTGGTAGCCCTGCCACTGAGCGTGGCTCCAGGTTGCGATCCGGGTGCTTAAACCGGGGCGGCTCTGCTCGGCCCGGTTCAGGGCCTGTGTCAGTACGAGCTGCAACATGATCATCTCTCCTGTCGTTCTGTTTGTTGCGCCGAGTGGCCGGGCCGGGAGCGTTCTCCCGGGTTGGCCCTGCCGCTCGGCGTTGAAAGGACATTGCCAGAGTCCCCTGACAGCCTTATGTCAGGAGGAATCCAGGCTCCTGACAGGGTGCTGTCAGGAGCGTTGCGGTAGGACGCGGGCGAACGCGACAGCCGACACACCCCAGGAGACGCGCCATGCGCCGAGCCGATCGCCTCTTCGAAATCATCCAGCACATGCGGCGCAAGCCGACCGTGAAGGCGCGCGAGCTCAGCCAATCGCTGGAAGTCTCGGAGCGGACCATCTACCGCGACGTGCGCGACCTCATCAGCAGCGGCGTCCCAATCGAGGGCGAGGCCGGCGTCGGCTATGTCCTCAAGGCCGGCTTCGACCTGCCGCCGCTGATGTTCAAGGAGCAGGAAATCGAGGCGCTGGTGCTCGGCGCGCGGATCGTCGAGAGCTGGGCCGACGCCGAACTCGCCGAGGCCGCATCCCACGCGATTTCCAAGATCGAGGCGGTCATTCCCGACGCGCTGAAAGTCTACATGGCGAACACGGCGCTGCTCGCGCCCTGCGCCCACTACATGGCGCCGATTTCGTTCGATCTGGCTGAGTTGCGCCGCGCCGTCCGCAGCCGCCTGAAGGTGCGGTTTCGCTATACCGATATCCTGCGCCAAGGCAGCGAGCGCACCGTGCGGCCGCTGTCGCTCGCCTATTTCGGCCCGGTCTGGATCCTCGCTGCGTGGTGCGAGCTGCGCACCGATTTCCGCACCTTCCGGCTCGACCGTATCGAAGGGTTCGAGATGACCCCGGACCAGTTCCGTCAGGAGACCGGCAAGACGCTCCATGATTTTCTCAAGCGGCCGGGGACCTGGAGCCGGGGTGCGCAGGGGACGCCCCGGCACGAGGTGGAAGACGAGGCGGAATTCGAGGACGGTTGAGGCCGATCGGCGCGGAAATGCTGGCCGGTATGCGTTAACCGCAGTCTCAAACGGCTAAGTATGTGCTGGCTTATAATAAGCCTTGTATATATTTTACCGTTTTATGACGACAGATCCTTTTCTCACGCGTGCCCTGGGCTTCCTGCTGGCGGATGTCTCGCGCCTGATGCGCCGCCGCTTCGATGCCCGCGCCCGCGAAATCGGCCTGACCCGCGCGCAGTGGCGGGTGCTGACGCAGCTTCGCCGCCGCGAGGGCATCAACCAGACCGCGCTTGCCGAAATCATGGAAATCGAGCCGATCTCGCTCGGCCGCCACATCGATCGCCTCGTCGAGAAGGACTTCGTCGAACGCCGCGCCGACCCCCGCGACCGACGCGCTTGGCGGCTCTACCTCAAGCCCGAGGTGCAGCCGGTGCTCGATCGCCTGCGCGCCATCTCGAACGTCAATCGCAAGGAAGTCCTGCAGGGCATTCCGACCGAGGAGTCCGAGGCGCTCATCGATACGCTGCTCAAGATCAAGGGCAATCTGACCGCTCTCGAAGCCCGCGAGCCGATCGGGCCCAAGACCGAGGACCAGGACTGAGACGCATCCATGCAAAAGAGCGCGACAGAGCCGGATCGTGACAAGGCCGCGGGTATGGGCGTCGGGATCAAACGTTGCGCGTGCGTCGGCCAGCACAGCGGCGGCGGTTCGCGCTGATCGTGGCGATCGCGCTCCTCGGGCCGATCGCGGCCGCGCTCGTCGGCGGCTACTTCTACTTCGCGAGCGGCCGCTTCGTTTCGACCGATAACGCCTACGTCAAGGCCGACAAGATCGTCGTCAGCGCCGATATCTCGGGGCGCGTCGTCGAGGTCTTTGTCGATGCCGACCAGATGGTCAAGCGCGGCACGCTGCTGTTCCGCATCGACCCCGAGCCGTTGCGCATCGCGCTCGCCCGCGCCGAAGCGCAGCTTTCCGCCGCCATCCAGGAAGTCGGGGCGGTCCGCGCGCTCTACGACCAGAAGGTCGCGCGCCTGACGCTTGCCGAGGGCGATCTCGCCTACCAGCAGCAGCACCACGAGCGCCAGGACGCGCTGACCCGCACCGGCGTCGTCTCGCGGTCCGGCATGGATACGGCGGAACGCGCGCTGCGCAACGCCCGCGACCAGATCCTGATCTCCACGCAGGAAATCGCTGAGGTCCGCGCCCGGCTCGGCGGCGATCCCGCGCGCTCGGCCGACGAGCAGCCGTCGGTGCGCGAGGCGCGCGCATTGCGCGATCGCGCCGCGCTCGATCTTTCGCACACCGAGGTGCACGCGCCGGTCGACGGCATCGTCACCAACTTCGATCTGCAGCCGGGCGAGTACGTGACCGCCGGCGTCACCGTATTCAGCATCGTCGCCACCGAAAACGTCTGGATCCAGGCCAACTACAAGGAAACCGACCTGACGTTCGTGAAGGTCGGCCAGCGCGCCACGGTCCACGTCGATATGTTCCCCGATGGCCCCCGCACTGCGATCGTCGCCAGCATCAGCCCGGCGACGGGCGCCGAATTCGCCCTGCTGCCGCCGCAGAACGCGACCGGCAACTGGGTCAAGGTCGTCCAGCGGCTGCCCGTCCGGCTGCGGCTCGAGGGCGCGGTGGACGCGCCCGCACTGCGCGCCGGCATGAGCGTCATCGTCGAGATCGATACCGAGCACAGCCGTCCGATGCCGAAATTGGGTGCGGAGCATCGTTCGGCGGACAGGGGGCGTCTGCCGAGCAGGCGCCGAAGTCCCGCCCCAGTCACCGCCCCAGTCGCCGTCCCCAATCAGCCACCAAGCCGACGCCATGACGGCGACAGCGGCACCAGCGGGCGGCCCCGTGGTCTACAGCGGCACGCGGCTGCTGCTGATCACCGTGGCGCTGATCCTCGGGCCGCTGGTGCAGGTGTTCGACACCGCGACCGTGGCGATCGCGCTGCGCTCCATGCAGGGCGAGCTCTCCGCGACCCAGGACCAGATCGCGTGGGTCATTACCTCCTACCTCATCACGCTGACCGTGTTCACGCCGGTGTGGGGTGTGCTCGGCGGCATGTACGGCCGCAAGCGGCTGATGCTCGGCTCGATCGTCGGTTTCACCAGCGCCGCGATGCTCGCCGGCCTCTCGACGTCGCTCAACGAAATCCTCGTCTGGCGGGCCGTCCAGGGCTTCTTCGGCTCGGCGCTGCTGCCGCTCGGCATGTCGTCGCTGCTGTACGTCTATCCGCGCGAGAAGCTCGGCGTCGCCATGGCGTGGTGGGGCGTCGGCATGATGTTCGGGCCGATGTTCGGGCCGACCATCGGCGGCTTTGTCACCGAGTATCTGACGTGGCGGTGGGCGTTCTTCATCAACCTGCCGATCGGCATCGTTGCGTTCTTCATGACGGCCTTCATCGTGCCGCGCACGGGTGTCCGCCAGTACCAGAAGTTCAATTATTTCGGCTTCATCACGCTCGGCATCGCCATCGCGTCGTTGCAGTTCATCCTCGATCGCGGCGAGCGCTACGACTGGTTCGAATTCGCCGACGATCATCACCGCTCACGCTGGTCGGGTTCGCGGCCTTCTGGCTGTTCCTCGTCAACGTGTTCACGACCAGCACGCCCTTCATCGAGCCGGTCCTGTTCAAGGACCGCGACTACCTCGCCGGCACGGTGTTGAGGACGCTGTTCGGCTTGATCATCTTCGGCAGTCTCGTGCTGATGCCGCCGTTCGTCCAGGACATCGGCGGCTATCCGCCGCTGCTCAGCGGCTACTCCATGGCGCCGCGCGGTGCCGGCACCATGATCGCGTCGTTCCTGGTCGGCTACCTGCTGCCCTACATCGATCCGCGCAAGCTGATTGCGGCCTCGATGATGATGATCGCGGGCACCATGTGGCAGATCTCGACCTTCACCGAAGACATCGACATGACCGTCTTCGTGATCAACAATTTCGTTCAGGGACTGGCGTTCGGCGCCTTCATGGTGCCGCTGAACTCGCTCGCCTTCACGACGCTCTCACCGGAGTTGCGCGATGCCGGCACGTCGTTCTATTCGCTCGTCAACAATATCGGCCGCAGTCTCGGCGTGGCGCTGTTCTCGAGCTATCTCGTGCGCTCGAGCCAGAGCTATCATGAGTTGTTGACCGAGCACGTGACGCCGGACAACGAAACGCTGCGGCACATCATTCTGCCGGCACCCTGGGGCCTGGACACGCCTGGCGGGGCTCGCCGCGATCGAGCGGACGGTGTTGCAGCAATCGAAGCTGCTCGCCTACATCGCCGATTTCCAGCTCATCACGTTCGTCATCCTCGCGTGCATGCCGGCGCTGCTGTTCATGAAAAATCCGCTCAAGCTCAAGCGTGCCAGCGCCGCGCGGCCAGCGGCGGCGTGATGTTGTTTGTTTGAGAGAATAGGAAACGGCGGAGTGAGGGGCGACCGGCACATGATGGCGTGTTCGAAACCGCCCCCCATCCTGCCCTCGCCCCGTCGGAACGGGGCGAGGGATCTCCACATTTTCTGTCCGCCTGAGACGGAGGCGCTACTTCGCCGACAGGAAGTTGCGGTGGATCCAGGCGCCTTTTGCCGTCCGCGCCTCGACTGCCAGCACATTCGGGCTTTGCCGCGTCTGATGCAGCGCGATGTCGGCGAGCGCGCGCTCGCTGACTTCGCCTTTCTGCGCATCAGCCAGGAACGTCTCGGCGAGCGTCGACGGTCGGGGCGGCCGGCGCGGCATCGACCCGATGGGCGAAGGCGTCCGTCGCTGCGGCGCGGATCAGCTTCGGCCACATCTTCCGGAAGAGACCGTTGGATGGGTAGATGTCGGCGCTCGCGATCTTGCCGTTGACTGCGAGCACGACGCCGATGATGTCGTCACCGTCGAGGCCCTTCGGCTCGAGCGCCGTGATGAACCCTTGCTGCGCTGCCTTCAGGCGTTCGTTCTCGAGGGTGAGCTGGAGGCTTGTGCGCGATTCCTCGGAGGCGACGGGGGCAGCGAGCTTTTCGCCGAGCAGTCCCTGCACCGAGGAGACGCTACGCCAGACTTCGCCTTGGCCGCTCGACCCGCCCTGCAGCACTGCCTGGCGCTGAGCGGAGTTACGGATGCGCCGCTCGATGTCGGCGCGATCGGAGGAGCTGCGTCGGGCGCGCAACGTCGGTCGGCGGCGAGGCGCGGCGTGCTTCTGCTGCAATCGGCGCCCGCGCGATCGCGACTTTCGCCTCGCGCGAGAAGATCTGCGCATTCGACGCCGAGAACCGCGTGACGTCCTCGATCCCGCGCTTCGACCAGCGGCCCTGCTCGACGCAATAGGCACCGATGGCCACTTTGCCCGAGTTCGGCGGAATCGAGCAGGCTCGTCGTCAGCACGCGATCCTGCCGGCCACCTTTGACGATGTCGCCGAACTGGATGAAGACCGGCTCGTTGCCGGTATTCTCGATCTGGAGTTCGCTGACGCTGCCGGTCTCGTGCACGATGATGGTGTTCTTGAGCAGCGCCTCCTCGAGCGTTGCCGGCGACGGCGCCCGGGGTGGACGGCCCGCGCACGAGGTAGATCGCGAGGTTTTCGTGCAGCACCGGCTCCGAGATTTTCAGGCCGGCATCGGGCGCGGCGCCGGCTGGGTCGAAGCCGAAGAAGCGATCCGCCGAGCGTGGCGGCAGCAAAAGCGATTGGGGCGGCAAAGCGAAAAAGCATCGGGTTTCTCTCCCTGACTGCGCGCGGAAAAGCGCGGTGGAGCACGCAGCCAACCTGAATATTCCCGGCGCTATTTCGGAGGGATTGCGGGGGCGGCGCGGCGATTTGGCGGCGGTTCGTGGCTGGCGGAATGAACGACGCTGAATGGCAAGCCTTCGTCAACCAGCCCACGGAGGGCGCGCTTGCTCTTCGGTCGGCGCCGGTACTACATTGCGGCAACTGAACAATCCGGCTCGTCTGTGCAGTGCTCAACTTATCCGCACGGCGCCGCGATCAACCCAAAGAGTTGCTGCCCATGTCGCTTGAAACCGAGGCCGTCCTGGATCGCAGAAATCTTAGACGTCGCGCTTCCCTGTGGCGGGGGCTGGCCGTTCTGGCGGTGGCGCTGGCGGTCGGTGCGCTGGTCCAGTTCGGCAGAGGCACCTCCAGCATGATCGGCGAGAGCCGGCAGATCGCCCGCATCAGCATCGAAGGGATCATCACCGAGGACAGGAAGCAGCTCGAACTCCTCGAGAAGGTCGCCGACGCTCGAAACGTCGAGGCGCTGATCCTGTTCATCAACAGCCCCGGCGGCACGACGACGGGCGGCGAAGCCGTCTACGACGCCATCCGCAAGGTGTCGGCAAAGAAGCCGGTCGTCGCGCAGTTCGGCACCGTCGCGGCCTCGGCCGCCTACATCGCGGGGCTGGCGACCGACCACATCGTCGCGCGCGGCAATACGATCACCGGATCGGTCGGCGTGATCTTCCAGTGGGCGGAGTTCTCCGAGCTGCTGGGCAAGGTCGGCGTCAAGATGAACACGGTCAAGAGCGGTCCGCTCAAGGCCAGTCCGTCGCCCTTCGAGCCCGCCGACGAGGCCAGCAAGGCCGTCGCCCAGGAGATGATCCAGGAATCGTTCCGCTGGTTTATCGGGCTGGTTTCCGAGCGCCGCGGCATCGACGCGGCGGCTGTTCCCGGCCTCAAGGACGGCCGCATCTATTCGGGACGCGAGGCGCTCGCCGCACAAGCTCGTCGACCGGCTCGGCGGCGAGGACGAGGCCCAGCGCTGGCTCGAAGACACCCGCGGCGTCACCAAGAACCTCAAGATCGTCGACTGGAAGCCGCCGCGTGAACCCGCGTTCGGCCTGCTCGGGGATACGGCTCTGGCGGTCGTGCGCTGGATCGGTGGTCCGTCGACGGAGGCAATCATCCGGCTGATCGAGCAGCGGGCAATCGCGACGTTGCAGCTTGACGGCCTTGTTGCAGTTTGGCAGCCTTTGGAAAATCGATGAATTTCAATAAAGTTGACTTGGGAGCGAGACGGGGAGCGAGGCGGCAGTGATCAAGTCGGAACTTATACAGAAGATTGCGGGCGCAAATCCGCATTTGTTTCATCGCGACATCGAGCGCATCGTGAATGTCATCTTTGACGAGATCGTCGAGGCGCTGGCGCGCGGCGATCGGGTCGAGCTGCGCGGGTTTGGCGCCTTCACGGTCAAGCACCGGCCGCCGCGCACGGGTCGCAACCCGCGTACCGGCGCGACGGTGTCGGTCGGCCAGAAGTTCGTGCCGTTCTTCAAGACCGGCAAGGAACTGCGCGAGCGGCTCAACGACGGCGCTTGACGGCGCGGGTCGGAGTCGGGGCGTCTCGGATCGGGGCGCGCGGCTAAGGAACAATGGATCGCGTGAAGGGGCGCTCGTGCCCGGTTCCGCTCGGAGGGTGACGCCGTGCTGAGGCGAATTGTGTGGCTGCTGGTGGCCTTCCCCGCGGCCGCGATCCTGGTGACGCTGGCGGTGGCCAACCGCCACGCCGTGCGGCTGGTCCTCGACCCGTTCCGTCCCGAAGATCCCGTGCTCTCGATCGATCTGCCGTTCTACGCCTACCTGCTGATTGCCCTGGTGATCGGCGTGGCGCTCGGCGGCACCGCGACGTGGATGACGCAAAGCCGATGGCGCCGCACCGCGCGCCGCCGTGCCCAGGAAGCGTTGCGCTGGCAGGCAGAGGCCGATCGTCTCGCCCGCGAGCGCGACCAGGCCGCACTCGTCGCGCGGCAGCAGGGTGCGGGCGGAGCGAAAGCACTGGCTGTCGTGGGTAGGTAGGGCTTGATTTTGCCGCGGTCCGCAACAGCCTGCGCCAGAGGCCCGCCCTTGCGGTGCGACGCCTACTGGCGCCGCGGAACTACGTCGCCGGTCGCAGTCTCACCTCGCGGCCTTCGACCGCTACAAATCTTCCGCCTTCTCCCCGTGAAGTACGGGGAGAAGGGGAAAAGGTCCCCAGCCAGCCTTCGGCTCAATCGACCATGCACGCCTCACTCCTCTTCGCCATCGATTGGTTCGGCATCGCCGTCTTTGCCGCGACGGGCGCTCTCGTCGCTTCGCGCAAGGAAATGGACGTCTTCGGCTTCGCGCTGCTGGCGACGGTAACCGGCGTCGGCGGCGGCACGGTGCGCGACCTGCTGCTCGGACGGCTGCCCGTCTTCTGGGTGCAGGAGCCCGCTTACATCCTCGTCTGCGTCATCGTCGCCGTGGTCCTGTTCTTCACCGCGCATCTCCCGGAGTCGCGCTACCGCCTGCTGCTGTGGTTCGACGCGATCGGGCTGTCGCTGTTCGCCGTCGTCGGCGCCGACCGCGCGCTCGACGTCGTGGCCGAATCCGATCGTCGCCGTCGTCATGGGCGTCGTCACCGCGACGTTCGGCGGCATCATCCGCGACATCCTCGGCGGCGAAGTGCCGGTGCTGCTGCGCAAGGAAATCTACGTTACGGCGGCGCTGGCGGGCGCGGCGGTCTATGTCGGCGGCCGGACGCTTGGGATTGCGGAGCCGAATGCGCTGCTCGCGGGTTTCCTGGTGTGCTTCGCGGTGCGCGGGATGGCGCTGTGGTTCGGCTGGTCGCTGCCGCCGTACCGGGCGCGCCCAGGGCGCCCAAGTCGCAAGGTCCCGTCGACCGTAGTTGAGGCCGGCGGTAGCCGCGATCGAAACCATCCTGATCGGCGTTTCCGCGGGATGGTGGGCAATCGTTGCTCCAGGCCCGAAAAACCGGCATAGGATGCGGGCAACCGCCGCTTTCGGGCAGCCGTTAACCATTGGAATGGGCAAGCGGACCGCGCAATGCAGGTGAAGGTCAAGATCTGCGGGATCAAGACGCCGGAGGCGCTCCAGGCGGCGCTCGCCGCGCGTGCCGATTTCGTCGGTTTCGTCTTCTATCCGCCGAGCCCGCGCAGCCTGATGCCCGAGGTTGCCGCCGAGCTTGCCGAACTTGCGCGCGGGCGTGCCAGCATCGTGGCCCTTATCGTCGATGCCGACGACGCGACGATCGAACGGATCGTGACCACCGTTTCTCCCGACTTCCTCCAGCTCCATGGCTCCGAGACGCCCGAGCGCTCAGCCGAGATCGTGCGCCGCTGGGGCCGTCCGGTGATCAAGGCGATCAAGGTCGAGAGCGCCGGCGACGCCGAGCGGGCGCTGGACTACGTCGAGGCATCGCGCAACTCATCCTGTTCGACGCCAAAGCACCGAAGGATCTCGCCGGCGCGCTGCCGGGTGGCAACGGCCTCGCGTTCGATTGGCGCCTCATTGCGGCGGTCAAGGATCGCGTGGCGTTCATGCTGTCGGGCGGGCTGACGCCGGACAACGTCGTGGCCGCCATCGCCGCGACCGGCGCCACCATCGTCGACGTCTCGTCGGGCGTCGAAACCGCGCCCGGCGTCAAGAGCCCGGATCTCATTCGCCGGTTTATCGCCGCCGCCCACGCGGCACATGTTCCTGCATAAGATCGCGCATCAGATTTCGCGTCTCTGGCGCCTCAATCGGATCAAGTGAACCCAATGTCTGCGAAACCAACAGCCGCCGCCCTCGACCGGACCGAACAGCTTCCGCAGCGGGCCCGACGATCTCGGCTTCTTCGGCCTCTACGGCGGCCGATTCGTCGCCGAGACGCTGATGCCGCTGATCCTGGAACTGGAGGCGGCCTACGAGGCGGCGAAGAACGATAGCGGCTTCCAGGCCGAGCTGCGCGACCTGCTCGAGCACTACGGCGGCCGGCCGAGCCCGCTGTACTATGCCGAGCGCCTGACCGAGCATCTGAAGGGCGCCAAGATCTACTTCAAGCGCGACGAGCTGAACCACACCGGCAGCCACAAGATCAACAACTGCCTCGGCCAGATCCAGCTCGCCCGCCGCATGGGCAAGACGCGCATCATCGCCGAGACCGGCGCCGGCCAGCACGGCGTCGCGGTGGCGACCGTATGCGCGCGTTTCGGCCTGCCCTGCGAGATCTACATGGGCGCCACCGACGTCGCGCGCCAGTCGCCGAACGTCGCTGCGGATGCACATGCTCGGCGCCAAGGTGAACTCCGTCACGTCAGGCGCGGGCACGCTCAAGGACGTCGATGAACGAAGCCTTGAGCGATTGGGTCACCAACGTCCGCGACACCTACTACATCATCGGCACGGCGGCGGGCCCGCATCCCTATCCGGCCATGGTGCGCGACTTCCAGTCGGTGATCGGCACCGAGGTGCGCGCGCAGATGCAGGAGCGCGAGGGCCGCCTCCCCGATACGCTCGTCGCCTGCATCGGCGGCGGCTCGAATGCGATCGGGCTGTTCCACCCGTTCCTCGACGACAAATCGGTCAAGATCTACGGCGTCGAAGCCGGCGGCCATGGCCTCGACGTCTACAACGGCCACAACGCCTCGATGACCGGTGGCCGTCCCGGCGTCCTGCACGGCAACCGCACCTATCTCCTCCAGGATGCCGACGGCCAGATCCTGGAAGGCCATTCGATCTCGGCCGGCCTCGACTATCCCGGCGTCGGGCCGGAGCATTCCTGGCTCAAGGATACCGGGCGCGTGTCATACGTCCCGATCACCGACAAGGAGGCGCTGGTGGCGTTCCAGCTCTGCGCGAAGCTCGAAGGCATCATTCCCGCGCTCGAACCGGCGCACGCGCTGTCGTTCGTCACCAAGCTTGCGCCGACGCTGCCGAGCGACAACCTGCTGGTGATGAACATGTGCGGGCGCGGCGACAAGGACGTGTTCGCGGTTGCCGGCCACCTCGGCATGAAGATCTGATCGGACGGGGAGAGCGGAGCGACCATGTCAGCGCACCATCGAGCAGCGCATCGAGGATCTTCTCAAGCACACGGGAGTGTGGGACGAGACCAAGGACTACGCTGCGCGACCTCCTTGCCGACCACAAGGCGGGCACGCTCGATGCCGAGGACGCCAGCTACATCGAAGGGCTGCACAAGAAGATGTTTCCCGGTCGCAACGCGGCAGCGATGCCCGAGGCAAAATCGACGCCGTCCCGGCCGCGCGATATCGCCGCCGTCAAAGCGGCCAACGATGACGCGCAGCTTGCAAGCGCACGCCGTGGGCTCGCAGGCGCCGACCTGATCCAGGCGCTGCGCGCCGACATCGCCCACATCGTCGTGCCCGGTGACATGGCCGAGCGCCCGCAGGACGAGCAGGATCTGCGCACCGAAATACTCGAGGCGCTCAAGGCGACGCTCGACGATATCGACGCCAACTAGGAAGGCCGACCGTTCATGCCCGCCCCCACGGGGACCCAGTCCCGCATCGACCGCCGCTTTGCCGCGCTGAAGCGCGATGCCCGGCCGGCGTTCGTCACCTTCATTACCGGCGGTGATCCCGACTACGAGACGTCGAAGGAGATCCTGCTCGGCCTACCGCGCGCCGGCGCCGACGTGATCGAGATCGGTATGCCGTTTTCCGATCCGATGGCCGACGGCCCGGCCGTGCAGGCGTCGTCCGTCCGCGCGCTCAAGGCCGGCCAGACGATGAAGCGGACGCTGCAGCTCGTGCGCGACTTCCGCGCGACGGACGACGACACGCCAATCATTCTGATGGGCTATTACAACCCGATCTACGTCTATCCTTCGGAGGCGTTCCTCGACGATGCGAAGGCGGCGGGTGTCGATGGGATGATCGTGGTCGATGTGCCGCCCGAGGCCGACAACGAGCTTTGCCTGCCGGCGATCGAGCGCGGTCTGAGCATCATTCGCCTCGCGACGCCGACGACGGACGACGCCCGCCTGCCCGCCGTTCTCGCCAACACCTCCGGGCTTCGTCTACTATGTCTCGATCACCGGGATCACGGGCGCCGCGGCGCCGGTCGTCACGGATGTGGCCGCACAGGTGGCGCGGATCAAGCGCTCCACATCGCTACCGGTCGTCGTCGGCTTCGGCGTCAGGACGCCGGAACAGGCCCGCGTCATCGCCGACTGCGCCGATGGCGTGGTGGTCGGCTCGGCGCTGGTCGAGGCGATCCGCATGACGCTCGGGCCGGATGGCCGGGCGGGCGCGGATTCGGTGGCGGCGGTGCACAAGGTCGTGCGCGATCTGGCATCGGCATTGCGCGGATCATCGGCGCGTGTTTGATGTGCACTTTATCGGCAACGCCGTGTCAACCGGGTTCGAAAGGACCTTCGCCACAGGTTTGCCACAATTAAACGGCGATGGATCGTGCAAGCCCGCAGATCGGGTACGATCGATAGAAGCGGCCGAGCTGACAAAGTGCCGCTCGAAGGAATCGGGACACGAGCGTGAACTGGATCAACAACGTCGTCCGTCCGAAGATACGGAGCCTGCTCACGACGCGTCGTGAGCCGCCGGACGATTTCTGGAAGAAGTGCCCGGGCTGCGGGCAGATGTCGGACCGGCGCACGCTCGAGGACACGCACTACGTGTTCCCGTGCTGCGGCCATCACGACCGCATCTCCGCCGATCAGCGCCTGAAGCTGATGTTCGACGGCGGCAGCTACACGAAGATCCCCTCCCCGGCGGTGCCGGTCGATCCGCTGAAATTCCGCGACGGGCGCCGCTATACCGACCGCCTCAAGGACAGCAAGGCGGCGACGGGCCTCGACGACGCGATCCTGATCGGCGAGGGCCGGCTCGGCGGCCAATCGGTGGTCGCGGTCGCCCAGGACTTCCGCTTCATGGCCGGTTCGCTCGGCATGGCGGCGGGCGAGGCCATCATCACGGGAATGCTGCACGCGGTTGCGCGCGGCCATCCCTTCATCCTGTTCGCGGCCTCGGGTGGCGCGCGGATGCAGGAAGGCATCCTCTCGCTGATGCAGATGCCGCGCACGACCATCGCGGTGCAGAAGCTGCGCGAGGCGCACCTTCCCTATATCGTCGTGCTGACCGATCCGACGACCGGTGGCGTGACGGCATCCTACGCGATGCTGGGCGATATCCAGATCGCGGAGCCCGGCGCGCTCATCTGCTTTGCCGGCCCGCGCGTAATCCAGCAGACGATCCGCGAGCAGTTGCCCGAGGGTTTCCAGCGCGCCGAATACCTGCTGGCCCACGGCATGATCGACATGGTCGTGCATCGCAACAAGCTCACTGAAACGCTGGCGCGCATCGTCGGCATCCTGACGGCGGGCCGCGGCAAGCCCGCCGGCGCGGCGAAGGCGTCGGATCCGCTGCGCCACGTCAACGGTCACGCCAACGGCACCCCGGTCTCAGCCAAGCTGCTCGGCTCCCGCGGCAAGGACGCCGAGGCGGTGGTCGACGTCGAGCCGGTCGCCGACGAGGAGCGTTTCGTGACCTCATCGAAGAAGGGCGCCGGGCCGCAGGGTCGCGCCGCGGACCCATCCGCGAAGCCGCCCGGCAAAGGTGCCTCCAGCACGCCGTGAGAGCAGCGGCCGACTCTCAACGATGCGGGTGCCGGATGCGATGGCGCCCGCCGCGCGCACCTCACGTCACGATCGGCTGCCGAATGACCCGCCTCGATGACCTGCTCGCGTCGATGAAGCAGCTCCATCCGCTGCTCATCGACCTGTCGCTGGAGCGCGTCGAGCGGATGCTCGCGAGCCTCGGCAACCCGCAGGACAAGCTGCCGCCGGTCGTGCATATCGCCGGCACCAACGGCAAGGGCTCGACCACCGCCTTCCTCAAGGCGATGCTGGAGGCGGCGGGAAAGCGCGTCCACGTCTACACCTCGCCCCATCTCGTGCGCTTCAACGAGCGCATCGCGCTGGCCGGACCCCGATGGCGCGAAGCCGATCGACGAGGATGCGCTTGCGGCGCTGCTGCAGCGGGTCGCCGACGTCAACGCCGGGCACGCCATCACCTTCTTCGAGATCACCACCGCGGCGGCGTTTCTCGCGTTCTCCGAGACGCCGGCGGATTTCCTGCTGCTCGAAGTCGGGCTCGGCGGCCGTCTCGACACGACCAACGTCGTCGACAAACCCGGCGCTCACGATCATCACGCCGATCTCCATGGATCACGCCGACAAGCTCGGCGACACCGTCGAGAAGATCGCGGCGGAAAAGGCCGGCATCCTGAAGCGCGGCGTCGCCGTGCGTCATCGCGCGCCAGACACCGGAGGTCGATGACGTGCTGGAGGCGGAGGCGCGCAAGCGCGGCGCATCACTCATCCGCTGGGGCGAGCACTTCGAGGCGTTTAACGCAGCGCGGCCGCCTCGTCTTCCAGCGCGAGGACCGCCTGCTCGACCTGCCGCTGCCGTCGCTGATCGGGCCGCACCAGATCGTCAACGCGGGCACGGCGGTCGCCGCGGCGCTGGAACTCGGGATCGACGAGCGCGCGATCGCGGCCGGCCTCACCGCCGCGCGCTGGCCGGCGCGGATGCAGCGCCTTGGCAGCGGCACCCTCACCCGCGACATCGGCCGGACTGCGAGCTGTGGCTCGACGGCGGGCACAACCCGGCGGCCGGCGAGGTCCTCGCCCGCACGATGGCCGATCTCGAGGAGCGTTCGCCGCGCCCGCTGGTGCTCATTGTCGGCATGATGGGCCAGAAGGACGCCAAGGGCTTCCTGCAGCCGTTCGCCGGTCTCGCGCGCAACGTGATCACGGTGCCGGTGCCGGGCGCCCACCAGCCGCCGCATCTGCCCGATGACTCTGGCCGACGCCGCCCGCGACGCCGGCCTCGATGCAACCGCGGCCCCCGATATCGCGGCGGCGCTGGCGATCGCCCAATCCGTCGACGACGGCCCCCTGCGCATCCTGATCTGCGGCTCGCTCTACCTCGCCGGCCACGTCCTGGCCCTCCAGGACGGCCAGGAAACGCAGTCGAACTGACGGCCGCTCGTTTCGCCGTTGCGCGGCATCGCCCCCTGCGATAAAGAGCGAGGGCCTTTCGCGCCCGGCCTGCCGGCGCCGTGGCAGGCTGCGGGCGCGTAGCTCAGCGGTAGAGCACACCCTTCACACGGGTGGGGTCACAGGTTCAATCCCTGTCGCGCCCACCAGAAAATTTCCTTTTTTCAGGCGTTTGATAGGTGCTCAAGCTTTTTTGCGGGCGCCCGGTGTGCAGGAAGCGCTCGGGAATCACAGCGTGCTCGACCGCCCTGGCGTCCTGAGTTTCGATATCGACCTATGTGCCGCGAGCCGAGTATCGCCCGTACTGACCGTTTGAGACGGTTTGCGGCGGTAGCAACGACATGAACCCCAGCCCTTGGGCGCATCGGCAGCGCCATGAAATCGCTCAGGCGCGACGTTGCAGAAGCCGGCCCGTTCGACACCACGGCGAGTGCCATCTGACCGCTGTCGCGGTACACTGCGGCCGGTCGCGCGAAGCTGTGCGAAACGTGGGTCACCGAAGGCTTGCATGAACGGCAAGGAGACAGTCACCATTTCGGTTTGGCCGCTCGCCGTTTCGGCGGCGCGGCTCGCCGCCCTTCATGCTGTGCTGTCGGCTGATGAGCAGGAGCGGGCGGGCAAGATCAAGCTCGAGTCGGCGGCGCGGGAGTTCGTCGTCAGCCGCGGGATTGCGAGAGAGTTGCTGGCATCGGCCTGCGGCTGCGCGGAGGCGGATATCGTGATCGCCACCGGTACGCGCGGCAAACCACGCCTCGTCGCTCCGTCATCGCCGTTCACCTTCAACCTCTCGCACAGCGGCGGCTATTGCGCGCTGGCGGTCGGCGCCTTCCCCGCCATCGGCGTGGACATCGAAGCGCTTCGGGATACTGTCGGCGACATCGCCAAGAACGTCTTCTCCGTGCGCGAGGCCGAGAGATACGCGACCGTCGCGCCCGCCGACCGGATGCGCGTGTTCTTTCGCGGATGGGTCGCCAAGGAGGCCTACCTCAAGGCGACCGGTGAGGGACTCGCTGGGGGATTCAAGAGCGTGGAGTTCGACCTTTCGATCGGCCCGAATATCAGGGCGATCGCCATCCGAGGCGGCACATCCGAGCTGTCGAGATGGCAGTTCAGGGGGTTCGACGTGCTGGACACCATCGTCGGGGCCGTTGCGGTCGAAGCCAGCGATCGCGCGATCGATCTCGCCATTCGCTTCATCGACGCCGAGAATTCCGTGCGGCTCGCCGGCCAAGGCTAGCGCTTTTCGGGATGAGTGCGAACCACCCGCTTCCCCGCCGAGCCAACCAATGCCGGGACCAGACAGCTAGCAGCGCGAGCGAACAAACTCGAATAAGCGGCGGGAGTTCTCTCTGGCATCGAAACGCTGGAGCACATCTGCGCGACCGTGTTCGCCCATACTGCGGCGAAGGCTCGCATCTGTAACCAATGCCTCGACCGCGTCCCCCAGTGCTGCACTGTCACCCGGTTCGACCAGGTGGCCGGTCTTTCCCTCCAATACCAGGTCCGGAATGCCACCCACCCGGGTCGTAACGACGGGCATGCTTGCCGCGAGCGCCTCCATCACGACCAGCGAGAAGCAATCGGCGAGAGTGGGCAGCACGAACAGGTCGGACGTCGCGTACAGCTCGCGCAATCGTGGCGAGTTGGCCTGCACATCGCGGTGCACGGCGACTCCCGGCTCCGCCTTCACGTCATCCCGGGTAACCAGAATGAGTTCCGCGCGGCCGCGCAGGCGCTGCCGGAATACGTCGAGCAGGAGCAAGCCCCCTTTGCGCTCGAAGTCACCACCGACGAACAGAATTCGCGGCAGCTCGTGATTTCGGTCGCCGGCGACGAACTGGTCGACATCGATCCCGGGTGGGATCACGGCAACGTCTTCCTCCCGATAGCCATAGTCCTCGACGAACGACTGCTTGACCCAGTTTGACCAGCCGACAAGCCCCGCGGCCATGCCATATACATGCCCAAAGAGCGCCCGTTTGCCGCGTTCACGCAGGCGTCCCTGCTTCTTGAGGCCGTACGCATCACGCATATAGCGTTTGTTGGACGGTGTGCCGTCCGTGGAAAGCACGGCCGGTTTCTTGCGGAACAGATCCACGCACAAAAGCGCGAGCGTCGTCGTGTGTATGAACATGCCATCCACTTGCGGCATGACATCGACCAAGGCCTTGCGCGCCAGTTGACCGCCCGTGATGGTCCACGGAGCACGACTTGCGCGGTACTCAATCGGCAGCCAAAGCGGGCCCGGCCTTTCGGCCATTGCTTCCGCGCGCCGCAAGTTGAGGTAATGCGTGATGTTCCCGAGCGTCTGCTCCATCACATAGGCGATCTGTCTGCCGCTCATCGTCGCTTTCGCCGCAAGATGGTCCGCCGTGTTGACATTGAGCTCGCCTGAAGTGGCAATACGTGAACTCGTTCGACGCAAGGTCTCGCGGCCTGTGGCTCTCATTTGAAGGCGCGGAGCTTTCATCGAAGCACGGTCTGCCAGACTATCCGACGGTCTGGAACAGAAGTTTGCGGTACGGTTCCAACAAGTTGTCAATATTAAACGCCAAATCGCTCGCTCACGGGCTGCCGCGCCCCTGCGGTCTCGCCCATTCTCGTCATGATGCAAGCAACCCGTTGCGCCGGCGAGCGCTCGAAGATCTCGGCGTGCGGCTCAGGAAATCCCACTGAGCTTCGTCGTTGTCGAACGCGAGATGGCTGTCGAGCGATGTTTTCGCGATGCGGCCGGTGCGCGTGTCGAGGACAGCCAATAGCGCGGTCGAGCGCCTCGACGACCCGCGCGGCACAAGCGATTTTCACCCGTGTCGCTGCCAGCGCGCCGACAGTATCCAACAAGAGCTAGTAAGCGCCTCGTCCGACCGTCAGGAGCGTGCGCACGATAATTTCCATGTCGAACCATATCGACCAGTTGTCGATATAGAACAGGTCATAGTCCATCCGCTTTTCGACATCCTCGGGCGTCTTGGTCTCGCCTCTGCATTTGTTGACCTGCGCCCAACCGGTGATGCCGGGGAGGACTCGGCGACGCCTGGAGAACAGGTCGAAGTCCTCTTCGAACCGATCCTCATGAGCCAGCGCGTGCGGACGCGGACCGACGAGCGACATCTGCCCGAGCAGGACGTTCATGAGCTGCGGGATCTCATCGAAGCTCGTCGAGCGAAGGAGGCGCCCGACCCGGGTTACGCGAGCGTCATTGCGCGCCGCCTGGATGACCCGATCGCCATCTTCCGCCACGGTCATGGTCCGGAACTTGAAGATCCGGAAGATGCAATTGTTGCGTCCGTAGCGCCGCTGCCGGAAGAACACCGGACCTGGGCTGTCGAGCTTGATCGCCAGAGCGACCAGCACGAGCAACGGAAATACCAGGAGAAGCCCAATCGCCGCGACGACGACATCGAACAGACGCTTCTCGAGCCGATCCTGTTCGGCGGCGGGCACCGGGCTGGCAACGTCGGCGCGCAAATTGCCGATCGCCCGTGATCCGTGCACCGGAATCGGAAGCGCGTGCAGGTCCGTGCAGAGCAGTATTTCCGGCGCCAGGGGGGCAAGCCTACGCAGCACGAGGCGAATACGCGCCTTGTCGTTTGCCGGAAGCGCGATAATGACCTTATCGAACGCGCCTGCCTGCATGGCGGCCTGAAGTTCGCGGATGATCTCGAGATCCGGAAGATGGCTGCCGGTGTCCACATCGCCGAGGCACATGCCGCTGACGATGGCGTGGGACGTATCCTTCTCGATCTCGACCTTCACTGCATCAATGTATTCCTTCGTTCCCAGCACCGCGAAGTGGCGCGTGAGCTGCCCGGTCCGTGCCAGGGTCTGCAATCCCTGCATGAACGCCCAGCGCACGACCACGATGGCCACCGCGCAGAGCGCGAACCAGATGAGGAACCACGCACGTGAGTAGAAATCGGCGATCTTGAGCAGGTATAACCCACCGAGCAGCATCATGAAGGCGAGAGCCAGCCCGGCCCAGATGCGCCCGAAGCCGATCGTGGGCCCCATCAGCGCATCGATCTCGTGAAGGCGCATCTGCTTGTAGAAGTAGTGGAGTGCGATCGCCAGGACGACGGCCGGCGCCAGATACGCCAAGTTATCCGGCGAGCTTCCAAGCGCAATGTCGAGATAAGTGATCTTTGCGGCACCGCCTGCCAGGATTACGACGGCGGCCTGCGAGACAGCAAGAAACTGCAGGCAATGCCGTTGAAGTGCGGAACCGACCAGCGACCGAGAGAGCCGTCCCTGCGACCGCCCGCCTGGCGGCAACACGACGTCACGAGCCGAAGACTGCCACATAGGCGATACTCACAAACGCACAAAGCTGCAAAAATAAGTGCTCTAGCAACTGCGTCGTGAGTCCCCAGCCCACGGCTGCCATAAGCAATCATCATCATATATCCTCAAATTTGACGTTAACAAAGCGTAAATTTGCCGCTGTAACAGCACACTTTATTCACATTTCGAAAACACGCCCGAGCGATGCATTTCGGGCACACATAGTCTCTCCAGAGGGACGTGGAAGTCGCATCTTCCGACACCCTCGGTGAGCGCCATCTGGCTGCCGTCATGGTAAATTTTTGCCCATCTTGCGATGCGGCGAGAAGCTTAAGGTCACCGGAGATTCGCACGAGCGGCGAAGAGTCAACTACCATTTCGGTCCCGCCACTCACGATATCGGCGGCGCCCCGCGCAGCCCTTCATGCCGTTTGCGGGTGCTGGATCCGCTTGGCGATCACACTCGCTGCGAGATGCTCGCTTGCCCGCCCAGCCACCGCCATCATCGTGAACGTTGGATTTTGCCAAGCGCTGGTTGGCCAGGACGCTCCGTCCATCACGTAAACATTGTCGGCATCCCAGCACTGACCGAACCCGTTCAGCACCGACGCCCTGGGATCGCTGCCCATTCTCGCAGTTCCGGTTTCGTGCACGAACCCGCCAGGAGCGAAGCGATGCGTTCCCCCAACGCGACCGCCGGCGACGTCAACCATCTCGTGGAGCTGCGCCAGCATGTGATCGATCATCGCGTGCTCGTTGCTGGAATACGCGCAATCGATGTTGAGCGTAGGTATCCCCCAGGCATCCAGGCTCTCGCGATCGAGCACTGCGCGATTTTCAGATCGTGGCAGCATTTCACCGTAGGCGACCAGACCTAGAGGCACTTCGCTGCCATCGCTCCCGCGGCGCTTTCTGGAAGGCGACGGTTCCCGCCCGATGCCTCCAAAGATCCCATAGCCACGCAAAAAAGCACCCCCCGCCTTGTTCTCCAGGTTGTGATAGCGCGGAATCATGATGTTCTTCGGCCCGCCTGAACCATCATCCCACGCCTGCGAACTGTCACCGGGCGCGGCTCCCGTAACACCCGCGCGTACAGCCGATTTCACCAGATCTTTGAGTGACGATCCCAGCATGCACACGTCCTTCGAGGAGGGCGAAAGCCAAACGTCTCGGAAGCCAGCCACTGCCTCGTGGAATGAAATCTCACAACATCGAGTCCCACGGTCATCGCGCGCCTTCGACCAGCATCACGGCACGCTGGATCTCACAGGTGGGGATGAGGCCGGTCGGATGAGTTCACGCACGGCTACGTGCTGGCGGAGGCGAGAGGATTCGAACCTCCGGTACCCGTTTCCAAGTACAACGATTTAGCAAACCGCCGCCTTAAGCCACTCGGCCACGCCTCCGTCGGTGAGAGCTATAAGGAAGGCACACACCGATATCAAGCCCGCGATCGGACGAGTGCGTCGGGCCCGGTTGCGGGCCCAGAATGGACAGAGTATGGTCCGCCCCGTTCAGGAGGCCGATTTTGCTGGCTGCTGGCCGCGCTGCTGGCGATCGGAGATCCGGCGGCGCTGCGCGATGCAGCATCTACTGCCGACGAGCGTTTGGTGCAGGCGCACGGCCGCGTCTGGCATCATGATGGGGCGTAGCCAAGTGGTAAGGCAGCGGATTTTGATTCCGCCATGCGGAGGTTCGAACCCTCCCGCCCCAGCCACGGCGGCCGCTGGCGCCCCGCCCGCCGCCGCCGAACAATGAGCAGCCTCCCCTTCGCTGAGTGCATTGCTGGGGACTGAACGTTGATTGACATCGCTATTCGGGGGGCGCAAAAATCCACGCAATCACTGAGTGTTGTCGGGGCTCTCGGCCGCGCCAGCACATCCATAAAAAACGATGAAATCCGGAGGAAGCGATGAAGCGGTTTTCCCTGCTCGGGCTCTTTTTGCTTTTGGCGGCGCTGATCGGTGCGCCGGCCACACAGGCTCAGGTCAACTGGACGCTCGGCGATGTCGACGCCGCGTCGCACTGGGGCCCGAAGGCCGCAACGCAGTTCGCGGCAACCGTCGAAAAGGCCACTGATGGCAAGTTGAAGATCGCCGTCTATCCCACGGAGTCGTTGTTCAAGGGCCGGGACTCGCTCGACGCCGTCTCCAAGAACCTCACGGCGATCTACCGCGTCGCGGGCTTCCACGTCGCCGGCGAAGCCCAGCCGCTCGAACTGCTCGATCTGCCGCTGTTCGTGCCCTGGGACTACGAGTTCCGCGTCAAGCTGTGGGATGCGCTGACCCCGGCCTATCGCGAATATCTCGCAAAGAACTACGGCGTCTATCTCGTCGGCATCCTGCAGGCCGAGCCGCGGATGATCTATGCTAAGGCCGAGTTCAAGTCGCTGGCCGATCTCAAGGGCCGCAAGATCCGCAGCGCCGGTCCGACCGAGACCGAGTTCAGCCGCCTCATCGGCCTGACGCCGGTGTCGGTCGCACCGTCCGAGATCTATACCGGCCTGCAGCAGGGCCTGCTCGACGGCAACTGGGTCGCCGACGCGCCGCACTTCTTCAACAAGGGCTACGAGGTCACCAAGTACATCTACGACATCGGCAGCGCCGGTGCCGGCTTCTTCGTGATGGTGAGCCAGAAGGCGCTCGACGCGCTGCCGGCCGAATCGCGCAAGGCCGTCATGGATGCGTTCCCGGGATACCTCGCCGAACTGCGCAAGGGCACGTACGGCGGCGCCACGAATGGCCGCCAGTGGCTGATCAAGGAAGGCATGACGGCGGTGCCGGTTTCCGCGGCCGATCGCGAAACGATGAAGACGGCTGCCGGCACGGTCGTCGACAACTGGGTGAAGCGCCTGAAGCCCGATGGCCGCATGATCTATGATCAGGCCAAGGCGATGATCGACGACTTCAACGCAAAGAAGAAGTGAGATGGGCTCGGTTCGTGTCGGCTCTCTGGCGATCCGGTGATGATGCACATCACCGATCGCGCACTCTCGGCGATCGCCTTCGGCCTCACCGCCGTGGGCGTCGTCTGCGTCGTGGCGATGATGGGTCTGACGACGGTCGACGTCATCGCGCGCTACGCGTTCAACAGTCCGACGCTCTGGGCCGATGAGATCGCGTCGTATCTGCTGATCGCGATCGTCTTCCTCGGGCTCGCACCGAACGTCCGACAGGACGCGCACATCCGTATCGATGTGCTCACCAGCCTGGTGACGGGACGCGTACGTGCCGCCTTGGAAGTGTTCGCCTATGGGGCCGGCATCGTCTTCTCGGTGCTGCTGCTGCTCGGCGTCTGGACGCGTTTTGCCAATTTCTACAATCGCGAAATCATCAGCGAGTCGCCGCTCATGACGCCGCTTTGGCTGCCGATGGTCCCCGTGGTCATTGGTGCCGCCGTGCTGGTTCTGACCATGGTGGTCGGCTTCATCGCTACGACGATGACGCTCCTTGGCGCGAGTGCGCTGCCGACACAGCCGAAGGACACCCCCTGACGATGCCGGCGATCTCGATAACGCTGGCGGCAACGCTGCTGCTGCTCGCCGCGGGGGTGTGGGTCGGCGTCGGCCTCGGCCTCTCCGGCATCATCGGCCTGACCCAGGTGCTCGGCTGGGAGCGCGCCGTCGATATCGTCGGCAAGATCGTGTGGGAGCAGAACACGAGCTTCATCCTCGTCGCTATCCCCATGTTCATCTTCATGGGCGAGATCCTGTTCCAGTCCGGCATCATGAGCACGATCTACCTGCGCGCGGCGACGGTCGTCAGCGGGTTTCCAGGCGGGCTGCTCCAGGCCAACATCGCGGCGTGCACGATATTTGCTGCGTGCTCGGGTTCGAGCGTCGCCTCGGCCGCGACGATCGGATCGGTCGGCTTCCCCGAGATCGCGAAACGCAACTACAGCAAGCCGATCGCGCTCGGCTCGATCGCAGCCGGTGGTACGCTCGGCATTCTCATCCCGCCAAGCATCATCTTCATCGTCTATGGCAGCATGGCCGAGGTCTCGATCGGCCGGCTGTTCCTCGCAGGCCTCATTCCCGGCCTCGTGCTGGCGTTCCTCTATGCCCTCTACATTGCCATTCGGTGCATCCTGGATCCGTCGCTCGCGCCTGTCGAAGCCCGCGCCAGCCCAGGCGAGCGCTTCAAGGCGCTGCTCGGGCTCTGGCAGATGGGCATCCTCATCGTCGTCGTGCTCGGTGGCATCTATGGCGGCATCGCGAGTCCCACCGAGGTCGCGGCACTCGGTGCGTTCCTGTCGATTCTGATTGCTATCGGGGCGCGGACCTTCACCCTCGGCGTGCTGTGGCGTGCAGCGCTCGCGACGGTGCGCCAGACGAGCTTGATCCTGTTCGTGATCTTCACCGCAAAGATCCTGTCGGTGACGCTGATCTACTTCCAGGTGCCGGCGACAGTCATGGCGTGGGTCGGTGCGGCCGAGATGACGCCGATGCACATCTTTCTCGCAATCGTCGTGATCTACCTGGTGCTCGGAATGTTCGTCGACGGTATCGCGATGATGGTCATCACGATCCCGTTCATCGTGCCGATCATGACCAATGCCCACATGGATCTCGTCTGGATGGGTGTGATCGTTTGTATTCTGATCGAGGTCGGGTTGCTGACGCCGCCGGTGGGCCTCAATCTCTACGTGCTGCAGGGCGTAACCGGGGAGCCGATCCGGGACGTCATTGTCGGTGCGACGCCCTTTATCGGTCTGCAGCTACTCATGATCGCCGCGCTCTACGCGTGGCCGAGCATTGCGCTGCTCCTGCCGAAGCTGGTCATGGGGTGACGCGCCTGCGGCGGCGGGGTGACGGATCGGCAGCGCGTGGTGCCGATCAATAGAGATCGGCGCCGAAATTGCGCTTGGGGTCGAATTCCGCAGAAAGCCGTCCCGTCGGCTCCGCCGGCCGCCCGGCGTTGCGCGGCAGAAAGCGGCCCGATCCCGGCGCCGCGTTGAGCTTGCCGTTCTCGACGATGACGGCGCCGCGCCGCGTGACCACCACCGGCCAGCCCGTGATCGTGCGCCCTGCGTACGGCGTGTAGCCGGAGGCGTCATGCACGCCGGCGTCCGAAATTTCGGTCTTGCGGGCGGGGTCCCAGACGCAGATGTCGGCGTCGGCGCCGATCGCCAGCGATCCCTTCTTTGCATCGAGCCCGTACATGCGCGCCGGTTCGGTCGCCGTCCACGCGACGAACTTCTCGATGCTATAGCGACCCTTCGAGACGATCGCGTCGAACAGCAGCGGCAACCTGAGTTCGAGCCCCGGCATTCCGTTGGCGATCTGGTTGAACGGCGGATTTGGGCCGCGCAGGAACTTGCCCTTGTCGTCCAGCGTATAGGGCGCGTGATCCGACGAGACGAGCTGGAGGTCGCCGAGGTCGAGGGCGCGCCACAGCGCCTCCTGGTCGCGCTCGGTGCGCAGCGGCGGACTGCACACCCATTTCGCGCCGTCGACGCCGGGCTTGTCGAGATCGTCGCGCGTCAGCAGCAGGTACTGCGTGCACGTTTCCCCGAACACTTTCAACCCGCGCCCGCGCGCTTCGCGAATGACGGCGGCGCCCTCGGCCGTCGACACGTGATAGATGATGATCGGCTGATCGATCAGCTCGGCGCAGGCGATGAGGCGGTGAAACGCTTCGGCTTCGCTCCCGCGCGGATGGTAGACCGTGTGATACTTGGGCGCGGTGTAGCCTTTCGCGACCAGCCGGCGCCCCATCCAGCTGATCATGCCGTTGTTCTCGGCGTGGACGCACACGAGCGCCTTGTGCGCGCGTGCCGCCAGCAGCACATCGAGCAGTTGCTCGTCGTCGACCTTGGTCTTCTCGTAGGTCATGAACACCTTGATCGACCCGTGCCCCGATTTGATCAGCGCGGGGAGTTCCTCGGTGAGCGCTTTCTCCGTGGGATCGGCGATGATCATATGCAAGGCGTAGTCGATCACGGACCCGCGCTTTGCCAGGACATGATAGTCCTCGACGACCTTGGCGAGGCTCTTGCCCTGATGCTGCGGAGCGAAGGGGATCACCGTCGTCGTGCCGCCGAGGGCCGCCGCCGCCGTGCCGCTCGCGAACGTGTCGGCGTTCATCACGCCCATGCCGGAGAGCTGCTCGATGTGGGCGTGCGCATCGATGCCGCCGGGCAGCACGAGCTTGCCCGTCGCATCGACCTCGCGGGAGCCCGCAGCGAGGTCCATGCCAATCGCCGCGATCGCTTCGCCCTTGATCGCGACATCGGCCTTGAACGTGCCGTCGGCCGTGCCGACCGTGCCGCCGCGGATCACGAGGTCATAGGTGGTCATGGCGGTGTCTCTCACAGGTTTGAAGCCCCGTCCGGGACGAGCTTGCGGCACGCTCGCGCGGCAGGCAAGTGGTGGATGGGCCGGCGGGCTCCCGCCACCGCACTCCCCGATTGATACCGCGATGCCGATTGTGCCAACATCCACAGGCATTATTCTTATGCGGATGGAGTTCTCATGATCACCATTGCGCCGTTAGGGGCCACGCTCGGGGCCCGGATCGAAGGTCTCGACCTGTCCAAACCGCTGTCGCCGGCCGATCGGGGCACTTTGCTGCGCGCCTTTGGCCAATACGCCGTCCTCTGCTTTCCGCGCCAGTCGCTGGCCCCCGCGCAACAGAAGGACTTCGCCCGGAAGTTCGGCTCACTCGAGATCAATGTCGCCGCCGGTAGCTACACGGTATCGGACCACCCGGAGGTCATGATCCTTTCGAACCTCTTGGAGAACGGGAAACCGATCGGCCTCGCCGACGCCGGCCAGGACTGGCATACGGATATGAGCTACTCGGCGACGATCGCCTTCCTCAACGTTCTCCACGCCATCAAAGTACCGAGGCGCAACGGCATGGCGCTCGGCTCCACCGAGTTCCTCGATATGTGTGCCGCCTATGACGATCTTCCGGGGGAGTTGAAGACGCGGATCGAAGGGCGAACCGCGACGCACGACTTCGACAAATTCTGGCAGGAGATGTTGAAGCGGCCGGGTTCGACGCGCAAACCGCTAACGCCGGAGCAGCGGCGCGCCAAGCCGCCGGTCTCGCATCCGATCGCATTGGTGCATCCGATTTCAGGCCGCAAGATCCTCTATTGCAATGTCGGTTATGTCACGCAGATCGACGGGATGAGTGCGCACGAGAGCGATGAGATCTTGAAATTTATCTTCCAGCACCAGCGGCAGGACAAATACAAGTATCGCCATGAATGGACCGAGGGTGACGTACTCGCCTGGGACAATATCTGGACGATGCACAATGCGCTTGCCGACTATCGGCCGGACGAGCCGCGCCTGATGCGCCGTTGCCAGGTGATGGCCGATTGGGTGTTCTCGCCGGAGGCCAGGGAAATCGCCGACGCGGCACGGGAGATCGCATGAGCACGCACGATCTGACGCCGAACATCCCCGAGGTCGTCGAAGAACTGCGCCAGATTTTCGAGCGCTACGAGCAGGCGCTGATCGACAAGGACGTCGATGTCCTCGATGCCACGTTCTGGCGCAGCCCCCACACCATCCGCTATTCGCTGCACGAGAACGGCTACGGTTTCGACGAAATCCACGCCCATCGCGTCGCGCGGCCGCCGGGGCCGGGCATCAAGGAGCGGCGCATCCGGCTCGAGATCCTGACGCTCGGCCGCGACCTCGCCACCGTGAACCTGGAGTTCAAGGTGCGCGGCCATGATCTGATCGGCCGGCAGAGCCAGACCTTCGTGCGTTTTCCCGCTTCGGACGGCGTCAACGGCGGCTGGAAGGTCGTCGCCGCGCACGTTTCGACGGTCAACGACAAGCCGCTGTGGGTGAAATAGCCGGCTGATCGTTGACCGCTCGCGCGGTCCTACCCGCGCCGCTCCAGTTTCGGCGGATCGAACGCGGTGACCTCGCCGGGATCGCCGTCGAACCGCTCGACCTCGACCAGCGCGGTGTGCGCGATCGGGCCCTGGCCGAGCTTCGACGTCCCCTTGTCCGGCGTCAGCATGTTCGGATTGCCGTGCTTGTCGAGCGTGCCGAGGCTGCCCGGTTCTCGCGGATCGTACCAGGCGCCGGTCGAAAGGCGGATGACGCCCGGGCGGACGCCGTCGGTGATGACGGCTGCGGCAAGCGTCGCGCCGCGGTCGTTGAAGACGCGGACGACATCGTTCGCGCGGATGCTGCGGCTCGCGGCGTCGTCGGGATGGAGGAGCACCGGCTCGCGGCCGTTGATCTTGAGGCCGGCGCTTTCGCCCGCGAAATCCATCTGCGAATGCAGCTTGCCGGCCGGCTGGTTCGAGATCATGTGCAACGGATAGGTCGCGGCCTTCTGCGAGCCGAGCCATTCGAGCGGCTCCAACCACACGGGATGGCCGGGGCAGTCGTCGTAGCCGAAGCCCGCGATCTCGTCGCAGAAGATCTCGATTTTGCCCGACGGCGTCTTGAGCGGGTTGGTCGCGGGATCGGCGCGGAATTTCGACAGCACGGTATGCGCCGTCTTCGGGACCGGGCTCTCCGCGAAGCCTTGCGCCCAGAAACCGTCGAAGCCCGGGAGCTCCACGCCGACGCGCGACGCATCCTGGCGCGACACCTCGTAGATGTGGCGCAGCCAGTCCATCTCCTCGCGGCCCTCGGTGAAGGCGGCCTCGAAGCCGAGACCGCGCGCGAGCGTGCGGAAGATGTCGTAGTCGTTGCGCGCGCCGCCGACCGGATCGATCGCCTTCTTCATGGCGATGATGAAGCGGTCGCGCGAGCTTGCGCCGATGTCGTTGCGCTCGAGTGTCGTCGTTGCCGGAAGGACGATGTCGGCGTAGCGCGCGGTCGCCGTCCACCAGGGTTCGTTGACGATGATCGTCTCGGGGCGCCGCCAGGCTTCGATCAGGCGGTTGAGGTCCTGGTGGTGGTGGAACGGATTGCCGCCGCACCAGTAGATCATGCGCGTTTCGGGATAGACGCGGTCCTCGCCGTCGAACTGATAGGGTTGTCCCGGGTTGAGCAGCATGTCCGAGATGCGCGCGACGGGGATGAAGCTGCCGGTCGGATTAGGGCCGGCCGAAAGCGCGGGCGCGGAGTAAACCGTCACCGGATTGCCCTGGCCGTGCATCGAGCCGTAGCCGAAACCGAAGCCGCCGCCGGGCAGACCGACCTGTCCGACGATGGCGCCGAGCACCGCCGTCATCCAGAATGTCTGCTCGCCGTGGTCGCCGCGCTGGAGCGAATAGCTGGTCGCGATCATGGTGCGGGTCGCGGCCATGCGGCGGGCGAGCGCGCGGGTGTAGTCGGCGTCGATGCCGGTGATGTCGGCGGCCCATTCGGCGGACTTTGGCGCGCCGTCGTCCGTGCCGAGGAGGTAGCGCTCGAAGCGCGAGAAGCCGACGGTGTACTCGGCGAGGAAGTCCTTCGCGTGCAGGCCTTCGCTGACGATCGTGTGCGCCAGCGCCAGCATCATCGCGACGTCGGTGTTCGGGCGGATCGGCAGCCACGTCACGTTCGAAAGCGCCGGCGTGTCGTCGCGCACCGGCGTGATGGAGATGAATTCAACGCCGGCGTCGGCCAGCCGCTGCATCCACGGACCCGCGGTATGCTCGCCGGAGCCGCCGGGCTCGACCTGCGCGTTCTTGGTGCCGCAGCCGCCGAAGGCGAGGAACAGCTTCGTGTTCTGCTCGATGCCCGCCCACGACGACGGGTTCCTGAGCGTCTGATGGTCGCCGAGGATGTGTGGCAGGATCGCGAGGCCGGCCGCGAGCGAGTAGCTGTGCTTCTGGCTGGTGAAGCCGCCGAAGCCGCCCATGAAACGCTGGAGTTGGGTCTTGGCGTGATGGAAGCGGCCGGCGCTGGACCAGCCGTAGGAGCCAGCGAAGATCGCCTCGTTGCCGTACGCGGCTTTGACTCGCTTCAATTCCGACGCGACGATGTCGAGCGCCTCGTCCCACGGCACTTCGACGAACGGCTCGGTGCCGCGTCCTTCGCCGCCGGTCTTGAATCCCTTGGCGAGCCAGCTCTTGCGGACCGCGGGCCGGGCGACGCGGGAGCCGTGATAGATCGCCTCCGGCATCCCGCGCAGGATCGGCGATGGGTTGGTGTCGCGCTCGGTTGGCTCGACGCCGACCAGCCGGCCGTTTTCGACGATCGCGTTGAAGGCGCCCCAGTGCGAGCCGTGGCTGATCTTGTTCATATGTCGTGTTCTCCCGGCGCCGCGCCCCGGCTGGATCGATCCATGGCCGATGGGGTTTTGGCGCACTCTCTATAGCGCGCGCTCGGCGGCATTCCAATGCTGCTCGAGATTGGCGATCAGCGCCGGGCTGAAGTGGCAGTAGCGCCTGCTCGCGGGCATAGACCGAGAAATACCTGCCGGAATACGTCCAGCGGCTCTGCGCCGACCCGGAAGGCGCGGCGGTTGCCGATGGCGCCGACCGCGCCGGAACTCGTGAGCCCAGCCGACGACCTCGGCAGATCGCCGTGTCCATGTCCGTCGCGGCGACGATCTCGTCGCAGATCATCCGTCCCTCCGGGCTGTCGCACGCGAGGCGGCGGCCATATTGGATCGCCTGGCGGGCGATCCGGTCGCCGACGAAGCGCGGCAGGCGCAGGTTGGCGAGGCCGGGGATGATCCCCTCCTTGCGTGCCGGCAGCGTCATGAAGGCGTCGGCGCCAGCGACCACGTAGTCCATGCACAGCAGGAGCTGGCAGTGGCCGCCGATGGCGAACGTGTCGACCGCCGCGACCCAGAGCTTCTCGATGCCGCGGCCGTTGACGTCGTCGGGAAGCAGGTCGGGCGTCGCGACGCCGCGGAAGATCTTGTGGACGTAGCCGAGGTCGCGGCGCGGGAACCAGAGGATAAGGAATCTTGCCGCGATAGAGGTGCGTGAGGTTGATGCCGGCGCCGAACATGCGCCGACCCTGGTACTTCGGATGGTCGACCGTGCCGCCGCGCAGGACGACGATGCTGCTCGCGGAATCGAGCATTGCGACATCGACGGCGATTTCCATCTCGTCGAGTGTCGTGTCGTCCTCGGCATTGAGGAAGCGCGCGTTCGCCGCGGTAAGGTGGACTGCGCGCCCATCGCGATGCAGTCGAGCCGAGCCGAGATCGAGGACGCCGTCAGTCGCGAACTTCGCGGCGTGCTCGGCGCTGTCGTTTCGCGGCAGTAGCATCGCGTGGCAGAGGTGCCGGCCGGCCTGCTCGCCGGCCAGAACGTGGGCGATGAACAACCCCTGGTCGATCTCGATGCCGTCCTTGTCGCGCTGGTCGAGAGCTGCTTCCGCCGCCACCTCCTCTCGCGTCGGCACGAGGCCCGGGAACGCGGCGGCGGCGTCGTAGACGAGATCCTCGACGCGCACGAATGCGGTTCGCCCCTTTGTCAGGCGATCGTAGATCCACGCGCAGTGCGCGGCGAGGAAGCGGTCGCGTGATGCGCGGGCGGCCGTAAGGACAGTTTCGGCGGCAGCGCGTTCGGCCGCACTCCGCTTCGGTTTGACCGGGAGGCTCGTGACGAGCTGCCGCGACCGCGCCCAGAACGCGGCATAGCGGACGGCATCCTCCTCGCGCTCGCCGGTGCCCTTCGGTTCGGCGGCCGACCATTCGCTCACGGCCGCGGGGGGAAGCTCGGCCGCCGTCAAGGAGGTCGTATCGGTTGGCTTCACGAACGCTAACCTTTCGGGCGCTTGTCGACGACGCGGATGGCTTTGCCCTGCGACCGTTCGAGCGCGCCGGAGGGGACGACGCGGACTGTGGTCGTGACGCCGATATGGGCCTTGATCAGGTGCTCGGCGTGACGCTCCAGCTTGGCGCGGTCGTCCGGAGTCAGTGCGCCGGATGTCTCGGGCCGCGCCTCGACGACGACATCGAGTTCATCCAGACGATCGGGTCGCGTCACTTCGAGCACGTAGTGCGGCGCCAGTTCCGGCGCCGCCGTCAGCACGGCCTCGATCTGCGAGGGAAACACATTGACGCCGCGGATGATGAGCATGTCGTCGCTGCGACCCTTGATGCGCGCGATGCGGCGCATCGTGCGGGCGGTACCGGGCAGCAATCGCGTCAGGTCTCGCGTGCGATAGCGGATGACCGGCATCGCCTGCTTGGTCAGCGACGTGAAAACGAGTTCGCCTTCCTCGCCGTCGGGAAGCACCGCGCCCGTTACCGGATCGATGATCTCGGGCAGGAAGTGATCCTCCCAGATCGTCAGCCCGTCCTTGGTCTCCGCGCATTCCTGTCCGACGCCCGGCCCCATCACCTCGGAGAGGCCGTAGACGTCGAACGCCTGCACGCCGAGGCGGGCTTCGATCTCGGTGCGCATCCCCTCGCTCCACGGCTCCGCGCCGCAGATGGCGATACGCAGGCTCGAGGCGCGCGCGTCGATGCCGCGGCGGTCGAACTCGTCGGCGATGGCGAGCAGGTAGGAGGGCGTCACGCCGATGATGTCGGGCTTGAAGTCGGTGATGAGCTGCACCTGTCGCTCGGTGAAGCCGCCGCCGACCGGAATGACGGTGCAGCCGAGCCGTTCAGCGCCGTAGTGAAAGCCGAGTCCGCCGGTGAAAAGCCCGTAGCCGTAGGCGACATGAATGCGGTCGCTCGATTTGCCGCCGGCGGCGCGAATGGAGCGCGCCATCAGGTGCGCCCAGGTGTCGATATCGCCCTGCGTGTAGCCGACGACGGTCGGTTTGCCGGTCGTGCCGCTCGAAGCGTGAACGCGCACGATCTCGTCCATCGGCACGGCGAACATGCCGAACGGATAGTTTCGCCGCAGGTCTTCCTTGGTGGTGAAGGGAAATCGCGCGAGGTCGGCGCGTGTCTTCAAATCGGTCGGGTGGACGCCGGCCGCGTCGAACCGCGCGCGATAGTCGGGGACGCGTTCATAGGCGACGGCGAGCGTGGCTTTGAGCCGTTGGAGCTGGAGGCCGAGAAGCTCATCCTGGCTGGCCTTCTCGATCGGCTCCAGTCGGTCCATCTCGCCCATGGTGCTGCACCCTGGCTCGCCACGTCCAAACGGGGGTTAGACAATCACAGGGTCGGCGAAAGTCAATGCGGGAATGGCCCTGGCCGGTCGGCCGAGGCCCGTACCCGCAAGCTGCCGTCGTAGCCGCTGCCGACGGTCGTTGCATCGGTAAAGATCATCTGCAGGTCGGGCGGCACGATGCCGTGGATTTCGCGCTGCCAGGAGTGCCCGAGGAACACGCCGGCGCGCGGCCACTGTCGTCGAATTCGGTGTTGGCCGATGACGCGATCGGCTCGACCGCGCCGCCGATGAGTGCCGTCGCTGCTCTCGACGCACCGGATTCAGATCAGAAAAGCAGGTCACAGCAAATCAGCAAAAATCCACCACGGTGTCACGGCCGCAGTCGAAAGACGTCTGGCATTCATGGACATGGCCGCTCTGAGGAAGCTACGCGGGTGACGTGCGATCCGATACAATTGCTGAGCAATGTCAATGTTGGCGGGGCGCGGGTCGTCGACATCGCGAACCGGATCGACGAGAGAGCGGCTACCAGCACTGCGCCACTCGCGCCAGCGGCTTACCTCGTCAGCCGACATGCTTCCAAAAACTCTCTGCGCAGCCAAATTAAGCGAAAGGCCAAAAGTGTTGCAGAACACCATTCCCCCGCCCTTGTCACGTGACGGAATCGCAGAAATCAAATCCGCCAGCTCATCTGCCTTCCCCGTCGCGCCAGCATAGACGAGCCGGGGAAGATCAAAACCTCGCGCGATGTCGAAAGCGAGCTGATTGTAGAAGCGCCCATTGAAGTCGATCAGCATCGCGCGCCCCTGGGAGAAAATGAACTCCAGCTCGAAGGCGCCATAGTACCCAATCCGCTCACACAACAATAAGACGCGCTTGGCAAGATCGGGGATCACATCGGCTTCCTCGAAGCAAAGGCCGATCCCAAACCGACGCGGTTGCTGCAAAATCTTTTGAGCGGCGCACATCACGACCTGCTTGCCCGAAATATCGCGGAAGCCGGAAAGTGAATAAATCTTCTCCATTGCTTCAGGGTGATAACGCTGCAGCATCGGCATTGTTGCTTCAGGAAATCGCTTGGCGAAATTACTGTTGTGCGCGCCTTGCTGCAGCAGATTATCATACACAGCGCGGCCATTCGTGGCGCCTGCTTCGATCAGTGCACCCTTGTTGCCGGTGCGAATGGCGAGCTGGGAGCGGGGCTTGACAATTATTGCCCCGCCGACGTCACGGAGGATCCTTTCAGCCTCGTTCCCCGAGCGTGGAAACCACACCTCCGGCGTATCTATGCCAACGGCGTGCGCGTCCTCGGTAAGCAACCCTTTGTCGAGCATGCGCATCATGGTGTCGAGATCAGGCTGATAGAGATCGAACTCCGCGCTCAACTCATCGCGGCGATCCGCCAGCGCAAAGGACACCTCGTCGCTTGTGGCATAAATGGCTCGGCGAGGCCCGCCGCGGCCCTGCGAGGTGGCCCCGCTTGTTCGGACAGGTTTTCCGCTTGGATAAGTGGATCGTCTGCCGGGGTTAGGCCGCCAAGCGGATCGGCGGCAGCCTGGTGGCCGAAGTAGGCCTGATCGGGCGTCGTGCCGTCAAGGCTCGAATGCGGGCGACGGCGATTGTAGAGATCGAGGTAGCGGCCGATCGAGTCGCGTGCCGTCGCTCACGCTGTCGTAGGCGCGCAGGTAGACCTCCTCGTATTTCACGCTGCGCCACAGCCGCTCGACGAACACGTTGTCCCGCCAAGCGCCCTTGCCGTCCATGCTGATCGCGATGTCGTGCTTGGCCAGCACGCCGGTGAAGGCCGGGCACGTGAACTGCGAGCCCTGATCCGTGTTGAAGATCTCCGGCTTGCCGTGGCGGGCCAGCGCCTCCTCCAGCGTCTCGACGCAGAACGCCGCCTCCATCGTGATCGACAGCCGCCACGACAGCACGCGCCGGCTGAACCAGTCGAGCACGACGGCGAGATAGACGAAGCCCTGCGCCATCGGGATGTACGTGATGTCCATCGCCCACACCTGGTTGGGCCGCGTGATCTCCAGGCCGCGCAGCAGATACGGGTAGATCTTGTGCCCGGGCTCCGGCTTCGTCGTGCGCGGCCGGCGATAGAGCGCCTCGATCCCCATCCGCTGCATCAGCGTCTTCACATGCCGCCGTCCGACCTTGCTCCCCTTGGCAGCCAGCAGCCGGCGCAACATCCGCGCGCCCGCGAAGGGCAACTCCAGATGCAGCTCGGTCGATCCGGCGCATCAGCGCGAGATCGGCCGCCGAACCGGACGCGGCAGGTAGTACACCGTGCTGCGCGCGATGCCGACGCCTCGGCCTGCTTGGTGACGCTCAACGCATGACCACGGTCGATCATCGCTTTGCGCTCAGCAATCCCGCCTTGGTGAGCGCGCCCTCTAAAAAACTATCCTGGCGCTGCGTCGCCCCCTGTGGGGATAGAAACGGGTCACTGCTACGACTGCGCCCGGAAGGGAGCGGCCGTATACGATTTTGGTGGCATGTAACCCCGTTAAAAAACCTGGTCCATGGGCTGTTGCGCACTTGAGAGTGGTGACGCCATCCGGCGATCCCGTTTAGGAATCTGATCATTGGCGCAGCCCAGCCCTTCCGCCTTGTCAGCAGGAGGATTGATGATGCCCCGGAAAAGAGCAAAATCCAAGAGTCGACCGCACCATGCCGATGGTGCACCCCAACGCGGCCGCCATCGATGTCGGGGCGACCTTGTTGATGGCTGCCGTGAGGGCGGATCGCACGCCAGAGCCGGTGCGCAGCTTCGGAACCTTCACGACCGATCTGCATCGGCTGGTGGATTGGTTTGCAGAATGCGGCGTCGAGACCGTCGCGATGGAATCGACCAGCGTCTACTGGATTCCGATCTATCGAGCTTCTCGATGCCCGTGGCTTCACCGTGTTCCTCGTCAATGCGCGCGATGCCAAGCACGTGCCCGGACGCAAGACCGACGTCAGCGATGCGCAGTGGCTGCAGCGGCTTCATTCCTACGGCCTGCTGCGCGCCAGCTTTCGGCCCAAAGGCCAGTTCACGAGTTGCGTGCCTACGTACGCCAGCGCGAGCGTCTGCTCGAGTATGCGGCCTCGCATATTCAGCACATGCAGAAGGCGCTGACCGAGATGAATCTTCAGCTCCATCATGTCGTCGCCGACATCACCGGCGCAACTGGATTGCGGATCATCCGCGCAATCCTCTCCGGCGAGCATGACCCCAAGGTGCTGGCGGGCTTGCGCGATTACCGGTGCCACTCCAGTGCCGAGACGATCGAGAAGGCGCTCACCGGTAACTACCGCGCCGAGCACCTGTTTGCGCTCGAACAGGCACTTGCCCTCTACGATGCGTACCATGAGAAGGTCTCGGCCTGCGACGTCCGGATCGAAGCCGTCATGAAGGAACTCAGCATCGGTCGCGGTCACTGGTCAGATGCATTGCCGCCGTCTCGTCGGCGAACCGATCAAGTCAACGGACTGGCCTTCGATGCCCGCGTCGGCGCTGTTCGCGCTGCTCGGAAAGGACATCACCAAGATCGACGGCTTCGGCCCTTACCTCTCGCTGAAGCTGATCGCTGAATGCGGCGACGATCTCTCCGCATGGCCGAGTGCCAAGCACTTCACCTCCTGGCTGGGTCTGGCGCCGAACAACAAGATCTCCGGCGGCAAGAGTGCTCTCGTCACGAACGAAGCCGGTCCGGGAGCCGTGCGGCGGCGCTCCTGCGGCTTGCTGCCGTCACCGTTGGGCGGACCGACACCGCGCTCGGCGCCTTCTACAGGCGGCTCTCGGCGCGCATCGGCAAGGCCAAGGCGGTCACCGCCACGGCGCGCAAGATCGCAGTTCTGTTCTACAACGCCGTGCGTCACGGCATGGAATATGTCGACCCGGGCGCATCGTTCTACGAGACACGATACCGCACGCGGGTGGTCGAACAATCTGCATCGGCGCGCCAAGACATTCGGCTTTGTTCTTCAGCCGATTGAGCCGACAACGCCGGCGGTGCCGTTTCTTAGGAATCGTTCTCCAGCGTCAGCTCGCCGATCTTCGCGTGCAGCTGCTTCACGTCGACGGCGGGCGCGGCAGGCGCCGAGCCGCTGCCGCCATCGAACACATCGGCGGCGCCGCCTTCGAGCTGCGCCTTCCAGGTCGTGATCTGGTTCGGGTGGACGTCGAACTGCTCTGCAATCTGCAGCGATCGTCCGCTCGCCCTTGATCGCCGCGATCGCCACCTTCGCCTTGAAGGCCGGTGAGTGGTTCCGCCTCGGTCGTCTGCTCATCGTTCGCTCCTGATTCGCAGGCACAACCGTGCCCGCTGGACGAGTGGGTTGCCGGCTTCGAGGAACACTATCAAGCACTTCCAGCACAGGCTCTCGTCGATGCAGAGCATCGCTACACGATGGGCGACACGGCTCGCTCCGCCACGCCGACTGCCGGAGATCGCGGGTACGGAAGGTCTGCGGTCCTGGCATGAATGTTGCTGCCGGCTTCGGGAGGGGCCGGTTGCGGCGCGTCAAATTTGCGCTGGAGTGCGATCTGATCGCCCGATAGACGTCTCAAAACGGAGCGGAGCCGCTTTCCTTTGGGACGAGCCGGCCGTGGCACGTTTTCTGCTGTTTGGCGCACGGCGCCAGCGAGGGTT
The DNA here is from genome assembly GCA_963775035.1 of uncultured Alphaproteobacteria bacterium. GTDB lineage: Bacteria > Pseudomonadota > Alphaproteobacteria > Rhizobiales > Hyphomicrobiaceae. The sequence continues at coordinate 9,259 of CAVZHG010000014.1, read as the reverse complement.
TGATCGATGAATATCGTGATGGTCGGTTCCGGTTACGTCGGGTTGGTGTCGGGGGCCTGCTTCGCCGAGGTCGGACATACCGTGACCTGCGTCGACAAGGATGCGGCGAAGATCGCGGCGCTGCGGGCGGGCGAGATCCCGATCTACGAGCCGGGTCTCGACGACCTCGTCGCCAGAAACGTCGCGGCCGGGCGGCTCTCCTTCTCCACCGCGCTGAACGGCGCGGCCGCCGGCGCCGACGCCATCTTCATCGCGGTCGGCACGCCGTCGCGACCGAACGACGGCCACGCCGATCTTACCTACGTGCATGACGCGGCGCGGGACATCGCCCGCGCGCTCTCCGGCTTCACCGTGGTCGTGACCAAGTCGACGGTGCCCGTCGGTACCGGCGACGACGTCGAGCGGATCATCCGCGAGACCAACACCGCCGCCGATGTGGCCGTCGCCTCCAACCCAGAGTTCCTGCGCGAGGGTGCCGCGATCCCCGACTTCATGCATCCCGATCGCGTCGTCGTCGGCGCCAACGACGCTCGCGCCGAGGCGGTCATGGCCGCAATCTACAAGCCGCTCACCGACAAGGGCGCGCCGCTGATGACGATGTCGCGGCGGACGGCCGAGCTGACCAAGTACGCCAACAACGCTTTTCTCGCGATGAAGATCACCTTCATCAACGAGATCGCGGATCTCTGCGAGCGCGTCGGCGCCGACGTCCAGGATGTCGCCAGGGGCATCGGCTCCGATGATCGCATCGGTAAGAAGTTCCTCCAGGCCGGCCCCGGCTATGGCGGCTCGTGTTTCCCCAAGGATACGCTTGCGCTTGCCAAGACGGCGCAAGACTACGATTCCCCGCTTCGCCTGATCGAGACGCTCGTCGCCATCAACGACAACCGCAAGCGCCAGATGGCGCGCAAGATCATGCAGGCGGCCGGCGGCGACGTGCGTGGCAAGACGATCGCGGTGCTCGGGCTGACCTTCAAGCCGAACACCGATGACATGCGCGAAGCACCGTCGCTCTCGATCGTTCAGGCGCTGCGCGATGCCGGCGCAAACATCCGCGCCTACGATCCCGAAGGGATGGAGCACGCGAAGCTCCTGATGCCCGACATCGTCTTCTGCCCGAGCGCCTACGAGGCGGCGGAGGGGGCTTCCGCGACCGCGCTGATCACGGAATGGGACGAATTCAAGGCGCTCGACTTCGCGCGCCTGCGGAGCGTCGTGGCGAGCCCCATGTTCGTCGATTTGCGCAACGTCTATCGCCCCGACGAAGTCAGCCGGCACGGTTTCACCATTGTCGGCGTCGGGCGAAAGTCCTAGCATCCTGGCGGACCTTCCCAACTGCTAGCGCGACGCCATCCGGTCTCCGGCTGTTCTTCGCGCGGGCTTGTTCAGCGCGATACCGCGGGGAAGGCAATGCCTCACCCACCAGGAGTTATGAGATGCTGAAGTTCTACTTCTCCGGCGCGCCGAACCCGACGAAAGTGGCGCTGTTCCTCGAAGAGGCCGGTCTCGAGTACGAGCCGATCCCCGTCGATACGCGCAAGGGCGCTCAGTTCGCGCCTGAGTTCGTCGCAATCAACCCCAACTCGAAAGTGCCGGCGATCGTCGACGGCGACGCCAAGGTCTTCGACTTCGAACGCGATCCTGCTCTATCTCGCCGACAAGACCGGCAAGTTCCTTCCCCCCAACACGCCGGCCAATCGCGGCGAGCTGCTCTCGTGGCTGATGTTCGTTGCGTCCGGCGTCGGCCCCTATGGCGGCCAGGCCGTGCATTTCCAGCACTACGCGCCCGAGAAGATCCAGTACGCGATCACGCGCTACGTCTTCGAGGCGGAGCGCCACTTCGGCATCATCAACGACCGTCTCGCCAAGCAGCCCTACATGGTCGGCGGCACCTATACGATCGTCGATATGGACGTGTGGGGCTGGGCGCGGCTCATTCCGATGGTGCTCGGCAAGGAAGCCTGGGCGAAGCTGCCGCACCTGAAGCGCCTCATCGACGAGATCGAGGCGCGGCCCGCCGCGCAGCGCGCCGTCAAGCTCAAGGACCGCTTCAGTTTCAAGACCGAGAACGACGACGAAGCACGCCGCAACATGTTCCGCCACATCAAGGCGTAAACGGAGGCGGCGATGGCTGGCGAGATCAGCGAGGACCAGGCGACCGGCGAGATCGCCGAGATTTTCGCCGAGTTGCGGGTGCTGTGCGGCGTGCCGTACGTGTCCGCGATCCATCGCTATCTCGCGGCCAGGCCGGGCTTTCTCGAATGGGCGTGGGCGGCGGTCGGACGCGCGTACCGCGATGGCAGCATCCAAGAGGCTGGATGGCAGGCGGCGGCGGGTCTCTCGCTGCCGCCGCTCGATCCCATTCCGGCAACGGCGTTGCGCGCGTGGAGTCTCGATGACGCTGCACTCGCAACCGTGCGCGACGCGGCCGAGGGCTTCATTCGGGTGGCGCCGGTCAACATGGTGTTCGCCGGACTGGTGAAGGCATTGCTCGACGGCCAAGCGCCCGGCGGCAAGACGATATGCCAATTGTGGGAGCCGCCTGCGCTGCTACCACCGCCGCCGGCGATGGTCGATCTCGCCAAGCTTGACCTTACGGCACGCGACGCGGTGATGCTGTTTGCCTCGCAAATGGGCGGCAAGCCGTTCGTGCCGGGCCTCTATCGGATGCTTGGCCACTGGCCGGGTCTGGTCGCGCATCTCGCAACGGTGCTGCGCCCGCGCATCGCGAGTGCTGCGGGCACGGCGGCTTTCGATGAACTCAGGGCGCGCGTCGATGCCGCGGTGCCGGCAATCCTCGCCGCGCTGCCGCCGGTGCCGACCTCGCGTCCGCGCCCGTCCGAAGCCGATCGCGCCGATTTCCTCGAAGTCGGCCAAACCTACCGCAAGACGAGCCCGGAGCTGGTCGTCGTCGGCCTCCTGATCCGCGACGCGCTGCCGGCGCGGACGGGTTGATCCCGATCAGCTACCGACGGTCAGTGGTGCCGTAAAACGCTGGAGCGTCGCGATGACGCTGTTGGCAACGATGCGCCCCGTGCGCGGGTTGTCGGGCGACGGGATGTTGGCGATCGACATTTTCGCTTCGCCGGAATCGGAGCGGATCGTCACCGACTGATGATTGCGATCGACGCCGGGGTCGGCCCACACTTCGACCTGCGTCTGATCCGGTCCGAGGCCGGCAAGCCCGAGGGCCGCTGCAACATTGACGTTGGCCGGGAAGGCTTTCGCCGCCTGTCGCGCGGTGCCGCGGAAGACGCACAGCGGTGCCGTCAGGCCTTCAATGTTGATGTTGTTCTCGATCAGATGCGGGGCACCGGCGAGGCCGGCGGGCGGTTTGCGCGTTTCGAGGCGGACCTCATGGATCTTACCGACGGCCATGGCGCGGACGGTGTCGAGGCCGAGCAGCGCTCCGGTCGGCACGACGATGCGGCCGCCTGACGCGCGCGCCTTGTCGACGAGATCCATGTGGTTGAGCAATCCCGCGACCGAGAGCGGCAGCAGCCACTTCCCCGCCGCGATCGCCGGCTCCGCGACCTCGCGGAATGCCGCCGCCGGCACGCATTCGACGATGATGTCGGCGTGTGCGGCGAGTTCGGCCAGCGGTACGGCCTTCGGTGGCGTCTTGAACCCAGCGACCCGGGTTCGCGCACCGGCGAGATCGCGGGCGCTGACCGCGGCAAGCGACATGCCCGGCACCTCGCCCGCATCGACCGCCCGCGCCACCCGCAACCCGATCGCGCCGAGACCGGCGATCGCTACCGTGTAAGCCATAAAACGCTCTCCTCATTCCCTGCGCCCCAATCTATCGCCGCCGCGCCGGCAGGGCTAGGGCGGCCAATAGTGGCTAACGCGACTGGCCAACCATCGGCGCCACGCCGCCATGCCGTCGGCGCCGTTGCCGAGCGGGCGGCAATTCGCTATGCCGCACTAGAAAACTGGAACCTGGAGGACGCGTTATGGGCGAGACGATTGGCTGGATTGGCGTCGGCAGCATCGGGCACCGCATGGCGGGCCACCTGGCGAAGGCGGGATATGCCCTCGTCGTGGCGGACGCGGGGAGCACCGAGCGCGCGCCAGCGGGCAGCAAGATCGCCAAGTCGAATGCCGAAGTCGCGGCCAGCGCGGAGACGATCATCCTCTCGCTGCCCGACGGCAAGATCAGCATGCTCGTCGCGCAGCGAGATCGCGGCGGCGCCGGGCCGCAAGGCCAAGGTCGTCATCGACACGTCGACCATCGGCATCGACGCCGCCGAGGAAGCTGGCTGCGCATCCTCAGCGCAGCCGGCGTCACGTTCATCGATGCGCCAGTGTCGGGTGGTATCGCCGGCGCCGACAAGGCGACGCTCTCGGTCATGATGGCCTGCGCGCCCGAGGCCTACGAGCGCTTCAAGCCGCTGATGGCGCATATGGGCAAGCCGTTCCACATCGGCCCGAGGCCCGGGCAGGGACAGGCCGTCAAGCTGCTCAACAACTATCTTTCGGCGGCGGCGCAATCCGCGAGCTGCGAGGCTATCGCCTTTGGCGTCAAGCAGGGCATCCCGATGGCCAAGATCCTCGAGGTGGTCAACGTCTCGACCGGGACGCAATACGGCGACTGACGACAAGTTCCCGCGCCGGATCATCAACGAGGCCTACGACGCGGGCTTCACCGCGGCGCTGCAGGCGAAGGACGTCCGCCTCTATCTCGAGAATGCGCGCGAAGAGCGAAATTCCCGACCAGGTCGCGACGGCGGTATTGGATGTTTGGACCAAGTTCGAGAAAGAGTGGCCCGGCGCCGACATCACGCACATGTACCCCTATACGCGGGATGGAAGAGTCCCGCCGAAGAAGTAGGTTTTTTGCGGTGCCGACAGCTTCGGCATGTTTCCCGCCGTGGGGGACAATGTTTCAGTGGCGCCGGTCGGCAACGGCTTCGCCTACTGCCGCCGGCGCGGCCACTTACCCGGTAGCATTCGACAAGGCGCTCTTCGAGCGCTCAATTTCGGTGGCGATCGAAGATCGCGCGATGAAACAGCGACCGCGAGGCAGCGGCCGCGGCGCGTGTAGCCGAAGGCGTACGCGTCCGCGGAAAATAGCTACTTCCAATCGCCCAGCACCGCATTCACGAGCGTCAGCGCGGCGACGGCGGCGGTATCGGCGCGCATGATGCGCGGGCCCATGGCGAGGCGCACGACGAACGGCAGCGCGATCAGCGTGTCGCGTTCCTCGGGTGCAAAGCCGCCTTCCGGGCCGATGAGCACGGCGAGTGGCCCCGGCGCGACCTTGCGCAGCGCCGTGACAGGATCGCCGATCGGTGCGCCCTCGTCGCAGAAGACGAGCCGGCGGGCGGGGTCCCATGAGGCGAGCACGCGATCGAGGCGCTCGGGTGCGGCGATCGCGGGAATGCGCAGGATGCCGCATTGTTCGGCGGCTTCGATGACGTTGGCGCGCATCCGTTCACCGTTGACGCGCTCGGCGATGGTATGGCGCGTCAGGACCGGCTGCAGGCGCGCGACGCCAAGCTCGGTTGCCTTCTGCACCATGTAGTCGAGGCGGCTGCGCTTCAGCGGCGCGAACAGGTAGTGCAGGTCGGGCCCGCCGGATTGCGCGCGCGCCTGGTTTTCGAGGACGAGTGACGCCTGACGCTTGCCGGCGATTTCGATGCGCGCGCGCCACTCGCCGTCGCGGCCGTTGAACACGAGGACGAGATCGCCAGCACCACGCCGCATGACGTTGATGAGGTAGTTCGCCTGTTCGCGCGCGAGCGGGATGGCGCCGCCCGGATCGAGGTCGGCGTCGACGTAGAGGCGCGGGCTGCGGAAATCGTAGGTCTCGGGCACGGTGGTCGCCTCGGATCAGAACGCGTAGGCGAGGCGCACGCCCTGGTCGATGGCGCGCATGGCGTCGAGTTCGGACGCGACGTCGGCGCCGCCAATGAGGTGCGGCGTGGTGCCGGCGGCGATGAGGCTGTCGGCGAGGGTGCGTTCGCTCTCCTGGCCCGCGCAGATGACGATCGTGTCGACGGGCAGCACGCGATCGTCCTCGCCGACGGTGATGTGGAGGCCGTCGGCGTCGATGCGCCGATAGGTGACGCCGGCCATCTGCGCGACCTTGCGTTTGGCGAGCGCGATGCGCAGCACCCAGCCGGTCGAAAGGCCGAGCGTGCGGCCCATGCGGCCGGCCTTGCGCTGGAGCATGACGATCTGGCGCTTGATCTCGGGCTCGGCCGGCGTCTCCAGGGCGCCGGGCACCGCGATGCCCGCATCGACGCCCCATTCATCGAGGAAATGGCCGATTTCCGCGGACTCCGCCTGGCTCGGTCCTGACAGGAACTCGGCGACGTCGAAGCCGATGCCGCCGGCGCCGATGATCGCGACGCGGCGCCCGACGGTCACCGTGCCCGTGAGCACGTCGATGTAGGAGACGCAGCGCGGATCGTCGATACCGGGAATGTCAGGCGTGCGCGGGCGGACGCCGGTCGCGATGACGATCTCGTCAAACTGACCGGCAAGGTCGCCCGCCGCGGCTGCCGTGCCGACCTTGAGCGCAACGCCGCGCGTTTCGATCATGCGGCCGAAATAGCGGACGGTTTCGTCGAACTCTTCCTTGCCGGGGATGTTGCGGGCGATGTTGAGCTGGCCGCCGATGCGCGGCGCGGCCTCGTACAGCGTCACGTCGTGGCCGCGCTCGGCGGCGGTAGTCGCGCAGGCGAGACCGGCGGGGCCGGCACCAACCACCGCGACGCGCTTCTTCTTTGTGGGCGCGGGGAACGCGTCGAAGTCCAACTCGCGCCCGGTGATCGGATTGACGAGGCAGCTCGCGGCGCGGCCCGAGAAGATGTAGTCGAGGCACGCCTGGTTGCAGGCGATGCAGACGTTGATCTCGTCAGCCTTGCCGGCGCGCGCCTTGGCCATGAAATGCGGGTCAGCCAGCCACGGCCGCGCCATCGACACGAGGTCGGCGTCGCCGGCGGCGAGGATGTCCTCGGCCACCTGCGGCGTGTTGATGCGGTTCGACGCGATCACCGGAATGCTCACCGCCTGCTTCAGCCGCCGCGCCGCGAACACCCAGGCGCCGCGCGGCACTTTCTGGGCGATGGTCGGGATGCGCGCCTCGTGCCAGCCGATGCCCTGGTTGAGGATCGAGGCGCCCGCCGATTCGATGGCCTTCGCCTGGGCGATGATCTCGTCGCCGGTCAGTCCGCCTTCGACGAGGTCGATCGACGAGATGCGGTAGATGATGACGAAGTCGGCGCCGACGCGCTGGCGCACGCGCTTCATGATCTCGACGGGGAAGCGCAGGCGGTTCTCGAGGCTGCCGCCCCAGTCGTCGTCGCGGTCGTTGGTGCGCTTCGCCGTGAACTCGTTGATCAGGTAGCCCTCCGACGCCATCACCTCGACGCCGTCGTAGCCGGCCTCGCGGGCGAGCGCCGCCGAGACCGCGAAATCCTCGATCGTGCGCTCGATGTCGGCGGCGGTCATGCGGCGCGGCGGGAGCGGATTGATCGGCGACGAAATCGTCGATGGCGCCACGAGCCCTTTGTGCTTGGCGTAACGGCCGGCGTGCAAGATCTGCAACGCGATGCGCCCGCCGGCTGCGTGAACGGCGCCCGTGATCTCGCGATGCTCGGGCAGGTGCTCGGGGCGACTGACCTCCGGGCCATGGGGGCCGAACAGTCCGTCGGCGTTCGGCGAATAGCCGCCGGTGACGATCAGCGCCGCTTCGCCCCGCGCGCGCTCGGCGTAGAAGCGGGCGGTGCGTTCGATCGCCCGATCCATGTATTCGAGACCCGTGTGCATGGACCCCATGATGGCGCGGTTCGGCAGCGTCAGGTCGCCGACGCGGAGCGGCGCGGTCAGGTGCGGAAAGCGGGATGTCGGAGACATGGGCGGGGACGTCATGAGTGGGCGCTTTCAGGGCTGTTTTTCATAGGTGTCATTCGAGATGTGCCATACGAGACCGGCCCGTGCCTATCGCGATCGTGTGCGGCTAGTGTCCCGATTCCGAAATTCGCTTGAGTTCTATGGCAGCCTCCCGTGCGAACTTCGGAATTAAAAGGGACACTAGAAGTCATTGCCTTGCTAGTGTGATTTAGATCGAGAAATTCGCTCAGAGTGCTACCGCGAGCACCTGCGAATTTCTCGATCATCACACTAGTGTAAGTCCGTGGTAGAATTGGGAAAGTCGCGCAGGCAGGGTGCAGGCAGGACCATGGTACCGACGACGCGAATCGAGGGTGAGGACGATCTCGTCCGCGAGTTCCTGGCGCCGCTGGCGGCCGGGTTTCCGGGTGCGCTCGGGCTCACGGACGACTGCGCGGTGCTCACCCCCGCGCCTGGCACCGAGCTGGTGCTGAAGACGGACCCGGTCGTCGCGGGCGTGCACTTTTTTGCCGATGACGATCCGGCGGATATCGCGTGGAAGGCGCTGGCGGTGAACGTCTCGGACCTCGCCGCGAAAGGTGCTGCGCCGCGCATTTACCTGATGGCGCTGTCGCTCCCCGAGGCGCCGGAGCGCGCGTGGATGGCGAAGTTCGCGGCCGGCCTCGGCGAGGCGCAGCGCGCTTTCGGTATCCAGCTTGCCGGTGGCGACACCGACCGCACACCGGGGCATTTCTCGATCTGCCTCACCGTGATCGGCGAGGTGCCGGCGGGGCGGATGGTGCGCCGCGCGGCGGCGCGTGCAGGGCACGCGATCTACGTTTCGGGCACGCTCGGGGACTCGGCGCTTGGCCTGGCGCTCAGGACCGATGCGACGCTGGCGGCGCGGCTCGGGCTCACGGCGGGCGAGGCGGCACACGCGATCGGGCGCTACTTGCGGCCTGAGCCGCGGATCGGTTTGGCGCCGGCACTGCTGGCCCACGCAGGCGCCGCCATGGACCTCTCGGATGGCCTGCTGAAGGACCTCGGCCGCATGTGCGGCGCGTCCGGTGTCGGCGCGCGCATCGTGGCCGCCGACCTGCCGCTGTCGCCAGCGATGCGGCGCGCGATAGCGGCGGAGCCGGAGCGTATCAACGCGGCGATCGCGGCAGGCGACGACTACGAAATACTGGCGACGGTGGACACGTCGTCGTGCGCGGCGTTCGAAGCTGCGGCACAGGCAGCCGGCGTCGCCGTCACGCGGATCGGCGAGATCACCGCGACACTGGAGGTGCACGTCCTCGGCGCGGACGGGGCGCCGCTTTCGCCGGCGCGGCCGGGGTGGGATCACTTTCAGGCGCGGTAGCGCGCTTGCGCGAGCCCTTTGCGCCGCGGGCCGGTTTGGCGGCGCCATCGGCGC
>CAVZHG010000013.1:0-115413 GCA_963775035.1 uncultured Alphaproteobacteria bacterium | reverse complement strand
TAGGAGCTGAACAACATCCTCTTCTACCCCGTCCAGTACGAGGGCGAAGAGAGCGAGCGCAACGTGTTCTACACCGGTGCGGCTCCGAACCAGCAAGCCATCCCCGCCGTCGACTACCTGATGAGCAAGGATGGCGGCGACGTGAAGCGTTGGGTGCTCGCCGGCACCGACTACGTCTATCCACGCACGACCAACAAGATCCTTGAAGCCTACCTCCTCGCGAAAGGCGTCGCGAAAGAGGACATCATGATCAACTACACGCCGTTCGGACATTCCGACTGGCAGACGATCGTTTCCGACATCGTGAAGTTCGGCTCGGGCGGCAAGAAGACGGCCGTCGTGTCGACCATCAACGGTGACGCCAACGTGCCGTTCTACAAGGAACTCGCCAACAAGGGCGTCAAGGCGACCGACATTCCCGTCGTTGCCTTCTCGGTCGGCGAGGAAGAACTCGCGGGCCTCGACACCAAGGACCTCATCGGCCATCTCGCCGCCTGGAACTACTTCCAGTCGGTCAAAGACCCCAGCAACGATGCGTTCATCAAGCTGTGGAAGGCCACAAGATCGCGCGAAGCGGGTGACGAACGACCCGATGGAAGCGCACGTCATCGGCTTCGCCATGTGGGTGAAGGCGGTCGAAAAGGCCAAGTCGTCGACGCCGACAAGGTCATCGACGCTCTTCCCGGCATCGAGGCGCCGAACCTGACGGGTGGCATCTCGAAGATGCTGCCGAACCACCACATCACCAAGCCGGTGCTGATCGGTGAAATCCGCACCGATGGTCAGTTCGACGTGGTGTGGCAGACCAAGGGTCTCGTTCCCGGCGACGCCTGGACCGACTACCTCGACGGCTCGAAGGATCTCGAGGCCGACTGGGTGGGCAAGAAGTGCGGCAACTTCAATACCAAGTCTGGAAAGTGCGGCTCCTAACTGACGTCTGCCACTGACCGGCGTGGCCTCCACCACGCTTTCAGCATGCAAGCGTGTGTCTCCCCGCCACGTTGGCGGGGAGACCGTCTCAGACGACCCTCAAGCGACTACTCGGCGCACGCACCACGGCGCACTCAACCGGAATAGAGGCCTCATGCACCGGTTCACTCGTGTCGCCCTTTTGATCGCGACACTGATAGGCGGTTGGTTCGCGCTAGCCGAGCGCGCCGCGGCATCGGCCGAGGACTTCGCCGCAGGCCTCGCCCTCATCGCCAAGGACAGTTTCAACGATACCGCAGCCGGCATCGACGCCGTCGCGCGTTCCGGCATCCCTCACGCCGCCGCGATCATCGAAGCGCTGTCCGACCGCCGCCTGCTGATCGACGGAACGAACCAGAAGGTTTTCTACCGCGACGGCGCCGGCGCCACCCGCGATGCGTTGACCAACGAGGTCGTCGCGACACCGCCGGCCGGCCTCTCCGCCGTCCGCCTCAACAACCGCGTGCGCACCGCCGCGAGCGCCGCGATCGGCGCGTTGAGCCTGATGAACCCCGACCCCGCGCGCCGCGTGCAGGCCGCGCAGGCGGTGATGAAATCGCGCGACGAGACCGCGCTGCCCGTCCTCGAAGCCGCCATCGCCGCCGAGAAGGATCCACTCATTCGGACGCAGCTCCAGCTCGCCTGGGCGGCCGTCACGTTCGTCAAGAAGGATTCGACCGAAGCGAAGCGCCTCGAAGCGATCGCGCTCCTCGAGACCAGCGGCAGCCGCGACGCGCTCTCCATTCTGCGCACGCTGCCGGCCGATACCGCCGGGCCCGCGCGCGCGGCAGCAAACACCGCGATCAAATCGATCGAGGACCGGCTGGCCCTGTGGGGCTACGTCCAGAACGTCTGGTACGGCATCTCGCTCGGATCGGTGCTGCTGCTCGCCGCGATCGGCCTCGCGATCACGTTCGGCGTCATGGGCGTCATCAACATGGCGCACGGCGAGATGGTCATGCTCGGCGCCTACACGACCTTCTTCGTCCAGGAGACGATCCGCACCAGCGCGCCGTGGCTGTTCGAATTCTCGCTGGCGATCGCCATTCCCCTCGCCTTCCTGGTCGCCGGCGGCGTCGGTGTCCTGATTGAGCGCGGCGTCATCCGCTTTCTCTACGGCCGGCCGCTCGAGACGCTGCTCGCGACCTGGGGCGTCAGCCTGATCCTCCAGCAGGCGGTCCGCACGACTTTCGGGCCGAGCAACCGCGAGGTCGGCACGCCGCAGTTCATGTCCGGCGCGATGGAGCTCGGCGGCCTCGTCATCACCTGGAATCAACTCTGTATCGTCATCTTCGCCGGCCTCATCTTTACCGGCCTGTTGTTGGCGCTGCGCTACACGCCGCTCGGCCTGCACATGCGCGCGGTGACGCAGAACCGGCGCATGGCCTCGTCGATGGGCATCCGCACCGGGCGCGTCGATGCGCTGACGTTCGGTCTCGGCTCGGGGATTGCGGGCTTGGCCGGCGTCGCGTTGTCGCAGATCGATAACGTCAGCCCCAACCTCGGCCAGAGCTACATCATCGACAGCTTCCTCGTCGTGGTGTTCGGCGGCGTCGGCAATCTCTGGGGCACGCTCGTCGGCGCCATGTCGATCGGCATGGCCAACAAGCTGTTGGAGCCCTTTGCCGGCGCCGTGCTCGGCAAGATCCTCCTGCTCGTCGCCATCATCTTCTTCATCCAGAAACGGCCGCGCGGACTGTTCGCGCTCAAAGGAAGGGCCGTCGAGGCATGATCACGCACGCTCTCATCGCCAACGACAAGACCGGCAAGTGGTTCCTCGCGATCGTTCTCGGGATGGCGGTCATCGTGCCGCTCCTGCATCTCGCGGTGCCGGCAACTTCGCCGTTCCACATCTCGACGTCGACCATGGCGTTGCTCGGCAAGTACATCTGCTTTGCCCTGCTTGCCCTGTCGCTCGATCTCGTGTGGGGCTACTGCGGCATTCTCTCGCTCGGCCATGGTGCTTTCTTTGCACTAGGCGGCTACGCCATGGGCATGTACCTGATGCGGCAGATCGGAACGCGCGGCGTCTACGCCCACCCGATCCTTCCCGACTTCATGGTCTTCCTGAATTGGAAGGAGCTCCCATGGTACTGGTACGGTTTCGAGAACGCCTGGTTTGCCTTCCTCATGGTCATGGCCGTTCCCGGCCTGCTGGCATTTGTGTTCGGCTGGTTCGCGTTCCGCAGCCGCGTGACGGGCGTCTATCTCTCGATCATCACGCAGGCCATGACGTTCGCGCTGATGCTGGCGTTCTTCCGCAACGACATGGGCTTCGGCGGCAACAACGGGATGACCGACTTCAAGGACATCCTCGGCTTTCCGATCCAGGCAACGACGACGCGCGCGGCACTCTTCGCAGCTATCCGCCGTGGCGCTGGCCCTCGGATACATCGTGGCGAAGGCCATCGTCTCGTCCCGGCTCGGTAAAATTCTGGTCTCGATTCGTGACGCGGAAAGCCGCACGCGCTTCATCGGTTACCGCGTCGAGCACTACAAGACTTTCGTGTTCACGGTATCGGGGATCATGGCCGGCATCGCGGGCGCCCTCTACGTGCCGCAGGTCGGTATCATCAATCCGAGCGAGTTCATCCCGGGCAACTCCATCGAGGTCGTGATCTGGGTCGCGGTCGGTGGCCGCGGCACGCTCGCTGGCGCCGCTCTCGGCGCGGTCATGGTCAACTTCGCCAAGACGACCTTCACCACCGGCTTTCTCGCGCCGTACTGGCCATTCCTGCTCGGCGGCCTGTTCGTATTGACCACCATTTGGCTGCCCAAGGGCATCCTCGGGACGGCCAACGAACTGTGGGAGCGCTGGCGTCCCCCTGCCGAGACATCAGACGACAACCCGGGCACGAAACCGGGCTCCGCCGCCCAGCCCGCCGAGTAGGATCACCCGTCATGAATTCAGTCGTCGAAACCGACGCCCCGCCGCCACTCACGCCGAGCCTGCTCTACCTCGACGGCGTCAACGTCTCCTTCGATGGCTTTCGCGCCCTGAACGATCTGTCGCTCCAGATCGCGCCCGGCGAAATGCGCGCCATTATCGGCCCCAACGGCGCCGGCAAGACGACAATGATGGACGTGATCACCGGCAAGACCCGCCCCGACACCGGCGAAGTCCTGTTCGACCGCGGCATCGACCTCACGCGCCTTGACGAGGCCGCCATCGCCAACCTCGGCATCGGTCGCAAGTTCCAGAAACCCACCGTCTTCGAGAGCCACACCGTCGAGGACAATATCCTCCTGTCGCTCAAGGGCGACCGGCGCGCGCGCACCGTCCTCCTCGCCCGCACGACGGCCGATGAAGCACTGCGCATCGACGAGATCCTGACCACCGTCGGGCTCGCGGCCCAGCGGTCGCGCCTCGCCGGCCTGCTCAGCCACGGCCAGAAGCAGTGGCTCGAGATCGGAATGCTGCTGGCGCAGGACCCCAAGCTGCTGCTGGTCGACGAACCGGTCGCCGGCATGACCGACGCCGAGACCGAAGCGACGGCGGAACTGCTCAAGCGCATTTCGGCGGCCGATCATTCGGTCGTCGTCGTCGAGCACGACATGGCGTTCGTGCGCGCGCTCGGCGTCAAGGTGACATGCCTGCACGAAGGCTCGGTTCTCGCCGAGGGCGCCATCGACGTGGTGTCGGAGAACCCGCGCGTCGTCGAAGTCTATCTCGGACGCTAGTGTGATGATCGAGAAATTCGCCATTACCCGCGGCGAGGCATCAAGCGAATTAAGTTCGCTCGGGACGCCAGCATCGAGGTGGATGCGAACTTCGGAATCGGGACACTAGAAGGCAAGGAGGGCGCGATGCTCAAGGTCGAAGGCGTCGAGTTGAAGTATGGCGCCGCGCAGGTGCTGCGCGGAGTAGAGCTCGAAGCGCGCAAGGGCGAGGTCACGTCGCTGATGGGCCGCAACGGCGTCGGCAAGACGACGCTGCTGCGCGCGATCGTCGGCTATCATCCGGTCAGTGCCGGCACCATCACCTGGCAGGGCGAGCAACTCGGCACGATGCCGCCCTACGAGCGGGCGCGGCGCGGCATCGCCATCGTGCCGCAGGGCCGTGAGATCTTTCCGCTGCTGACGGTTGCCGAAAACCTCCAGACCGGCCTCGCCCCGCTCAAGAAGGACGATCGCCAGATCGACGACGAGATTTTCACGCTGTTCCCGGTGCTGAAATCAATGCTGCGGCGGCGCGGCGGCGATCTCTCCGGCGGCCAGCAGCAGCAGCTCGCGATCGGCCGCGCGCTGGTCATGAAGCCGAGCCTGCTGGTTCTCGACGAGCCGACCGAGGGCATTCAGCCGTCGATCATCAAGGACATCGGCCGCGCCATCGACTATCTTCGCAAGAAGGGCGACATGGCGATCCTGCTGGTCGAGCAGTATTTCGAATTCGCCCGCGATCTCGCCGACCGTTATGCGGTCATGGACCGGGGACAGGTCGTGCTCTCGGGCACGCGCGCGGAGATGGTCGAGTCCGATGTCCTCCGCCGGCTTTCCGTCTGACGCAGCGAACAGCGACGCGCTGTTGGCACGCGCGCTCGCTGGCGTCCGCGCCGACGTCGACGTCGCCATCGCCTGTGCCGCGGATGGCGCGCGCACCCACCTTACGACGCTAACGGAGCGCGGCGGCTACCGCGCCAAATTTCCCCGCACACCGGGCGCGGGTCTCGAAGCGGTCATCGTCAACTCGGGCGGCGGCGTCGCCGGCGGCGATCGCGTGCGGCTCGCGGCATCGGCCGGTGTCGGCGCCCGTCTCACCGTCTCGACCGCCACCGCCGAGCGCATCTACCGCAGCCTCGGTCCTTCGACTGACGTCACCGTGCGCCTTCGAGCCGACACCGGCGCCACGCTCGGCTGGTTGCCGCAGCCAACGATCCTGTTCTCCGGCGCCCGTCTCGACCGCCGCTTCGAGGTCGACCTTGCGGCGAACGCGCGCCTGATCCTCGCCGAGACGTTCGTTTTCGGGCGTATCGCCAGTGGCGAGATCATGGGCGATGGGCTCGTGCGCGACCGCTGGCGCATCCGCCGCGACGGCCGCCTCGCCTTCGCCGAGACTACGCGGCTCGACGGCAACCTCGCCGCCCTGCTCGACCGCGCGACCGTCGCCGGCGGCGCCCGCGCCACCGCGTTGATGATCGTGGTCGCTCCCGATGCCGAAGACCTCCGCGACCGGGTTCGCGACGCGCTCGCCGAGTGCCGCGCCGACCACGGCGTCAGTGCATGGAACGGCCTGCTCGTCGTCAGGGCGCTCGCCTCCGGCCTCGATGCGGTGCATGATGTGGTGCAACGGGTAGTCGGGATCGCGGCGGGCGGCGCCGTGCCTCGCGCCTGGGCCGGCTGACAGGATATTTTGGGGAACCGCGCATGAACCTGACGTCCCGCGAGAAGGACAAGCTCCTTATCTCGATGGCAGCGATTGTCGCCCGCCGCCGCCTCGAACGCGGCATCAAGCTCAACCATCCCGAAGCGATCGCGCTGATCACCGACTACGTCGTCGAGGGCGCGCGCGACGGCCGCACGGTCGGCGAGCTGATGCGCGACGGAGCGACGGTCGTGACGCGCGCGCAGGTCATGGAGGGCATCGCCGAAATGATCCACGACGTCCAGGTCGAAGCGACTTTTCCTGACGGCACCAAGCTCGTCACCGTCCACAACCCGATCCGCTGATCCCTTTCGCACGCATATCCGGAGCCTCCTGATGCGATCTGACGCCATCCGCCCGACCACCGCTCTTCTCGCGATCCTGTTCGGGCTCGCCGCCACGCCGGCGCTGGCCCACACCGGCGTCGGCGACCATTTCTCGTTCCTCAACGGCTTTCAGCATCCGCTCGGCGGTCTCGATCACCTCGCGGCGATGATCGCGGTCGGCCTGTGGGGCGCGGTGGCCGGCGGCCGGCGCGTGTGGGTGTGGCCGGCAGCCTTCGTCGCGACGATGATCGTCGGCGGCCTCCTTGGGCGGGCCGGCGTCGCGCTGCCGATGGTCGAACCCGCGATCGCGCTGTCGGTCATCATCCTCGGCGTGCTGGTGGCGGCGACGGTGCGGGTGCCGGTCGCGCTCGGCGCGGCGATCGTCGCCGTGTTCGCGATCTTCCATGGCCACGCGCACGGCGCCGAATCGCCGGAGACGGGGTGGCTCGGCTATGCCGCCGGCTTCGTCATCGCGACGGCGCTACTGCATGTGGTCGGCATCGGCATCGCGCGCCTGCTGGAACGCGGCGCCGGGCTCGTCCCGGTCCGCGCGATCGGCGCCGCGACCGCCATGCTCGGCGTCTTTCTCCTCGTCAAGTGAGGCCGTCATGATCCCCGGAGAGGTTTTTCCCGCCGACGGCGACATCGAGCTCAATGCCGGTCGTGCATCCGTCACGATCACAGTCGCCAATACCGGCGACCGCCCGATCCAGGTCGGCAGCCACTACCATTTCTACGAGACCAATCCGGCGCTGAAGTTCGACCGCGAGAAGGCGCGCGGCTGTCGGCTCGATATCGCCGCCGGCACCGCCGTGCGCTTCGAGCCGGGCCAGACGCGCGACGTCCAGCTCGTCGCAATCAGCGGCGCCCGCACGATCTACGGCTTCCGCCAGGAGATCATGGGAAAGGTGTGAGCCATGGCTATTGTATCGGCACGTATCGCGCTGCTCGCTGCTGCGGTCGCATCGACGCCGCTCGCAAGCGCGCCCGCGCTCGCCCATCCGCCCGCCATCCTCAGCGAGAAGGCGCAGAAGCTCGTCGCCGAGGAAGTCGCCGCGTTCCGCAAGGAACTCGCCGCTGCCATCAAGGCGAAGAACACCACGCGCCTCAAGCGGATGTACGCGCCGACGTTCGTCCACACGCACGGATCCGGCAAACTCGACGGCAAGGATGAGCGTATCAAGTCGATCCTCGACGGCCATCCCGTGATCGAGACCGCGCCGGTGACCGACCTCGTCATCCGCGCCCCGAGCGACTGGGTCGGCGTCGCGACCGGCGTCTCGCCAATCAAGTCCGAAGCGGACGGCAAGACCTACGCCTTCCGCTGGACCATGGTCTACGTCCGCGAGGGCTTGAGCTGGAACGTCGCCGCAAGTCACGCGACACGCCTGCAAGAAATCAACCCCTGAGGGACCAACGCGCTATGCCGCAGAAGATCTCCCGCGCCGCCTATGCCGACATGTTCGGGCCGACCGTCGGCGACAAGGTGCGGCTCGCAGACACCGAGCTGATCATCGAGGTCGAGAAGGATTTCACGATCTACGGCGAGGAAGTGAAGTTCGGCGGCGGCAAGGTAATTCGCGACGGCATGGGCCAATCGCAGATGACGCGCGCGCAAGGCGCCGTCGATACCGTCATCACCAACGCGCTGATCCTCGACCACTGGGGCATCGTCAAGGCCGACATCGGCATCACCGGCGGGCGGATCGCGCGGCATCGGCAAAGCCGGCAATCCGGACATCCAGCCCGGCGTCGATATTGTCGTTGGTCCCGGCACCGAGGTCATCGCCGGCGAAGGCAAGATCATCACGGCCGGCGGCTTCGACGCGCACATCCACTTCATTTGTCCGCAGCAGATCGAGGAAGCGCTGAATTCCGGCATCACCACCATGCTCGGCGGCGGCACCGGCCCCGCGACCGGCACCAACGCGACGACCTGTACGCCCGGCCCATGGCATCTCGCGCGCATGATCGAAGCGGCGGACGCCTTCCCGATGAACCTCGCCTTCGCGGGGAAGGGCAACGCAGCGCTGCCCGCCGGCCTGATCGAGCAGGTCGAAGCGGGCGCGTGCTCGCTCAAGCTGCACGAGGACTGGGGCACGACGCCCGCCGCCATCGACTGCTGCCTCTCGGTCGGCGACGACTACGACGTCCAGGTGATGATCCACACCGACACGCTCAACGAGAGCGGCTACGTCGAGGACACGATCGCCGCCTTCAAGGGCCGCACGATCCACGCCTTTCACACCGAAGGCGCCGGCGGCGGCCACGCACCGGACATCATGAAGGTCGCGGGCCTCCCGAACGTGATCCCGTCATCGACCAACCCGACGCGACCGTTC
The DNA here is from genome assembly GCA_963775035.1 of uncultured Alphaproteobacteria bacterium. Taxonomy (GTDB): domain Bacteria; phylum Pseudomonadota; class Alphaproteobacteria; order Rhizobiales; family Hyphomicrobiaceae. The sequence continues at coordinate 106,414 of CAVZHG010000013.1, read as the reverse complement.
ACGGTCAACACCATCGACGAGCATCTGGACATGCTGATGGTGTGCCACCACCTCGACAGCTCGATTCCCGAGGATCTCGCGTTCGCGGAAAGCCGCATCCGCAAGGAGACGATCGCTGCCGAAGACATCCTTCACGACATGGGCGCGCTGTCGATCATCTCGTCCGACAGCCAGGCGATGGGTCGCGTCGGCGAGGTCGCCATCCGCACCTGGCAGACCGCCCACAAGATGAAAGTACAGCGTGGGCCGCTGACCGAAGACGGACGCTCGGGCAACGACAACTTCCGCGCCAAGCGCTACGTCGCGAAATACACGATCAATCCCGCGATCGCGCACGGCATGGCCCGTCACATCGGCTCGGTCGAAGCGGGCAAGCTCGCCGATCTCGTGGTGTGGTCGCCGGCGTTCTTCGGCGTAAAACCCGATATGGTAATCAAGGGCGGCGTCATCGCGGCAGCGTTGATGGGCGATCCCAACGCCTCGATCCCGACACCGCAGCCGGTGCACTTCCGGCCGATGTTCGGCGCCTACGGGCGCGCGCGCACCAACTCATCGCTCACGTTCGTGTCGAAGGCCGCGGTCGCGAACGGCCTCGCCGGCAAGCTCGGCGTTGAGAAAGAGCTGGTCGCGGTCGAGAACACGCGCGGCGGCATCGGCAAGGCATCGATGATCCATAACAGCGCGACGCCGAAGATCGAGATCAATCCTGAGACCTACGAGGTCCGCGCCGACGGCCAGCTCCTCGTCTGCGAGCCGGCAAAAGTGCTGCCGATGGCGCAGCGGTATTTTTTGTTTTGATACGGTCGCGGCCGAAGGCCGCGTGATGCGAATGCGACCGCGAGGCAGTGCCGCGGCGCGTGTAGGCGAAGCCGTACGCGACCGCGGAAAATCAATAAATCGTCTGCTTGATGCGCTCGGGGTAGCTGGCGTTGACCTCGTCGGCGTTGGCGCCCTGCATCGTCGCTGCGACCAGCTCGCCGACACTCGGCAGCGCCGAGCGCGGCTGGATCGACGCGGGGTCCCACAGCTTCGAGCGCACCAGCGCCTTCGTGCACTGGAAGTAGACCTTGTCGATCTTCACGACGATGATGCTCCTCGGCACCTGGCGCTGCATCTCGAACGTCGCGCACAGCGCCGGATCGGTCGTGATGTGGGCGCGGCCGTTGATGCGCAGCGTCTCGCCGATGCCGGGGATCAGGAACAGCAGCCCGACTCGCGGGTCCTCGACGATGTTGCGCAACGTATCGATGCGGTTGTTGCCGCGACGGTCGGGGATCAAGATTGTGCGCTCATCGAGGACGCGGATGAACGAACCGACGGGGTCGCCGCGCGGCGTGCAATCGAGGCCGCCCGAGCCCGCCGACGCGATGGCGACGAACGGCGCCTTTTCGACGAACGTGCGATAGTGCGCGTTCAAGTGATCGATTTCCTTGGCGACCGCGGCGCCGCTCGGGGCGCCATAAAGCGCCTCCAGCTCGGCGATCGACGAGATGACATGGCTGTCGGTGGTCGGCATTCCGTCGTTCATGATCGATCGCCCTTTCCCTACGTTCGGCGTCGGGAACAATAGGCCGGCGCCCCGGCCAAGTCCATCCACCGAACCGCCGGACCGTGGCTCCTAAGCCCCTTTGGACCTGGCTTTCGCCTCGGCGCGGCGCGCGTGCAGGATCGGCTCGGTATACCCATTCGCCTCGGTGCGGCCCTTGAGCACGAGGTCGAGTGCGGCGGCAAAGGCGATCGAGCGGTCGAAGTCCGGCGCCATCGGCTGTAGGCGGGATCGCCGGCGTTCTGGCGGTCGACCACGGCGGCCATGCGCTGCATCGTCTCGCGCACCTGAGCTTCGGTGACAACGCCGTGATGCAGCCAGTTGGCGATGTGCTGGCTCGAAATGCGCAGCGTCGCGCGATCCTCCATCAGCGCCACGTCGTCGATATCCGGCACCTTGGAGCACCCGACACCCTGGTCGATCCAGCGCACGACGTAGCCGAGGATGCCTTGGGCGTTGTTGTCGAGTTCGCGCTGGATCTCCTCGGTCGACCAGTTCGGGCGGTCGGCGACCGGCGGCGTCAGGATCGCCGCGAGCGAGGCCCGCGGGCGACCCGCGATCTCCGCCTGCCGTTCGCTGACGTTGACGCGATGGTAGTGGATCGCGTGCAGCGTCGCCGCCGTCGGCGAGGGCACCCACGCGGTGTTGGCGCCGGCGTCCGGGTGCGCGATTTTCTGCGCGAGCATCTCGGCCATCATGTCGGGCTTCGCCCACATGCCCTTGCCGATCTGGGCGCGCCCCGGCAGGCCGCATTCGAGGCCGATGTCGACGTTCCGGTCCTCGTAGGCCGCGATCCACTCCTGCGCACGCATGTCCGACTTGCGGACCATGGGGCCGGCTTCCATGCTGGTGTGGATCTCGTCGCCGGTGCGATCGAGGAAACCAGTGTTGATGAAAAACACGCGCGACCGCGCCGCGCGGATGCATTCCTTGAGGTTGACGGTGGTGCGCCGCTCCTCGTCCATGATGCCCATCTTGAGCGTGTTGCGCGCGAGGCCAAGCGTATCCTCGACCATGGCGAACAGCGTATCGGCGAACGCGACCTCCTCGGGGCCGTGCATCTTCGGCTTGACGATATAGATCGAGCCCGCGCGGCTGTTCTGCAGCGGTCCCGTCCGGCGCAGATCGTGCATCCCGATCAGGCTCGTCACGAAGCAGTCGAGGATGCCCTCGGGCACCGGGCTGCCGGCCGGATCGAGCACGCTCGCGTCGCTCATGAGATGGCCGACATTGCGGATCAGCATGAGACTGCGCGCCGGAATGGTCGCCTCGCCGCCGTCCGGAAGCTGGTAGACGCGGTCCGGCGCGAGCGTGCGCACGACCGCCGCCCGCTGTCGCCGTGAGCGTGCCTTTCATCAGGCCGAGCCAGTTGCGGTAGGCGGCGACCTTGTCGTTAGGATCGACCGCCGCGATCGCATCCTCGAGATCCATGATCGTCGTCAGCGCGGCTTCGAGGTGGATGTCATAGACGCCGGCCTTGTCGGTGCTGCCGACCGGATGCGCCTTGTCGAGGCGGATCTCGATGCCGAGGCCGTTGTGCTCGAGCAGGATCGCGCTCGGTTTGTTCGGATCGCCCTGATAGCCGAGGAACTGGCTGCGGTCGGAAAGGTAGGCGCGTGGAACGACCGCGCCGACATCGACGAGGAGCTCGCCGACTTCGACCGTATAGGCGACCGCCTGTGCGTGCGGGATCTGGCCACTGAGGCTCTCGATCGGGATGGTCGCGTCGAGGAAGCGCCTTGCCGGCCGCGGCGACATGCGCGACCCGCACCGGATTGAGGCCGCCCCCAACCGCGCTGGCACTCCGGCCGGCGCCGCCGGCGTCAGGCACGACATCGGTGCCGTAGAGCGCATCGTAGAGCGAGCCCCAGCGGGCGTTGGCGGCGTTGACGGCGAAGCGCGCATTGCTGATCGGCGTGACGAGCTGCGGCCCCGCCATCGTCGCGATCTCGTCGTCGACGTTCTCGGTATCGATGGCGAAGTCGGCGCCTTCGGTCACGAGGTAGCCGATGGACTCGAGAAACGCACGGTAAGCGGCGGGATCGTGCGGTTGCCCGCGGCGCGCCTTGTGCCAGGCATCGATATCGGCCTGCAGCACGTCACGCTTGGCCAGCAGCGCCCGGTTGCGCGGCACCAGCGCCTCGATGGCCTGCTCGAGCCCGCTCCAGAAGGCCGCGGGATCGACGCCGGTCCCGGGCAGCACGTCGGCATCGACAAAATCGGCGAGGACCTTCGCCACCTGCAGCCGGCCCGTCCTGACGTAGTCGATCATGGTCGCGCAAAATCCCTGCTGTTGCGTGAAGTGCCGCACGTTCGACCCGTGGCGACGGGGAACGGCTGCGGCCGCAGGGGTTTGTTCGACGATCCAGGGCCGAGGTCAACCCCCGGCGACCACTTTCGGGCACTGTTCGCCGATGAATTTGTTCACCGCTTTGATCATCTGGCGATGGAAGACGCCGACGCTGTCCTGGAGCTGCGCCGCCGACCAGACGACGCCCTTGATCATGCCGGGCGCCTTGATGTCGGTGACGTTGACCCAGATCTTCTTCGCCCGGCCGTTCTTGAACTCGATGATCGGCGCCAGCGTGATGCGCGCCTTGTCGATCGATCCTTCGCGCTCGACTTCGCAGTTGACGATGTGATCCGGCAGCGTGACCTTGATCTCGGCGGCTGAGAGCGCGCCGACGATGATCTGGCGCGACACCTGGAGATCGACCTCGCACTTCGCCGCGCCGAAGCCCCAGCGCAGCTTTTTCGCCGAGCCTTCCTTCATGGTCTTTTGCGACCACGCCTTGCTGAGCGGGCACTGCAGGTTGCCGGTCACCGGTTTCTTGGCAACGATCAGGCTGCACAGCGCCTTCTCGCAGGCCTTGATCTTCTCCTTTTCGTCGGCGCGGGGCTCGATTGCCGCGGCCCCGGCGGCGAAGCCCGCAACGCCCAGAAATCTGGACCAGTGCCAGCACGGCGCAGGCCCGGAAAATTCGCCCACTCGCCCGTCCACTCAGATCTTTACTCGGCACGATCATCCCCATCATGAGCCGCTATCCGCGAGGCCGGCTCGCCCCTCCCCAGGGATGCCGCGGCCGTCAGGTGCGTCGTTAATCTTTCACGATCGGGCGGCCGCCATCGGTGCGCTGGCCCACCCTGCGCCCTTCCTGTCGGCAGGCATTGAGGCATCAGCGTGACAGTGGAAGCGCAAAATTTAGCATCTCCACCATTAAGGCCCCAGATCGACTTGCCTGCCGGTGTACCATCAGCCTACGCGTCATGATTCGCGATCATGAAATGGTTTGCGCGCCCCGGAGACACACCCATGCGCTTGAAGAGCCTGCTGCTGGCGCTCGCTGCACTGATCGGACTGGGTTCCGCGCCAATCGATCGCGCGGCCGCCGACGGCATGAAGAGCAAGACCACCAAGCATCCCAGCGTCGTGCGCAAGCACCACGCCCACCAATACGAGTTCGAGCCTGATCCCTACGCCTATCGCTTCAGCCCGCGGGGGTATTACCCGTACTACAATTCAGGCTACTGGGCGCCGGCGCGTTATGTGCGCGAGCGCGCCCATATGCACAAGTATCATTGGATCGAGGTGCGCCCGCCCTACTTCAGCTCGTGGGGCGAGCCTCGCAAGTATTGGAACCAGAGTGAATGGCACGCCAAGCACCATGGGCGTATCCGCCGCCATCACTGGTAATCCAAAAGCGATCTCCGATTTCGCGCCTCAGCCGGCAGACGCCGGTTGGGGCGCATTCATTTCGAGTGCCGGCTCGAAGCTGGCGGCCAGTTGCAGCACCAGTTCGTTGAGCACGAAGCGACCGGCGCGCGTCGCAACGAGATGATCCGGCGCGGGTCGCCGGATCAGCCCGAGCCCCTCGAGACGCTCGATCGCCGACACCGCGGGCCGGACGCCACCAATCGCCGCCAGGCGGCGCATATCGATACCCTCGGCGAGGCGCAACCCCATCAGCAGCAGCTCGTCGGCCTCCTCGGCGGGCATCAGCGCGCCATCCTCGATCAGCCCGTGTCCGCCGCGTTCGACCGCGTCGAGCCAACCTTCGGGCTGGCGCTCGGTCGCCAGCGAGCGGCGGGTTCCGTCGACGATCAGGCGCCCATGCGCGCCGGGGCCGACACCAGCGTACTCCCCATAGCGCCAGTAGGTCAGGTTGTGCCGGCTCTCGGCGCCGGGGCGCGCGTGATTGGAAATCTCGTAGGCGGGGATGCCCGCGGCCTCGGCCAGCTCCTGCGTGATCTCGTAGAGGGCATCGGCGAGGTCGGGCTCGGGCACGGCGAGTTTGCCGGCGCGGTGCAGGCCCGCAAACGGCGTCCCCTCCTCGATGGTGAGCTGATAGAGCGAGAGGTGATCGCGCACCAGCGCCAGAGCCTCGCAGAGTTCCGCGCGCCAGGCGTCGGGCGTCTGGTCGGGGCGCGCGTAGATCAGGTCGAACGAGAAGCGCTCGAAGGTGGCGGCGGCGATGTCGATCGCGCGACGCGCCTCGGCCGCCGAATGCAGTCGCCCGAGCGAGCGCAGGTCACGATCGTTCATCGCCTGCACGCCGAGCGACACGCGGTTGACGCCGGCCGCACGATAGCCGGCGAAGCGCTCGGCCTCGACACTCGACGGATTGGCCTCGAGCGTGATCTCGGCGCCGGGCGCGATCGGTCCAAGCTGCCGCTATGCGATCCAGAATGCCGCCAACCGTCTCGGGCTTCATGAGCGATGGCGTCCCGCCGCCGAGAAAGATGCTGGTGACCGTGCGACCCGGCGCCAACGCCGCCATATGGCCGATCTCGCGGGCGAACGCGGCGGCGAACCGCGGCTCGTCGACGCCGGCCATGCGGACGTGGCTGTTGAAATCGCAATAGGGGCACTTCGATGCGCAGAACGGCCAATGGACGTAAACGCCGAAGCCGGGGTCCGCGGTGACGTAGGTCATCTGATGCGCCCCGCAGATTCCTCGCCCCCGGGGGAGGTGTTGCGCATGCGGGGGATCCCACCCCTTCCCCACGTCGCGAGGCGAGCCTTGGCGCACTCTCTACGGAGAACGCCTACCCATCGTCCCAGGCAGGCCGCGACGAAAAGCGCAAACGCACGCGCGCGGTGGCTGATCGCGTGCTTCGCTTCGACATCCATCTCGCCGAAGGTCAGTGTCTCGTCGTCGGGGAGAAACATCGGATCGTAGCCGAAACCCTTGTCGCCGCGCGGCGGCCACACGAGATGGCCGAAGACCTTGCCTTCGAAGACCTCGGTCGCGCCGTCCGGCCAGGCGAGGCACAGCGCCGCGGTGAAATTTGCGCGGCGGCTCGCTGGATCGGCTGCGAACTTTGTCTGCAGCTCGCCCTCGACCCGCTGCATGGCGTAGTTGAAATCCTTCGACGCGCCGGCCCAGCGCGCCGAATAGATGCCGGGCGCCCCGTCGAGCGCATCGACCTCCAGCCCGGAATCGTCGGAGAGCGCCGGCAGTCCGCTCGCGATCGCGCTGTGCAGGGCCTTGAGCCGCGCGTTGCCGGCGAACGTCGCCTCGGTCTCCTCGGGTTCGCTGATGCCAAGTTCGCCCGCCGACACCGCGGTGAGGCCGAACGGCCGGATCAGGTCGTTGATCTCGCGGATCTTGCCGGGGTTGTGGCTGGCGACGACGAGCCGTGTGCCCGATTGCAGCTTGCGTATCATGACAGTCCCCAGATCTTCGGCTCGGCGAATTCGAGGCAGTTGCCGGCGGGATCGCGGAAGTAGATCGAGCGGCCGCCGCTCGGCCACACGAAATCCGCTTCGATGGCGACGCCCGCCGCTTCGAGCCGCTGCTTCCAGGCGTCGATCTCGTCGCGGCTGGCGCGGAAGCAGACGTGCCCCTCGCCGGTCGCGCCGTGCGGCGGCACCGGCAGTTTCGCACCAGCCGGTGGCGGCACCACGGTCGCCTGCGGATTGAAGATCAGCAGCACCTGATCCCCGCAGCGATAGAAGAGCTGGCGCCCCGCGAGCTTCGAGAACGGCACCATGCCGAGGATATCCGCATAGAAGACTTCCGTCGCATCGAGGTCGACCGCGTAGAGCACGGTTTCGAGGATGCCGGTCGGTGATGCGTTCCAGCTAGCGGTCTCTCTCATAGTGCCGGCCTCGCCGGTTTGATGTCCTCAGCGCTTCTCGCCACGATTGCGCTGCGCGAGCGTGCGCAGCCGCAATGCGTTGAGCTTGATGAAACCCTGGGCGTCCTTTTGGTCGTAGGCGCCCTGGTCGTCCTCGAACGTCACCAGCGTCGAGGAATAGAGCGACTTCGGACTCTCGCGACCGGTGACGATCACGTTGCCCTTGTAGAGATCCAGCGTCACCTCGCCCTCGACGTGCTCCTGGCTCTTGTCGATCAGCGCCTGCAGCATCTCGCGCTCGGGGCTGAACCAGAAGCCGTAGTAGATCAGCTCCGCATACCGCGGCATCAGGTCGTCCTTGAGGTGCGCCGCACCGCGGTCGAGCGTGATGCTCTCCATGGCGCGATGCGCGGCGAGCAGGATGGTGCCGCCCGGCGTTTCGTAGACACCGCGCGATTTCATGCCGACGAAGCGGTTCTCGACGAGGTCGAGGCGGCCGATGCCGTTGTCGCGGCCGAGATCGTTGAGCGCCTTGAGCAGCGTCGCCGGGCTCATCTTCTTGCCGTCGACCGAGACCGCGTCACCCCTGGCGAAGCCGACCTTGATCGTCGTCACCTTGTCGGGTGCCGCCATCGGCGAAATCGTGCGCTGATGGACCATCTCCGGCGCCTTCACCGCAGGATCCTCGAGCACTTTGCCCTCGGACGACGAGTGCAGCAGATTGGCGTCGACGGAGAACGGCGCCTCGCCCTCCTTGTCCTTGGCGATGGGAATCTGGTGCTTGCGTGCGAAATCGAGGAGATCGGTGCGGCTCTTGAAGTCCCACTCGCGCCACGGCGCGATGATCTTGATGCCCGGCTCGAGCGCATAGTAGCTGAGCTCGAAGCGGACCTGATCGTTGCCCTTGCCGGTGGCGCCATGGCACACCGCATCGGCGCCCGTCTTCCGCGCGATGTCGATCTGCGCCTTGCTGATCAGCGGCCGCGCGATCGAGGTGCCGAGCAGATAGACGCCCTCATACACCGCGTTCGCCCGGAACATCGGGAAGACGAAATCGCGGACGAATTCCTCGCGCAGATCCTCGATATAAATGTTCTCGGGCTTGATCCCGAGCATCAGCGCCTTCTCGCGCGCCGGCCCGAGTTCCTCGCCCTGGCCGAGGTCGGCGGTGAAGGTCACGACCTCGCAGCCGTACTCCTCCTGCAGCCACTTGAGGATGATCGAGGTATCGAGGCCGCCCGAATACGCGAGCACGACCTTTTTCACGGACTTCGGAGCAGACGACATGACGGCTCGACCTTTTGGCGCGCGGGGCATCTGCGCGCGGATGCGCACAAGGCTGATGTTGCGCGGCACTATAGGGAGCGCGCCCGCCGCTGCAAGTGTCACGCGACCGGACGCGGCTACCTCTGGCCTAACTCTTAACGCCGCGCAGGGAGCTTCCTGAGCGAAGGAGCGGATTTAAGAACCTCACCCAGCCACAGAACCAGCCGTTCTGCGGCCTCGTAGGCCTCCCCGGCCGTCGCATAGGTCGCCCCCGAATAGTACTGCACCGGTGTCCACGCCCCGGCGTCCTCGACGTCGCGCCTGAATTCTTCGAAGCCGAACGTCAGGTCGGGGCGGTAGAAGACATCGACACAGCGGTCGTGCGCGTCATTCTCGATGCTGGCGAAAACCACCCACGATCGGTCGATGCGCTGCGACATGTCTGTCGTGCCTTTGCGCCACCGGCCTCAGCCGCCCCACCATGCGCGGAACCAGTTGAAGCTCTGGCCGGCGATGTCGCCGAATGCGAGCAGCACGAACGCCCACAGGAATGCCGACGACCAGTTCGCGATCTGGAACTTGACCTTCGGCATCTCGACGATCCCCGCGACGAGCGGCACCGCCGCCCGCAACGGACCGGAGAACCGTCCCAGCACCACCGCCCAGGCGCCCCATTTCTCGAAGAAAGCATGCCCCTTCGGGAGCAGATCCGGGTAGTTCCGCAGCGGCCACATCCGCGCGATCTGCTCGTGGTAGTGCTGGCCGAGCCAGTACGACAGCCAGTCGCCGAATGCCGCGCCGACGGCGGCCATGGTCAGGATGTACCAGAAGTCGAGCCCGCCGCTGGCGCCGATCAGCGTCCCGATCCCGACCAGAATCGCCCAGAACGGCAGGATCAGCGAGATGAACGCCATCGACTCGCCGAACGCCAGGACGAACACGGTCGGGCCCGCCCACGTCTTGTGGTCGCGCACGAACGCCAGGATAGCGTCCGCATATCCGTCGAGTGCCATTCGTTTCCCCCAGTGAGTCCCCTCCCCCATTGAGGGGAGAGGTCGGGGTGAGGGGCGGGGATCGCTAACGTCGAGTTTGCCGCCGCCCCTCACCCTAACCCTCTCCCCGCACGCGGGGAGAGGGGGCAGTGTGTGCCTGTAGCAGGCTTGCGTAGTTGCAGCTCAAGCGATTGCAGCGCGCGATCAGCCCGATCGGATCAGGCCCTGGCCTTGCACGCCCGCCGGCGCATCTCGGCCGCAAGCTCCCGCGAGACCTCGACCGCAAGCAACGTCCCGCGCGATTTCTGCGCCGGCGTCAAGCCGCCCGAACTCGGGCCCGCCGAGCGCCGCCGGTGCGCCATCGGCCTCCCGCTTGCCGTGTGCCAGCTCGTCACAGGAGAGATCCCGCTTGCGGCTCTTGAAGGCGAACAGGCGAACGCCCGCCGCATAGGAATGGGCATTGGCCGGCTCGCGCACCCAGGTGTGCTTTTTGTCGCCCATCATCTCCTTGAGCGCCGCCGAGCGCCGCTCGACGCAGGCCGGAGTATCGTCGACGCAATCCGCCCGCGGCGGTCCGGTGGCCGCTGTCTCGAGATCGAACGCCGCGCACGATGCGAGCGCGCTTGCGAGCGCCACGACGGCCGCGATGGGAAGAAAGCGCCCGACCGGGCGGCGGACGATCATGGAGTGCCTCGCGAATGCAGTAGTCGGCGCATAGAAGCCTCGAAATGCGGCTATCTGATCGCCAGCCGCCGCTGAAATAACACAATTCAGTAACCGGAGTAATGGAATTCGGGCTACGTCCCTAACACTCCACAACCAACCTAACTCTACCTGCCAACGAACCTTCCAGGGAGAACGCACGCCATGGCAAACGTCATCCGAGTTCACAAGCACGGCGGGGCCGAAACGCTCAGTTACGAGACCGTCGACGTCGGCGCGCCGGGCGCCGGCCAGGTCAAGCTCAAGCAGCACGCGATCGGCGTCAACTTCATCGACGTCTACCAACGCACCGGCCTCTATCCGCAGGCCTCATGCCCTTCACCCCAGGCAACGAGGGCGCCGGCGAGGTCACCGCGGTCGGCGAGGGCGTGACCGATCTCAAGGTCGGCGACCGCGTCGCCTATGCCGGCGCGATCGGCGCCTATGCGACCGAGCGCCTCGCACCGGCCGCTCAGCTCGTCAAGCTGCCGTCCTCGATTTCCTACGAGACCGGCGCCGCGATGATGCTCCAGGGCATGACCGTGCAGTACCTGCTGCGCCGGACCTACAAGATCGACAAGAACACGACGCTGCTGATGCACGCCGCCGCCGGTGGCATCGGCCTCATCGCCTGCCAGTGGGCGAAGCACCTCGGCGCGACGACCATCGGCACCGCCGGCTCGGACGAGAAGTGCAAGCTCGCCAAGGCCGCCGGCGCGACGCACGTCATCAACTACAGGACCGAGAACTTCGTCGAGCGGGTCAAGGAGATCACCGGCGGCAAGAAGTGCGACGTCGTCTACGATTCGATCGGCAAGGACACGTTCCCGGGATCGCTCGACTGCATCAAACCGCTCGGCCTGTTCGTGACCTTCGGCAACGCTTCGGGTCCGATCGACGCCTTCAACCCGGGCATCCTCAATGCCAAGGGTTCGCTCTACATGACGCGGCCGTCGCTCGGCGCCTACACCTCGAACCGCGCCGATCTCCTCGCCACCGCCAACGACCTGTTCGAGGTCGTCGGCTTCGGGCGCGGTAAAGATCAACGTCAATCACAAGTACGCGCTGAAGGATGCCGCGCAGGCGCACATGGATCTCGAGGGCCGCAAGACCACGGGCTCGATTATCTTGCTGCCTGTAGCTTTCTCTCTCCGCGGTCGCCAACGCCTTCGGCTACTGGCGCCGCGGAGCTGCATCGCCGGTTGGCGATCTCACCTTGCGATCTTCGATCGCTATGCTCTTCCCCTCTCTCCGTCCTTACGGGGAGAGGGTTAGGATGAGGGGCGGCGGCGAATTCCGACGTCGCGATTGTTGCCTCTGCCTTTCTGCTATGCCCGCGCAACAACCATCCGCAGCGAGCCGTCGTACTCGGGTGCAGTGCGCAGGTGGCCATATTTGCGGTCCCAGGCGCCGCTCGCGAGATCGCTGCGCAAGTGCTCGACATAGTCTGCCGCCGTCTCCTCGCTCACAAAGCTCCAGGCCGAGCACGCGAGACGCGCGGCCGGATCGAGCAGCCGCTCGGGGCGACCGTAGTAGGCCTCGTTGAAGCCATCGCGGCACATCAGTGGAATGGGCACCGGCACGACCTCGAAAGCGCCACCGAGCACCTCGCACATCCACTCGAGTGCCGGATAGCGCCGCGCCTCTGCCGCGAGCACTTCCGGCGCATAGTCGTTGAGCCAGAAGTGCTGCACGAGATCGGGATCGCACGACAGCACGATCACCGGACCGCGCGCGACACGGCGCATTTCGCGCAAGCCCTCGTCGAGGCGGCTCCACTGATGCACCGAGAACGTCGTCATCGCCGCATCGAAATGGCCGTCCGGAAACGGCAGGCTCTCGGCGACGCCATCGATCGCGCGCACGAGATGCGCCGGCCGCTGCGCGCGCATCGACGCCGACGGCTCGACCGCGGTCACGTCGCGATTGCGCGGCTCGTAGGAACCAGCTCCAGCGCCGACATTGAGGACGGTCCGCGCCGCCTCAAGCGCGCGATCGATCAGCGCTTCGATGGCAGGTTCAGGCTGGCGGTAGCTCGCGTAGTCACGGCCGATCGTGCCGTAGTCGGCGTCGCCGGCGCTACCGTCCGCTTTGCGCTGCGCCATGCCCGTCGCGAAGCCCTCAATGCGGTCGAGCGCCGCGCTGTCACGCCTTCACTTTGAGCGTCGTCGGCCCGCCGAGCGGCGCCGACGCCTGCCGGCCGATCTGCGAGCCGGGTTTTAGGGGCTTGCCCGCCGCGAACGCGTCGAGCACTTTCTCGAACAGCTCCGGCGTCAGGTCCTCGTAGGTGTCCTTGAATACCTGCACCATCGGCGCGTTGGCGCAACTGCCGAGACACTCGACCTCTTCCCACGAGAAGTTGCCGTCGGCGGAGAGGTGGTGCGGGTCGTGATGGATGCGCCGCTGGCACACGTCCTTGAGCGCCTCCGAGCCGCGCAACATGCACGGCGTGGTGCCGCAGAGCTGCACGTGCGCCTTCTTGCCGACCGGCGAGAGCTGGAACATCGTGTAGAAGGTCGCGATCTCGTAGACGCGGATATAGGCCATCTCGAGCATGTCGGCGACATAGCGGATGGCCGGCTCGGGCAGCCAGTTGTCGTGCTGCTCCTGCGCCCGCCAGAGCAGAGGGATCACCGCCGACGCCTGCTTGCCGGCCGGGTAATTGGCGATGGTCGCCTCGGCCCAGGCGAGATTCTCAGGGCTAAAATCGAACGATGCCGGCTGATCCGGATGCAGTCGTCTGACGGCCATGGCTTCCTGCTCAACGGTCGGATGGTGCGAAGTCGGGCGCGGCGCTCAGCGGCCGTGGCGAACGTGATGCCATGCCGGCGCGTATTGATCAATTGTCACGCCGCCGCGGCGGGGATCCGCTCACCTAAACGGCCCCGAGCGCCCAGCCGATCAGCACCAGGACTGCCGCGATGGGGCCGAGCAGCAGCGCGCTCTGGGCACCGACCTTGAGCAGTGCCGTCCAGCCGAAAGCGCACACCAGGCCGAGGAGCGGAAGCACCAGCGCCGTCCCAACGCCGCGTGCCAGCGCAAACACCACCGCGACGGCGACCACGGCAAGGCCGATCGCCTGCGGCAGCGTCGGCATCCGTGCCTGCCAGACCCCCATCGGCCAGTCGTTGCGGATCGCGAGCCAGCGATAGGTCATGACGCTGAGCCCCCAGGCGAAGGCCGCTGTCGCGAGCACGAACATGAGGTCGAAGGGAACGGTCACGTCAGTCTCCGTCCGGAACGGCGCGCCGGCTCTGGATAGTTCGATCGCTGTCGATCCGGACACGGCGCTAAATCGGTCAGCAGCTCCGGCTCGAAGCGATCGCAATCATCTGTGTGGACATCTCTGCGTCAAGTCGCAGATCGCAATGGGTGTTGCAAGGGGATTTCGACGGCCATTCCAGCCATGGGGCAGCACTGTCCGGGCGCTGCAAAGTATGGATTTTTTCGTTTAAAAACAAATCTAAAATGCGTCCGCCAGATCGTCCCCGGGATCGGGCGTCCGGTTCGCGGACATCTGCGCCCGTCACTCAAACTGTATCCCACAGGCCACTCTCGGGACGGTTCGATGATTTGACGCTCCGCGCGGCAATGACTACCTCAATATCAAAGATAACCATGACGCCAACGACCTGGAGCTGGCGCAATGACCACCAAAGTGCTGACCGTCCTCCTGGCGTTCACCGTCGGCACCCTGGGAATGGGCACCCTCGGCAGCGCCTTCGGCCAGAAGGCCGATTGCGGGTCGGACGCGTTCTCCAAGGCCGTGGACAGGGCCGCCGCCACCCTGCGCCAGCACAGCGCCGACACCCAGCCGCGCATACTGGCCGGCATCCGGCAGCTCAAAGTGCGCAACGGCTGGCGTGACGAGGAGGAGGGTGATCGCGCGCGTGAATTGCTCTCCGACGCGGAAACCGACGCGCTCGATCAGAGGGCGGCGCAGCTCCTCGCGACCATGGACCGGCTGTCGGAAGAAGGCGGCCACAAGCCGGGCGACTGCGGCAAGCTGTCGGAGCTGCGCGCTGCCGGCGAAGCCCTGCACGCCACCGTGCGTTCCAAGACCGATCTCGTGCTGAGGCGGATCAACGCGGCGCTGGCCACGCGCTCGACCGAGCCTCCGCCGGGCCAGCCGGTGACGTCCGTCTCCAAGCCGCCGTCGCTCAACCCCTATCCGAAGGGCGGGCCGACGGTTGCACGTGTCGACACCAACCGTTTGTCCGACGTCGCGCGCTCCGCGACCCCGCCAATCGAGCGGTCGGCGCTCGAAAGCCCGGTTGCTGCGCCAGTGGCAAGCCCGATCGCCGCGCCGGGCGGCCCGGTCGCACCGGGCGGCCCGATCTCGCCGCCCACCGCGGCCCTTGGCGCTCCGTCCGCGCTCGGCCCGCCGGTCGGCGAATGGCGGGTGACGACGACCCCGCAGCCGTTCCCCGCGCCGGTCGCACTGCCGCTGTCGGCATCCGACCCATCCGCCGCGCGGCTGCCGCCCGGCCGGGTCGCGTCCGCGCAGATCCCGCTCGCCGCGGTTTCGCCCCCGCCGCCAGCACTCAAGCCGGGCAAGACCGCCGATACCTATTCGATCGATGAGATCACCGGCGCCGCACAGGGCGTCTTCGGCTCATTGTCGTCGAACCTGGCGAGCGTCATCGAGCACGCGTTCTCGAAGTACGGCCGTCCAACCGCCTATGTGATCGGCGAAGAAGGCGGCGGCGCCTTCATCGCCGGCGTCCGCTACGGTAGCGGCCGGCTTTACCTCAAACATCAGAAGGCGGGCCGCGTGTACTGGCACGGCCCCTCGGTCGGCTATGACTTCGGCGCCGCCGGGTCGAAGACACTGTTCCTGATCTATGGGCTCAAGGAGCCCCGCGAGCTCTTCAGCGGCTTCAGCGGCATCGATGGCTCCGCTTATTTCCTCGGCGGTGCCGGCATCACGTTCCTCAGCAACGAGAAGGTGATCATGGCGCCGATCCGCACCGGCCTCGGCTTCCGGCTCGGTGCCAACGTCGGCTACCTCCGCTTCACGCCGAAGGCCACCTGGAACCCGTTCTGAGCCGGCCGCGTTCGAGGCGATGATGCCCACCATTGACGAAGTCCTGACCGACAGCCCGGCGGGCCGTGCGATCGTCGAGATGGCGCGCCGGCAGGGTGGCGACCCCGAGCAGGCGCGGCGTGCGGTTGCCGCGGTCGTGCCCGGGCTCGCGCGCCACCTCGAGCGCAATACGCTGTCGCGCGGCGGCCTCGCCGATTTCGTCGACGCTCTCGGCGCACCGCAGCACGGTGCCCGCCTCGCGGATCCCGACCTCGCCGGCGATCCAACGGTCGGCGCCGACGGCAACGCCATCCTCCAGCACATCGTCGGCGGCAAGGACGCAAGCCGCGCCATCGCGGCGGAAGCCTCGCGCGCCTCCGGCCTCAGCGAAACGCTGATCAAGATGCTGCTGCCCTTCATTGCGTCGATGCTGATGTCGGCGCTGCAGCGCTATCTCCAAGGCGGCCTCGGCGACATCCTGAAGCGGCTGCCGCAAGGTCCGGGACAGAGCCAGACTGGAGACGACGAGGACAGCGACGAGCGCCCGATGCCGCAGCGACGCGGGCGCCGCAGCGACGACGTCGATGAACGGGGTGGCGGCGGTTACGGGCGCGGCTTCGAGTTGCCGCAGCAGGGACCGATCGAGGGAATTCCGGATCGCGGCGCGCGCGCGCCGATGGACACGTCGCGGACACCTGCGCAGACGCCGCGCGCCGATCGCCCATGGCAGACGCCTTCCACACCCTCGTCGCCCTCCTCGCCGGGATCGATTCCGCAGCAAGTACCGCCATCGTGGCCGAGCGATGGTCCTGGCCGGGCGGGCCGCTCACCGTTCGACGACATTTCCGATATTCTGCGCCGCGGCGCCGGCCCCAAGGTCGACGGCCAACCCCTCCAGCGCAATGTCCGCGATCTCATCGGCGACGCCCTCGGCTTCTCCAGCCGCGGCGTCATCGGCTGGATCATCCGGCTGATCGTCGTCCGCTTCGGCTGGGGTTTCCTCAAGCGATTGCTCGGGTGGCGTTGACGGCCCCGACCGCCAGGGTCGTCCGAGCGCCTTGCGCCAGCTTGTATCTCAACCAAGGTTATTGGTTGTCGTAGTCCGGCGCTTCGAGCGCGGGCGGTGACAGCGCCTCGATCTCCTGCAGCGCCTTGCCGGCGATCCCCTGAAGGTCTCCGTACATGCCGACGGTGGCCTCGACGACTCCCCGGATCTGGGCTTCCCGCTTGGCCCACAACCGCGTGGTTGCCTTGCGCTCCTTGTCGAGGTCGGACTGCATGTCGGAGAACTTCTCGACGATGGCCTCGATGCGATGCCGGAAGCGCGGACCGGTCAGGTAGTCATAGACCAGCTCCATCTTGGTCTGCTGGCCATCCCCCGCCTGACGCACTTTCGCGATCTCGATCAACGACTGCCGCAACGCAATGGCGACGGGGATCGCGCAGCGCGGCTCGGCCACCCAGATGCCATCGACATGATCGAACGCCGTCACGCCCTTCGGCAAGGCCGTGGTGATCAAGAGCGCCAGTTCCGCATTGGCGGTCCGTTGATCGTCGCGGAGCTTGGCAAGCCAACCGTCGCTCCAGTTTTTCGTTCGCTTGGATTCCCACAGGATCGTGCCGCACGGCTGGCCAGAAACGCCGAGAACCTTTTGCAGCGCGTCGCCGCCGAACTCGCCCTTCGGCACCGGCTCGATCAAATCCAGCGGAAACTTGGAGCGCAGCAACGACTCCAGCTCAAGTTCCAGAACCTCGCCCTGCAGCTGCTGTGATCCCTGCTCGGCCTTGCGCCTCAGCTCCTCGATCTGCTTGCCCATCGAGGAAATCTGCTCTTCCTTCTCCTGCACACGGAGCTTGAGCGCCTCTTCGGCCTCCAGCTTCGCCTTGTCGCGCACCGACGTCAGGGATTCCTGCACTTCTTCTCGATGGTGAGGTCCATCTCGCGCTTGGCATCATCAAGCTCGCGCTGCTTGCGGAGAAGGTCGGCCTGCGCCTGTTGCGCCTCCGCCAACTTGACGTCGCGCTGCTTCAGCACCTCCTGCAGTTCGACCCAGCTCTTTCGCCTTCTGCTCGAGATCCGACGCCGCCATGAGCATCGCCTTCTTGCCCTCCTCGGCGGCGATGGCCAAACGCTCGGCCTTCACCCTCGTCGCGACCTGCTCATCGACGGACGCCTTGGCCACCGCGAGTTCACTCTCCTTCGCCTTGAGAGCGCCCTCCCGCTTGGCAACCTCGGCATCCTTGGCGGCCAGGGTCTGCTCGAACTGCCGGCGCGTCTCAGCGATCAGCGGTGCCGCGAGGGATTCGGTGAGCTTGATCTCCGTTCGACAGGTTGGGCATTGAATGACGGGTTCGTTCATAAGCATCCATTCCAAGGGAATCGCTAAGGGCGCTCCACTTTACCATCTTTAATGGCCGTCCACCTTGCCATATGTTCACTAATTGTTCTACGCTTATTTTGCGACCGCTACCTGCTTGGTCTTCAAAAAGGCGGGGGCTCCGGGGGAGCCCCCCGGAGCCCCCGCCTTTTTAGGATTTTAGCGCCCGACGTTGGCGATGCGGGTGGGCACGCCGAACTCGCGGTTGCAGATTTCGGCAAGTTTGGCGACGCCGTCGCGGATCACCTGCTCGGTCGGGTTGGCGAAGCAGAGGCGCAGGCGCGTGCGGCCGTGCTCGGCATCGACGGACCATTCGGCACCGGGATTGATCGAGACGCCTTCCTTGCTCGCGGCCTGGAACAATTTCAGCGTGTCGACCGAGTCGGGCAACTTGATCCAGAGGAAGATGCCGCCAACGGGCACATCGAACTCGGCGGCGGTGCCGAAATTGGCGCTCACCGCTTCGGTGAGCACGCCGAGCTTGCGCTTGAGCGTCTTGCGCAGGCTGGCGACGTGAGTGTCGAAGTGGGCCTCGCAATACTCCGCGATCACCATCTGATCGATGGCACCGGTGCCCGAATCCGTTTTCAGCGACAACAGCCGGCTCATCACCGGCCAGCCCGCAACGACGTAGCCGAGCCGCAGCGCGGGTGCGATCGACTTCGAGAACGAACCGACGTGGATTACGCGATCGTCGCCGGTGATGCCACGCATGGCCTGCGGCCGCTTGCCATCCCACACGAGGTCCGAATAGCACTCGTCCTCGAGGATCGGCACGCCATAGCTCTCGCAGAGCTTGATCAGCGCCTGGCGCCGTTCGAGCGGCATGATGCTCGCCGTCGGGTTCTGCACGGTCGGGATCGCATAGAGGTATTTCGGCCGGATGCCCTTCCCCTTCAGGTCGGCAAGCACGCGGCCCACGGCCTCGATGTCGAGGCCCATTTTGTCGAGCGGCAGCGGGATCATGTTGACGCCGAAGCGCTTCACGCGGCTCAGGAAGCCGCCGTAGCTCGCCTCCTCGACGATGATCGTGTCGCCCTTCTCGAGCAGCAGCGAGTTGATGAGCTCGAGCCCCTGCTGCGAGCCGCCCGTGATCAGGATCTCGTCGGCGGTGCAGGTGATGCCGGCGTCCTTGGCGAGCTTCTTCACCAGGAATTCGCGCAGCGGCCGATAGCCTTGCGGTCCGCTGTCGAGACCGTAGGTAGCGAGCGTCGCGCCCTCGCGCTTCAAAACCTTGCTCGCCGCCGCGATGAGGTCGTCGATCGGCATGCTCGCCGAATCGTTGTGGCCACCGACGAAGTTGTATTTGGGACGGCCGTTGTACTTGCCGGCGGCGGCGGGGAGATCGGCGCGGAACAGCGTGGCGTAGTCGATCATTCGGGGGCGTCCTCGGTCGGGGTGGAAACGGTGGAGATCGAAAGGCTGATTTATTCGGCAGCGTCCTTGCGCGCGCCGGCGTAGCGGCTTTCCGCTTCGTAGTAGGCGTCGAAACCGACGATCCGCTTGAGATCGTCGAAGCCCATCAGGCGGTCGGCCGGGTGGCGCTCGGCCTTCATCGCTACAAGGCTCTCGGCGATCGCGCGCATGGCGGCCGAAAGCAGCGTCAGCGGGAAGATCGCGAGGTTGAAGCCCAGCTCGTGCAGGCGGCCCATCGGCGGGATCGGCGTTTTGCCGCCCTCGACCATGTTGGCCATGTGGATGCCGGGCGCTTCCTTGGTCACCCGCGCCATTTCGGATTCGGACTGTGGCGCCTCGACGAACAGGATGTCGGCGCCGGCATCGCGGAATGCGTTGGCGCGCCAGATCGCGTCATCGAGGCCGTTCACGGCGCGCGCGTCGGTGCGCGCGAGGATCAGGATGTCGCCGCCGTTGCGCCGCACCTCGTCACGGGCGAAGGCCGCGGCGCGGATGCGGTCGAGCGCCTCGGTGCGGTCGACGACGAGCTTGCCCTTGGTGTGACCGCAGCGCTTGGGCGCGAGCTGGTCCTCGATCATCACCGAAGCCGCACCGGCCTGGGCGTAGCCGCGCACCGTGCGCTCGACGTTGAGGGCGTTGCCGTAGCCGGTATCGCCGTCGCCGATCACGGGAATCGACGTCGCCGCGCAAATGCTGCGCACCTGATCCGCCATCTCCGCATAGGAGATGAGGCCGGTATCAGGCAGCCCGAGGCGCGCCGCGGAGACTGCGAACCCCGACATGAAGGTGAATGGAAAGCCCGCGTCCCCGATCATCTTCGCTGACAGCGCATCCCAGCAGCAGGGCGCCATATGACAGCGATCCCGGGCCAAAATCGCGCGCAGTTCCTCTGCTTTCGAGACCATCCGCCTGTTTCCTCCGGCCCGTCTTATACGTATGCGGTTGCCGTCACCATTGCAGAGGCGGCGTAGAGCGGCAAGCCGACGGCTAAAGCAACGGACTTGTAATTCACCTCGGTTCGAGGCGCTTTAGGCGCGGTCTGCCATGCGCTGCCGAGACGCCCCGCGCCTTGCGTCCTGACGGATCCAGTCGCTATTGTCCAGACAATCACAATGAAACGGGAGAACGTCCATGGCCACTCAAAGCGCCGCCCCCGAGATCCGGGCCTTCTGGCAACCCGGTTGCACGAGCTGCCTGCGCATGAAGGAATTCCTCCAGCGCCACGGCGTGCCGTTCACCTCGGTCAACGTGCTCGAGGAGAAGGGCGCGATGGAGGAACTCGCATCCCTCGGCTACCGCACCGTGCCGATCATCCGCCGCGGCAACGAATCCGCCAACGGGCAGGTGCTCCGTGACGTCGCGCGCGTCGCCGGCATCCCCTATGGCGGCACCAAGATCCATCCGCCCGCCGAGCTGATGCGGCGCCTGGCCGAGGTCCAGGGCGCCGCGCGCCGCTTCTTCGCCCAGCTCCCCGAGGAGAAGATCAACACCTTCCTGCCGAACCGGCCGCGGACCTACGCTCAGCTCGCCTATCATATCTTCAATATCGGCGACGCCTGGCTCGAGCACGAGGTCGACGGCGAGCCGCTGAAGGAAGGCGCCTACAGCCGAGTGCCGCCGCCGCCGATGGACAGCAAGGCCAAGGTGCTCGCGTACGGCGAGGACATCGGGCGCCGCCTCGACGCCTGGTGGAAGGCCGAAGGCGCCAAGACCAATTTCCAGGACAAGGCCAAGGTCTATTACGGCGAGCAATCGAAGCTCGAGTTCTTCGAGCGCACGACGTGGCACTCGGGCCAGCATGTCCGCCAGTACGAGCTCATCCTCGAGACGCTCGGGCTCACGCCCGACCGGCCGCTGCCGGAGTCGATCTGGGAAGGCCTGCCGATGCCTGAGAAGGTGTGGGACGACGAGAAGCCGTTCGCGGCTTGATTTTCCGCCGACGCGTACGGCTACGCCTACACGCGCGGCGGCACTGCCTCCCAGTCGCATTCCAACTTCGCGGCCTTCGGCCGCCAAAACCTAAAGCAACGGACTTTAAATTCACCTCACCTCGAGGCTGGGTGGGGAGTGAATTTCAAGTCCAAAGTTGCTTTAGAACGCCATGACTTTAAAGCGTCTTTGGACCTTAAATGCGACATTGAGGCCGACCCAGGCGTGGGTCGCATTTAAGGTCCGACGCTTTAGTCCAATTGCACGTAAAGGCGGCGCATCCAAGATGCGCCGCCTCAACTGTTTCAAGTCATCGCCTTGCGATCAATGCACGCCGTAGACCTCGAGCGTGGCCGCGCCGCGGAAATTCGGGCGCGCGCGGTAGATGAACTCGATCCGGTCGATCACGCGCGGCTCGTCGCCCTTGAGATCGATCGGCTCGGACTGCTGGCCGGCGCGCAGCACGCGCCGCACTTGGATGTCGTCTGCGGGACCCCGCCCGTAGAAGATCTTCATATCCAGGATCTCGATGTCGTTGTCGACCGCCCGCAGCGCGATCCGGCGGAAGCGGCCTTCCTTGCGACCGACCCGCAGCACATCGCGATCGACCTTGAAGCCTATTTTCTGGGCGCCGAGCAGCTCCACGCGGGGACCACCGGGGCCCGGACCTGGAGGACCGCGCCGCGCGGTTTCGGCGTCGACCCGCAACGTCGCCTGACCCTTGAAATTCAATCGCGAACGATAGACGAACTCGATCTGCTGGATGTAGCTGCGGTCACCGCGCAGATCGACACTGAAGCTCTGGCGCTGACGAAGCCGCTGATTGATCGGAAAATCCTCGGCGAAGCCATTGAGATAGACGACGCGGGCATTGATCATCTCGATGTCGTTGCCTTGCGCCGTGAAACGGAGCGTACGGAACGGGCCCTCGCGGTCGAACCAGTCCGACTTCTGATTGACCCGCAGGACGTCGCGATCCACCACGAATCCGACCGCTTTCTCCCCGAGCAGAACCCACCGAGGACCATCCGGCCCTCTTTGCGCCTGCGACGGCGCGATCATCAACGTCAACAGCAGTGCCACAGCACCCGCAATGCGGAACATTGCCGAACTCCTTCCTGAGCGTTCATCCCTGCGAAAGGTGCCGGCAAGGCCGGTTCACCCAATTCGCGGCACCACAGATGATCCGATTAAGTGGCAGACCTGCGACGGCTCGATGAACGAACCGCATACGGCCGACGCCCGTCTGCCGGCGCGCCAGCGGGATACGGCGCAATTGAGTTGGCCGTGTGCCCTTGCCTGATACGAAAATGCGCAGGTCCTAGTCAAAAAGGGCGCAGAGCCGGCGCCTAACCGAGACCGACGAGGCGCCGGATGTCGGCGGGCATCAAACCCGTATTGCGCAGTTCGGCCAGACTTGTATCGCGCGCACTCTTTGACAGCTTGCGGCCGGCAACGTCGACGATCAGGCGGTGATGGCTGTAGACCGGCTCGGGCAGATCCAGCAACACCTGAAGCAGGCGATGAATGTCGGTCGCATTGAACAGATCGCGGCCGCGCGTGACGTGCGTTATTCCCTGCAGCGCGTCGTCGACGACGACCGACAGGTGATAGCTCGTCGGCACTTCCTTGCGCTGAATCACGACGTCGCCCCAGCGGCCGGGATCACAAACGATCCGCTGTGGGGTGCCGTTCTCGTCAAGTTCGGTGAAGGAGAGCGCCGCGCCGCCGAGCCGATCCGCCGCCATCGCGAGCGCCCGCGTCATGTCGAGCCGCACGTGATGCGGCTCGCCGCGCGCGCGCCGCGCCTCGGCTTCATGCTTCGGCATGTCGCGATCGTGGCCCGGATAGAGAGGCGCACCATCCGGGTCCGCGCCGCCACCAACGGCCGCCCTCGCGACGGCAATCTCCTGCCGGCTGGAAAAGCTGGGGTACAGCAGGCCCATTGCCGCGAGCCGGGCCGCGGCGGCTTCGTAGGTCGCGAGATGCTCGGATTGCCGCCGCACCGGCTCTTCCCAGGTCACGCCGAGCCAGGCGAGGTCGCGAAATATCGCCTCGACATTGGCTGCCGTGCTGCGAACGGCATCAATGTCCTCGATGCGGAGCAGATACCGGCCACCGAGCCGATCGGCCCATGCCCGGCCGACCAGTGCCGCGAACGCGTGGCCGACGTGCAGGTAGCCGTTCGGGCTCGGCGCGAAGCGCAGCACGGGCGTCGTGGTGCCTGTCGTCAAGAAGCGACGCTCCTATCGATGAAATGGCCCCTGTCATCGCGCGGCCGATCGTGCAACGACACTGCGATGGACTATAGCCCCGCCACGAGGCGCCCACACGCATGATCGACCGCTCCGGCTTCATCCTCGCCAATACGCGGCTCCTGGCGCCACCGCTGGTTCCCGAGATCCGCCTGCACCTCGCCGAGGAGTCGCTGCCGATCTGGCGCAAGACCGAGGAAGAACTCGGCGAGATGGGGCTGCCGCCGCCCTATTGGGCGTTCGCCTGGGCCGGCGGGCAGGCGCTCGCGCGCTATATTCTCGATAACGCTGATCAACTCCACGGCCGCACCGTCATCGACGTCGGCGCCGGCTCCGGGCTCTCGGCAATCGCGGCGGCAAAGGTTGGCGCCAACCGCGTCGCGGCCTCCGACATCGACGCCATCGCCGTCACCGCGATCGCCCTCAACGCAGGCGCCAATGGCGTCGCGGTCGCCGCAACCTGCGACGACTGGCTCGGTGGCACGCCGCCACCCGCCGATATCGTGCTCGTCGGTGATCTATTCTACGAGCGCCCGCTTGCCGAACGCGTCATGGCCTTCGTACAAGCGGCGGCGGCGCGCGGCAGCCTCGTGCTCGTCGGCGACCCGCGCCGCAACTACTTTCCGACGGACGCATTCACCGCCATCGCGCACTACGAGGTTCCGGTGACGCGCGAGCTCGAGGATGCGGAGATCAAACGCGCCGCGGTGTGGCAGCTTCGCGCGTGAGGAGCGGGCGACAGCCTGCGCGGCGCTTCGGCCCCATCGACAAAATCGCGTCCGCCCGGCACCATTGCGGCGTGGTCGCGCCGGAGCCGATGCTGCGGCGCGCGCCCGGCGTCGACAACATGAGACCATTGCCATGCACATCACCGGCATCAGCTATACGGCCGTCGCCGTCGCGGCGGTCGCGAGTTTCATCTTCGGGGGCATCTGGTACGGGCTGCTGTCGAAGCAGTGGATGGCCGCCGCCAACCTCGACGAGAAGTTCGTCAAGGGTAGCGGCACGGGGCCGTCGCCGGTGCCGTTCATCGTCGCGTTCGTGGCACTCCTGGTGATGGCGTCGATGCTCGCCGGCGTCTTCCTGCATCTCGCGCGCGGCGGCGTACCGATGACGATGCGCAACGGCCTCTTCTCCGGCGTGCTGATCTGGGCGGGCTTCGTGATGAGTTCGCTGGTTGTCAATCACGCGTTCCAGGGCGCCAAGCGCACCCTCACCTTGATCGACGGCGGACACTGGCTCGGTGTCCTGCTGGTGCAAAGCGCGGTGCTCGTCCTGATGAGCAGTTGAGCGCGAAATAGCTCTACAGCGGTTCGCCGCCGAACGCCGAGACGCCACAGCTCACGCGCCGCGCCCGCAGTTCGCTGCATACCCTGCTTGCCGCGTTGGCATTTTCGATCGGGCCGGCGATCAGGCGAAACCCGGGACCGCTCGCGCCTGTCGAGGGGACGAAGCGCGGCTCCAAGCGACCGAGGATTTCCTTGTGCCGCTCGGACAGCAGCATCCAATTGATGCGCAAGTCGTCAACCGACGGACCGGTGGCGATCTGGATTCCCCGCGGTCCCGTGGCCTCGCCGGGTGCGGGCTTTACTTGCGCCGGCCCGAACGCGACGCGCTCACCTTCGCGCGGGCGCTCCTGGCGCGGTGGCGCGTGCTCGATGACCGGCGCTGGCGTGGGCGGCGCGACCTCGACGACCGGCACGTCGACCGTGCGGCCTTTGATGGCACGGGCGGAGCGCTGCTCGTCATCTGCGCGATCCCGCGCGATGGGCTGAGGCGACGGCGGATCGATGCTTGCAGTCGTCAGCGGCACTGCTTGCTCCGCGACCCTTTGCGCCTCGATCGCCGAGAGCCGTGCGGCGAACGCATGGTCGCGATCCTCGCGCATGGCGATCGCAGCACGCACGGCGTTGAGATCACCTTGCAGCGTGTCGATCACGCGACGAAGCGTCGCGAACTCAGCCCGCGCGCGCCCATCGTCGCTCTCGCCCGCCTTCACGGGCCCCGCTTCCGTTCCCGCCAATGCCGCGATGTGCCGGCCGAGACCATCGGCAAGGTCCGGGCGAATGGAGAACATGGCCAGATACGTGAGCGCCATGCTCGAAAGCACCACCCAGATCGCAACGTACAGGCGCGGCAGGCCGCCCCGACGCCGCGCTGATGGATTGCTGGCCGAATTACGTTCCACGATAAACCCCCACTTCCCCCCGGAAACCCCATCGACAACCGAAATAGCCCGTCCCTGAGCCAATGCGTCTGCCGATCCAGGCGTGGGGCGATGGCAACCCGAGTCGCACATGCGGGTCAACGCGGTAGCGGCCGGTGCGGTCGCCGAGTTGTGGATTGCGGACGGCTGAACGGATGACGACGTTCGGGGGACGGCGTGGAAAGAAACTCCCGTCCCGCCAGGGCAGGGCCCGCTGCTCGCCCAATCACGACGTCATTTTCAATGCAAATAGAGCTGATCGGCCGCAATTCTCACTTCCCGGGGAGAGATCAGCCGCTTATGGGCAACCGTTATGCGATAGAGCTCCCCCTCGAGATTGGCGGTCCAGAACGCCAGAAATCCCGTCAGCCGCGGAAAACGCGGATGGAGGTCGTATTCCTGCCAGACATAGGTTTGCAGGAGCGCGGGGAAATCCGGAAGTCGATACAGGATTTCGGCAGTCGTCAGACTAAAGCCTTCCAATTGCAGACGGGCATCGTTCGTTGCCATGTCGGCTCTCCATCTCACATCGGCGCTTGCCGCCCGGCGGCCTGCCAATTCTAACCAGAATATGCAGGATGCGTTCCGCTTCAATGATATTAATTAGGCAATTCATTATGTTAGCAGCCTATGCGGCCGGCTGCTAACGGCCCATTCCGCGGTCGGGCGGCATCCGCGCGCAGCGCGTCCGCCACTCGGTCAGGCCCAATTCGGAATTGCCGATATTCAATTTTTCGGCGCTTAATTACAGCACTTTCGGGTCATCGATCGTCGCAATTTAACCTTGCCCGAGAGCAGGAACCGTCATTAACTCTGCCCATTGGGAAACAGTCATTCGGCTGATTGAATATTACATCCGGGCAACGCCGCTTACCTCGACAGAGCGCCGAGTGATAAAAAGCGCTTGTCATTCTCGATGAAAATACAGATTATGTAGCGCGAATACAGTTTCGGTCAGTAACGGGCCTGCCGCCTGTGCTCAGTAACATCTTCGCGACGCGTATTGCGCCCAGCACGGAATACAAATAAAAGGCGCACGATCCGCCAGCTTTGAGAACTATCCAATCGGGATCAATAAGGAGCAAGAGGCACCATGGCCGCCGTGAACTACGATAAGATGTCCCTGAAAGAGCTGCTCGATCATGAGACGCGCCTGAACAAGGCGATCGTCGCAGCGCGCCGCAATGATATTACCAATGCGCGCAAGAAGCTGAACGCGATGGCCGAGAGCCTCGGCTATAAGATCGAGGATCTCACGGGCTCCCCCCGCGCCGGAAAGCGCGGCAATGGCGGCAAAGTCGCCGTTAAATTCCGGAACAAGGATAATCCGGAAGAGACCTGGACCGGCCGTGGCCGGCAGCCGAAATGGCTCGCCGCCCGCCTTTCGAAAGGCTCAAAGCTCGCTGATTTTGCGGTCTGAGCGCGGCGCTTCGACAATCAAGCCGCTCGCGGACTCGCGGGCGGCGCTGAAATGAGAAACAATGATCGTTTCGGGACCGCCTATATTCCCGGTGGCTCCGGGACGATCATTTTTATTCGAGCCCGGCCGCCGCATTCCGAACACTGGAAATCGCATCCCGCTCGCATATCGAGCCATTCCGGCGCCGCCCTGACCCTGCCCGCGCCGCAGGCACGGTGCCCTATTCCTGCTCGTTGACCGCACCGAGTGAGACGCAATTAGCACCATGATCGTTGCGCCGCCGCATCAGCGGTTTCGAAACCTGCTACCGCGGTGCACCAAACCGCCCACGAACAGCTATCCCACTGTCATACGAATCACCTATCTTGGTGGAGAAAGCAGCGTTTTCTGCTTTTCATGAAACGGCTCTCGGGCCGGGCGTTGTTTGTTGCGTCGCTTGCGCTGCAGCCGAAGCGATCGTCGCATTCGGCACTGCAATGAGCGAGGGCATGCTGGCGAGTTGCTCGAACAGCACTGCAAGGATCCGGCGGCCAAGGATGGGGCCGCCCACTGATCTACCGTCGCCTCCGACTGCCGAACCCGTCCCCACCAGCCTGCATTTCGCCCGTTTCGCCGAAGACGGCCGCCTGTCCGATTTACCTGCGCGCATCCCGCCGCACGTGCGTCGATCGCCGGCGGCTGCGATCACGAATGGGCAAAATGGGCTCCTCAACGATGATGGAGTGGCCAATGCTGACACGCCGCCTTCCACCTCCCCGACGGGCGACTTCGACGACCGGCACGCCCGGGCCGCGTCACGCCCGCTGGATATTCGGGTTCCTCGACGAATTGCGCTGGCGTGTCAAACCACAGCATCCGCCAACTAGGCGCTAATCACGTACCCGCCGTCGCGCAGCGATGGCCACGCGTCAAAAGCCGGCCCGTTGGCCGGCTTTTTTTGTTCTTCTTTTGCCGCGGTCGCCGACGGCCCGCGAAATCACTTTCTCGTCGGATCGTAATTGAGGATTGGCGCGAGCCAGCGCTCGCATTCGGTGATCGACCAGCCTTTGCGGCGCGCGTAGTCGGCGACCTGGTCGCGCTCGACTTTGCCGACGCCGAAATAGTGGCTGTCGGGATGCGCAAAATAGAGCCCCGAGACCGACGCGCCCGGCCACATCGCAAAACTTTCGGTGAGCGAGATTCCCGCCGCCGTTTCGACGTCGAGCAGTTCCCAGATCGTCGCCTTCTCGGTGTGATCGGGTTGCGCCGGATAACCGGGCGCGGGCCGAATGCCCTGATAGCCTTCCTCGATGATCTGCTGCTTCGTCAGCTGCTCGTCCGACCCATAGCCCCAGAACTCGCGGCGCACGCGCTCATGCAGCCGCTCGGCAAACGCCTCGGCCAAACGATCGGCGAGCGCCTTGACCATGATCCGCCCGTAGTCGTCGGTCTTCTTGATGTGCGCTTCGATCGCGGCTTCTTCGCCGATCCCCGTCGTGACCGCGAACGCGCCGATATAATCCTGGCGACCGCTGTCCTTTGGCGCAATGAAATCGGAAAGCGCGAGGTGCGCACGGCTGCGGCCGGGATCGCGCGCGATCTGCTGGCGCAGAGTGTGAAACACCGCGAGCGGCGCGTTGCGGCCATCCTCGGCGAAAACCTCGATGTCGTCGCCGACCGTATTGGCGGGCCAGAATCCAAACACCGCGTTGGCGGTGAGCCACTTCTCGCGCACCAGCCGATCGAGCATCGCGCGGGCGTCGTCGAGCAGCTTGCGCGCCTCGACTCCGTACTTCGCGTCCTCGAGGATCATCGGATAGCGCCCGCGCATTTCCCAGGTCTGGAAGAATGGCGTCCAATCGATATAGGGGACGAGCTCGGCGAGGTCGTAGGCGGCGATCCGCTGCACGCCCATCTGCGCCGGCCGCACCGGATCGAATGTCGACCAGTCCGCGGCGAACGCATTGGCGCGCGCCGCCTCGAGTGTGATGCGCTGCTTGTTGGCCTCCGAGCGGAAATGCGCGTTGCGCGCTTTCTCGTACTCGGCGCGAATGTCGGCGACGTAGGAGTTGCGATCCGTTTCGGACAAGAGCTTCGACACCACGCCGACCGCGCGGCTCGCATCGAGAACGTGGATCGCCTGATTGCGGTGATAGTTCGGACTGATCTTGACGGCGGTATGCACCCGGCTGGTCGTTGCGCCGCCGATCAGCAGCGGCACGTTGAACTCCTGGCGCTCCATCTCGGCGGCGACCGTGCACATCTCGTCGAGCGACGGCGTGATCAGGCCCGAGAGCCCGATGACGTCGGCCTTCTCGCGCTTCGCCACCTCGAGGATCTTCGCCGCCGGCACCATCACGCCGAGGTCGATGACCTCGTAGTTGTTGCACTGAAGGACGACGCCGACGATGTTCTTGCCGATGTCGTGCACGTCGCCCTTGACGGTGGCCATGACGATCTTGC
Source organism: uncultured Alphaproteobacteria bacterium (assembly GCA_963775035.1). Taxonomy (GTDB): domain Bacteria; phylum Pseudomonadota; class Alphaproteobacteria; order Rhizobiales; family Hyphomicrobiaceae. Next base: position 76,755 of record CAVZHG010000013.1, on the reverse strand, counting down.
CGGCAGCCGGCATCTCGGTGAGCCCGGAGGCTTCCTTCTCGGCCTGCAGGTACGGCTGGAGGTAGGCCACCGCCTGTTTCATCACGCGCGCCGATTTGACCACCTGCGGCAGGAACATCTTGCCGGCGCCGAACAGGTCGCCGACGACGTTCATGCCCGCCATCAGCGGCCCTTCGATCACATGCAGAGGCTTCGCCACGCCCTGCCGCGCCTCTTCGGTGTCGATCTCGATGAAGTCGGTAACGCCGTGGACGAGCGCGTGCTTGAGACGCTCCTCGACCGTCGTCTCGCGCCAGGTGAGATCGGCTTCCTTGCGCCTGGTACCGTCGCCCTTGAACCGCTGGGCTGCCTCGAGCAGCCGGTCGGTTCCGTCGGGGCGGCGGTTGAGAATCACGTCCTCGCACAGCTCGCGCAGCTCGGTCTCGATGTCGTCATAGACCGGGAGCTGGCCGGCGTTGACGATCGCCATATCCATTCCGGCCTTGATGGCGTGGAAGAGGAACACCGAATGCATCGCCTGGCGCACGGTCTCGTTGCCGCGGAACGAGAACGAGAGGTTCGAGACGCCGCCCGAGATGTGCGCGTGCGGGCAGACTTCCTTGATCCGCCGGGTCGCCTCGATGAACGCGATGCCGTAGCCGTTGTGCTCGTCGATGCCGGTCGCGACGGCGAAAACGTTCGGATCGAAAACGATGTCCTCGGGCGGAAAGCCAACCTTCTCGGTGAGCAGCTTGTAGGCCCGCTCGCAGATCGACACCTTGCGTTCGACCGTATCAGCCTGGCCTTGCTCGTCGAACGCCATCACCACGACCGCGGCACCATAGCGGCGAACTTTGCGCGCCTGGGCCAGGAACGCCTCCTCGCCCTCCTTCATGCTGATCGAATTGACGATCGGTTTACCCTGAACGCACTTTAGGCCGGCTTCGATGACGCTCCACTTGGAACTGTCGATCATCACCGGGACGCGCGCGATATCCGGCTCCGACGCGATCATGTTGAGGAACGTGGTCATCGCTTTCTCGCTGTCGAGAAGGCCCTCGTCCATGTTCACGTCGATGATCTGGGCGCCGCTCTCGACCTGCTCGCGCGCGACGGCGAGGGCGGCGGCATAATCGTTCGCCTCGATCAGCTTGCGGAACTTGGCCGAGCCGGTGACGTTGGTGCGTTCGCCGATGTTGATGAAGGTCGCCGCGGTCGCAGGCGATGGGTCGGCAGAGGTCATGATGGGATGGGGTCCGATGACACGGCGCTGGCGCCCGCGCCACAAGGGCCGCGGCGCATTTGCGCTACCCTCTATCGGAATTCAGCGGAAATTCAATAGTGACGGCGACGGCGCCGCACCCCGGAGCGCACTGGCCGAGCGCGCTGGCCACAAAAGCGGAAGGCCGCCCGCCCCTTGTGGAGGCGAGCGACCTGATCCGAGGCACGGGTGGCTGGCGGCGCGAATGGCCACCAGCGCAGCCAAATTACTTCGTGCGGGCCTTGAGGCCGTCGTCGACGTCCTGGAACGTCGCCTTGATCTCGGTGCCGACGTTGGTGACGACGGCGATGATGCCGACGCTGATGAGGGCGGCGATCAGGCCATACTCGATGGCCGTGGCGCCGGACTCGCACTTCGCGAAACGAACGAGGGTCTTCATGATATCACTCTCCCACTCTGACTAACTCCGCGACCCCGGGGGTCGAAGTCCGTCGGTCACTCACGACCCGCCGGAACTTGAGGTGACACTACGCTCGCCAAATTAATACGGAGTAAAAGCCGCGATTTGCGCGGAAAGAAATTCAATCTGGGAAACAACACATTAAATATGACATGATTAATCTCAAGTAAAATTTCTGACATACCAGAGGCAATCCATATTATACTTCGTATATTCGGAGAAATACAGCGCGGAGATCGCGAATATCGTGGTTTATCGTGGGTTAATGTGGGCGTACAGAAAGTCCTTTCCGAGCACATCCGCCCCCCGAACGACTGTCGAAACGCTCCTGGCGCCTGCGAGCGGCCCCTCCAGCGGATCAGATCTGCACGAAAGTGATGGTCCCCGACCTCGGCGATGCTTGGCCGCCGCGCGGTGGCGTGCTTCGATGTTGACCAAGAACAGAACGCCGACCGGCGCCAACCAGGGAAGGAACACCTCATGAAAGTGGGAGATGCAATCGCGACCATCCTCAAGCAGGAGGGAGTCGAGTTCATCATCGGCTATCCGGTCAACCACATCCTCGAGCACGCCGCCAAGTTCGACATCCGCCCGATCATCGTGCGCCAGGAGCGCATCGGCCTGCACATGGCCGACGCCATGAGCCGCGTCACCTCCGGCAAGACGATCGGCGTGTTCGCCATGCAGCACGGCCCCGGCACCGAGAACGCCTATGGCGGCGTCGCCCAGGCCTACAGCGAGTCCATCCCGATCCTGGTCATGCCGATGGGCTATGCGCGCCGCATCGCCTGGGTCGAGCGCAACTACAATGCCTCGGTCTCGATGCGCTCGCATCACCAAGTCGGCCGAGCCGATCACCAGCGGCCAAGGAAATCCCGAACGTCATGCGCCGCGCCTTCCAGCAACTGAGCTCGGGCCGCGGCGGCCCGGTGCTGGTCGAGATCCCGACCGACCTGTTGGGCGAGGAGTGTCGATCCCAAGGACTACGTGCCGCCCGCAGCGCATCCGCACCGGCACCGACCTCGACGCCGTCGCCGAAGCCGCCAAGATGCTGGTCGCCGCCAAGCGGCCGGTCATCTACGCCGGCCAGGGCGTGCACTGGGCGGAAGCCTGGGCCGAGCTCAAGGAGCTGGCCGAGCTGCTCGCGATCCCCGTCACCACCAGCCTCGAGGGCAAGAGCGCCTTCCCCGAGACGCATCCGCTGTCGCTCGGCTCCGGCGGCCTCGCCATCCCGCAGGCGGTGCGCACGTTCCTCGACAAGTCGGACCTGATCTTCGGCATCGGCTGCTCGTTCACCGAGACCAACTTCGGCGTCAAGATGCCGGCGGGCGCCAAGATCATCCAGGCGACGCTCGATCCCGCCGACATCAACAAGGACGTGCCGGTGGCGCTCGGCATCGTCGGCGATGCCAAGCTCGTGCTCGCAGCGCATGCTCGCCGAGGTGCACAAGCTCGCACGGCGGCAAGCCGAAGGACGCCAAGGCGGTCGCCGCGGAGATCAAGGACGCCTACGAGCCGTGGCTCGCCAAGTGGATGCCGAAGCTCACCAGCAACGACGCGCCGCTCAATCCCTACCGCGTGCTCTGGGACCTGCAGAAGACCGTCGACGTCGCCAACACCATCATCACGCACGACGCCGGCAGCCCGCGCGACCAGCTCTCGCCGTTCTGGAAGCCGACGACGCCGCTCTCCTACATCGGCTGGGGCAAGACCACGCAGCTCGGCTACGGCCTCGGCCTCGCCATGGGCGCCAAGCTCGCCAAGCCCGACAAGCTCTGCATCAACGTGTGGGGCGATGCGGCGATCGGCTTCACCGGCATGGACTTCGAGACCGCGGTGCGCGAGCGCATCCCGATCCTGTCGATCCTGCTCAACAACTTCTCGATGGCGATCGAGCTGAAGGTGATGCCGGTCTCGACCGAGAAGTACCGCTCGACCGACATCTCCGGCGACTACGCGGCCATGGCGCGCGCCTTCGGCGGCTACGGCGAGCGGGTCGAGAAGCCCGGCGACATCGTCGCCGCCATCAAGCGCGGCATCGCGGCGACGCAGAAGGGCCAGCCGGCGCTGCTCGAGTTCATCACGTCGAAGGAAGTGGAAGTTTCGAGACTTTGAGTTCTCGCCTTCCGCGGTCGCCGACGGCCTGCGCCAGAGGCGCACCTTCGGTGCGACGCCTCCCGGCGCCGCGGGGCTGCCTAAAGCGTCGGACCTTAAATGCGACCCACGCCTGGGTCGGCCTCAATGTCGCATTTAAGGTCCAAAGACGCTTTAGAGTCATAGCGTTCTAAAGCAACTTTGGACTTGAAATTCACTCCCCACCCAGCCTCGAATAGAGGTGAATTTAAAGTCCGTTGCTTTAGCCGTCGCGCTCTCACCTCGCGGTCTTCGACCGCTAAGAATCTTCCCCTCTCCCCGCTCTCGCGGGGAGAGGGTCAGGGTGAGGGGCGGCAACCCAAGCAGACGTCAGCGTTTGCCGCCGTCTGTCATCCACAACGATCTATCTGAAATCTTACCGCCGTGGCGTGCTCGACGTTGAGATCGAGCGGGCACGCGCCTTGTCCTGCGCGATGTCGGCGTCGAGCGCGGCACGGATCACCGCCTCGGGGTCGGCGTCCGCGTCGTGCGCCGCCACCTTTGCGACGGGCGCCCTGGTCGGCCGAAGCGCCGGCGCCGCCGCGACGCGTGCGGGTGGCAACGGGTTCGACACGACCGAGACCGGCGCCGACATCACCGGCTGCTGATCCGTGCCCATGGCGACGCGACCGGCTTCGTCGGCTTTGCCCTGAAGCCTCAGCACCAGCGCCAGGTTCTGGCGCACGCGCGAATCACCCTCGTCGGCAGCCGTCGCCTGGCGCAGCAGCGGCTCGGCCCGATTGGCCTGCCCATCCATGGTGTAGGCCAGCGCGAGGTTGCTCATGACGCTCGCCTGCGTCGGCACCAGCAGGTGCGCGCGCTCGAAGAACGGGATCGCTTCCTTGTACTTGCCCTGTTTGGCGAGCGCCGCGCCACGCCCCGAAAGGACCTTCCAATCGGGCTTGGCGGGATCGTCTGCGCGCTCGAGGAGCTGCTGCGCCAACGGCGCCTGGTCCTGGTCGAGGGCGAGACGGCCGAATTCCGAGAGGAATTCGCGATCCTGCGCGTTGTACATATAGGACGACTGCAGGACGGCCAGCGCTTCCGCCTTGCGGTCCATCGCCTTCAGGTTCTTCGCGTAGTTCATCGCGGCCTTGCCGTCGCGCGGCAACTTGGCGTGCTCTTTGCCCCAGTGCTCGGTCGCCTTCTCGAGTTCCGACCGCGATGGCGCCGCGCTCGTCGTCACCTGCGGCGGCGCTCAGCGACCCGCCCAATAGCTGCTCGGTCGATTGCGAGCACGCGCCAAGCGACATCGCCAGCCCCGCGACCACCACCGCTCGCGCGGCGATTGCCCTGCCTTGCCGTGACGAGGACTGCACTGCCATCGGATTCCCAAGCTCCCTGCCCAGCCCAACCACAGTTCGCTTGCGGCGGGCTTACCCGAGCGTGATTTTCTGGGACAGCCGTCAATAAACATTTAAACGTTTCAAAGCGCAACTAGAGGTTTAATATTGGCGTGGATACACGCATTTCATGCAATGCCCATGAATCAGAATAAATATATATAGATCAATATATTATATGCGCCATCCGGAATGAATGGCGGCGATGCCGCCGGTCAGGTTGCGGACGTCGACGCGGCCGAATCCGGCCCCCGTCACCAGCCGCGCGAAGGCCTGCTGATTCGGAAAGTTGCGGATGCTCTCGACCAGATAGCGGTAAGGCTCAGCGGCCCCCGCGGCGATCGCGCCGAGGCGCGGGATGACCTCGAAGGAGTGGAAATCGTAGAACTTGTCGAGGATCGGCACGTCGACGTGCGAGAACTCGAGGCACAGGAACCGCCCGCCCGGCCGCAGCACCCGGTAGGCCTCGGCCAGCGCCCGGTCGATGTGGGTGACGTTGCGGATGCCGAAGGCGATCGTATAGGCGTCGAACGACCGGTCGGCGAAGGGCAGCGCCTCGGCGTTGCCGACGACGGTGCCGACACGGGCGGCAAGGCCTGCCTCGGCGATCTTGCGCTTCCCTACGGCCAGCATTTCCGGGCTGATGTCGCAGACGACCGCGCTCACTCCGGGCCCACCGGCGGCAAGCGCCCGGAGCGCGATATCGGCGGTGCCACCGGCGACGTCGATCAGCCGGAACGGCGTGGCGCTCCTTGGCGGATTGAGCCGGATGATCAGGTCGTCCTTCCAGAGGCGGTGCAGGCCCCCGGACATCAAGTCGTTCATCAGGTCGTAGCGCTCGGCGACGCCGCTGAACACCTGATTTACCAGCCCCTGACGCTCGCCCTCCGCGACCGCGCGAAAGCCGAAGGTGGTGGCGCCGGCCGAAGTGCCCGGCGCGCCGCGTTTGTCATCAGGAGAGCCCGTCATGCGCGCACCATAGGGCCGCCATCCCGGCCATGGAAGCGGGCAAATCCGCACTCGGTTTGCGTGGCTGGCGCCGCCTCAGGTCTCGCGTGGGCCGCGCATCTGCCGCAGCGCGCTCTCGATCCGCCGCCAATCCGACGCTCCCGCGTCGTCGCCCGTCTGCTCGCAGGTCTTGGCTTTGCGCGTGGCCTCCAGGATCGCCTGGCCCCCGTGTACTTCCAACATCTTGCGGGCGTGCGATTGGATTTCTACAGCTTGCAAGGGGACGTCCTCCTTTTGGTTGAGCCCCAGCACCTGAGGTTGCATATAGGCGGATCGCGAGACCCTTCAACGGCCTGCGACGAGTGGCGCCGCAAGGGCCTCGCCCACCGGCGATCCCGGAACATGAACCCGGAGCCTGAATTATGCCCGAGCTGCCCGAAGTCGAAACGGTCCGGCGCGGCCTCGAGCCCGTGCTCGTCGGCCAGCGGATCGTGCGCGTCGAGCAGCGCCGCGCCGATCTGCGCATTCCGTTTCCCGAGAATTTCAGCGCACGGCTAACGGGCCGCACGGTCGAGACGCTGACGCGGCGCGCCAAGTATCTCCTCGCGCACCTCGACGACGGCGCCGTCCTCATCGTCCATCTCGGCATGAGCGGCCGCGTCAGCATCATCGGGCAGGGTAAAAAGAAGGGCCAGCTCGGCGAGTTCACGCATAACCAAGGCGACCGCGGCGCACACGATCATGTCGTCCTCCGCCTCGCGAGCGGTATCGAGATCGTCTACAATGACCCGCGCCGATTCGGCCTGATGGATCTCACGACGTCGGCGTTCCTCATGGAGCATCCGCTGCTGGCTGACCTCGGCGTCGAACCGCTCGGGCCGGACCTTACGCCGGTCCTGCTCGCCCAGAATGCCGCCGGCCGCCGCAGCGACTTGAAGAGCTTCCTGCTCGACCAGCGCATCGTCGCCGGGCTCGGCAATATCTATGTCTGCGAAGCACTCTTTCGTACGCGCCTCAATCCCGCGCGCGCCGCCGCCTGCCTCGCGACTCCCACGGGCAAACCCAACGCCCGCACCAGCGCGCTGATCCCGCACATCCAGGCAATCCTCACCGAGGCGATCGAGGCCGGTGGCTCGACCTTGCGCGACTACCAGCAGACCGATGGCTCGATGGGCTACTTCCAGCACCGTTTCCACGTCTACGGCCGCGAAGGCGAGCCTTGCGTGACGCCGGCCTGCCGGGGCAAGGTGCGCCGCAGCGTCCAGGCCGGACGATCGACATTCTTCTGCCCAATCTGCCAGCGGTAACACTGGCAGCGGTAACTCTGGCAGCGGTAGGCACGAACGATCCCCAAAAACGACACTGTAGAGAGGTGCCCAATGGCCTACACCAACATAACAGTCGAGACGCGGGGCGAGGTCGGCCTCATCACGCTCAACCGGCCGGCCGCGCTCAATGCGCTCAACGCGGCACTGATCGCCGAGCTCTCGACCGCCATCGACGGCTTCGAAGCCGACGACAAGATCGGCTGCATCGTCCTCACGGGGAGCGAGAAAGCGTTCGCTGCCGGCGCCGACATCAAGGAGATGCAGTCGAAGACCTACATGTCGGCCTACAAGGAGGACTTCATCGGCAGTTGGGACCGCGTCGCGCGGGCGAGAAAGCCGGTGATCGCGGCGGTGGCCGGCTACGCACTCGGCGGCGGCTGCGAGGTCGCCATGATGTGCGACTTCATCATCGCCGCCGACACCGCGAAATTCGGCCAGCCCGAAATCAACCTCGGCGTCATGCCCGGCGCCGGCGGCACGCAGCGGCTCGCACGCTTCGTCGGCAAGGCGAAGGCCATGGACATGTGCCTCACCGGTCGCATGATGGACGCTGATGAAGCCAACAAGTGCGGGCTCGTCAGCCGCGTCGTGCCCGCCGACAAGCTGATCGAGGAAACGCTCAAGATCGCCAGTCTTATCGCCGGCAAGTCGACCGTCATCTCCATGATGACCAAGGAATCGGTCAATCGCGCCTTCGAGACGACGCTCACCGAGGGCATCCGCTTCGAGCGCCGCGTCTTCCACGCCATGTTCGCGACCGAGGACCAGAAAGAGGGCATGGCCGCCTTCGTCGAGAAGCGGAAACCAAGTTTCAAGAACGCGTGAGCGGTCTTCCCGTGCCGATTCGAGCGTTCCCGTACCACCTGGCCGCGCGCGTAAGTCCACGGTCCTGCGCGGTTTCCCGGCAGTCCGCCAGACAACCCCGCAAAAGGCACTTGCAAGCCGCTCCAAGGCTCGCTATCTTGTGATTGCTCATGATCATCTCAACTCTGAGAGTGGGCCCGTTGGGTCCGCTCTTTTTGTTTTGGGATTTCGGTAGAGCACAATCGTAAATGACAGCCGGGCACGGATGGAGCGCTTGAGCGGTCCGGGAGATGAAGCGCGTTTTGTTGTTGAGATCGGCGTGGCTGCGCGCGTTGCGGCCCTGATTGAGCCGGTTCTCGAAAGCATGGGCTATCGCCTCGTGCTGGTCCGCCTGATGGGCGGCAACGACGCAATCCTGGAAATCATGGCGGAACGTTCGGACGGCCGGATGGCGGTTGAAGACTGCGAGGCCGTTTCTCACGCGATCTCACCGCTGCTCGATGTTCACGATCCCGTGGAAGGCGCCTACCGGTTGCAGGTTTCTTCTCCCGGCATCGATCGCCCGCTGGTTCGGCCCGCCGATTTCGAACGGTGGGCGGGCTACGAGGCCAAGATCGAGCTCAAGGAAACGATTTCGGGCCGCAAGCGGTTTCGCGGCGCAATCGAAGGCTACGAGGACGGCGAAGCGCGGATCGAGATCGAGGACAGCGAGCACGGCCGGCAGATCATCGGTCTGCCGGTGGCGCTGATCGGGTCGGCAAAGCTGGTCCTGACGGACGAACTGGTTCGGGATGCACTGCGGCGCGCCAAGGGTGGCGGCGCCAAAGAGACAGGAACAAACGCCGGCAAGTCCGGCAAGCCACGTGCCGGCCGGCCCTCGAAGGGGCAGGCCAAATCGGATACGAAGCAAGTCGACGCCAGCAAGATGAAGTGAGGGTGCCAAGGCATGGCTCAGGCAGGCATCAGTGCGAACCGTTTGGAGTTGCTGCAGATCGCAGACGCTCTCGCACGCGAGAAATCGATTGATCGCAAGATCGTCATCCAGGCGATGGAAGAGGCGCTGCAAAAAGGCGCCAAGGCGCGTTATGGCGCCGAGAACGACATTCGCTGCGAGATCGACCCGCGCACCGGCGAGACGCATCTTACGCGCGTCGTGACGGTCGCCGACGAGGTCGAGAACGACAACCAGCAGATCAACATCGCGGACGCCAAGAAGCGCAAGCCCGATGCCGTGGTCGGCGACACGTTCATCGACAAGCTGCCGCCGCTCGAGTTCGGCCGCGTCGCGGCTCAAAATGCCAAGCAGGTGATCGTCCAGAAGGTCCGTGAGGCCGAGCGCGAGCGCCAGTTCAGCGAGTACAAGGACCGCATCGGCGAGATCGTCAACGGCACGGTGAAGCGCGTCGAATACGGCAACGTCATCGTCGATCTCGGCCGCGCCGAAGGCATCATCCGCCGCGACGAAATGATCCCGCGCGAGAACGTCCGCCTCGGCGACCGCGTCCGCGCCTACATCTACGACGTGCGCCGCGAACAGCGCGGGCCCCAGATATTCCTCTCGCGCACCCGCCCCGAATTCATGGCCAAGTTGTTCGCGATGGAAGTGCCGGAGATCTACGACGGCATCGTGCGCATCATGGCGGTCGCTCGCGACCCCGGTTCGCGCGCCAAGATCGCCGTCATCTCGCGCGACAAGTCGATCGATCCGGTCGGCGCCTGCGTCGGGATGCGCGGCCAGCGCGTGCAGGCGGTCGTCGCCGAGCTGCAGGGCGAGAAGGTCGACATCATCCAGTATCCCGAAAACGCCGACGCGGCGACGCTGGTCGTCAACGCGCTGGCGCCGGCGGAAGTTTCCAAGGTCGTGCTCGACGAGGATTCGAGCCGCATCGAAGTCGTCGTCGCGGAAAGCCAGCTCTCGCTGGCGATCGGCCGGCGCGGCCAGAACGTGCGGCTCGCTTCGCAGCTCACCGGCTGGGACATCGACATCCTCACCGACCAGGAAGAGAGCGAACGCCGCCAGAAGGAATTCACCGAGCGGTCGCAGATCTTCATGGAGGCGCTCGACGTCGACGAGGTGATCGCGCAGCTCCTTGCCACCGAAGGCTTCGCCTCGGCCGAAGAAGTCGCGTTCGTCGATCCCTCCGAAATCGCCCACATCGAGGGCTTCGACGAGGATACCGCGGTCGAGATCCAGACCCGCGCGCGTGAATACCTTGCCAAGATCGAGGCCGAGCGCGACGCCAAGCGCATCGAGCTCGGCGTCTCCGACGATCTCGCCAAGATCGAAGGCGTCACCACCGCGGTCATGGTCGCGCTCGGCGAGGCCGGCATCAAGACCATCGAGGACCTCGCGGATTGCGCGACGGACGACCTCGTCGGCTGGACCGAGCGGAAGAAGGAAAAGGACAGCGAGGCGGTCAAGCACAAGGGCGCGTTCGAAGGGTTCGACATCAGCCGCAAGGACGCCGAAGGGATGATCCTCGCGGCCCGGGTCGAGGCGGGCTGGATCACCGCGGAGGACATTGCGCCGCCCGAGCCTGCCGTCGAGGAAGCCACGCCGGAAACCGCCGACGCTGGGGCCGATGCCCCCGCGAAGACGTGATCCGGATATGCTGAAGGAGCGATCAGACCGGGTATGGGTGTCAACGCACGAGAGCGCGACACGGATGCCGGCGCCGCCGACAAGGCGGACGCCGAGCGGACCTGTGCGCTCACGCGCGAGCCGCTGACGCCCGAGGACGGTCTGCGCTTCGTTGCCGGCCCCGACGGAACAATCGTCCCCGACGTCGGCCGCCGTCTGCCGGGCCGCGGGGTGTGGCTCACGGGCAACCGTGCCGTGGTCGTCGAAGCAGCCCGCAAGGGCGCCTTCCAGCGCAGCCTGAAACGACCGGTCGTCGTCCCCGACGGCCTTGCCGACCTCGTCGAGCAGCTTCTCGTCAAGCGCGTCATCGAAGCGTTGAGCCTCGCCAACAAGGCCGGGCTCGCTGACGACCGGGTTCACCAAGGTCGAAATCGCCGTTCAACGGGGCGGCTGCGCCTACCTGCTGCATGCCAGCGATGCGGCCGCCGACGGGGTCGAGAAGCTCGACCGAAGGTTGGTGTCCGCCCTGACGGCTGCGGGCCCGGCAAAACCGGAAAATGGCGCGAAATCGCGCATCGTCAATTGCCTGTCGTCAACCGAATTGAGCTTGGCCATCGGGCGATCAAATGTGGTACATGCTGCACTGGCACGTGGCGGTGCAGCCACCAGGTTTTCACGCGAGGCCGAGCGGTTGCAGCGCTATCGTGCGCCGGCTTCCGCTCATCCGCACAGTGAGCCGGGATCAAGGGCGAGATCGGAACAGGCATGAGTGAGACCAAAGAAACCACCGGACAAGGCCCAAGGGGCGGCGCACGCAAGCCGCTGAGCTTGAAGCGCACCGATCGACTCGGGGCACGTCCAGCAAAGCTTCAGCCACGGCCGCAAGAACGTGGTCGTGGTCGAGCGCAAGAAGCGCCGGACGATCTCGGGGCCGGGTGGAGCCGAGGAAGAGGTGCGCGGTGGCCGCTCCGGCGGTGCCGGCGGCCAGGCTGGCGGCGCCAAGCTCGGCGATCTCTCCGCGGGCGAACTCGACGCACGCCGCAAGGCGCTCGAGCAGGCCGGCACCGACGAAAAGTCCGCGCCGATGAAGAGGCCAAGAAGCGCGCCGAGGATGAGCGGCTGCGCGTCGACGCGAAGCGCTACTCGCCAAGGAGGCCGAGGAACGTCGCGCGGCCGGAGGCCCGAACCAGAGCCGGCGCCCGCCGAGGCTCCCGCGGCACCTGCGACCGCAGCGCCGAGAGTCCGACGCCGCACAGCACCGCCGCAAGGACCGGCGGCGCCACCGCCGAAGGCGCGGCCCAGCGGCACGCGCGAGACCGGCAAGCCCGGCGAGGCACGCGGACGCCTGAAGGCGCAGTGCCGCAGCGGCGGCCGATCGGCCGACGAGACGCCGAGGACGACGCGCGCAGCAAGAAGAAGGGCGGCAATCTAAGCGCGCGCCCGAGCCCCGGTCAAGGTCGCCGACGAGAAGCCGCGAGCGCGGCAAGCTCACCATCAACAACGCCTTCAACGAGGAGCAGCGCGAGCGCTCGCTGGCCTCGCTGAAGCGCAAGCGCGAGCGCGAGCAGCTGCGCGCGATGGGCATCCAGCAGCCGCGCGAGAAGATCATGCGCGAGGTGATCGATCCCCGAGGTCATCACCATCCAGGAACTCGCCAACCGCATGACGGAGCGCTCCGTCGACGTCATCAAGCTTCCTGATGAAGCAGGGCGCGATGCACAAGATCAACGACGTGATCGACGCCGACACGCGCCGAGCTGATCGTGCAGGAGTTCGGCCATACGCCCAAGCGCGTCTCCGAGGCCGACGTCGAGGAAGGCTTCATCGGCGCCAAGGAGACCGAGCGAGAACCTGCAGCCGCGCGCGCCCGTCGTCACCATCATGGGCCACGTCGACCACGGCAAGACGTCGCTGCTCGACGCCATCCGCCACACCAACGTCGCGAGCGGCGAGGCCGGCGGCATCACGCAGCACATCGGCGCCTACCAGGTGACGACGCGCCGACGGCCAGAAGATCACCTTCATCGACACGCCGGGCCACGAGGCGTTCACCGCCATGCGCGCGCGCGGCGCCAAGGTGACGGACATCGTCGTGCTGGTCGTCGCGGCCGACGACGGCGTCATGCCGCAGACGGTCGAGGCGATCAACCACGCCAAGGCCGCCGGCGTGCCGATCATCGTCGCCATCAACAAGATCGACAAGCCGCAGCGCCGATCCCAACCGCGTGCGCACCGAGCTCTCTGCAGCACGAGATCGTCGTCGAGAGCATGTCGGGCGAGACGCTCGAGGTCGAGGTCTCGGCGATGAAGCGGACCAACCTCGACAAGCTGCTCGAGGCGATCCTCCTGCAGGCCGAGCTGCTCGAGCTCAAGGCCAACCCCGACCGCTCCGCCGAAGGCGTCGTGATCGAGGCCAAGCTCGAGCGCGGCCGCGGCCCGGTCGGCACCGTGCTCGTGCAGCGCGGCACGCTGCAGCGTCGGCGACATCGTCGTCGCCGGCACGGCCTGGGGCCGCGTGCGCGCCCTGATCGACGATCACGGCCAGACGATCGCCGCGGCCGGGCCCTCGGTGCCGGTCGAGGTCCTGGGCTTCGATCTCCGCGCCCGAGGCCGGCGACCAGTTCGCCGTCGTCGAGAGCGAGGCGCGCGCCCGCGAGATCACCGACTACCGCATCCGCAAGCGGCGCGAGACGCTCGGCTCGGCCGGCACGCCGCGCACGCTCGAGCAGATGATGCAGCAGCTCAAGGAGACCGGCCGCAAGGAGTTCACGCTGGTCGTCAAGGGCGACGTGCAGGGCTCGGTCGAGGCGATCGCGGGTGCGCTGAAGAAGCTCGGCACCGACGAGGTCGAGGCGCGCATCGTGCATTCGGGCGTCGGCGGCATCACCGAATCCGACGTCGCGCTCGCCAACGCCTCGAAGGCGGTCATCGTCGGCTTCAACGTCCGCGCCAACGCGCAGGCCAAGCTGGCGGCCGACCGCGACGGCGTCGAGATCCGCTACTACATCGATCATCTACGACCTCGTCGACGACGTGAAGGCGGCCATGTCCGGCCTGCTCGCGCCGACCATGCACGAGATCTTCCTCGGCAACGCCACGATCATGCAGGTGTTCAACATCTCCAAGTCGGCAAGGTCGCGGGCTGCCTCGTCACCGAGGGCAAGGTCGAGCGCGGCGCCAAGGTGCGCCTGCTGCGCGACAACGTCGTCATCCACGAGGGCACGCTGTCGATCCTCAAGCGCTTCAAGGACGATGTCCGCGAGGTGCCGGCCGGCCAGGAGTGCGGCATGGCCTTCGCCAACTACCAGGACATCCGCGAGGGCGACGAGATCGAGTGCTTCAAGGTCGAGACGATCGCGCGGTCGCTCTGAGGCACGTCACTGCGTGGCGGATGCGCGTTCGCGCGCATCCGCCCTTCGCATCCATGGCATTCTCGGCATTTTGAATTGGGAGCTGGCGCCGGTCCGAACCCGCCGCCAGATGACGACATGGCAAAGCACAAACCGAGCGCGGGCGCGGCCCTGCAAGCGGACCGTCGCAGCGCATGCTGCGGGTCGGCGAGCTGATCCGCCACAGGCTGGCCGAATGCTCGCGCGCGGCGACATCCACGACGACGTGCTGGCCGCCGCACGTGATCACGATTCCCGAAGTGCGGATGTCGCCCGATCTAAGCTCGCGACCGTCTACGTGATGCCGCTCGGCGGCCACGACGTCGGCCCGGTGATCGCCGCGCTCAAGCGCAACAAGCACTTCATCCGCGGCGAAGTCGCCCACGCCGTGAACCTCAAGTTCGCGCCGGACATCCGCTTCCGCAGGACGAGAGTTTCGAGGAGGCGACGCGCATCGACCGTCTGCTCGACAGCCACAAGGTGCGGCGCGACGTGAAGAGGGCGAATCGACATAAATTGGCACGGCGCAAGAAGGGCAATCCGATCAACGGCTGGGTCATCCTCGACAAGCCTGTCGGCATGACGTCGACGCAGGCCGTCGGCAAGGTGCGCTGGCTGTTCCAGGCGCAGAAGGCGGGCCACGCCGGCACCCTCGATCCGCTCGCCACCGGCATCCTTCCGATCGCGCTCGGCGAGGCGACGAAAACCGTGCCCTTCGCGGTCGACGGGCAGAAATCCTACCGCTTCACCGTGCGGTGGGGCGCCGAGACCGATACCGATGACGCCGAAGGCCAGGTCGTCGAGCGCAGCGACGTCGCCCCCAGCCGCGACGCGATCGAGGCGCTGCTGCCGACCTTCATCGGCGAGGTCATGCAGACGCCGCCCGCGTTCTCCGCGATCAAGATCGACGGCCAGCGCGCCTACGATCTCGCGCGCCAGGGCGAAGCCGTAGAACTCGAAGCGCGCCCGGTGCAGATCGACCGGCTCGAACTCGTCGATATGCCCGATCCGCTGACGTCGGTTTTCGAGGCCGAATGCGGCCGCGGCACCTACGTCCGCGCCATCGCCCGCGACATTGGCCGCACGCTCGGCTGCTTCGGCCACGTCATCGCGCTGCGCCGCACCCGGGTCGGGCCATTCCGCGAGACGCAGGCGGTCACGCTCACCGAACTCGAGGATGCAGCCAACCTCGACGACGGCGGCATCGAGATCAAGACCATGCTCCGCCCGGTCGAGAGCGCGCTGGCCGAGCTGCTGGAGGTGACCGTGTCGCAATCCGACGCCGCGCGTCTGGCGCGCGGGCAGACCGTCCTGCTGCGCGGCCGCGATGCGCCGGTCATGAGCGGGGAGGCGTTCGCACTGTCGAAGGGCACGTTGATTGCGCTCTGTGAGATCGAACGGGGCGAGCTGCGCCCGCTGCGCGTCTTCAACCACGCGTAACCCGGAGCGGATCTACCTTCGCCACACGAACTTGAGGCGCGGAGCCCCTGAACTCCGCGCCTCAACCGTTATGCCGGGGAGTCTTCTTCACCTCAGGGCCGCCCGACGATCGTCCCTGGCGCTTGAACTCGCTCTGAATGCAACATTCAGCGATGGTTCATGGAGCGGGCTTGGAGCGGACTTGCGAAAAAGCGGGCGCCCCGCCGGTCACCCCTTGGGCTTCATCAAACCCCGCTCCGCCAGCACCTCCTCGGCGACCTTGAACGCCTCGATGGTCGCGGGAATGCCGCAGTAGGCGACCGTCTGATACAGCACCTCCTGGATCTCCTCGACAGTGCAGCCGTTGTTGATCGCCGAGTTGACGTGCAGGCGCAGCTCGGCGGGCTTGCCCATCGCCGTCAGCATCGCCATGCACAACATGCTGCGCACCTTGCGCGGCAGGCCCGGCCGCGCCCAGATGTCGCCGAATGCGTACGTCTCGGAGAACTCCCGCAGCGGCCGGTTGAAATCATTTGTGGATGCGTCGCGTCGCTCCAGGTAGGTGGCCCCGATGACCTCCTTCAGGATCTGGCGGCCCGTGCTGCGCTGGTCCTCGATATCCATGGCGGTTCCCTCGTTTTCCCGATCCTCGACGCCGCAAGTCTCACCGCCTTCGCGCGGCGGCGCAAGACACCCTTAAACGGCGTTCGCAAGCGCATTCCACGGGGCCTATCAGGCTTGAAACCGTATACGCTCCGTCATACCACTGAGGTCCGCAGGCGAGGCGCGACAGGCCTGTGAATTCCGTGGCCTGGACCCGCTATTGACACATTCGATTGCAACCACTTGGGATACCGTGAGGCGTGCTTGCTTCTCCGGATTCGGGGGGCTAGACCTTTGCAGGTCAAGCTGGCATCGCCCGCTCCTCCGCCTGGGCACCCAACGGCATCGTGCTTCTGGGTGCCCGGGCGGGGGAGAGGGTCGGCTCGGCGCTGCCGCCATGGGCGGGAAAGACCGTAGACAGAACCACATGTGTGACCGGACCGCCTGAACCAGATGAGAGCGCCGCAGATACTGCCGCCCGTACCGCGCAAGCCGAGACGCAAGCGCCGCAGCCTGCTGCTGAGCCTCCTCGGATTTACCTTCGCGTCCGGCGTCGTGCTCTTCCTCGCCGGCTCGGCCGTCGGCGGCTACTTCCTGTGGCGCGCCTCGAGCGATCTGCCGAGCTATGAGAGCCTCAACAACTACTCGCCCAACGTCATGAGCCGCATTCACGCCCATGACGGCTCCCTGATCGCCGAATACGCGAAGGAGCGGCGCATTTTCGTGCCCATCAATACCGTGCCGAACCTGCTTATCGGCGCCTTCCTCTCCGCCGAGGACAAGCGTTTCTACGATCACAACGGCATCGACCCCGCGGGCATGATGCGTGCCGGCTACAAAGCCGCAATGAACATGATACAGCGGCGCGACCGCCGCGCTGAAGGCGCCTCGACCATTACCCAGCAGGTTGCGAAAAACTTCCTTCTGTCGAGCGACCGGACGGTGGAGCGCAAGCTCAAGGAAGCCATCCTCGCGATCCGCATCGAACGGGCGATGGACAAGGACAAGATCCTCCAGCTCTACCTGAACGAGATCTACCTCGGCCTCGGCGCTTACGGCGTCGCGGCGGCCTCGCTCAACTACTTCAACAAGGAGCTGAAGGATCTCGAGATCGAGGAGATGGCCTATCTCGCCGCGCTTCCGAAGGGCCCGAACAACTACCACCCGTTCCGGCGCACCAAGGAAGCAACCTCCCGGCGCAATGCCATCATCGGCCTGATGGCCGAGAACGGCTACATCACCGAGGCGCAGGCGACCGCCGCCGCCGCCAAGCCGCTGACCGTCAATATCCGGCCGTTCGGCACGCAGATCCACGCCGCCGACTATTTCGCCGAAGAAGTACGCCGCACTCTGGTCGGAATGGAGCAGTTCGGCGAAGACGGCCTCTACCGCGGCGGCTTGTCCGTTCGCACGACGCTGTCGCCACGCCTTCAGGGCTTGGCGCGCCGCTCGCTGATCGAAGGGCTGGTCGCCTTCGATCGCAAGCAGGGGTGGCGCGGGCCGGTCGAGAAGATCGAAGTTGCCGGCGACTGGGGTGTCCCGCTCGGCGCCATCGACGTGCCGGGCGATATCGATCCCTGGCGTCTCGGCGTCGTGCTGCAGATCGCGCGCGAGAAGGCCGTCGTCGGCCTCAGGCCCCAGCGCCGCCAGGACGGCAGTCTGGTGGCGGACCGGCTGGCCGCGGAGGTCCCCTACGACGAGATCAAATGGGCGATCAAGAAACCGGGCAAGCAGCCGGGCGCGGGCGACGTCCTCAACGTCGGCGACGTCGTTTACGTGGCGCCCAAGGATCCCGACAACAAGCAGGGCGCCTGGTCGCTGATGCAGATCCCCGAAGTCGGCGGCGGCATGGTCGTGATGGACCCGCACACCGGTCGCGTGCTGGCGATCGTCGGCGGCTTTTCGTTCGCGCTCAGCCAGTTCGACCGCGCCGGGCAGGCGCGCCGCCAGCCCGGCTCATCGTTCAAGCCGTTCGTCTACGCCGCCGCTCTCGACAATGGCTATAAGCCGACGAGCGTCATCCTCGACGCCCCGATCACCATCGAACAGGGCGCCGGTCTCGACGTCTGGAAGCCGCGCAACTACAGCGGACAGTTTTATGGCCCGACGACGCTGCGCGTCGGCATCGAGCATTCGCGCAACCTGATGACGGTGCGCCTCGCCCAGGACATGGGGATGCCGCTGGTCGGCGAATATTCGCGCCGCTTCGGCATCTACGATGACCTGACGCCGGTCCTCTCCATGGCGCTCGGCGCCGGCGAGACGACGCTGCTGAAGCTGACGACCGCCTACGCGAGCCTCGCCAACGGCGGCCGGCAGGTTCGCTCGACGTTCATCGATCGGATCCAGGACCGCGACGGCAAGACCGTCTGGCGGCACGACGCGCGCGGCTGCGGCAACTGCCAGCAGGAGAGCTGGAGCGGACAGTCCGAGCCGGAGCTCGACGACGACCGCTTGCAGATCATCGACCCGCACACCGCCTACCAGATGACCTCGATGCTGGAGGGCGTGGTCCAGCGCGGCACAGCCTCGACGCTGCGGTCCATCGGCAAGCCGATCGCCGGCAAGACCGGGACCACGAACGATTCAAAGGACGCCTGGTTCGTCGGCTATTCGCCCGATCTCGTGGTCGGCGTGTTCGTCGGGTACGATTCGCCCAAACCGATGGGCAAGGAAGCGACCGGCGGCGCCGTCGCCGTGCCGATCTTCGGCTCGTTCATGAAGCTCGCGCTCGCCGACAAGCCGGCGACGCCGTTCCGCATCCCGCCGGGGATCAAGCTGATCCGCGTGAACCCATCGACGGGCCTGCGGGCGCAGGTGGGTGACGCCAAGAGCGTATTGGAGGCGTTCAAGCCGGACGAGGAGCCGGATGACCCGCAATCCATCATCGGCTTCACCGACGAGACCGGCGGCTTCGCGCCGCAGCAACCCGCCGATCAGGAAGGTCAGCCGCCGAGCGCCGCGCCCCGCGGCGACGACGCCCGCGCCCTCACCACCCGCCGCGGATTGTATTAGAGAAGTCTTTCGTGCCGGCGGTAAAAAGCAACCCGCCTCTACCCCACCACGCCTTCCTTGCGGGCCCAGTCGAGGCCGCGATCGAGTGCGCGGGTCAGGCAATCGAACATCTGGTTGATCTGCTCGGCGGTGATCACCAGCGGCGGGCAGAGCGCGATCGTGTCGCCGGCGATCGCGCGGCAGATCAGGCCTTCCTCCTGCGCGAACACGCTGACCTTGGCGCCGACGCCCTGGCGCACATCGAACGACTGGCGGCTCTTCTTGTCCTTGACCAGCTCGACGCCACCGATGAGACCGACGCCACGCGTCTCACCAACCAGCGGGTGCGCATCGAGCGCCTTCAAGCGGCCCATGAACGTCGGCGCCACCTTGCGCACCATGCCGACGATATCGATGCGCTCATAGATCTCCAGCGTCTTGACCGCGACGGCCGACGCCACGGGATGCCCGGAATACGTGAACCCATGGGCGAACACGCCGAGCTTCTTGCTCTCGTCGATCATCGCCTCATAGACGTGCTCCGGCACCGTGACAGCGCCGAGCGGCATGTAGGCGGAGGTGATTGCCTTCGCCATCGAGATCGTGTCCGGCTGCATCCCGAAGGTCTGGGTGCCCCACATATTGCCGGTGCGCCCGAAGCCGCAGATCACCTCGTCGGCGATGAACGCGATGTCGTAGTGGCGCAGGATCGCCTGCACCTTCTCGAAGTACGTTTTCGGCGGCACGATCACGCCGCCGGCGCCCATCACCGGCTCGGCGATGAAGGCCGCGATCGTATCAGCGCCTTCCCGCTCGATCATCGCCTCGAGCTTGCCCGCAAGCCGCGAGGCGAACTCCTCCTCGGTCTCGCCGTCGCGGGCGTTGCGGTAGTAGTGGGGCGCGTCGGTGTGCAGGATGCCCGCGATCGGCAGATCGAAATCGGCGTGGAAGATCGGCAGGCCGGTCAGGCTGCCGGCGGCGATCGTCACGCCGTGATAGGCGCGCATCCGCGAGATGATCTTCTTCTTCTTCGGCTTGCCGCGGGCATTGTTGTAATACCACGCGAGCTTGATCTGGGTGTCGTTGGCTTCGCTGCCCGAACTCGTGAAGAACACCTTCGAGGTCGGGATCGGCGAGATCTCCTTGATCTTTTCCGCGAGCTGGATCGCCGGTTCGTGGCTGCGCCCGCCGAAAAGATGCGTGAAGGACAGCTTGGTCATCTGCTCGCGCGCCGCTTCGACCAGTTCGGCGTTGCCGTAGCCGAGCGCCGTGCACCACAGTCCCGCCAGACCCTCGATGTACTGCTTGCCTGTCGAATCCCAGACGTGGATACCCTCGGCGCGCTCGAGCAGCAGCGGCCCACTGATGCGGTGCGTCGCGAGGTTGGTCGCGGGATGCAGCAGCGTCTCAACGTCGCGAGCCGCAAAATTGGTGAGCGTGGCCATGGAACGCATCCTGTTTTTGAGGAGAATCTGATGTAATCAGTAGCGCTTGTGGCCGACGCTGACAAAGTCTTTGACGTCACGGCGTACAGATCCATCATTGGTGCAGAGCCCGTTCCAGGGACGATCCGACGACCCATGGCGACCCTCGCTCCATATCCCCGCACCGCGCTCGCGTCCTGGTCGCGCCGGGTCGCCCTGTTCAGCGCGTCGATCATCCTGTTCGCGCTGGTCCTGCACCGCTTCGGCCGCATGGATACGCCGCTCGCGGGGGGGCTCGTTGCTACTGCGTTCGGCGGCGCCGTCCTGGCGCTCCTGCTCGGGATCGGCGCGACCGTCGTGATCTGGCGCCGTGGCGCGGCCGGGGCATGGAGCGCCACCGCCGGCATCCTAGTAAGCCTTGCGATTTTTGCATGGCCGGCGAGCGTGGTGCCGTTCTATCTCCGGATGCCGCACCTCAACGACGTGACCACCGATACCGAGCATCCGCCCGAGTTCGCCGCTCTGGGACGCGACCGCGCCAAGGGCGCCAACCCTGTAGCGTATCCCGGCGCCCGCTATGCCGCCCAACAGGCTCAGGCTTTCCCCCAGCTCCAGGCCATGCTCGTCAACCGTCCCGCCGAAGAAGTGTTCGACGCCGTCGGCGAGGCTGCCCGCCGGCTGCATTGGCGGGTCGTCGCCGAGGAACCGCCCGAGCGCGGGCGTACGTCCGGCCACATCGAAGCGGAAGACCGCACGCTCATCCTGGGGTTCGTCGACGACGTCGTCGTGCGGATCGAGGGCGATGGCCGACAGACCCGGATCGACGTGCGCTCGCTGTCGCGCTACGGGCGATACGATTTCGGCCGCAACGCCCAGCGCGTGCGGGACTTCTACACCGAGCTTCACGCGCGACTGGAAGCGTCGGTGCCGAACGCCGCAGCGCTGCACGGCCGGGCAAAGGCACGCGGCACCAAGCTTCCGGTCAGGTCAAGGAAAGGTGTTCCGGGTCAAAAAGCGGACCCTCGCAGCGGACAAGGCCTCGCTCGACCAGATGCTCGACGTGCGCCGCCACCGAGAGCGACGCGGCCTTGATGAGCCGGGGATCCAGCCCACGGTAGATGACCGCGACGATCTCCGGGATCGTCGTCTTGCCGGTGCGGACACACTCGAGGATCGACTGCTCGCGCATCCGCCGATGGAGGACGTAGGCCTTCACCAGCCGCTGCGGCTGGTAGACGCGCCCACCATGGCCCGGAAAATAGATTTCATCTTCACGATCGAGCAGGCGCTCGAGCGCGCCGAGATAGGCGCCCATGTTGCCCTCGGGCGGCGCGACGACGCTGGTGTTCCAGCCCATCACGTGATCGCCGGAAAAGAACAGCTTCGTCCCCTCGAGCGCGAAGCAGAGATGATCGGGCGCATGGCCCGGCGTATGCAGCGCCTGGAAGGCGAAGCCGTCCCCCGCCAGCCGATCGCCATCGCGCAGCACGATGTCGGGCTTGAAGTCTGCTTCGACGTACTCGCCGCCGGCCGGACTGGCGCGCGATTTTCCTGGCTGCGCGACGGCGCGACCGAAGCCGGCGGTTTTTGCGGCCGTTCGCTCGATCAGCGCCGGCAGGCCGTCGACGTGGTCGTGGTGGGTGTGCGTGATGACGATGTGCGTCAGCGTGCGGTCGCCGATCGTGCGCAGAATCGCCGCGAGGTGGGTTGCATCCGCCGGGCCCGGATCGATCAGCATCACGTCGCGGCCCTGGCCGACGATGTAGGTGTTGGTGCCCTTGTAGGTGAACGGGCTCGGATTGTTAGCGACCAGGCGCTGGATGCCCGGCGCCAGCTCCTTCGCTTCGCCGTAGACGAAGTCGATCTCTTTGCGGAAGGGCGGCTCTTCGGCCATGGCTGGCGTCCTTTGGCAGCGGGCGGTCGCGTTGTCATAACCGAGGCCGGCGAGACATACTACCTAGTAAGCATCCTAGTAAGCATCGAGACGGGCGAGCAACGCCTTGCCGAGTTCGAGGCGCTTGGGCGCCTCCGCGGCCGTCGCCATGTCAATATTGAGCGCAAACGTCGTGATCCGATCGAGGTACTCGATCCAGCCGGTCCACCAGCCGATCGTGCCGGACCAGCCGGTCTTGGCGAACAGTACGCGGCCGTGCTTCTCCTCGATCCGGACGATGTCGCGGACGATCGCCTGCGAGCGCGCGGAAGCGGGCAGACGGCCCTGCGCCAGCATGCTTAAGAACCGTACCTGCTCGAGGCCGCTGATCGCCAACGGCCCATCCAGCCAGAAACGGTCGACCGCGTTCCCCGTCTCGCGGTTGCCGTAGTCCAGGCGCGGGAGCCACTCGTGGTAGCGCGCAAGACCGATGCGCCGCGCGAGCTCCTGGTAGACCGGCACATTCGACACCGCGATCGCCTCGCGGAGCGTCATGTCGCGCTCCCACGCTTTAACTCCGCGCGACTTGCCGTCGTAGCGGAACACCTCGTCGGCATCCTTCAGCGCGCCTGTCTCCAACGCGATCAGCGTATTCGGAATCTTGAAGGTCGAGGCCGGCACAAAGCGGAACTTGGCGCGCTCGGCGTTCACCAGCGACAGGCGGTCGGCCGCAACGTCCAAGGCGGCGAACGTGCCGACGAAGCCCATCTGCTGAAAGACCGCCGTAAGGTCCTCCCGCGCCACCGTCTCGCCGGTCGCTGCACCTGCACCGATCGACAGCGCGATCACACCGCCGCCTGCGCCACACAGCACCTCGCGCCGCGACGGCGCGCGCGCACTCGAACGCGCGATAAAATGTTCCACGTCTCAGATCCGATTGAGCGGCACCTTCAGGTAGCGCACGCCGTTGTCCTCGGGGTCCGGCAGATCGCCGGCGCGCATGTTGACCTGGATCGACGGGATGATCAGCTTCGGCATCCCGAGCGTTTTGTCGCGCGCTTCTCGCATCGCCACGTACTGGTCTTCGGTGACGCCGTCGCGCACGTGCACGTTCGATGCCCGCTGCTCGGCGACCGTCGTCTCCCACTTAAAGCTGTCGCGGCCCGGCGCCTTGTAGTCGTGGCACAGGAACAGCCG
The DNA here is from genome assembly GCA_963775035.1 of uncultured Alphaproteobacteria bacterium. GTDB lineage: Bacteria > Pseudomonadota > Alphaproteobacteria > Rhizobiales > Hyphomicrobiaceae. Next base: position 53,058 of record CAVZHG010000013.1, on the reverse strand, counting down.
CGTCTCCGGCGGCAATGCAAGCACTTTGCGGATCGAGCGGTAGAGATCGCGAGCGCTGCCGCCGGGAAAATCCGCCCGCGCGGTGCCGTAGTCGGGCATGAACAGCGTGTCGCCGATGAACGCTGCGTCGCCGAACACATAGGTCATGCACGCCGGCGTGTGACCGGGAGTGTGCATCGCCAGCCCCTCCATGCCGCCGATGCGGATGCGGTCGCCGTCCTTGAACAGCGCGTCGAACTGGCTGCCGTCGCGCTCGAACTCGGTGCCGGCGTTGAAGACTTTGCCGAACACGTCCTGGATGACCGTGATGTTGGCGCCGATGGCGATCTTGCCGCCGAGCTTTTCCTTGAGGTACGGCGCCGCTGAGAGGTGGTCAGCATGGACGTGGGTCTCGAGCAGCCACTCGACAGCGAGGTCGTGCTCCCTCACGAACGCGATCAGGCCATCCGCGGCCTTGGTGTCCGTCCGTCCCGCCGCCGCGTCGTAGTCGAGCACGCTGTCGATAATCGCCGCCGCCCGCGAGGCCGGGTCCTTGAGGATGTACGTCGCGGTGTTGGTCGGTTCGTCGAAGAACGAAATGACCTCAGGATAGAGCATGGGTGACCCTCCACGGGGCGCGCCTGAGTATATCCTTCCATTTAAGGGACGATCGACGAATATTCAATCCAACGAATATGCCGCAGGCGGAAGCGGGCGGAATCGCGCGCGATCCTATCGGAGGCGGCGCGGGCCTTTTGCGGCCGCTGCCGGTGCAGCACCGTCACCTGCCGCTTTTCGCACCGCGTCGGCCGTTGCCTGGTCCGCGGGGTAGAACGCTTCGATCGCGATCTCGGCGAGGGTGATGTCGACGGGCGTGCCGAACACCGTCGTCGTGCTGAAGAACGAGAGCAGGCCGCCCGGTGTCGCCAATTGCAGCGGCACGACCACGTTGCCGAAGTCGCGCTTGGGCTGCGGCGCGGCGACGGCGACGCCGCGCGGACGCGGATAGCCCTTCAGCTCATCGAGCAGTTCGTTCAGCTTCGCGTCCGCCGAGGCATCGACCTGCTGTGTCAAGCGCGCGATCACATGCGCGCGCCACTCGACGTAGTTGGCGATCCGAGGTGCCATGCCGTCCGGATGCAGGCTGAGCCGCAGCACATTGAGCGGCGGCTCCAGCAGCTTGCCATCGATCCCTGCAGATCAGCGGCCCGATCGCCGCATTCGCCGCGACCAGCGTCCAATGACGATCGACGGCGAGCGCCGGAAACGGCTCGTGCCCCTTGAGCACCACGTCGATCGCCGCGCGCTGCGCCGTCAGCGCCGGGTCATCGAGGTTGCGCTCCTGGTAGACCGGCGCGAAACCGGCTGCGACCAGCAGGATGTTGCGCTCGCGCAGCGGAATGCCGAGGCGCTCGGCAAGATGCAGGATCATGTCGCGGCTCGGCGCCGAGCGGCCGGACTCGACGAAGCTCAGATGGCGCTGCGAGACCTCAGCCTCGATCGACAGTTCGAGCTGGCTCATACGGCGGCGCTGGCGCCACGTCCGCAGCAGGGTTCCGGCAGTGGGGCCGGCAGAGGAAGATGTGTTCGGCATGATCGCAAACTAGCCGGACAAGCGCCGCGATCCAATTACCTCGCGCGTAATCGACCGACTGCGCGGTCGGGGTCATCTTCGCGGGCATGGAGCCGCATCGAGGCTCCGCCACAGCACCCACGGAGAACAACCATGAGCCCCTCAATCACCGCCACGCGGCCCAACACCGCCCTCCAGAACGTCCTGCTGCTCGACGCCGCGACCTGCGTCGCCGCCGGCACCCTGATGGCCTTCGGATCAAATTTCGTCGCCAGTCTCACCGGCATTCCGACGTCGCTGCTCTTCTGGGCGGGGTCGGTCCTGTTCCCGATCGCGGCGCTGATGGTCTACGCCGGCCTCCAGGTTCCCCCGCCGCGGCCGCTGGTGTGGCTGATCATCCTCGGCAACATCGGATGGGTCGCGGCGAGCCTCGCGCTCTTAGCCTTCATCGCGCCGAACGCGCTCGGCTATGCGTTCATCGCCGCGCAAGCCGCTGCCGTTGCCGTGCTGGCGCTCCTCGAGCACAGCGCGCTGCAGCGGTCCGGCGCCGCGATGGCGTAGTCGATCGCGCAGCACCATGAGAGAGGCGGGCAACCGCCTCTTTCAGCGCACATCCACCCGGATGTTCGGCCATTCCTCGGCAAGTGCCCTCGCCCAGTTCTCGAACGGGGACGGGATGACCTCGCCGTCGAAGTAGTGTTGGCGCACACCAGCGAGGTCGTAGAGATGGACCTCGTCCATATCATCGCTCTGCGAAATGATACTGATTCGACTGATGCGCGAGGGATGAATGCGCCCCTCCTTGCCGCCGCTCGTCCCGAAGCGTTCCTGCCACCAAACAAGATCGCCGGTGCCCTTATCGATACGGCTGCCATTGCGGGGGTTGGCGACCAGACGCGCGGCGCCAAGAACACCGAAGGCTCCGCCCACCAGCATCGCCAGCGGCACCAACCACGGTGCGCATTGGCGCCCCAACTCGTCGCAGTTCTTCGCCGGTTCGACCATCGATGCGCCGTAGCACATCATCGAGCCGACAAGGAACATGCCCCACCAGCGGATGTCGCGGCGAGCGCTGCGTTCATAGGGTTTGATGTCAGGCATTGGGCTTGTAACCGCTCAATCCGGGGACAGGCACGATAGCCGGTGACTTTCAAAATTCCATTGCACCGGTCGAAAAATCAAAGTTGCAGCCACTTCAGATCGCGCTCTGCCCTGCACGCGGCGCACTCAGCGCACAACGACCCGGATGTTCGGCCATTTCTCGGCCAGCGTCTTCGCCCAGTCTTCGAACGGGACCGGAATGACCTCGCCGTCGAAATGCGCCTGACGTTCGCCTTCGAGATTGTGAAGGCTCACCAGGTCCATGCTCTCGCTTTTGATGACGATGCGGATCTCGCTTATTTGCGAAGGGTGAATGCGCCCTTCCTTGCCGCCCATCGCGCCGAAGCGCTCCTGCCACCACACGAGATCGCCAGTCATAGGATCGATGAGGCTCCCCTGCCGCGGGTTCTTGATAAGGCGAGCGGCGCCCAGAAGCGCAAAGATCGCGCCGCCCCATCTTAGGGCCGGCACGAGCCAGGGCGCGCAAACGCCACAGAGATCGCAGTTCTGCGGATCGGCGAAGAAGCTCAAGTAAACGCATGCCGTGCCGGCCACCAGAATGAACCACCAGCGAATGTCACGCCGACCGGTGTGTTCGTAGGGCGCGAGCTCGGACATCGGTTTCGGCACCTGTCACTCGGAGGACAGGCACCATATCCGCGTGTTCTCAATATTTTATTGACGACCCCACGCGATCGCTTCGCCGTCCATCCCCTCCGCCGGCAGCCCGAGGAACGCCAGCGCCGTCGGCGCGATATCGACGAGCGAGGTGCGCTCCGTGCGGCGCACCGGCGTGCACTCCGGGTGGCTGAGGATCAGGAACGGGCGCGTCTCGTCCGGCCCCCAGCCGCCATGCTGGCCATAGCCGATGCCCTTGAACTCCGGCCCGTTGAAGGACGCCCACCGCTGGCCCGCGACGCCAAAGTCGTTCGGCTCCGGGTTGCGCGCGAGGCTGATGCCGGCGACAAGGCCGCCTTCGGGCATGATGCCGAGCTTTTCCAGTTCGGCGCCGGTCGCGATGCCTTCGACCCACGGCGCGGTTTTCAGTTTCGCGAGCACGTCCGCCACTACCGCGACGCCGTCGCCGATCGCGTAGAGCAGCGCCGCCGTCCCCTGCGTCGCGAACGCAACCTGGCCGGCTTCGCGCAGCTTGCCGAAACCGTTGTCATCCAGCCATCCCGCGACGTTGATGCCGTAGCCGACCGTTTCATGGCCATGGTCCGAGCCGACCATCAGCAGGATGTCCTCGCCTTTGGCGCGTTCCGCGTCGATCGTCGCGGCGACGTCACCGACCAGCCCGTCGATCCGCTTCAGCGCTGCCATGTGCTCAGGTGAGCCGATCGGCGCGTTGTGCATCGTCAGGTCGGGATCGCCGAACCACAGCACCGAGATCGCGCGCGGCGTCTCGCGCAGCACCTCGCGGCAGAACAGTCCAGCCATGGCGGCGTCGCCGTCGAGACCGCCCTTGATCGGCAGCGCCGGCACGGCCTTGCCGCCCGGCCCGTTCGAGCCGGCGCGGTGGCGCACCTCGCCGTGCTCGTCGGGATCGAGGAAGTAGGCAGCCCCCGGCGACACGTTCGAATAGGCGACGAACCCGCCATGCTGCGCGACGCGCTGCGCCATCGTCGGCACGCGCAGCGTTCGCCCGAGCGCCTTGCGCATGTGGCCGCGGAAATCCGGCGGCCCGACATCGCGCACGACGAGCCGGCCGTCCTCGATCAGCCCCATGCGGTTGCCGTGCAGGCCATGGCGGATCGGCCGGCAGCCGGTGGCAACGCTTGCAGCCGACGCCCGCGTCACCGACGGAAACACCGCGCGATGTTCCGCGCAGCGCACGCCCTTCGCCGACAGCGCCGCCAGCACCGGCGTGCGCTCATGGTCGATCCAGTCGGTGCAGAGCCCGTCGCAGTTGACGTAGACCGCGCGTTTCATTGCCGCCCCCTCATGCTTTCCTGTTACCGGCGACCCGCGCCTCGATTTGGCGCACGAGCTTGTCGCCCATCGGCGGGTCGTTCGGAATATCGAGCGTCTCGGTCAGCCGCGCCAGCATGATGTAGAAACCGGCAACCAGGATCACCTCGACGATCTCGCGCTCCGAGAGATGCTTCTTGGCCGCCGCCAGCGCCTCTTTCGACGCACCGACATCGACGACGACCTCGCGCGTAAACCGCAACACCGCTTTCTCGGCGTCGCTGAAACACGCGGCCTGATCGTCGCCCGCGCGCAGTGCATCGACCTGCGCCTGCGTTCCGCCGAGCGCCAGCACCACACCTACATGCTGGACCCACTCGTATTCGCCGCCTTCGATATTGACGGCGTGGCAGATCACCAACTCACGCAGCAGCGGATCGAGCTCGAGCTTGCCGAGGAAGGTGCCACCGAGCTTCATCAGCGGTTTCAGCACCGTCTCGGCGTGCGCCATCATGTTGAAGATGCCGACCGGCGCCGGCAGGCGCGACAGCATCTCGCGCACCTCGGGCGACGCCTTGTCGAGGTCGGGAAACGGAATGCGGGTCATGGCTGTCCTCGGCTGTCGATCGCCCCGCCTCACGCGGGATCGAATTCCTGGTCCTTCTTGGGGATCAGATCGTAGGGGAGCGCGAAGCCCGGCATCGCCTTCAGCCGCTCCGACCACGCGAGCAGGCTCGGCCAGCGGTTGATGTCTAGGCCGCCCTCGGCCATGAACACCATCCGCCCCCAGCACGCGATATCGCCGATCGTGCAGGTCTCGCCGACCAGCCAATGCCGGCCCTTGAGCGACTTATCGACGAACGTCAGCGCCGCTTCCGCCTCGGGGCGGAAGTAGGCCATGACCGCCGGATCGACCTCGCGGAAACGACTGTAGTGGCGCACTTTCGCGACGTTGCTGATGGCGTCGGCTTCCCACGCGCACCACTCGCGCGCCGTCCAGCGGTCCTGCTCGGTCTTGCCCTCGAAATGCCCGGTCGTGCGAGCGAGGTAGTCGAGGATGATGTTCGAATTGACGATCGTGAGGCCCGCGTGCTGGAGCACCGGCACCTTGCCGTAGCGGTTACGCGCGAGATGCTCGGGCTCGTTCTGCACGCCCTTCTTGAGATTGACCGTGCGGAACGAGAACGCCAGCCGCGCCAGCGACAGAAACAGCATCGGCTTGTAGCTCGAGCTCGACGTGAAACTGCCGTAGAGCGTGAGGCGTGAGGTCATGTGCGGCTACTTCATCACGGGGATGGTGAACTCGGCGCCTTCCTTCACGCCGGACGGCCAGCGCTGCGTCACCGTCTTGGTGCGCGTATAGAAGCGGATCGAATCCGGCCCGTGCTGATTGAGATCGCCGAACGCGCTCTTCTTCCAGCCGCCGAACGTGTAGTAGGCGAGCGGCACGGGTATCGGCACGTTGATGCCGACCATGCCGACGTTGATCTTGGCTGCAAAGTCGCGCGCCGTGTCGCCGTCGCGCGTGAAGATCGCGACGCCGTTGCCCAACTCGTGATCCATCGCGAGCCCGAGCGCCTCGCCGTAGTCTTTCGCGCGCACCACCGACAGCACGGGGCCGAAGATCTCCTCCTTGTAGATCCGCATCGACGGCTTCACCTCGTCGAACAGGCAGCCGCCCATGTAGAAGCCGCCCTCGTAGCCCTGGAGCTTGAAGTCGCGCCCATCGACGCGCAGCTTGGCGCCTTCCTTGATGCCGATATCGACGTAATCCTTGACCTTCTGGAGGTGCGCGGCCGTCACCACCGGGCCGAAGTCGGCATCCATCGAGGTCGATGGCCCTATCTTGAGGCCCTCGACGCGCGGGATCAGCTTGTCCATCAGCGCATTCGCCGTCTTCTCGCCGACCGGCACCGCGACCGACACCGCCATGCAGCGCTCGCCCGCCGAGCCGTAGCCGGCGCCGATCAGCGCATCGACCGCCTGGTCCATGTCGGCGTCCGGCATGATCAGCATGTGGTTCTTGGCGCCGCCGAAGCACTGCACGCGCTTGCCCGACGCCGTGCCGCGGGCATAGACATACGCCGCGATCGGCGTCGAGCCGACGAAACCGACCGCCTCGATCTGCGGATGGTCGAGGATCGCGTCGACCGCTTCCTTATCGCCGTTGACGACGTTGAGGATGCCCGGCGGCAGCCCCGCCTCGATCATCAGCTCGCCCAGCATGATCGGTACCGACGGATCGCGCTCCGAGGGTTTCAGGATGAACGCATTGCCGCACGCGATTGCGGGCGCGAATTTCCACATCGGGATCATCGCCGGGAAGTTGAACGGCGTGATGCCGGCGACGACGCCGAGCGGCTGGCGGATCGAGTAGATGTCGATGCCCGGCCCGGCGCCATCGGTGAACTCGCCCTTCATCAGATGCGGAATGCCGGTCGCGAATTCGCACACTTCGAGACCGCGCTGGATATCGCCCTTGGCGTCGGGAACGGTCTTGCCGTGCTCGCGCGCCAGCGCGTCGGCGAGCTTGTCCATATCGCGGTTGAGCAGCTCGACGAAGCGTGCCAGCACGCGGGCGCGACGCTGCGGGTTTGTCGCCGCCCACGCCGGCTGCGCGGATCGCGCGTTCTGCACCGCCTTGTCGATCTCGGCGACGGACGCGAGCGGCACCCGCGCTGCGACCTCGCCCGTCATCGGCCAGAACACGTTGCCGAACCGCCCGCTGGACCCGCTGACCTTCTTGCCGCCGATGAAGTGGGTGAGTTCCTGCGCCATGGTTCCGCACGTCCTGTTGATGGGTGGTGTCGGCGCCCACGCATCGGGGCGCCGAAAAGTCGCGGACACACTAGGCGCCGGGTCGCGCGGCGGCAAGGCGGCGGCACACTCGCGGCTTTCGTGGCAGGAATGACGATAACGGCTGCCTAAAACTTCGCGCGTGTTCCTCCCCCCAGTGCCGAAGGCGCGCCTTCGGCACGACGTGGGGGAGGCTAGGAGGGGGGGATTGCAGACCGTAGGCGGTTGGGATTCCCCCCACCCCTAACCCCTCCCCACCGTCGCGCCAAAGGCGCGCCTTTGGCGCGGGGGGAGGGGGATTGTCGAACTTGAGATCAACGTAGTCACCTCTACCCCGCCTTGCGGTTCTGGCGATTGGCGACGAGATCGTCGACGACAGCCGGCTCGGCGAGCGTCGAGGTATCGCCGAGGTTCGTAAAATCGTCCTCCGCGATCTTGCGCAGGATGCGGCGCATGATCTTGCCCGACCGCGTCTTCGGCAGGCCCGGCGAGAACTGCAGGAAATCCGGCGACGCGATCGCACCGATCTCCTTGCGCACGTGGGCGACCAGCTCCTTCTTCAACTCGTCGGACGGCTGATTGCCCTGGATCAGGGTGACATAGCAGTAGATGCCCTGGCCCTTGATGTCGTGCGGCGCGCCGACGACGGCGGCTTCCGCCACCTTCGGATGCGACACCAGCGCGCTTTCGACTTCCGCCGTCCCGAGCCGATGGCCGGATACGTTGATGACGTCGTCAACGCGGCCGGTGATCCAATAGTAGCCATCGGCGTCGCGACGGCAGCCGTCACCGGTGAAGTACGTCCCCGGATAGGTCGCGAAATAGGTCTGGATGAAGCGCTCGTGGTCGCCATACACGGTCCGCATCTGGCCCGGCCAGCTGTCGAGGATGACGAGATTGCCGGACGCCGCGCCCTCGAGGCGGGCGCCCTTCTCATCCACGAGTGCCGGCTTGATGCCGAAGAACGGCCGCGTCGCCGAGCCGGGCTTGGTTTTCGTCGCGCCAGGCAACGGCGTGATCAGGATGCCGCCGGTTTCCGTCTGCCACCACGTATCGACGATCGGCGAGCGGCCCTCGCCGACGACGTTGTTGTACCACTCCCACGCCTCTGGATTGATCGGCTCGCCGACCGAGCCGAGCAGGCGCAGCGAGGCGCGGCTGGTCCGCTTGACGAAGTCGTCGCCGGCGCCCATCAGCGCGCGGATCGCGGTCGGCGCGGTGTAGAACGTGTTGACGCTCCACTTGTCGACGACATGCCAGAAGCGCGAGGCGGTCGGGTAGTTCGGCACGCCCTCGAACATCAGCGTCGTCGCGCCGTTGGCGAGCGGGCCGTACAGGATATAGCTGTGGCCGGTGACCCAGCCGACGTCGGCAGTGCACCAGTAGATGTCGCCGTCGTGGTAGTCGAAGACGTACTGATGCGTCATCGAGGCGTAGACGAGATATCCGCCCGACGTGTGCAGCACACCCTTCGGCTTGCCCGTCGAACCCGACGTATAGAGGATGAACAGCGGATCCTCGGCGCTCATCTCGACCGGCGGGCAGTCGGCGCTGACCTTCGCCATCTCCTCGTGGAGCCACAGGTCGCGCCCCGCCTTCCAGGCAACCTCGCCGCCGGTGCGGCGCACGACCAGCACCTTCTCGTCGCCCTTGCCGCCCTTCGCGAGCGCCGCGTCGGTGTTCTTCTTGAGCGGAATCGGGCGGCCGCCGCGCAGGCCCTCGTCGGCGGTGATGATGAACTTCGACTCCGCGTCCTCGATGCGGCCCGCGAGACTGTCCGGCGAGAAGCCGCCGAACACCACCGAATGCACCGCGCCGATGCGCGCGCAGGCGAGCATCGCGTAGGCCGCCTCCGGGATCATCGGCAGGTAGACGGTGACGCGGTCGCCTTTCTTGACGCCGTTCGCCTTCAGCACGTTGGCGAACTTGCACACCCGCTCGTAGAGCTGGCGATAGGTGATCTGCTCATCGACCGTCGGGTCGTCGCCCTCCCAGATGATCGCGACCTGGTCGCCGCGCGTCCGCAGATGGCGGTCGATGCAGTTGGCGGCGACGTTGAGCGTGCCGTCCTCGTACCACTTGATCGATACGTCGCCGGGGCCGAAGGAGACGTTCTTGATCTTGCTGTACGGCTTGATCCAGTCCACCCGCTTGCCGACGTCGCTCCAGAAGCCCTCGGGATCCTCGATCGAGCGCTTGTACATCGACTGGTACTTCTGCTCGTCGACCCAGGCGCGGCTCGCCCACTCGGCCGGCACGGCATAGATCTTCTCGGACATCTGTTTCGCTCCCATCACCATGCTTGTCTTGCCCGCATTATCGGGAGCCGGCGCGGCCGGGGCAACCGCCTCGTTGGTCGAATGCTGAATGGCGCCCGGGGCGGGGCCGGCGGCCCGGGTTTGCGCCGCAACAGGGTTTCGATCGCGCCGCGAATGCACTACAAGCAGCCGATCGGCCTTGTATCGGCCATCTTTGGGGGGAGGCGCCGGCAAACCGCTCGTGCCGCAAAGGACTTCGAATGAGTATCGCCGGCTTTCTCGCCCAGCTCCTCAACGGCGTCCAATACGGGCTGCTGCTGTTCCTGATCGCCAGCGGGCTAACGCTCATATTCGGCGTCATGGGCATCATCAATCTGGCCCACGGCTCGCTGTTCATGATCGGCGCCTACGTGGCCTATCTGGTGGCCCATGCAACGGGATCGGCCTGGCTCGCGCTGCCGCTGGCGCTGCTCGGCGGCGCGGCGTTCGGCGCGCTCCTCGAGCGCGGCCTGTTCCGCCACTTCTATCAGCGCGACCATCTCGACCAGGTGCTGCTGACGTTCGCGCTCATTCTGCTCTTCGAGGAAAGCCGCTCGATCCTCGTCGGCAACGATTTCTATTCCGTGCCGGTGCCGCCGATCTTCGACTTCTCGGTCCCGATCACCGCCGGTTTCTCCTATTCGGCTTACCGGTTCGCCGTGATCGGCGCCTGTCTGGTGCTCGCCGCCGCGCTGTTCCTTTGGATCGAGCGCACACGCATGGGCGCCATCATCCGCGCCGCCGCCGAGAAGCCCGAGATGGTCGACGTGATCGGCATCGATGCACGCCGCGTCCACATGACCGTGTTCGCCGTCGGCACCGCGCTCGCTCTCGTCGCCGGCGTCCTCGCCGCCCCGCTCTACTCGGTCTACCCCGGCATGGGCGACGGCTTCCTCATCATCTCCTTCGTCGTCGTCGTCATCGGCGGCCTCGGATCGATCTCCGGCGCCTTCTGGTCGGCGCTGCTGATCGGCCTCGTCGATACGCTCGGCAAGGCCTACGCACCCAAGGTCGCCGGCCTCGCGATCTACGTGCTGATGGCCGCCGTGCTGATCTGGCGCCCGACCGGCCTCTTCGGCCAGCGCGCACTGAGGAGCACGGCCAGCGATGCTGCCGACGCCGCGGGGAGCCATCGGACTGGGTATCGGCGCCGTGATCCTGGCGCTGCTGCCGCTCGTGGTCCCGCCCTACTACGTCGAGCTGGCGACGACGGCGCTGGTCGCGGCGATGCTCGCGCTCAGCCTGCAACTGCTGGTCGGCTGCACCGGCCTCGTCAGCCTCGGCCACGGCGCCTTCTATGGGCTCGCCGCCTACGCGGTCTATCTCATCACGCCCGCGGATGCCGGCCTCTCGATCGCCATCACGCTGCCGGTCGCGGTGCTGAGCGCGGGCGCTCGCCGCCCTCGTCGTCGGCGCGCTGTCGCTGCGCACGCGTGGCTTTTTCTTCCTGATGGTGACGCTCGCCTTCGGCCAGATGATCTTTTTCGTCTTCCACGACACCAAGCTCGGCGGCGGCACCGATGGCGCTTATCTCGTCCGCCCGACGCTTTCGCTGCTCGGCGCTGAGCTGCACGTTCACGCGCCGCCAGCGGCCGTTCGCGCTCTACTATGTGGCGCTCATCCAGCTCGTCGCGATGTACCTGTTCCTCGTCTTCCTGCTGCGCTCGCTGTTCGGCCGCGTGCTGGAAGGCATCCGCGTCAACGAGCATCGGATGCGCGCGCTCGGCTTCGACACCTACCGCTACAAGCTCGCGGCTTTCGTGCTCGCTGGCGCACTCGCCGGCGTCGCCGGCCACATGTGGGCGATGCACCGCGCCTTCGTGAACCCCGAGATCGTCGGCTGGCACCGCTCGGCCGAGGCGCTGCTGATGATCCTGCTCGGCGGCCTCCAGTCGCTGCATGGCCCGATCGTCGGCGCGCTCGCCTTCACCGGCCTCGGCGAGCTGCCGCAGCTCATGGGCGACTACAAACCGTTCGCGCGCCTCTTCGGTGCGATCGGCCTCACCGATTTGGGCTTGCGCGTACAGGCGCTCGCCGAGCGCAAACTGCTGCTCGAGGGCGTCGTCATCCTCGCCGTCGTGCTGGCGCTCCCCCGCGGCCTCGCCAGCATCCGCTGGCCGCGCTTCATCCGCCCGCCGTGGGGCGGCCGCCTCTCGCAGCGAGCGGGCCGGCACATGAAAGACAACGCGACCCCGGTTCTGCAGACCCAGTTGCTGACGCAAATCGTTCGGCGGGCTCGCCGCCGTGCGCGACGTCTCGATCGCGCTCAACCGCGGCGAGCTGCACGCCGTGATCGGCCCCAACGGCGCCGGCAAATCGACGCTCGTCAACCTGCTCTCGGGCGAGCTGCCACCCACCTCCGGCACGATCACGCTCGACGGCCGCCCGGTCACGGGCACCTCGGCGCCGCGCATGGCGCAGGCCGGCGTCGCGCGTTCGTTCCAGCGCACCAACATCTTCGCTCCCCTCACGTCCGCGAGAACGTCCGCCTCGCCGCCCAGGCGATCCACACGCCGATCCGCGAGTTGCTCCGCCCGAGCGCCGCCGCGCTCGACCTCGACGCGCGCGTCGCGACGATCCTGGAGCGGTTCGGCCTTCACGAGGCGCCGCACCGCATCGCCGGCGCGCTGTCGCACGGCGAGCAGCGACTGCTCGAGATCTCGATGACGCTCGCCGGTGACCCGCGCGTGCTGCTGCTTGACGAGCCGCTCGCCGGCATGGGCAACGAGGAATCGCGAGAAGATTTACCACCTCCTCAAGGATCTCGCCCGCGACCATGCGGTGCTGCTGATCGAGCACGACATGGATTTCGTCTTCGCCGTTGCCGACCGCATGACGGTGATGGTCGAAGGATCATTGCTCGCCAGCGGCCCGCCCGACACGATCCGCGCCAACCCGGCCGTCCAGCGCGCCTATCTCGGGGCGACGCCATGATCCTCGCCGCGACCGGCCTCCAGGTCGTTCTATGGCCCGAGCCACATCCTGCGCGGCGTATCGCTGAGCATCCGACCGGGCGAGACGGTCGGCCTCATGGGTCGCAACGGCATGGGCAAGAGCACGCTGATCCGCACCATCATGGGATTGGTGCCGGCCGCAGAGGGCCGCGTCGTCCTCGCTGGCACCGACGCTGCGCGCCCGCCGACCTTCGCCCGCGCCCGCCTCGGCATCGCGTATGTGCCGGAAGGCCGCGGCATCTTCGCGCAGCCTGACGGTCGCCGAAAACCTCGACATCGCGGCGCGGCCGGGCCTCGACGGCACCGCAGGCACTGGACGATCGCGCGCGTGCTCGAGCTGTTCCCGCGCCTCGCCGAGCGGCTGCCAACCGCGGCGACCAGCTCTCGGGCGGCGAGCAGCAGATGCTCGCCATCGGCCGCGCGCTGCTGACCAACCCGCGCCTCCTCATCCTCGACGAAGCCACGGAAGGTCTGGCGCCGCTGATCCGCGAGGAGATCTGGGCGACGATCCGGCTCGTACGCGACAGCGGCCTCGCGACCCTGATCGTCGACAAGTCCGTGGCCGAAGTCGCCGCGCGTCGCCGACCGCGTCGTCGTCCTCGTCAAGGGCGAGATCGTGCACGAGGGTCCACCGGCGGCGCTGCATGGCCGATCGCGCCCTCATGCACCGGCATCTCGGAGTGTGATCGCCATGATGCACATCGACATCGGCGGGCGCGCCATCGAATACCGCATGATCCCGGCGACCGGTGTCGGAGCGACCGCCACTGGTGTTCCTGCACGAGGGCCTCGGCTGCGCGGCGCTGTGGCGCGATTTCCCCGACAAGGTCGCGCGCGACCTCGGTGCGCCGGCGCTCGTCTACTCGCGCTTCGGCTATGGCCAATCGGCACGGGCTCGACGGCCCCCGCACGCCGCGCTTCATGCACGAGGAAGCGCTCGACGTACTGCCGGCGCTGCTCGATCACTTGGCATCGCGCGGCCCGCTGCTGATCGGCCATTCCGACGGCGCCTCGATCGCGCTCATCCATGCCGCCGCCGGCACGCGGCCGGTCGCGGGCCTCGTCGCTGATGGCGCCGCACGTCATGGTCGAGCCGATCTGCGTCGAGAGCATCGCCCACATCACCGAAACCTACGCGCAAGGACCGCTCAAGACCGGCTCGCCCGCCATCACGCCCACGTCGACGACGCCTTCCTCGGCTGGTCGGACATCTGGCTCGACCCCGCGTTCCGCAGCTGGTCGCTCGACGACGAGGCGCGCGCGTCGAACACCGACGCTGCTCATCCAAGGCACCGACGACGAATACGGCACGCTGGCCCAGATCGACCGCATCGAGCAGCTCGCGCAGGGACCGGTCGAGCGGCTGGTGCTCGACAATTGCGGGCACTCGCCGCATCGCGACCAGGAGGCGGCGGTGCTCGCCGCGGTCGTGTCGTTCGCCGCACGCCTGCCGGCACACGAAACCGAATAGAACGAACGGGAGACGGCCATGGCCAAGAGCAAGAACGCAAAGAGCAAGGCCGCCTTCAATCTCGACGATCCGGTATTGCCGCCTGATATCGAGGAGGCCGCGCTCGGCAGCGGCGGCTACCCGTACGACAAGAAGCTCAAGCAGCGACGACTTCGAGAGCCAGCTGCAGCCGCTGCAGATCGAGCTGTTGAAGCTGCAGTCGCACATGGCTGAAATCGAGCCGGCGAACGGATCGTGGCCTGTTCGAAGGCCGCGATGCCGCGGGCAAAGGCACCTGCATCAAGCACTTCCGTCCGCGCATCTCAATCCCGCGCCACGCCCGCGTCGTCGCGCTGACCAAGCCGACCGAGGCCGAGCGCGGCCAGTGGTACTTCCAGCGCTACGTCGCGCATCTGCCGACGGCCGGCGACATCGTGCTGTTCGACCGCTCCTGGTACAACCGCGCCGGCGTCGAGCGCGTCATGGGCTTCTGCACGACCCCGAGCAGCACGCGGACTTCCTGCGCGAGGCGCCGGAATTCGAGGGGCTGCTGGTCGCGCGACGGCATCCACCTCTTCAAGTTCTATCTCGAGATCGGCCGCGAGATGCAGCTCATGCGCTTCCACGAGCGCCGCCACGATCCGCTGAAGCGCTGGAAGATCACCGACATCGATCTCGCCGCCATGGCCAAGTGGGACGACTACAGCAAGGCCAAGGAGGAGATGTTCCGCTTCACGCACACCGCCGATCGCGCCGTGGACCGTGATCCTCGCCAACGACCAGCGCCGCGCCCGGCTCGAGGCCATCCGCACCGTTCTTCACGCCTCCGTCTACGAGGACAAGGACGCGAAGGTCGTCGGCACGCCCGATGCCAGCATCGTCGGCGCCGGGCCGAAATTTTTCGAGACGAAGTAGCACGACCGACGGCGGCTTGCGCCGCCGTCGGTCGCCGCAATCAGGCGCTCTCGTTGGAGAGGATTTCGCCGAACAGCTCGAAGCTCTCGCCCTTGAGCGCGCAGCTGCACGGCCTGGATCGGATAGAAATCCGTCGGGCTGGTGTTGATCTTGATGCCCGGGCAGCAGCAGCGGCACCTCGAGGCCCTTCAGGCTGGCGGCCTGCTTCATGATGTTCTCGCGCGTCAGGTCGTCGCCGCACTTCTTGAGCACTTCGACCATGCGTCGACGACACCGAATAGCCGTAGTTGTGAACGTCGTCGTTGATTTGTCGCCCTGCGGCATGTACTTGGCCATGAACGTTGTTCCACTCGATCATGTCGGGCGAGGTCGGCCCACTGCGTGTCGGTGACGTCCTTGATGTACTGCGCCGTGATGATGCCCTTGCGAGGTCGCGAAGCCGGCCGGCTTGAGGACGGAGCCGACCGACGCCGAGACGTTGTTGAGGTAGTGCGCCGGCTTCCAGCCGATTTCGGCCGCCTTCTTGATCGCCTGCGCCGCGAACTTCGGGGTGGTGATGTTGAAGAACACGTTGGCGCCGGAGTTCTTGAGCTGGATCATCTGGCTGTCGACGGTCGGGTCGGTGCCCTCGTAGGTCGCGGGCTGCACGATCAGCTTCTCGTTCTCCTTGCCGAGGCCCGCCTTGAAGCCGTCGAAGAAGTCCTTGCCGTAGTCGTCGTTCTGCATGAGGATCCCGATCTTGGGATCCTTGACGTTGGCCAGGATGTGCTTGGCGTAGATCGCGACCTCGGTGACGTAGTCGGGCTGCCAGCCCATCGTCCACGGGAACTCCTTGGGCTTGCCCCACTTCGAGGCGCCGGTCGCCACGAACAGGTGCGGCACCTTCTTGGTGTTCATGTACTTCTGGATGGCGGTGTTGGGCGGCGTGCCGAGCGTATTGAAGAGGAGCAGGACCTTGTCGTCCTCGACCAGCTTGCGGACCATCTCGACGGTCTTGGGCGGGCTGAAGCCGTCGTCGTAGGTGATGAAGTTGATCTTGCGGCCGTTGATGCCGCCCTTGTCGTTGACCATCTTGAAGATGGCTTCGATGGTCTTGCCGATCTGGCCATAGGCCGAGACGTTGCCCGAATAGGGGTTGGTATTGCCGATCTTGATCTCGGTGTCGGTGGCGCCGTCGTCGTACTTCTTCTGGCGAGGCCGGAACGCCGATGGCCTGGGCGAGCCGCGATCGCCGCTGCCGCCGAGAGCACGTCTCTGCGTGTCGTCTTCGTCATGTGCAGTTCTCCTCCGAGGTGTTGCCTTCCAGAATGCACCTGTCGCCGTATCGGCGATCCGTTGTTGGGCGCCTCAGCCTCGCCGCGCCATCGTCGCCAGAAGTGGCCCGATGCCGCCGGCGATGCCCATCGGCATGAGTATCATCAGCAGGATCAGCACGATGCCGTAGATCGTCCACGGCTCCAGCTCGATCGGCAGATGCACCCACTTGGTGATCGCCTTGGTCGCGGCTTCGGCATACTTCTCGATGACCTGCACGAAGACGCCGCCGATCAGCGCGCCCGGCAAGCGAGGCGATGCCGCCGACCACCGCGCCGACCAGGATGGCGATCGACAGTTCGAAGCGGAAGCTGTCGGGCGACATGAACTCGAAGATGATGGCGTGCAGCGCGCCGGCGATGCCGGTGTAGACGGCGCTGATGCCGAACACGGTCGTCTTGAAGCGCGCGGTGTCGATGCCCATCGTGTCGGCGGCCATCGGGTGGTCGCGGATGGCCATCATGGCGCGGCCCGATGCGGCTGTCGAGCAGGTTGCGGGCGACCCAGAACATGAACGACCGCCATCATCAGCACGACCAGATACATCCACTGGTCGCCGCTGAGCGGCAGGCCGAACGGCGCGTCCGGCTTGATCAGGTTGATGCCCTGCACGCCGTTGGTGAAGCCCTCGAAGTGCTTGTATTTCAGCATTTGCGGCACGGCGATCGCCAGCGCGAAGGTCGCGAGCGCGAGATAGTGCCCCTCGAGCCGCAGCGCCGGCAGTCCGAACAGATAGCCGACGACGAAACAGACGACGCGCCACCGGCAGCGTCGCCCAGTACGGCCATCGCCAGCTGATCGATCAGGATGGCGGCGACGTAGGCGCCGACGGCGAAGAAGGCGCCGTGGCCGAGGCTGATCTGGCCGTTGAAGCCGGTCAGCAGATTGAGGCCGAGCACGGCGATCGCGTAGACGATCATCAGGCTGATCTGCAGGAACGTGAAGTTCGAGATCAGCCCGGTCTTGCCGCCGATCCAGGGCAGCGCGAGGCCACGACCAGGATCGGCCAGAGCCATAGCGGAACTGCCGCGACGCCGCTGTCGAGGCCGCGGCGCGGCGATCAGCCGCTGGTCGGCGGACGGTGGTGGTTGCCATGATTACACCCGCTTGACGGTGACGCGGCCGAACAGGCCGCTGGGCTTGATGGTGAGCACGGCGATGACGATGATCAGCGCGACGGTCAGCTTCTCACCGTTGCCGATGAGATAGAAGCCGGTCGCCTTCTCCATCATGTTGCCGAAGTAGCCGACGAGGTTTTCGAGCACGCCGACGATGAAGCCGCCGGCGACCGCGCCGCCGGGATTGCCGATGCCGCCGACGAGCGCGCCGGCAAAGCCGTAGAGCAGGATCGCGGCCATCATGTTGGGTTCGAGATAGACGGCCGGCGCGACCATGGCGCCGGCGACCGCGCCGACGGCCGCCGCCAGGCCCCAGCCCAGCGCCAGCATCCAGTCGACCTTGACGCCGGCGAGGCGTGCCGAGGTCGGGTTCTGCGCGGCGGCCCGCATGGCGAGGCCGAGCGGCGTGTAGCGGAAAAAGACGAACAGCGCCGACAGCAGGAGGAGGGCAACGACGATCATGCCGATCTGATGCGGACCGATGATAGCCGGAGCCCGCGAACGTCACCTTCGGGAAGGGCGAGGGGAACTCCTTGATGGTGTGGCTCCAGATGGCGCCGGCCAGCGAGTGGAAGATCGCGAGCAGGCCGATGAAGACGACGACGACCGAGAGCAGTGGCGCCTTGTGCAGAGGTCGCAGCACGACACGTTCGACGATGCACGCCGATGACGAAGGAAATCACCGCCGCCAGCAGCAGCGCGACCCAGAATTCAACCCCACTGGATCAGCTGCCAGCACAGATAGGTGCTGAACACCGCCATCTCGCCCTGGGCGAAATTCAAGTGGTCGGTCGAGACGAAGATCATGACCAGCGCCAGCGCCACGCAGCGTAGATCGCGCCGTTGGCCAGGCCCGACACGACCTGCTGGATGAATTGCTCCATGTGCGCGATCCCAGTGTGAGCTCACCTCACGTGGAGAACGCTCGGCCACGTCAATATCCCAGATACGATTTGCGGATGCCTTCGTCGTTCTTCACGTCGGCGGCCTTGCCGGACATGACGACGTGGCCGGTCTCCAGCACGTAGGCCTGGTCGGCGAGATCGAGGGCCAGCGCCGCGTTCTGCTCGACCAGCAGCATCGAGACCTTCGCTTCCTGGTTGATGCGCCGCATGATGCGGAAGATTTCCTGCACGATGAGCGGGGCCAGCCCGAACGACGGCTCGTCGAGCAGCATCAGCGCGGGCCCAGCATCAGCGCCCGGCTGATCGCCAGCATCTGCTGCTCGCCGCCCGAGAGCGTGCCGGCCTGCTGCTGCATCCGCTCCTTGAGGCGCGGGAAATATTCGAACACCATCTCGAGATCGCGTGCGACGCCGGCCTTGTCCCGCGGGTGTAGGCGGCGATGCGCAGGTTCTCCTCGACGCTGAGGCCGATGAACGTGCCGCGGCCTTCCGGCACGTGCGCCACGCCGAGGCGGACGATGTCCTCGGTGGCCATGCCGACGATCGGCTTCCCGCCGAGCATGACCGATCCCTCGCTGCGGACGAGGCCGCACAACGCGCGCAGCGTCGTGGTCTTGCCGGAGCCGTTGGCGCCGAGAAGCGTGGTGATGCCGCCCTGCGCCAGCGAGAAATCGATGTCGTGCAGGGCTTGGGTCTGGCCGTAGTAGGCCTTGAGGCCTTTGACATCGAGCATGTTGCTCATATCTCCGCCCCCGTGCCGAGATAGGCCTTGATGACTTCCGGATTGCGCTGCACCTCCGGCGGCGTGCCTTCGGCGATCTTGCGGCCGAAATTGATGACCACGACCTTGTCCGACACGCTCATGACGAGGCTCATGTGGTGCTCGACCAGCAGCACGGTGACCTTCTGGATGTCGCGCATGCGGCGGATCTGGCTTCCAGCACGCTCGACCTCGTCGTGGTTGAGGCCGGCGGCGGGCTCGTCGAGCAGCAGCAGCTTGGGGCTGGAGGCCAGCGCGCGGGCGAGTTCGACGCGCTTGCGGATCGGGAACGGCAGCGGACCCGCCGGCATCATGGCGAACGGCGCGAGGTCCATGAATTCGATCAGCTCCAACGCGCGCTCGGTGATGCGCTCTCTTCCTGTCGGCGACGCCGGGCAGCCGCAGGGCATTGGCGAAAAAGCCGTGCGTGGTTTGGGAGTGGCAGCCGACCTTGACGTTGTCGAGCACGCTCATGTTGTCGAACAGGGCGACGTTCTGGAACGTGCGGCCCATGCCGATCGTCGCGATCTCGTGGCGCGGCCTTGAGAGGATCGTGCGCCCCTCGAACAGGATATCGCCGTCGCTGGGAATGTAGAGGCGGCTGAGGCAATTGAAGAGGGTGGTCTTGCCGGCGCCGTTGGGGCCGATCAGGCCGACGATCTGGCCGCTGTGGACGTCGAAGGTGACGCCGTCGAGCGCCACGATGCCGCCGAAGCGGACAGATACGTCTCTCACGCTCAGCAGCGGCGCGGCCATGGACGGCATGGCATTGCGCGTTGCTGAGACTGGCTCAACCACAGCGACCACTCAATTCCTCCCTGACAGCTCAGCCGAACAACCGTGGCCGCGCTCACGTGATCGCATTATTGGCCGGCGCAGCGCACCGGCCCCCGCAATCTTGCTTGCAACTTGCCGCGTTTCCTTGCGAACGTCCAGTGCCTTGTCCGGCCGCGGACGCGTCTGAAATATCATGGTGTATCCGGCTATTGCGGGGCGGCCGTCGGACCGCGCGACACGATCACGCAGGACCGACTTGGACCGCGTCGCGGCCGCCGGCGCGCACCAGACGATCCGACCCGAGGCTTGACCCTGGCCGGCAGAGGCGATAGCTGATCGCGAGGTCGAGCGCGCCGATGCGGACGCTGTTCCCGGCCCTCATTCGTCCAGCGAACGTGCCCGTCCGGCCCAACATTCGAGATCATGAGCGCGAGCCCCCTTGCACGTTACAACGCTCGCGTCGAAGCCGGAGAGGCGAGCCACGACGACGCCCAGGCGGCGATCGCTGGCCGTCTCGGGACGCTCGCGAACGACCTAAGGGATTGGCGCCCGACCAACGGCGGCTGGAAGCTTTCCAATCTGTTCGCCGCCAAGCGCCCACCGCCGCACGGGATCTACATCCATGGCAAGGTCGGCCGCGGCAAGACCATGCTGATGGATCTGTTCTTCGATACCGTGACCTTCGTGCCGAAGCGCCGCATTCACTTCCACGAATTCATGGCCGAGACGCATGATCGGATCGGCGCGGCACGCAAGAAATTCGCCGGCGATCCGCTGCCGCATGTCGCCAACGCCGTCGCCGACGAGGCGCAGCTCCTGTGCTTCGACGAGTTGCATGTAACCGATATCGCCGACGCCATGATCCTCGGGCGGCTGTTCAAGGGACTGTTCGAACGCCAGGTGGTCATGGTCGCGACGTCGAACCAGCCGCCACGTGGCCTCTACCTCAACGGGCTCAACCGCGCGCTGTTCCTGCCGTCGATCGATCTCATCGAGCAGCACATGGACGTCGTCGAACTCGGCGCCGCCAAGGATTTCCGCCTCGAGAAGCTCGCCGGCCAGCCGCTCTACTTCACGCCTGCCAACTCCGATCCGCGCCGGGCGCTGCGCGCCGCGTTCACGCGCCTGACCGGTGTGTGGAAGGGGAAGCCCATGACGCTCGACGTCAAGGGCCGCCCGCTCACCGTCCCCGAGGCGTCGCGCGGCGTCGCTTTCTTCACCTTCGACGATCTGTGCACCAAGCCGCTCGGAACGCTCGACTATCTCCATATCGCCCACGCCTTTCATACGGTGATCATCGAGGGCATTCCGAAGCTGCCGCCGGAAAAGCGTAACGAGGCGCGCCGGTTCATCAACCTGATCGATACCCTGTACGATGCCCGTGTCGGGCTGATCGTCTCGGCGGAGGCGGAGCCGGACGAGCTGTACCCGGCCGGCGATGCCGCGAGTTCTGTTCGAGCGCACGTCCAGCCGGCTGATCGAGATGAGGAGCGAAGCCTATCTGGCGAGCCGCGCCGACCGGGTTGCGGCAGCCGAAGCCGAGGTCGCTCGGCCCACGGGTTGAGTGGACGCAGCGGGGCCACAGGCCGGGTCCGCCCAGATACGGGATCGGTGCAGGCGGGTTGACCGTGTCGCGGCGGTGCGTTCTTCTCGCTGGCGATTGGGGTGGTGCGCGCCGGGCGATCCGATGCCGAGGCGACGAGGAGTGAAGTTGCATGGCGTTCTGGAAGTCGCAACCATCGAAGCCCACCAAACCGGGCGAGGCCACGTCCGCCAAGGCCGACGGCAGCGCTGCACCGAACACGGCCGGGCTCGCCGCCGCCGCGGCACACACGCCGCTGCCGGTCGCCGAACTCAGGCGCGCCGTCGATGCCACGGCCCTCGGCTTCAAGACCACGACCGAACTCGAGCCCGCGCGCGGGCTGATCGGGCAGGATCGTGCGCTGAAGGCGATCCAGTTCGGCGCCAACATGGCGAGCCACGACTTCAATATCTTCGTGCTCGGCCCCGCCGCTTCGGGGAAGACCACCGCCGTCCGCCAGCACCTCGAGCCCAAGGTCAAGGATCAGCCGACGCCGCCCGATTGGGTCTACGTCAACAATTTCGAGACGCCGAACCGGCCGCTCGCTCTCAGCCTGCCGACCGGTCGCGCCCGCGCCCTCGTGCAAGGCATGATCGGCGCCATCGACGAGCTGCGCAACACGCTGCCGGCGATCTTCGAGGGCGAGGAATACCAGGCGCGCCGGCGCTCGATCGAGGAAGAGTTCCGCTCCGGGCAGGAGCAGGCCTTCGAAGCGCTCAATGCCAAGGCCAACACCCAGAATATCACCATCCTGCGCACGCCGACAGGCTTTGCCATGGCGCCGATGCACGAGGGTAAGATCGTCAAGCCCGACGTCTTCAATACGCTGCCCGAAGCGATGCGCAAACAGGTAGAACAGCGCATCGAGGTCCTCCAGAAGGAGCTCGAGTCGATCATCGAGCGGATGCCGAAGTCCGATAAACAGCGCCGCGCAAAACTGAGCGAGCTGAACGAGGAGGTCGCGGCGCTGGCCGTTCATGAGGCCCTCGACGACGTCGCCGCCGCCTTCTCCGACTTGGCCGGTGTCCTGACGTATCTCGACGCGGTGGGCCGCGACCTCGTGCGCAACGTCGGACTTTTCCTGGTACCAGCCGGCGAGGAGGGCGAGCAGCTCGTCAAGCAGCCCGCCGACACCGCCCGCGATGTCCGCTTCCGCCGCTACATGGTCAACCCGATGGTGTCGCGCGCCAGCGACGAGACCGACCGGCGCGCCGCTCGTCGAGGAGCTCAATCCCACCTATGGCAACCTGATCGGTCGCGTCGAGCACATCGCCCAGATGGGGGCGCTGGTCACCGATTTCCTGCTGATCAAGCCGGGCTCGCTGCACAAGGCCAACGGCGGCTATCTGATGATCGACGCCCGCAAGCTGCTGATGTCGCCGTTCGCCTGGGAGGCATTGAAGCGCTGCATCAAGGGACGCGAGATCCGGATCGAGCAGCCGTCTGAAACGGCCGGCTTCGCCTCGACC
Source organism: uncultured Alphaproteobacteria bacterium (assembly GCA_963775035.1). Lineage (GTDB taxonomy): Bacteria > Pseudomonadota > Alphaproteobacteria > Rhizobiales > Hyphomicrobiaceae. Next base: position 30,158 of record CAVZHG010000013.1, on the reverse strand, counting down.
CAGTCGCTCGACCCCGAACCGATCCCCTTCGAGACCAAGGTCATCCTGCTCGGCGACCGCGAGCTTTACTACCTGCTTGCCGCCAACGACCCCGACTTCTCGCGCTTCTTCAAGGTCCAGGCCGACTTCGACGATTCGATCGAGCGCTCCGCCGATAACGACCGGGCCTATGCGCGCCTGATCGCCTCGATCGTCCAGGAGCACAAGCTCAAGCCGCTCGATGCGCCCGCCGTCGCGCGCGTGATCGAGGAGGGCGCGCGCCTCGCCGCCGACCGCGAGAAACTGTCGATCGAGATCGGTCGCGTCGCGGACCTCGTGCGCGAGGCCGACTACTGGTCGGGTCAGGCCGGCCGCACCGTGACCTCGCGCCAGGACGTCTCGCAGGCGATCGACGAGAGCATCCAACGCTCCGACCGCCTGCGCGATCGTGCCCAGGAGACCATCGAGCGCCAGATCGTGCTCATGGACACGACCGGCGCCAAGATCGGCCAGATCAACGGTCTCGCCGTCCTCCAGCTCGGTGATTTCGCCTTCGGCCGGCCGAGCCGCATCACCGCACGGGTGCGCATGGGCTCCGGTCGCGTTACCGATATCGAGCGCGAGGCCAATCTCGGCGGCGCGCTGCACACCAAGGGCGTAATGATCCTGTGGGGTTTCCTCGCGGGGCGCTATGCGCTCGACGTCCCGCTGGCGCTGGCCGCGACACTGGTGTTCGAGCAGTCCTACGGCGGCGTCGACGGCGACAGCGCGTCCTCGGCCGAGCTGTACGCGCTGATTTCCGCGCTCGCCGAGGTCCCGATCCGCCAATCGTTCGCCGTCACGGGGTCCGTCAATCAGTGGGGCGAGGTGCAGGCCATCGGCGGCGCAAACGAGAAGATCGAAGGCTTCTTCGACGTCTGCAAGGCCCGTGGCCTCGACGGGCAGCAGGGCGTGCTGGTGCCGCGCGCCAACGTCCAGCACCTGATGCTGCGCGAGGACGTGATCGAAGCCGTGAAGGCCGGGAAGTTCGCCATTTATGCCGTCGACACGATAGACCAGGGTATCGAGATCTTGACCGGGATCAAGGCGGGCACCCGCGGCGATGACGGAAGCTTCGAAGCCGACACCGTCAACCGGCGCGTCGAGGAAAAGCTGCGCGAGTTCGCCGAACGCGGCCGCGCCTTCGCGCGCCGATCGGACAGCAGCGAAATCCCTGGCGGCAGCGACAGCGGAAAGCCCGTGTCATGATCATGCATGTTGCCGAAGCCGGCGAGCGGCGTGGGCGCGTGGTTCTCCACATCGCCTCGGGTCATCCGAACGCGATCGCCATCGAGGCCGCCGTCCGCATTGCGCAGGCCTTCAATTCCGAGATCGAGAGCCTGTTCGTCGAGGACCGCCAGCTCTACGACATGGCGAGCTATCCTTTCGCCCGCGAGATCTCGCTCAACCGCGCGCGCCAGCGCCCCCTGTCGCGCGACGACATCGAGCGCGAGATGCGGCTGTGCGGGCAATCGCTCCAACGGCGCGTCGAAACACTCGCCCGCGCCGCCGACGTCCCCGTGCGGACCAAGGTCGTCCGCGACGATCCCGTGCACGCGCTGGCCAAGGCCTGCGCCGAGGATGGCCCGTGGAACGTCGTCGCGCTGGCCGATGCCCTCGCCCCCGGCCAGGGCGCGCGGCTGTGCGATCTGTTCGCCACCGTCGCCGGCACCACCGGCCTGATGCTGGTCGGCCCCAAGGCACGGCGCACGCGCGGCCCGATCATTGCGGTCGTCGAAACGCCCGAACACCTGCAACCCCTGATGCGCGCCGGGGAGCGGATGGCGAGTGTCCTCGGCGGCGAGGTGCAACTGCTGCTGCTCTCCGACAGCCCGAGCGGCGATGAGTGGCTCGACGGTCAGGTGCGGCTCGCGCTCGGCGATCAATCGCGCGTGCGGCTGCTGCACTGCCGGACCGATCAGGGTGCGCCTGCAGCACTCGCCGAGGTGATCCGGCGGCTCCACGGCGGCTTCGTCATCGGCCACTTCGGCGGTCTCCTAGTGCCCGCCGACGGCGACCTCCGCGACCTCGTCGCTGCTCTCGAGTGTCCACTGTTCTTGATGAGGTAGCTTTTCCGCGGTCCGCAACGCCTTCGGCTACTGCGGCCGCGAGTCGTATCCCTCACGGTCGCGTTTCGACATTGCGATCTTCGATCGCTACCTTCTCCCTTCTCACGTAAGCACAGGGAGAAGGGAAGAATTATAGCGGCCGAAGGCCGCAAGGTGAAATCTCACAATCCGGCGCGGCAGCACCGCGGCGCGTGTCAGCGCGAAGCCGGGCGCGACCGCGGCAAGATTAGGCCGCCACTTCCTTCTGCGCGGCCATGACCTGATCGGCGAGGCGGCCGGTCAGTTCGGCAAGGTGATCGAACTTCGCCGCAAAGCTGCCGACGCCGGCCGTGGCCGATCTCAGCTCGACGATCAGATCCTGGATCTCCGTTTCCGGTACCCGCGCCTGCACGAGGTCCCAGCCCGGCCAGTCGGGCCGCGCGTCGAAGCCGAGGATCTGGCCGCGCCGCTGCGAGATCATCGCGTTGATGCGCGACGTCGCCTCGCTCGGCACCACGATATCGACGGCCATCACCGGCTCGAGCAGTACCGGGCTGCACTTCGGCATGCCCTCTGACATCGCGAGACGACCGGCTTGCCGGAACGCCATGTCGGAGCTGTCGACACTGTGATACGAGCCATCGGTCAGCGTCACCGCGACATCGACCACCGGGAAGCCGAGCGGCCCGTGCGATAGGTAGTCGCGCACCCCGATCTCGACCGACGGGATGAATTGCTTCGGCACCACGCCACCGGTGATGGTGTCGTCGAACAGAAAGCCCTCGCCCCGCGTCAGCGGCTTGATCTCGACGACGATGTCGCCGAACTGGCCGTGACCGCCGGACTGCTTCTTGTGGCGGCCGCGGATCGACACGGTGCCGCGGATGGTCTCCTTGTAGGGGATCTGGCGACGGCGCGTTCCCGCCTCGATCCCGTACTTGCGCTTGAGACGCTCGATCGCGACGCGGATATGCATCTCGCCCTGGCCCCACAGCACCATCTGGTGGGTCTCGGCCGAATGATCGAGCCGGACCGAGGGGTCCTCCTCCATCAGCTTGGTCAGCGCGGCGCTGAGCTTGACCTCGTCCTTGCGGTCCTTGAGCTCGATCGCCACGCCATAGACGGCCGGCGCCTGGGCCGTCCGCTCGAGCTGGGCAACGCCGCTCTTGTCCGACGACAGCGTGTCGCCGGTCCGCGCGCCTTCGAGCCGCCCGAGAGCGACCGTATCGCCGCGCTTGGCGCCGGTGAGCTTGCGCGCGTCCTGCCCGACCATCGAGAACATGCCGGCCACGCGGTCGTCGCCGCGCGGCCCGTAGAGCGTCGTGCCGTCGGGAAGGTCGCCGGCCAGCACACGCGCGATGGACAGCTTGCCGCCGTGCGAGGTGTAGACCGTCTTGAGGATCTGCACGGCCGGCTTTGCACTGTCGATCCCGACCCGCTCCGCCGTTTGCTGGACGAATGGCGCCTCGTGCCGGAGCGCCTTCAGTAGCCGCACGATGCCGTTGCCGTGTTCCGCCGAGCCGAGCAGCACCGGGCAGATCAGCCCCTCGCGCATCTCCTTGGCGAGATCCTCGAAAATCTTGTCGCGCGGCGGCGGCAGATCACCGAGCAGTTGCTCCATCAGCTCGTCGTCGTAGTCGGCAAGCTGTTCGAGCATGTGGAAGCGCGCTTCCTGTTCGCGCCCTTTGACATCCTCCGGCATCGTGATGACTTCGGACGGCGCGTGCTCGCGATAGACGAAGGCGCGCTCCAGTGCCAGATCGACGAAGCCGGTCGCGATGCCGTTCTCCCATACCGGGATCTGGCGCAGCACCAGCGGCTTGGCGCTGGCCGGCTGCAGCATCGGCAGGATCTCGCGGACCTGCGTCTGGAAGCTGTCGATCTTGTTGAGGAAGAGGAAGTGGGGGATGCCCTGGTCCTCGAGCTGCTTGAGAATCAGCTGTAGCGCGGCCACGCGTTTGGGATCGGGCTCGCAGACCACGATCGCCGCGTCGCAGGCCGCCAGCACCGCGTTGGCCTCGGCCTGGAATTCGATCGAGCCCGGGCAGTCGATGAAGGTGAAGCGATCGCCGAGAAATTCGACGTCGGCAACGTTGACCTCGACGCTCATGCCGTGGTCGCGCGCTTCGGCCGCACTGTCGCCGATCGTATTCTTGTCGGAGATCTTGCCTTGGCGCGTCACGGCGCCGGTGCGGGCCAGGATGGCTTCCAGCAGCGTCGTCTTGCCGGAGAGGTAGGGTCCAAGGATCGCGATGGCGCGGGCGCTGCGCGTTGCACTGCCGTTGGGTTCAAGCCCCATAGGTTCCTCCTTGTCGCTCAGGCGCAAGGACGTGTGCCGCGCCCCGCGCCTGAGTTGAGGCCGCACGGCATCATCATGTTGGACCGGCCTTCGGCCAAGCGCAAGAGCCGTTCGCTTGCGGTTTGTTGCACTGGCTAACACGCGCATTAACGCGAGGCTTTAACCCGCGGGCGTCGCGCAGTAGAACTCATCGACCATCCACCGGCCCGCACACGTCCGGTCAACCATCTCGGAGGAACAATGTCCGCGACTGTCGCATTCGTCGGGCTCGGCGCCATGGGCTCGGAAATGGCCGGCAACCTCGTTGCCAAGCAGTGGCGCGTCGTCGGTTTCGACATGCGCCGCGAGGCGGTCGAGCGACTGGTGGCTGTCGGTGGACATGGTGCCTCGAGCGCGGCCGAGGCCGCGCGTGGTGCCGACGCGCTGGTGCTCATGGTCGTCAACGCCGATCAGGCCGAGAGCGTGCTGTTCAAGGACGGTGCGCTCGACGCTTTGGCGGCGGGCGGCACGGTCGTCGTGATGGCGACCTGCGCGCCCGATCGGATCGAGGCGATGGCGGCGCGTGTCGTAGAAAGCGGCCGCAAGTTCGTCGACGCGCCGGTATCGGGCGGTGTCGCGGGAGCCAAGGGCGGCACGCTCACGATCATGGCGGCGGCACCGCAGGCAACGTTCGACGCGTCGCGGCCGCTGCTCGAAGCGATGGGATCGAATTTGTTCTACCTCGGCCAGAAGCCGGGCCAGGGCACGGCGATGAAAATCGTCAACCAGCTCCTCGCCGGCGTCAATCTAGCGGTCGCGGGCGAGGCGATGGCGTTCGCCGAGCGCGCCGGCATCGATCTCAAGGTTGCCTACGACCTTCTGACGGGCTCCGCGGCCGGAAGCTGGATGCTCAAGGCGCGCGGCCAGCGCATGATCGCCTACGACCACGTCGTCACTAGCGCGGTCGAGATTTTCGTCAAGGATCTGGGCCTCGTGCTCGACTCGGGCCGGGCACTGCGCATGGGATTGCCGATTGCCGCCGCCGCACATCAGCAATACCTCGCCGCCGCCGGTCTCGGCCTCGGGAAGGAGGACGACAGCCAGGTCGTCGAAGTCTACCGCGCGCTCGGCGGCAAGCCGAAAGCTTGAGCCGGCGACCGACGCCATCTTCATGAGCCGACAAGGACACCGCACGCCCATGCCCTCGACCGTTTTCGATTCCGCCATCTACCGCGATTTCTTCGGCACGCCCGCGATGCGCGCCATCTGGAGCGACGAGGCGCTGGTCGCGCGCTATGTCGAGGTCGAGATCGCGCTGGCGCAGGCCGAAGCCCGCGTTGGCGTCATCCCGGCCGATGCTGCCAAGGTCATCGCGGCCAAGGCGGACGCCACGCAAGATGGACCTCGCCAAGCTCAAGGCCGAGACCGACATCGTCGGCTACCCGATCATCGGCATCGTCCACCAGATGGCCAAGCAGTGCGGCGACGCCGGCGGCTTCGTGCACTGGGGCGCGACGACGCAGGACATCATGGACACCGCGACGGTGCTCCAGCTCCGCGCCGCGCTCGACATCGTCGACGACGAACTCGCTGCGATCGAGAAGGCGCTGGTGGCGCTCGCTGGAAAGCACCGCGATACGGTGATGGCCGGGCGCACGCACATGCAGCACGCGCTGCCCATCACGTTCGGCTACAAGGCCGCCGTATGGCTGTCGAGCGTGCGCCGCGACAAGGCGCGGCTTGCGGCACTGCGCCCGCGTCTGCTGGTCGTGCAGTTTTCCGGCGCCGCCGGCACGCTCGCCTCGCTCGCCGATAAGGGTCTCGAGGTGCAATCTGCGCTCGCCGACGAACTCAAGCTCACCGTGCCCGACATCACCTGGCACGCCGCGCGCGACGCCATTGCGGAAGCCGGCGGCGCGTTGGCAATTCTGTCGGGCGGCCTCGCCAAGATCGCGACCGACGTCATGCTGATGATGCAGACCGAGGTTGCCGAGGCCTTCGAACCGTTCGTCAAGGGACGCGGCGGCTCCTCGACGATGCCGCAGAAGCGCAATCCGATTTCCTGCGAGATGATCCTCGCGATCGCCAAGGCGGTGCGTTCGGACGCCGGCCTGCTGCTCGACGCCATGGCCGCTGATCATGAGCGCGCGACCGGGCCATGGCATCTCGAATGGATCGCGCTGCCGCGCTCGTTCCTCGCCACCGCCGCCGCGTTGTATCAGGCGCGCTTCATGCTCGAAGGTCTGATCGTCGACGGCGACCGGATGCGCCGCAACCTCGACATCACCGGCGGGTTGATCGTCGCCGAGGCCGCGATGATGGCGCTGGCGCCGCACACCGGTCGCGGCGCCGCCCACGACATCGTCTACGACTGCTGCCGCGCCGCGCTCGACGGCGGCACGACGCTGCTCGCCGAATTGGAAAAGCGCGCCGATGTGACCAAGCATCTCGATCGCGCAGCCCTCGCCCGCGTCGTCGATCCCGCGCACTACCTCGGCACGGCGCCGCAGATGATCGACCGAATGCTCAAGGGGTAGCGGCCGTCACCGCTCCCGCTCCGGGAATGGCCCGGGCGGATAGTCGACGCCGACGAGATAGAGCCCCGACGACGGCGCCAGCGCGCCGCAGCGGGTGCGGTCCTTCGCGGCAAGCGCGGCTGCGAGATCGTCCGCCGTCCATTTGCCCTCGCCGACAAACTTGAGGCTGCCGACGATTGAGCGCACCTGATGATGCAGGAATGAGCGCGCCGAGGCTTCGATGCGGATTTCTTCGCCGGCCACGAACACATCCAGCCGATCGAGCGTCTTGACCGGCGAATTGGCCTGGCAGGCGGCGGCGCGGAACGTCGTGAAATCGTGGCTCCCAAGCAAAGCCGGTGCCGCCGCCGCCATCGCGGCGGCGTCGAGCGCGCGCGGCACCCACCACACGCGGTCGCGGTCGAGAGCCGGCGGCGCCCGCCGCGCGAGGATGCGGTAGAGATAGTGCCGCCCGATCGCGCTGAAGCGGGCATCGAAGCCGGGCCGGGCCACCTCGCACTCGAGCACCGTGATCGGATCGGGCCGCAGGTGGAAATTCACCGCGTCGCGCACCGTCTCTGCCGGCCAGTCCTTTTCGAGATTGAAATGCGCGACCTGCCCGAGCGCGTGCACGCCAGAGTCCGTCCGCCCGGCGCCGCGCACGTCGACCGTCTCCGCGCCGAGCCGATGGATCGCCTCCGCGAGCCGGCCCTGCACGGACGGCCCCTCGGTCTGGATCTGCCAGCCGACGAAGGGTGTGCCGTCGTATTCGACCGTGATGCGGTAGCGGGGCATGAGTTCTCGTGTGTCCGGTTCGGGGCTACTCCGGGTCGACGATGATTCCGGCGCCGCGGAAGCCGCCGTCGACCGCGACGATCTCACCGGTCATATAGCTCGACTGCGTGCCGTCGAGCAAAAAGCAGATCACGTTCGCGATCTCGCGCGGCGTGCCATAGCGGCGCATCGGCACGAAGCGTCCATAGATCTCGCGATCGGCCGCTGTGTGCACGGCCTTGACCATCGGCGTCTCGACTGGACCCGGCGCCACCGCGTTGACGCGGATGCCATGCGGCGCCAGGTCGTTGGCCATCACCTGCGTGAGGGTGACGACCGCGCCCTTCGAGGCACCGTAGGCCGAGCGCCCCTTGGAGCCGCGTAGGCCCGAGATCGACGCGAGATTGACGATCGCCCCACCACCAGCCTTGGCGCCGGCTTTCGCCATGTGCCGCGCCGCCTCGCGCCCGACGAGAAAACTGCCGACGACGTTGACGTCGAGGATGCGGCGGAAGAGTTCAGCGGAAGTGTCGAAGACGTGGCGGTCGGCCGCGATCCCGGCCGAGTTGACCACGCCATCAAGACCGCCGAACGTCTCGGCGACTTCGGCAACGAGACGGACGACCGCCGCCTCGTCCGTCACGTCGAGCGCGCGCACCAGCATGCCCGGGTTGTCGATGGATCGCGCCGCGACGTCCGCGAGCGGGCCGATGTCACGATCGACGAGGGCTAAGCGCCACCCGCGCTCGGCCAGCAGCTCCGCCGTTGCACGCCCGATCCCGGACGCCGCTCCCGTTACGATCGCGGCCCGCGCGCCGCTTGCCTCTTGCTCTGCCATGGTCATCGCCTCGCCTGCTCGATGTCGAATGCTCGATTGCCCATTGAGGCAACGGGTTGGCGCACAAATCAAGCGGCAGCGATCAGAATGCGCCTTCGCCGGCCGACCGTTGGCACGTACGGGCCAGCAGAACGACAGCGATCAAGCCGGCGAGCGCGGCGCCACCCGCGAGCCACAGCGCCGTCGAGGGATCGAAGCGCGAGATGGCGACCGCGAAGATGACCGGCGCGGCGGCGTTGGCGATATTCTGCGGTAGCATCAGGCGACCCATGTAGGTGCCGTATTCGCGCGCGCCGAACAGCATCAGCGGCAGCGTGTTGCGCGCGATCGCGAAGAAACCGTGCCCGAGCCCGAGACAGATCGAGAAGGCGCCGGCGACAACTACCGAGGGCGTGAAAGGCAGGATGATCAGGAAGCTGCCCGTCGTCAGCACGGCCGACAGGATGGCTGTCGTCAGGATCGAATAGCGGCCGCCGAACAGCAGCTCGCCAAAGCGCGCCGAGGCCTGCGACGGTCCGACCATCGCCCAAACGCCGATCGCCGCGGCGGCGCTGAGGCCCAGCCCCTTGAACACGTCGATGATCTGCATATAGAGGCCCCACGTGATCAGCCCCTCGGTGCAGGACCAGATCGTGAGCATGACGAAGGCCACGCGCCGCTTGTCGGGCGGCAGCACCCCTTCGATCGACCCGCTGCCGCTGCGCGGCGTGCCCATGCGAATCGAGATCACGCCGCCGCAGCACCATCGCGTGGACCGGCACGCAGATCAGCAGGTGCAGCGCCGCGAAGCAGAGGTAGGCATTGCGCCAGCCGATCGACTGCAGAAGCAACGCGTTCAGCGGCAGAAAGAGCGTGCCCGTCAGCCCGCTCAGAAGCATCAACCCGGTGATGGCGCGCCGCGCGTTCGAGCCGACGATCTGGACGAGGCCGACCAGCGCCGTGTTCGAGAGCATCATAGGCATGGCGATGCCGACCAGTACCCAGGCGAGAAGATAGGTCGCCACGCCCTGCGCGAAGGCGAGTGCGGTCATCGCGAGCCCCGCCATCGCCGAGCCCGCGATCATGATCGGGCGGGCACCCCTGGCATCGACCAGCCGGCCGACTCGGGGGGCCAGAAGTGCGCTCACGAGCAGCATCATCGTGATGCCGCCAAACACGACCTCGCGGGACAGCTTGAGATCGACCCCGATGGTCGATCCGAACATGGTGAGGCTCGAGAACGTCGTTCCCCAGCCGATGATCTGGGTGATGCCGAGTCCGCCGACCGCGGTCAGCATGAGCCGCCGGCTGGTCGGATCGGTATCGGTGGCGTGGGCTGTCACGGCTCGGGATGTCCCAGGGAAGGGCCAAGGTGCGACGTGAGTGCGATCGGTTTCAGTGGGAACCGCCGGCGCCCGCCCGTGCGACTCATCGGCGAACGCGCTCACATTAGTCCATCTCTAACATTGGCGGGAGGCTGTCTTTGGTCAGGGCCGTATCCGCGCCATGCACGCGCCAGCCGGCACCCACCCGAGCCCCGCTGTGTGCGATCAGGAGGACTTGCGGGCGCCCGCCGCCTCGTCCGCCGCCGCGCGGGTCACGCCCGGCCGGGCGGCCTTGCGCGAGACGTCCCACAGATAGCGCATCCGCTCGCCGAGCCGTTCCGAGCGCTCGGCGAAGAGAAGCTGGGCCTTCGGCAGCGCGGCATTGCGCAACTCCTTATGGCGCGCGGCGCAGTAGCGGGAGAGCGCGCCGCGGTCGGCGCGGGTCAGGGTCTGCGCTTCCGGCGCCGCCAGCACACCTTCGAGAAGGGCGACGTCGTGGTCCTGGCCGAGCAGATCGGCGACGTGCTTCGCCGCGGCGGCGCGGGCCTGGCACACCTCGGGCCAAGCCTGCTGAACCAGGATCATCTGCCGCCAATACGCCTGCGCCGCCTTGCGCAGGTCGTGCAGAGGTTCTTCCTCGTCGGGACTGGCGAGCGCACGCGCCAGCGCCTTGCAGCCGGATCGATGGCTTTTGGCTAATCCGGCGACGATCGTCTCGAAGCTCGCTGGATGCAGCCCGAGTTCCGCGAGATCGCCGCGCACGGCATCGATCCCCACAAGCGCTTCGGCCATGTTGCGGGCGGGAGCGCGCGGTCCGGCACCATTGCCCGACGTCCGGCTGTCAGAGCCCAGCGCGAGCGCCACGCTCAACCGGCCAGCAGCCTTTGCGATCGACGGCTTTGCCGTGGTCAAACGCCCGAGATGCGCCCGCACGACATCGCGGTCGCGCGCCGCCGACAGCATCCGCGCAATGTCGCGCAGGCGGTCATTCGATCGGCGGTACTGCGTCTCCCCGAGCCCCGGCCGGACCAGCCGCAGCAGCGCCCGCGTCCGCTTGAGGCTCTTGCGGGCTTCGTGGACGCCGCTTTCGGGATCGCTATCGCCCTGCAGGCGAGCGGCCGCATTCGCGAGCTGTTCAGCCGCGATTCGGCGCACGCCCTTGACGAGCGATTCCCTCAGCTTCAATCGATACGCCATGTGGCCCCATACGCAGACGCCTTTTACTGTCGGCGGTCGCGCTGTCACAAACAAGTCGCGATCGGCGGCGACGCACGAGTTTTAGCGCCGCATCGGCGAGCCGCACCGTGGACGTCACGCGGCGCGCACGCGATCCGCCCACGCAAGCCATTGACGCACGCGCATTTCCGGATCGGCGTGGGTGAAAAAATCAGTGATCACGGCAACGCTGTCGGCGCCGGCCGCGAGGACGTCCTGCGCGCGCTCCGGCGTGATGCCGCCAATCGCGCATAGCGGCATGGCGGCGATGCGCCGTTTCCAGTCGGTGATGCGCGCAAGACCCTGCGGCGCCCATTTCATCGCCTTGAGCTTGGTCTCCCAGATCGGGCCGAGGGCGATGTAGTCGGGGTCGGCCGCAAGCGCGATCGCGAGTTCGTCGTGATCGTGCGTCGAGATGCCGAGCCGCACGCCCGCCGCCTTGATCGTCGCGACGTCGGCGTCGGCGAGATCTTCCTGGCCGAGATGCACGAAGTCGGCGCCGACATCGATCGCCGCGCGCCAGTGATCGTTGACGATCAGGCGGCAGTCGTGCGCGATGCACAGCTCCAGCGTGTCGGCGATCTGGCGGCGAATCTCTCGGCTGTCGTCGCCCTTGTAGCGGAGCTGCAGCGTCCGCACGCCGAGCGGCACGAGACGGCGCGCCCAGGCTGCATCGGGCACGATTGGATAGAACACGTCGAGTAGCGCGGGCATTTGCGCAGGCACTCCGCTACTTGAGATCGAAAAACGGCGTCCCGGCGACCGGCGTCGAGGGCGCCGCCATGTCGCGCATTTCCATCATGCCGGCACGGTAGGCGGTGCGGCCGGCGCGAACTGCTGCGGCAAACGCCTCCGCCATCGCGGCGGGATCACCGGCTTTGGCGACGGCGGTGTTGAGCAGCACGGCGTCGAAGCCGAGTTCCATCGCCTGGGCTGCATGGCTCGGCGCGCCGATGCCGGCATCGACGACCAGCGGCACGCCCGGAAAATAATTGCGCAGCGTCCGCAGCGCATATGGATTGGCGAGGCCGCGCCCGGTGCCGATCGGCGCACCCCACGGCATCAGCAGCTCGCATCCAGCGGCGAGCAGCCGTTCGGCGGCGCCGAGATCCTCGGTCGTGTAGGGAAACACCTTGAACCCATCGCGCACGAGAATGCCCGCTGCTTCGACGAGGCCGAACAGGTCGGGCTGCAGCGTATCGTCGTTGGCGATGACCTCGAGTTTGACCCAGTCGGTGTCGAACAGCTCGCGCGCCATTTCCGCCGTGGCGACGGCCTCGCGCACGGTCCGGCAGCCGGCCGTATTCGGCAGCACGCGCACGCCGAGGCCGCGGATCATGTCCCAGAACCGCTGGCCGCCCTTGTCGCGCGCACCCTCGCGCCGGATCGACACCGTCACGACATCGACGGCGGCGGCCTTGACGGCGTGCTCCAGCACCTGCGGCGAGGGGTACTGGGCGGTGCCGAGGAACATGCGCGAGGCGAGTTCGGTGCCGTAGACGCGCAGCGCGTCCTTGCCGGTGGCCGGAGCAGCGACGCGTTTTGATTTGACCGTGGTGTCCGTCATTACCCGCCCTGCCTTGGCGAAACGATCTCGATGGTATCGCCGCCGGCAAGCACGATCGTGTCGCGCTTGCGCAGCGGAACGAAGTCGCCGTTGCGCGCCGTCGCGACCTTGGCGTCGCCGTAGCCCAGCTCCACCAGCAGGTCGGCCAGCGTCTTGGACCGCGTCCGTGCTCGCTCGCCATTGACGACCACTTCCAGTGCCGCACCCATCGCGTCGTTCGCTCCAAAAAACCTCGCAAGTGGCCGCCGCCCTGGGGCACCGCGATTGCGTGCTTCAGCGGACACTATAGCTCCGGCGCCCCACTGAAAACCGTCCAGCGAACGCGCGACGGACGATTCACCATGCCGGCCTGCCCTAGATATAGGCGACGATCCCGTCCTGGGCACGACCCCCGCGATGCAGGGCACACATGTCGGCGGCAGCCGCGGCCCATACTCCGGCCACTCCCTGCGCCGGCCGAAAGTTGATGAAACCTTAATAGAATAGGGCAAATTCGCGCCAAATTGGCTCCGAGGGCGGGGCCGGATTCTTGACGCCTCTATGCCAGTGTTCAGTTCGTCGGAGTAGGGGGACGGACGTGGCGGCCCGGCAGCCGGGCGACGCCGCACGGATGTGGCCGTCGCCGAAGACGCCACTGCCGGGGCCCATGAAACCCTCACATCCGTCAAACGGACCTGGAATTGGAGCGACGACAATGCGCATGCCGAGTACGACGGCGATCCTGCTCAACGGTGCGGCGGCCCTGGTGGCGGTCGCGTCGATCGTCACCATGGGCCGCTCGATCCTCGGCTCCGACCAGCAGGCATCGTGCCGCGAGCGCTACACCAGTGCTGTCCAGTGGTCGCTGCAGCGGGAGAGCGGCGAGTTGCTCACCCCCCAAGACCTGCAGGCCCGCCTCGGATCGACCGACTGGGGCCTCGTCGAGCACATATCCGTCGTCAAGGCCAGCAACCCGCAGGGCGCGGCACTGGAAGTCGACCTGCTCGGTCCCGCAGACAAGGCCACGCGCGTGGCCGCACCCGCTCAACCGGCCGGTGCCGGCTTCGAGTGGACGCCCCAATTGATCGACGGCCCGCGCGCGGGCTGCGCGTCCTACGGCCTGTTCCTCGACCCCAAGTTCTCGTTCGCGGCCGGCGGACGGCTTCCCGGCATCTTCGGTGGCCGCGCCAGCGAGGACCGCGAAGCGCCGAACGCATTCTCGACCCGCCTCTCCTGGAACGCGGAGGGCAAGCTCGACATCTACGGCCACATGCCGGGGCTCGCCTCGTCGCGCGGCATCACCAACGAACTCAATGAAGCATTGCTCCCGCGCGGCCGCTGGGTCGCGGTCGACCAGGAGGTCGTGCTCAACACGCCGGGTCGCAGCGATGGCGTCCTGCGGGTGTGGCTCGATGGCAAGCTGAGCCTCGAGAGCCGCAACGTCGCGTTCCGGGCCGACAAGGGCGCCGCCGTTCGCGGGATCCTCGCCGAAGTCGCCTACACACGCCAGCCGGCGCAGGCCGACGCAAACGGGCGCGTCTTGATCGCGCCATTCGAGTTCCGCTGGTAATCGCGCAGCGCGCTCAGAGCCCTTGTCTTAGAGTCTGATTCACGCTTTCGATGCGCGCGCCAGCGCTCGCATCTCGAACGATCAGGCTCTAGCGCTTCGGCTTGCCGCCGGCAACGAGACTGAAGATCGTCAGATCGCGCTTCAGGATCAGGTCGGGCAGGATTTTGCCGGTCTCGGCCATGTACGGGGTGGCGCGGTGCGCGTCGATGGCGGCCTGGTCCTTGTAGATCTCGTAGACGGCGAAGTGGGCCGGGTTCTTCGTGTCCTGCACCACATCGAACTGCAGGCAGCCGGCCTCACGCTCGATGCAGCGCGTGGCATGGCCGACGATCTCCGTCTTGAAGGCGTCGATCTTGTCCGGCTTGACTTCGAAATGGACGACAATCGCGAGCATGAACTTTCCTCCGGTCGGATTTTCTCGTTCGTCTTGATTCCTTCGAGCAGCCGGTCAGGCGACCGTCAGCTTCTGCAGTGACATCAGCTCGCCAATCCCCTTGCGCGCAAGCCCCATCAGCTTGTCGAAGTCTTCCTGGCTGAACGGCACGGTCTCCGCCGTGCCCTGGATTTCGACGATGCCGCCGCCGCCGGTCATGACGAAATTGGCGTCGGCATCGGCCTCCGAATCTTCGGCGTAATCGAGATCGAGCACCGCTTCGCCGGCGTAGAGGCCGGCGGAAACCGCCGCCACCTGATCGCGCAGCACGCCGTCCTTGACCATGTCCCGCGCCCGCATCCAGGCAATGCAGTCATGCAGCGCGACCCAGGCGCCGGTGATGGCGGCGGTGCGCGTGCCGCCATCCGCCTGGATGACGTCGCAATCGACCGAAATCTGCTTCTCGCCGAGTTTCGGGAGGTCGACGATGGCGCGCAGCGAACGCCCGATCAGCCGCTGGATTTCCTGGGTCCGCCCCGACGGGTGCCCGGTCGTCACCTCGCGCCGCGTGCGCTCCTTGGTGGCGCGCGGCAGCATCCCGTATTCCGCCGTCACCCAGCCACGACCTTGCCCCTTGAGCCACGGCGGCACGCGCTCCTCGAGGCTCGCCATGCACAGCACCTGGGTATTGCCGAACTTGATCAGGCACGAGCCTTCCGCATGGACCGACACCGCTCGTTCGATGGAGACGCGCCTGAGTTCGTCGGGCTTTCGCTTGGAGGGACGCATGGAATTCCTGGTGTCTGGTTGCTGGCCGTGAGCGGCTGGGGCGCGAGGCGCGTCCGTGAAAAGTGCGCCACGCTACGCAACACGGGTCGGCAGATCAACCGCGTATTCGGCCGGGTCGCGCGCAGCCAGCGGCAAAATCGGCAGCGGGGATTGCCTCGCTTGACGATCTGATATATCAGACAGTCAATGCGCGATCCGAGCGTGGCACACATGTCTGGACATGGGCGACACGAGAGGATTGGATAGCGGTACGGTCGGCACCATTCGGCGCCACGGCGCGCCGCTTGTGGGGCTTTCGAGGGGCATTCCAGGGATAGGGCCGATGATCACGGATCGACAGAAGCAATTTCGCGAGCAGTACCGCAGCCGCATCATGGGTTTCTATGACGGCTACCTGCATATCGTGATCATCTATGCGATGGGCGCGGCGGCCTTCTACATCTACTTGAAACACCTCGATGGCCCGACCTGGCTCGAATTCCTCACGATCCCGGTGACGTTCCTCTTCACCAACATCTTCGAGTGGTTCGTGCACAAGTACATCATGCACCGCCCGATCAACATCAAAGGGCTGCGCGCGGTCTACGAGCGCCACACGCTCAACCACCACCAGTTCTTCACCGATGAGGAAATGCGCTTCCGCGATCACAAGGACTGGCGCGTCACCGTGTTCCCGCCCTATGCGCTGGTCGTCTTCATCCTGATGTCGATCCCCGGTGGGCTGATCCTCGGGCAACTGTTCTCCGCCAACGTCGGCTGGCTGTTCATGTGCACGACGACCGGCATGTACCTGATCTACGAGTTCATGCACTTCTGCTGCCACGTCGACGAGAACTGGTTCGTGCGCAACTGCCCGTTCGTCAACACGCTGCGCCGCCATCACACCGCCCACCACAACGCGCGGCTGATGATGGAGGTCAACATGAACCTCACCTTCCCGATCGCCGATTGGTTCTTCGGAACCTCCGACCTCAAGCGCGGCCTCGTCGGCCATGTCTTCAACGGCTACGATACGTCCCACCTCAAGAAGGACCTGCGGGGCAAACCCCGGCGTCCCGACGAGGCGGCGGCGACCGTGATGGGCAACTACTGACGCAGCGGGCGCATTCGATGCCGAACGACGTCAAAGCGATCGTCTCCGTTGTCACACTGCTGGCTGCGCTCGCGTTTGCCTACTGGGAAGCGACCATCGGCCAGGCAGTCCCCGCCTGGTTCGTCATCGGCTTTGCCGTCTTCGCCGTGGTCGCGATGTGGATTTTCCCCGAAGCGGGCGTCAAGAAGGGCGACATGCCGCCCAAGCAGCGCTGAGTTCACCAATACTTGATCGAATTTGCCCGCTTCCGACGCCGAGGGCGACATCCGTCGTGTTGTCGCCATCAGGCTCTGATGTAGACTTTCCCCGTTCAGCACGGGCGGCCCGATACCGTCGCCCCATACATACTCAAGGAGCGCGACCATGCCCGGCACGATCCATCAATTCCAGCGCACGCTTGCCCACGCCGTCATCGCCGGCGCCTTCATCGCGGCTGGCGTGGGCACAGCTTTCGCCCAGGCTCAGCCCGGCAAGCCGGCGCCGGAATTCACTTTGCAGGAACTCGGGCGGCAAAACCGTCAAGCTCGCCGACTACAAGGGCAAGACCGTCGTCCTCGAGTGGACCAACCAGGACTGCCCCTACGTGCGCAAACACTACGGCGGCGGCAACATGCAGCAGCTCCAGAAGGACGCGGCCGCCAAGGACGTCGTGTGGCTGACCATTTCATCGTCGGCCCCCGGCCAGCAGGGCCATGTCAACGGCCTGGAGGCCGATGAGCTTACGAAGTCGCGCAAGGCGGCGCCCGCGGCCTTCCTGTTCGATCCCGACGGCAAGGTCGGCCACGCCTACGACGCGCGCACCACGCCGCACATGTACGTCATCGACAAGGCCGGCGTGCTCGCCTACATGGGCGCCATCGACGACAAGCCGACGTCCAACCTCGCCGATCTCAAGACCGCGCGCCCCTATCTGAAGGAAGCGGTCGAGGCGGTGCTTGCAGGCGAGACGGTCAAGGTCGCATCGACGCGGGCCTACGGCTGCTCGATCAAATATGCGAACTCCACGAAGCTGATCACGGCGCTATGATGGGCCGATCATCGCTGAGCCGCGAAGCGCGGTTCATCGGGGTCGGCCACACAGGTGCAGGCGCATCCCACCGGCTAGACCTCCAATATGAGGGAAAGCCGCGAGGAGATGCAGCCCGATATCCTGGAACTCCGCGACTTCTATGATCGCCCGCTCGGGTCGGTCGTCCGGCGGATTCTGTCCCAGCGGATCCGGGCGCGGTGGGCGCGGCTGCCCGGCGCGACGCTGATCGGCGTCGGCTATGCCGTCCCCTTCCTCGGATCGTTCCGCAACGAAGCCGCCCGCATCGGCGCGCTGATGCCGGCGACGCAAGGTGCGATCGTGTGGCCGTCGACCGGTGACGTCTGCACCGCCCTCTACGAGGACGAGATGCTGCCGCTCCCCGATGCGAGCATCGACAACCTCCTCGTCGTCCACTGCCTCGAAGGCAGCGAGCAGGTGCGCAAGCTGCTGCGGGAGTTGTGGCGGGTGCTGAAGCCCGAAGGCAGCCTGGTCATCGTCGTGCCGAACCGCCGCGGCGTGTGGGCGCGCATGGATACGACCCCGTTCGGGCATGGCCAGCCCTACAGCCGCCGCCAGCTCGACCGCTCGCTCAGGGCTGCGCTGTTTTCGCCCGTCGACTGGAGCGGCGCTCTGTTCGTGCCGCCGATCGACCGCGCGTTCATCCATCGCACTGCGCTGGCGATCGAGCGCATCGGCGCCCGCATCTGGCCGGTTTTCGCCGGCGTGATCATCGTTGAGGCGCGCAAGGAGCTGATCTCCCCGCTCGGCACCGCCAAGGTGGCGCGGCGGCTGCCGCAGCTCGTTCCGATGCGCGGGGCGTCGCGGTCGAGCGGCGAAGCACTCGATCACAAACGCGACGCGGATTGACGTCTGCCTCAGGCGGTGATGCGTCCGGCGTTGTCCTCGACCCAGCGGGCGACGCGGAGCAGCCGGCCTTCGTCGCGCCTGAGCCCGATGAGCTGCACCCCGCACGGCATTCCGCCGACCGTCATCAGCGGCAGCGTCACGCAGGGCACGCCGAGCAGCGTCCACAGCCCGTTGAAGATCGCATTGCCGGTCGAGCCGAGCCCTTCCGGCGCCGGACCGGGCGACGACAGCGTCAGGATCGCGGC
Organism: uncultured Alphaproteobacteria bacterium; assembly: GCA_963775035.1. Lineage (GTDB taxonomy): Bacteria > Pseudomonadota > Alphaproteobacteria > Rhizobiales > Hyphomicrobiaceae. The sequence goes on along the minus strand of CAVZHG010000013.1, from coordinate 11,654 downwards.
ATAACGCGACAACGTTTCTTCGAGTGCCGCGTAGGCGCGGTCGCGAGCGCGCAACCCGTCGACGTAGGCGTGCGCCGGCACCGTCGCGCCGTTGCGGATGCGGTCGGCGAGGCTTGGCGAGATGCCGTCGGGTGACGCCGCGAGCAGCGGGCCGTAGTGGGACGCCTGCTCGGCCCCCATGATGTTGGCGTGATGCGCGACGATGCCGTCGAATGCCGGCATCTCGACCTGCGCGACGCGGTCGCCGAGCGCCTTGGCAAAACGCTCGATGGCGTCCGCGGCGGCGGGCTCGACCTTCACCCACGCCGGCGAGCGGAAGAAGGCGAGCGTCGGTGTCGGTGCCGGTCCCTCGGCAAGCGTGCGAACGAGGCTTGGGCGCGGGCGCGCGTAGCTCACGTCGTCGGATGGATCGAACGCGCCGATGGCATCGACGCCGAGCGCGAGATCGTCGAGGCTGCGACCGTAGACGCCGACCGTGTCCAGCGTGTGCGATTGCATCGTCACGCCGGTGCGCGAGATGAGGCCGAGCGTCGGCTTGATGCCATGTATGCCGCAGAACGACGCCGGTCGGATCACCGAGCCGCCGGTCTGCGTGCCGAGCGCCAGCGGCACCATCCCGCAGCCGACCGCCGCCGCCGAGCCGGACGACGAGCCGCCAGGCGTGTGCGCTGTATTGTGCGGGTTGCGCGTCTTGTTCGGCACGTGCGTCGCCAGCTCGGTGGTCACGGTCTTGCCCATGATGATGGCGCCGGCACCACGCAACTGGGCGACGCAGCTCGCGTCACGCTCCGGCTGATGGCCCTTGAACGCCGCGCAGCCGTTCTGCGTCGGCATATCCGCCGTGGCGATGATATCCTTGATGCCGATGGGTATGCCGTTGAGCGGTCCGGCAGCGCGGCCCTCGCGACGGCGCTCGTCGGCGGCGCGGGCCTGAGCGCGCACGAACTCCGGATCGAGATGAACCCACGCTTGCACGTCCGGCTCGCGCTCGGCGACGCGCGCGATGCAGGCATCGACATAGGCGAGCGACGTCAGTTCGCCCGCGCTCATGCGCGCTGACGCTTCAGTGGCGGTGAGGTCGGATGGATTGAGCTTGGCCATGATGGACTTTCCTCTAGCGAGCACTTTTGGTCGAGCGGGATCGGGGTCGGAGGCCCGCATCGCCTCGGCAATGATGCGGACCGCATGGTGCGCCGGCCGCTCGGCGCCGTCGGCGATCTGGTGGCGGCAGGAGAAGCCGTCGGCGACGATGTCGGTTGCCGTGTCGGCCTTGCGCGCCGCCGGCAGCAGCGACAGCTCGCCCATCGCCATCGACGTGTCATAAGTCTCGGCGCGATAGCCGAACGCGCCGGCCATGCCGCAGCAGCTCGATTCGACCGTCTCGACCTTGAGCCCGTCGACCAGCGCCAGCACCTTGCCGACGTCGCCGATCGCGCCGAACGACTTCTGGTGGCAGTGGCCGTGCAGGAGCACCGTGCGATCGGACGTCGCAATCGGCCCCTTGATGCGGCCGGCTGACGCTTCCTCGGCGAGGAACTTCTCGAACAGCAGCGCCTGCTCGCCGATCAGCGCGGCATCGGCGCCGAGCCCCATCGCCTGCATCTCGTCGAGCGTGAGCAGGCACGACGGCTCGAGCCCGACGATCGGCACGCCGCGATCGACGAGCGGCATCAGCGCCGCGATCAGCCGTCGCGCCTCGCGCTTGGCTTCGTCGACGAGCCCAGCCGCGAGGAACGTGCGCCCGCAGCAGAGCGGCCGCGGCCGCGCGCGGCCCATCATCAGCACCGAAGCGTAGTGCCACTTCGGGCCCGCGTCGGCGCGCGGCACCGTCACGCGATAGCCGAGCCGCACCAGCACCTCGACCGCGTCCCACAGATTCTCCGGCTCGAAATACGTGTTGAAGGTATCGGCGAACAGCGCCACCTCGCGGCCATCGGCAGGGCCGACCGGCGGCGTCGAGATCGAACAGCCTGCCGCGCCAGCGCGGCAGCGGCCGCCGCGCCGTGAACCCGGCCAGCCGCTCGCCGAGCCACGCCGCGCCGGGAATGACATCGCGCAGGTTGAGGATACCCGCGAAGCGCGACGCCACCGCCGCATAGCGCGGCAGATAGGCGACGAGCCGCTCGCGCAGCGACAGCCCGCTTCCCGTTGCGCGCGGCGAGCACCTCGATCTTCATGCGCGCCATGTCGACGCCGGTCGGGCACTCGCGGCGGCAGGCCTTGCAGGAGACGCAAAGTTGCATCGTCTCCGCCATCTCGTCGCTCGCGAGCGCCTCAGGCCCGAGCTGGCCGGAGATCGCGAGCCGCAGCGTGTTGGCGCGCCCGCGCGTGACGTGCTGCTCGTCGAGCGTCACGCGGTAGCTCGGGCACATCACGCCGCCGGCGAGCTTGCGGCACTCGCCGTTGTTGTTGCACATCTCGACGGCGCCCTGGAATCCGCCGCCGGCACCGGGCCAGGCCGACCAGTCGAGCGCCGGCTTGAATTCGGCGACGCGATAGTCGGGCTTGTAGCGAAACAGCGTGCGGTCGTTCATGCGCGGCGCGCGCACGATCTTGCCCGGATTCATGATGCCCTTCGGATCGAAGCGGTCCTTGACCTCCTCGAACATCTCGACGGTCTTGCGCCCGTACATCATCTCGTGGAACTCGGAGCGCACGAGACCGTCGCCGTGCTCGCCGGAATGCGCGCCCTTGTATTCCCGCACCATCGCGAACGCCTCTTCGGCGATGGCGCGCATGGTGGCGGCGTCCTTCTCGAGCTTCAGATTGAGCACCGGGCGCACGTGCAGGCAGCCGACCGAGGCGTGCGCGTACCAGGTGCCCTTGGTGCCGTGCTTTTCGAACACCGCCGTCAGCCGCTCGGTGTAGTCCGCGAGATGCTCGAGCGGCACCGCGCAATCCTCGATGAAGGAGACGGGCTTTCCCTCGCTCTTCATGCTCATCATGATGTTGAGGCCGGCGGCGCGCACCCCCCACACCGCCGCCTGCTCGGCCGCATCGGAAATCTTCACCACCGCGCCGGGCAGACCGAGATCGCCCATCAGCTCTTCGAGGCGGTCGAGGCGGCGCAGGTTCTCGGCCTGATCCTCCTCGGCGAACTCGACGAGCAGCAGCGCATCGGGCTTGCCGCGGACATACGCTTCCATCACCGGGCGGAACATGGCGATGTCGCGCGCCAGCTCGATCAGCGTGCGATCGACGACCTCGACCGCGACCGGCGCCAGCTTGACGATGTGCTGCGCCGCCTCCATGGCCCCGCGGAAGGTCGGGAAATGGCAGATGCCGAGCGCCTTGTTCTTGGGTTGCGGCCAGAGCTTCAGGCGGATGCGCTCGGACAACGCCAGCGTGCCCTCCGAGCCGCACAGCAGCGTCGCGAGATTGAGCGGCGCGTTGCGCGGCAGCAGCGCGTCGATCAGGTAGCCGCCGACGCGGCGCGAGACGCCTGGGAAGGCGCCGCGGATGTGCGCGGCCTCGCGCGCGCCAAGCGCCGACGAGGTCGCGGGCCAGCGCGCCGGAGCTGCCATCGACCGTCCCGAGCGCCGCCGGATCGATCTCGCCGAACTGCGCCGTCGTGCCGTCCGCCAGCAGCGCGTCGATGGCGATCACGTTGTCGCGCATGATGCCGTAGCGGATCGAGCGGGTGCCGCAGGAGTTGTTGCCGGTCATGCCGCCGATCGTCGCGCGGCTCGACGTCGACACGTCGACGGGAAACAACAGCCCGGTCGCCTTGAGCTGGCGGTTCAGCTCGTCGAGCACGATGCCGGGCTCGACGAGGCAGGTGCCCGCCGTCGCGTCGACCTCGACGACCCGCTTCAGGTGCCTGCGTATAGTCGATCGACCAGCGCGCGGCCGACCGTCTGGCCGGACTGCGACGTGCCGCCGCCGCGCGGCAACAGCGGCACGCCCGCCTCGCGCGCGATCTCGGCGGCGATACGCACATCGCGATCGGTCTTCGGCACGACCACGCCGACCGGCTCGATCTGGTAGATCGAGGCATCCGTCGAATAGCGGCCGCGGGTGGCCCGGTCGAACAGCACCTCGCCCTCGATCTCGCGGGCAGAGCGCTCGGCGAGCGCTCTGTTGGCGGGAATGTGCTGATTCATGACGGCTTTCAGGCGGGAACCGCGTTGCGGGCCGTCGCTTTCGCTTGACGGCCCTTCGCGAACCTTATCGCGTGGCATACTGTCGGAAAGCCCGCAAGTGCCGCTGTGTCGTCTCGACCGGCAGATGAGAACCGAGGAAACAACCGATGTCCAACGAGCCCCGCCGCGCCGGCCGCCATTTCCTGCAGATCCCCGGCCCGTCGCCGGTGCCCGACCGGATCCTGCGCGCCATGGACATGCCGGTGCTCGACCACCGCGGCCCCGAATTCCAGAAGCTCGGCCAGCGCGTGCTCGACGGGCATCAAGACCATCTTCAAGACCAAGGGGCATGTGATCATCTATCCGGCCTCGGGCACCGGCGCCTGGGAAGCGGCGCTGGTCAACGCGCTGTCGCCCGGCGATCACGTGCTGATGTACGAGACCGGCCACTTCGCGACGCTGTGGAAGAACATGGCGCTCAAGCTCGGCCTGAATCCCGAGTTCATCGAGACCGGACTGGCGCGCCGGCGTCGACGCCAACCGCATCGAGGCGCGGCTGCGCGGCCGACAAGGAACGCACGATCAAGGCCGTCTGCGTCGTCCACAACGAGACGTCGACCGGCGCCACCTCGCGCATCGACGAGGTGCGCAAGGCCATCGATGCGGCCGGCCATCCGGCGCTGCTGATGGTCGATACGATCTCCGGCGCTCGGCTCCGCCGACTACCGGCATGACGAATGGGGCGTCGACGTCACCGTCGTCGGGCTCGCAGAAGGGCCTGATGCTGCCGCCCGGCATCTCGTTCAACGCGGTCTCGGACAAGGCGCTCGCGGCAGCCAAGGCCTCGAAGACTGCCGAAGCTGTTCTGGTCGTGGGAGGAGATGCTGGCCAACAACAAGAACGGCTACTTCCCCTACACGCCCGCGACCAACCTGCTCTATGGCCTCGCCGAGGTCGATCGACATGCTGCACGAGGAAGGCCTCGACAACGTCTTTGCCCGCCACGAGCGCCACGCCGAGGCGACGCGGCGCGCGGTCGCCGCCTGGGGGCTCGAAATCCTCTGCCGCGACGATCGCCACTACTCGCCGGTGCTGACGGCCGTGGTCATGCCGGAAGGGCACAACGCCGATGCGTTCCGCAAGATCGTGCTCGACCATTTCGACATGTCGCTCGGCACCGGCTTGTCAAAGGTCGCGGGCAAGGTCTTCCGCATCGGCCATCTCGGCGACACCAACGACCTGACGCTCCTCGGCACGCTCGCCGGCGTCGAAATGGGGCTCGGCATCGCCAAGGTCCCGCACAAGTCCGGCGGCGTCGCAGCGGCCATGCAGTATCTGGCGCAAACCGCAAAGCCATTTCCGCCGGCGTGAGCCTCAAATTGCCGCATTCCGGCAGGGCAATTCAGATGCTCGCCGAAAGGGGTAAATCGAGGGAATCACGATAGACTCCAGCCGAGCAGAACCACGGGTGGATCGAGACGATGAAGTCAGCTTTTCGGATCTCCTGGCTCGGGCTTGCGACGGTGCGTCAGCCGCATTCTCGATGCTGCTCCTGGGGACGATCGCGACAGCCGCACGGCGGCGCCGCAAGGATCGCCGCCGGCCGAGATGACGACGCGCGCCAAGCAGGCGATCCTGATCGACGCCGACGACCGGCGCCGTGCTGTTCCAGCATCAGCGCCGACGAACTGATGCCGCCCGCGAGCATGAGCAAGCTGATGACGCTCGCCGTCATCTTCCAGGCGCTCAAGGAAGGCGAGATCAAGCTCGACGACGAGATCCTGTCAGCGTCAACGCCTGGCGCACGGGCGGCGCGCCGTCGGGCACCTCGGCGATGTTCGTGCCGGTGAACACGCGCGAGAAGCTCGACGAGCTGCTGCAGGGCATCATCATCCAGTCGGGCAACGATGCGGCATCGCCGTCGCCGAGGCCATGGGCGGCAGCGAGGCGGCGTTCGCCAAGATGATGACGGAGGAAGCGCGGCGGCATCGGCCTCGACGAAGTCGACGTTCCGCAACGCGACCGGGCTGCTACGACCCCGAGCACCTGATGACGGCGCGCGAGCTGGCGATGCTCGCGCGCCATATCATCCGGAGTATCCGGACCTCTACCCGATCTTCGCGCAGCGCGAGTACCGCTACCGCAAGCACCGGTTCTTCAACCGCAATCCGCTGCTGTCGCTCGATCTCGGCGTCGACGGCCTGAAGACCGGCTTCATCAAGGAAGCGGGCTACGGCATCGTCGCCTCGGCCAAGCAGGACGGCCGCCGGCTCATCCTCGTCATCAACGGCATGGACAACGCCGAACGACCGCAAGAGCGAGGCGACCGCGCTGCTCGACTGGGGTTTCAAGGGCTTCGCCGAATTCAAGCTGTTCGACGCCGGCGAAGTCGTCGGGCGGGCGCGCGTGTGGGGCGGCGACCGCATGTTCGTGCCGCTCGTCGGCAACGGCGACATCAACGTGCTGCTGCCGCAGGCGCAGTCCGGGCAGCCGAGCTGCAGGCGCGAGATCATCTACAAGAGCCCGCTGAAGCCGCCGATCAAGAAGGGCGACGCGGTCGCGACGCTGCGCGTCACCACCGCCGTCGCAGGCCGTGAACGAGGTGCCGCTCCACGCGGGCGAGGACGTGCCGGAGGCCGGCGTGATGCGCCGCGGCCTTGACACGCTGGCGCATATGGCGTTCCGCTGGGTTCTGAAATGACCCGGGCGCGCCTCAGGTGCGATTGTGCGCACTCCGCCCGATGTCGCTCGCAACAGCTTGGCATGACCACACCTGCGCAAACGGCGCCGTTCATCACCTTCGAAGGCGGCGAAGGCACGGGCAAGTCGACCCAGGCGCGCCTGCTCGCGGATCGGCTTGTCGCGGCGCGGCATCGACTGCGTCGCTGACGCGCGAGCCGGGCGGCTCGCCGTTCGCCGAGCAGGTCCGCGCGCTGCATCCTCGGCGCCGTAGTCTGCCGGCTCGCACGGCCATCGCCGAGGCGCTCCTGTTCTACGCCGCCCGCGCCGACCATCTCGCCCAGACGATCCGCGCCGGCGCTGGCCGCGGGGCGATGGGTGATCTGCGACCGCTTCTCGGATTCGACGCGCGTCTACCAGGGCGATGGCCGGCGGCTGCCGTGCCGAAGCGTCGACGCGCTCGAGCCGATCGTCGGTCGCGCCGACCTCGTCCCGACCTGACGCTCATGCTCGATCTGCCGGCCGAGGTCGGCCTGGCGCGCGCGCCGGCGCGGCGGCGCGGCGCGGCCAGCGGACGCCGACGCCTTACGAGAGGCCGCGATCTCGCCTTCCACCGGGAGCTGCGCGAGGGTTCCTCGCGATCGCCAGGGCCGAGCCCGAGCGCTGCGTCGCTCATCGACGCCGAGCGGACGCCGGACGCAGGTGGCGGCGCGGGTCTGGGCAGCCGTCGCGCCGCGCTCCTGCCACGGGGGCCGCGCTGATGGCGCGCGCGCCGGCAGCAGTCGCACGAGATCGAGGCGCTGCCCGAGGCCGACCGGCTGGAGGGCTTTCCGCATCCGCGCGAGACGCGCGCAGCTGTTCGGCCACGAGCGGCCGAGCGCGCACTGCGCGCGAGCCGTCGCCGCCGGGCGCATGCATCACGCCTGGCTGCTGGCCGGGACCGCGGGATCGGCAAGGCGACGCTCGCCTATCGGCTGGCGCGGCACGTGCTGGCCGCCCGAGGAGCGCGAAGCCGCCGGCGAGCGGCCTGGACGTCGCCGCCGGACAGCGTCGCCGCCGCGCCAGGTCCGCGCGCTGTCGCATCCGGGCCTGCTCGTGCATCCGGCGCGCCTATGACCAGAAGACCAAGCGCTTTGCCAGCCGACGATCCCGGTCGACGAGGTGCGGCGGCTGCGCGCTTTCCTCGGCATACCGCGGACGAGGGCGCCTGGCGCGTCGTCATCGTCGACAGCGCCGACGAGCTCAACGTCAACGCCGCCAACGCGCTGCTGAAGTCGCTCGAGGAGCCGCCGGCGCGCGCGCTGTTCCTGCTGGTCGTCGGCCGAGCCGGAGCGCCTGCTGCCGACCATCCGCTCGCGCTGCCGGACGCTCGACCTCAGCCCCTTCGGCAGGGAGATCTGCGCCGCGCCGTGACCGCAGGCGCTGGCGCGGCCGCCGAGCACTGCGCCACCCACTGAAGCCGACTGGACGACGCCTCGAGCGCTCGCCGACGGGCAGCGTGCGGCCGTCTCCTGACCTCGGGCAGGCGACGGGCTCGGCCTCTACCGCCGCATCGAAGGGCTCGTCAAGGCCTCCCGACGGTCGACTGGAGGCCGCGCACACCCTCGGCGACGAGCTTGGCAGCGCCGCCGCCGAGACCCGCGACTGAGACTGTTCTTCGACCTCCTGCTCGACTGATCGCGCGGCTGGTCCGGGCCCGGGCGAGCGGCGAGGGGGCGGCCGACGACACTGCGCTCGCCAACCGCCTCATTGCCGGCGGGCAGGCTTGCCTCGTGGGCCGAGCTGTGGGAAACCATCGTCCGCGACAAGGCCGAACGCTGGCGCTGAACCTCGATCGCCGAATGCTGATCCTCGAGACGCTGGCGCGGCTGGCGCGCGTTGCCGAGGCCACGTAGGCAATTCTCGCCGATCGCCATCCGAGCCGAGGGTATGCCCTCGCGCCGCGAAATGATGCCCGCCGCGCCGCATCCGCGCGCGCGACGGAGCCCCAGGGAGCACCGATGCCATGAGCGGACGCAAGTCCTTCTACGTGACGACGCCGATCTACTACCCGAACGGCGAGCCGCATTTCGGGCACGCCTACACGTCGATCGCCTGCGACGTGCTGGCCCGCTTTCACCGGCTCGACGGCCAGCAGGTGCTATTTCCTCACCGGCACCGACGAGCACGGGCTCAAGATCAAGCAGGCCGCGCTGCAGGCCGGCGTTCCGCCGCAGGAACTGGCGGACCGCAACTCCGCGCGCTTTCGCGAGCTGCTCGCCGCGCTCGACATCTCCAACGACGATTTCATCCGCACGACCGAGCCGCGCCACTACGCGCTCGTGCCCGGAGCTGTGGCGGCGCATGGCCGCCAGCGGCGACATCTACCTCGACAGCTACGCGGGCTGGTACTCGGTGCGCCAGGAGGCCTACTTCAAGGAGAGACGAGACGACCGTCGGCCCCGATGGCGTGCGCCGCGAGCCGCTCGGCTCGCCGGTCGAGTGGACCGAGGAGAAGACCTACCGCTTCCGCCTGTCGAAATACCAGGAGAAGCTGCTCGCCTACTACGACGCGCAATCCCGACTTCATCCTGCCGCCCGAGCGGCGCAACGAGGTCGTGAGCTTCGTCGCAGGCGGCCTCGAGGATCTCTCGATCTCGCGCGCCACGCTCGACTGGGGCATCCCGGTGCCGGGCGACCCGTCGCACGTCATGTACGTGTGGATCGACGCGCTGACCAACTACATCACGGCGCTCGGCTTCCCGGACGAGAGATCGCCGCGCTGCAAGACCTTCTGGCCGGCCGACCTGCACATCGTCGGCAAGGACATCGTGCGCTTCCATGCGGTCTATTGGCCCGCCTTCCTGATGTCGGCGGGCGTGGCGCTGCCGCGGCGGGTCTTCGCGCACGGCCTGCTGCTGAGCCGCGGCGAGAAGATGTCGAAGTCGGTCGGCAACGTCGTCGATCCCTTCGAGATGGCGCGCGAGCTTCGGCGTCGACCAGTTGCGCTATTTCGCCATGCGCGAGGTGGCCGTTCGGCCAGGACGGCAGCTACACGCGCGAGGCGATCGTCAACCGCATCAATGCCGATCTCGCCAACGACCTCGGCAACCTCGCGCAGCGCTCGCTGTCGATGATCGCCAAGAACTGCGCCGGCAAGGTGCCCGACGCCGGGCGCCTTCACGCGCCGCCGACCAGGCGCTGCTCGCCGCCGCCGACGCGCATGCTGGCCAAGGCGCGCGACGCCATCGAGCGGCAGGCGATCAACCGCTATCTCGATGCGGTGTGGGCGGTGGTCGGCGACGCCAACCGCTACTTCGCGGCCGAGGAGCCGTGGGCGAAGCGCAAGACCGACTTCAAGCGCATGGAGACGATCCTCTACGTGACCGCCGAGATCGTGCGCCAGGTGGCGATCCTGCGCAACCGCGTCATGCCCGGCGGCCGCCAAGCCCTGCTCGATCTGCTCGCACAGCCGGACGACGCGCGCTCGTTCCCGGCGCTGGGTGAGGGCGGGCGGCTGCACCAGGCCTCGCTCCCCGCGCCCATCGGCGTGTTCCCGCGCTATGTCGATCCCGGCGGCGGACGCCACCGGCCGGGCGCAAAAGCAAAGACAGCCAAGGGTCAAAAGCGCGAAGAAGCGCCAAGGAGGACCGCAGCCTGATGCTGGTCGATCATCACTGCCATCTCGATTTTCCGGACCTCGCGGCGGACCGCGACGACGTGATCGCGCGCGCGCGGCGGCCGGCGTCGGCATGCTCGTGACGATCTCGACGCGCATTCGCCGACTACGACATCTATCGCGGCATTGCCGAGGCCTACCCCGAGTCTACTTCACGGTCGGCACGCATCCCCACCAGGCGCACGAGGAGCTCGACATGCCGGTCGCCGAGATCGTGCGGCTTTCGGGCCACCCGCAAGTGCGTCGGCATCGGCGAGGCGGGACTCGACTATTTCTACGAGAAGTCGCCGCCGAGGCGCAGGCGCAGGGCTTTCGCAGGCACATCGCCGCCGCGCGCAAGACCGGGCTGCCGCTCGTCATCCACTCCCGCGACGCCGACGCCGATATCGCCGCGATCCTCGAGGAGGAGATGGCCAAGGGCGTCTTCAAGGCGGTGCTGCACTGCTTCACCGGCGGCGCCGATCTCGCGCGGCGCGCTGGCGCTCGGGCTCTACGTCTCCTTCTCGGGCGTCATCACCTTCAAGAAATCGGACGCACTGCGCGCGATCGCGGCGGAGGTTCCGCTCGACCGGCTGCTGGTCGAGACCGACGCGCCGTTCCTGGCGCCCGATCCCCATCGGGGCAAACGCAACGAGCCGGCGTTCGTGGTGCACACGGCGGCGGCGCTGGCCAAGGTGAAAGGCGTCAGCGCCGCAGAGATGGCGGCGGCGACGACCGCGAATTTCCTCAGGCTCTATTCGAAGGTGCCGCGTCCCGCAGCCGGCATTCGGGCGGCATGAGCTACAAGCTGACGCTGCTGGGAACGGGGTCGTCAGGCGGGGTGCCGCGCGTTGGCAACCATTGGGGGGCCTGCGACCCGTTCAATCCGCGCAACCGGCGGCGGCGCTGCGCGGCGCTGGTCGAGCGCATCACCGGCCGCAGCCGCACGGTGGCCCTGGTCGACACGCCGCCGGACATCCGCAACCAGCTGCTCGACACCGACATCGAGGCGGTCGACGGGGTGATCTACACTCACGACCATGCCGACCACACGCACGGCATCGATGATCTGCGGGCGCTCGCCTACAACATGAAGCGCCGCGTCGATGTGCACGCCGATGCGGCGACGCGGGCGTCACTCGTGCAGCGGTTCGGCTACTGCTTCGAATCGCCGGCCGGGATCAAGTACCCGCCGATCCTGAACGCGCACCTTATCCCGCTGCCGGCGCCCTGTACGCATCAACGGCGGCAGCGGA
>CAVZHG010000012.1:0-431769 GCA_963775035.1 uncultured Alphaproteobacteria bacterium | reverse complement strand
GCTCGTCCCCGCCTTGCGGTCCGCGAGAGTGATTCCCTCGAGGTGCTCGGTGCCGCGGCAGGCCGTGATCTCCGCGTTCAGTCGCACCTCCACGCTCCGAGTGGCGCGCAGCCGATCCACGAGGTACTGCGACATCTTGGCCTGGAGCGACTCGCCCCGCACCAGCATCACCACGCGCCGCGCGTACTGTGAGAAGTACAGTGCGGCCTGGCCCGCCGAGTTGCCGGCTCCCACGACGTAGACGTCGTCGTCCTTGCAGCTCATGGCCTCGGTCATGGCCGCGCCGTAGAACACACCGCGGCCGGTCAGGGCCTCGGCCCCGGGTGCCGTGAGGAATTCAGGACACGCCCATCCCCAGCATCAGCACGTGGCAGGCGATGTGGTCCCTCCGCAAACGAGAGGTGCCGGTAGAAGCCCTCCACCCGCAGCCCGGTCACGTCTTGCGGGGACAGGATCTCGACTCCGAAGCGCTTGGCCTGCGTGACCGCCCGTCGCGCCAGGTCAGCCCCGGACAAGCCCGAAGGGAAGCCCAGGTAGTTTTCGATGCGGCTGCTCGTGCCCGCTTGTCCGCCGGGCGCCTCGCGCTCGACGAGAATGGTGCGAAGTCCCTCGGAGGCCCCGTACCCCGCCGCGGCCAGTCCCGCCGGCCCCGCTCCCGACGATGGCGAGGTCGTAGAAAGGAGCCTGCGCGCGGGTCTTGAGCCCTACCTTCTCGGCGACTTCGGCGAGAGTCGGCGCGACGAGGGTGGCGCCGCCGGGCAGAACGACCACGGGGAACAGGCGCTCGCCCCCGACCCGGGCCAGGATCTCCCGCGCTTCTTCGGACGTCTCCACGTCGAGGAACTCGTACGGCACCTGGTCCTTCGCCAGGAACTCCTTCAGGTGGTGGGTGGGCGCCGACCAGCGGTCGCTCACGATGCGCAGTCCCGCGTAGCCGGGGCGAAAGGCCGCCTGCCAGTCTTCGAGCAGGTCGTCGATCACGGGGTAGAGCCGCTCTTCCGGCGGGTCCCAGGGCTTCAGCAGGTAGTAGTCGATCTGCGAACGGTTGATGGCGTCGATGGCCGCGCTCGTGTCGGCATAGGCGGTCAGCAGGGCGCGCTTCGCCCGGGGGAAGCGCTCGCGGGTGAGCGCGAGCAGAGCCACGCCGTCCATGCTGGGCATCCGCTGATCCGAAAGCACGAGGGCTATCGGCTCGTCGCGCTGCCTCATCTCCTCGAGCGCCTGCATGCCCTCGGCACCAGACCCGGAGCGCAGGATGCGGTAGTCCTGGCCATAGCGTTTGCGCAGGTCGCGAGTGACGGCGCGCAGGACCTCGGGGTCGTCGTCCACCACGAGCAGGGCGGGTCTTTCCATTCACCCTATCCTGCCCGATTTTGGTTCCGGAACGTCGGCGGTAGGCGCGCGTTGACTCGGGCCTCGTTCGCCGTATCCTGAAAGACAGGAGACGAACGATGATCTCGGATCGCGCTGCCGTCTTGCCCGTGCTTGCCGTCGCGATCGCAACCGCAATCGCTTGCTCAAACCCTGCCAGCCCGGAGTCCGTGCGAATCGACCCCATCCAGATCGACACCGTGACCGTCCTGAACCTGGCGACCGCTCAGGTGAGCGCCCGCGTCCGAGGCGTGATCGGCGACGGTTGTTCCACCCTGAAGTCCGTGACCCAGGCCCGATCGGGCAACGCGGTGACCCTGACCATCCTTCGCGAGCGCCCCGAGAACGCGGTGTGTACTCAGATCGCACTTCTCTACGACGAGACCATTCCCCTCGAGGGCAGCTATCCGGCGGGCCGCTACACCCTGAAGGTCAACAGCCTGGAAATCGCCTTCGAGACCAACTAGACGGGTCCGGGGCCCAGCACATCCGCCAACCTCTTCCGGAACGACGGGGGGTCGATTGCGGATAGCGGTGGAGCCGGGGCTCGATGGCCTCGAACAGCTCGAGGAGGCGCTGCGGCTCCACGAGGGCGCGAGCGAGGAGCTGGGCCACGTCCGCCAGGTCCTTCGCGTGCCCGCGTTCGACCTTGGCCAGAGCCTGCGAGTAGGGGTCGTAGTGAAAGTAGGAGACCTTCCCCAGGCGCTCGATGAACAGGCTTCGCTCCCGCCACCCTGGCAGCTCCGGGATGAAATGCGCGGGGCTCGCGATCTCCACGTTGAGCTGCAGCTCCTCCTTGAGTCGCGGCAGGGCCCGGTAGAGCGAGTCCTGCTCGGGAACGAACAGGATGTCGGCGTCGATCGTGCTCTCGCGCCAGCCGAGCAGGACGGCGGTCGAACCCCCGGTCAGGTAGACGGCGCAATCGGCCTCGGCCTCCCGGGCGAGCTCTTTCAGGAAGCGCCGGAGCCGCTCGGCGTCGGCTAGCCCACGCATTCGAGCGCGCTCTCGAATCCCGTCAGCCGCCGGAGCAAGGCGTTGTAGCGCGAGTGGGCCGAGTCGGAATCCTCCAGGGCCAGCCGCTCGTACAGCCGATGCTCCGGATCGGGGAGCGGGGCGGCGAGGACGACGCCCAGGGCGCGAAGGCGCGGGGCGGCGATGGAGACGAGGAGGGCCTCGATCGTGACGCTCGAGCGGGCAAGGTCCGCGACGCCCTTCGCGACCAGGTCGCCTCCCGGCAGGTGCTCGAGCTCCACGGGCTTGATTCTAGCCCGGCGTGCCTGTCCGTCCCATCCGGACGAGCCGCTTGACTCCCCCGCGGCGGCTCGCCTAAGCTCTCCATCGTCATTCGATATCGAATGTCTATAGCACAGCGAGGCGCGGCATGCCGACCCACAAGACCGATCTTCTCAAGGGAACCCTCGACCTGCTGATCCTCCGCACCCTCGTGCTCGAGCCCCTTCACGGCATGGCGATCGCGGACCGCATCGGCCAGATCACGCGCGGCACCTTCGCGATCAAGCCGGGGTCGCTGTTTCCCGCCCTTCATCGACTCGAGCAGGACGGCTTCACCCTGGGGAGTTGGGGGACGTCGCCCGAGGGGCGCCGGACGCGGTCCTACCAGTTGACGCCGGCTGGGCGCCGCCAGTTGACGGTCGAGAAGCGTCAGTGGGCCCGCATCGTGCTGGCGATCGCGCAAGTACTGGAGTCGTAGGGAGGCCCATATGCGCTCACCAAGAAGACTGCTCGGCCTTTGGCGGTCGCTGTTCTCCCGCTCCCGCCTCGACCGCGAGCTGGACGAGGAGCTCCGCGACTACCTGGAGGCGCTCGTCGAAAGGAAGGTTCGCGCCGGCCTGGGCGAGGCGGAAGCGCGGCGGACCGCCCTCGTCGAGATGGGGGGTCTCGAGCAGGTGAAGGACGAGGTGCGAAGCGGGCGCGCCTTCAGCGGGCTCCTGGCCACGATGGGTGACCTGCGGCATGCCTTTCGGATGATCGGCCGGATGCCCGGCCTCGCGGCGGTGGTCATCGGCTCGCTCGGAGTGGGGATCGGCGTCAACACCGCGGTGTTCTCGTGGATCCAGGCGGTCGTGCTGCGGCCGCTGCCCGGAGTGGCGACGCCGCGGCTTCTTGCTCGTGGAGCCGCGCGCGGAAACCGGATCCTACCCCGGGGTCTCGTGGCTCGAGTACCTGGACCTGAAGGAGGCGCTCGGCGCGTTCGAGGAGCCTCTGGTCTTTCGGATGGCCTCCTTGAGCCTGGGCGAGGCCAGTCGATCCGAGCGCATCTACGGTCTGCTCGTCTCCGACAACTACTTCTCGAGCCTGGCCCTTCAGCCGGCGCTCGGGCGGTTCCCGGCCGCGAGCGACATCCTGGGCGAGGAGCCCGGTCGTCGTGATCTCCGACTACCTTCTGGCAAGCCCGCTTCGGCGGCGCAGCGAGCGCGCTCGGCCAGACCCTGCACGTCAACGACCGCGACCTCACGGTGGTCGGAGTCACCCCACCCGGGTTCCAGGGCACCGTGCTCGGCCTGGAGTTCGACCTCTGGATACCGGCGACGCTCGCACCTTCGCTGCTTTCGGGATCGCGAGAGCTGGAGGACCGCAGCGCGCGAGGGTATTCCATGATGGGAAGGCTGCGCGCGGGAGCGAGCAGCGCGCAGGCGCAGGCCGAAGTGGACGCGGCGATGCGGCACCTGGCCCGGCTCTACCCGGAGACGAATGCCGGGGTCGAGGGCGAGGTGATGCCCTTCTGGCGCGCGCCACGAGGCCCCCAACGCATGTTGGCCCGCGGCCTCTGGGTTCTCCAGGGAGTGCTCCTGCTGGTGCTGCTGGCGGTGTGCGGGAACACCGCGAACCTCCTCCTGGCCCGAGCCAGCGCGCGCGAGCGGGAGATCGGCGTTCGCCTTGCCCTCGGAGCCGGGCCCGGGCGCATCGTTCGCCTGCTGCTCGCCGAAAGCCTGCTCCTCGCCCTCCTGGGCGCGGGCCTTGGAGTGGCCATCGCGGTCTGGGCCTCGGAAGCGCTCCGGGCGGTACCGACGATCGGCAGCATGCCCGTCAAGTTCCAGACCCCCGTGGACGCGCTCACCCTTGGCTTCGCGATACTCATGGCGCTCTTGTGCGGCCTGTCTTCGGCGCCGCTCCGGCGGTTCAACTCGCTCGACTCGACCCGCAGGTCGCGATTCGCTCCGGACCCCGAGCGGGAGGCCGCGGCCGGATGCAACGCGCCCTCATGGGAACGGAGGTCGCCATCGCCCTGGTCGTCCTCGTGGTGGCGGCCCTGTTCTTCCGCAGCTTCCACGACACCCGCGATACCGATCCCGGCTTCAAGCGGGAAGGGGTCTTGCTCGCCGCGTACGACCTCACCGGGCGGCCCGGGGTCGACGATGCTCTGGCCCGCTCCTTCGCCGCGCGGTTGCTGAAGCGGCTCCGCGACCTGCCGGGGGTGGAGGCGGCGGCGATCGCGCGCTCGGTGCCGCTCGACATCCACGGCCTTCCCGCGCGAGCCTTCACCTCGAAGGCCGGGGGCAAACGAACGCGGCGCCCGACCGGGCCCTCGCCAACACCGTCACCCCGGGCTATCTCCGCGTGATGGGCATTCCCCTGGACGCGGGAGCGGATTTCGCGGACCTCGACGACGCCTCCTCACCGCCGCAGGCCATCGTCAACGAGGAGTTCGTTCGCCGCTACCTGGAGAGCCGGCCGGCCATCGGCCGGCGGCTCGAGACTCGCGGTGGCGGGTACACGATCGTCGGGGTGGCGCGCAACTCGCTGTACGAGTCGTTCGGCGAGCGAGCCCAGCCGGTCATCTACCTCTCGTACCGGGAACGGCCCGGGTGGATGGGGAGATCCACGTTCGCACAAGGGTCGGAAACGAAGCCACCCTCGCGGACGGCGTCCGGCGAGCGGTTCGCGAGATCGATCCCACCCTGCCGGTGTACGACGTACGCACCCTCGACGAGCATGTCGAGAAGAACCTGTTCTTCCGCCGGATCCCCGCGCGCCTCTTCGCCGTGCTCGGCCCCTTGCTCCTCATGCTGGCGGCCATCGGGATCTACGCGGTGGTTGCCTACACGGTGGCGCACCGGACGACCGAGATCGGCATTCGCCTCGCCCTCGGCGGCACCGCCCGTCGGATCCAGGCCGGGATCGTCGGCGACTCGCTGCGCGTCATCGGCACCGGTGCGCTGACCGGTTGGCTGATCGCGTTCGTCGTCTACATCCACGTGGCGCGCAGCGGGTCGATCGACATCCCCGTCCTCGCGGGAGTGCCCTCGGTCCTCCTTCTGGTGGCGGCGGTCGCCTCCTGGATACCCGCGCGACGGGCGACGCGCGCCGATCCGATGCTGGCCCTCCGGCGCGACTGAGGGCTGCGCTAGAGTATCCGTCCAAGGCATGAGCATCGATCGCGCCCGCCTCGCCCGGTTGCTGGACGACGAGCGGCGTCGCTTCCTGGAGACCCACCCGCGTTCGGCGGAGCTGTTCAAGCGGACTTCGGCGAGCCTGCTCGGCGGCGTGCCCATGACCTGGATGCGAAAGTGGGCCGGGGGCTTCCCGATCTTCGCCCGCGAGGCCCGGGGGGCCCACGTCGTCGACGTCGATGGCCACGACTACGTCGATCTGTGCCTCGGCGACACCGGCGCCATGGCCGGCCACTCGACCCCGGCAGCAGTCGAGGCCATCGTCGAGCGGGCGCGACGGGGCATGACCCTGATGCTTCCCACCGAGGACGCGGTCTTCGTAGGGGAGGCGATGGCGCGGCGGTTCGGCCTGCCCTATTGGCAGTTCACGCTCTCGGCCACCGATGCCAACCGCTTCGCCCTCCGCATCGCCCGGGAGATCACGGGGCGGCCCAAGGTCCTGGTTTTCCACTACTGCTACCACGGCACGGTGGACGAGGCGTTCGCAACGCTCCAGGCCGATGGAACGGTTTCCGCGCGAGCGGGCAACGTCGGCCCTCCGGTCGACCTCGCCCTGACCACCAGGGTGGTCGAGTGGAACGATGTCCCGGCGCTCGAGGCTGCCCTGGGCCCGGGCGACGTGGCTTGTGTGCTCGCGGAGCCGGCCTTGACCAACGTCGGCATCGTCCTGCCCGAGCCAGGCTTTCACGCGGCCATGCGCGACCTCACGCGGCGCACCGGCACCCTCCTGATCCTGGACGAGACCCACACCTTGTCCGCGGGCCCCGGCGGCTACACGGGAGCGCACGGCCTCGACCCCGACCTGCTGACCCTCGGCAAGCCGATCGGGGGCGGCATCCCGGTTGGTGCTTTTGGCGCGTCCCGCGAGGTGGCCCGGCGCATGTTCGACCGCAGTGCGGCCGACTACTACGACGCGGGGGGCGTGGGGGGGACCCTCGCGGGGAACGCGCTATCCCTCGCCGCGGTGCGGGCGACGCTCGAGAACGTGCTCACGGCCGAGGCTTACACCCGCATGATCGCCCTGGGCGAGCGCTTCGCGGCGGGCGTCTCTTCCGTGATCGCGGCGCGCGGCCTGCCCTGGCACGTTACAAAGCTCGGCGGGCGCGCGGAGTACATGTTCAGCCCGAGGCCACCCCGCAATGGCGCCCTCGCCTTCGCCGCGCGCGACGGTGAGCTGGAGGACTACTTGCATCTCGCAGCGCTCAATCGCGGCGTTCTCCTGACGCCGTTCCACAACATGGCGCTCATGTCTCCGTTCACGACGCAAGCCGACGTGGACCGGCACACGACGGTCTTCGACGAGAGCGTCCGGGCCCTCGGCGAGGTGATCGCGTGACCCGGGCTCGATTCAGACGCCTAGGAGGGCGACTCGGTTGGTTGTCACTCGTTGCCCTGAGCGCCTACTACCTCTATCGCGCCATCCACTACCGATTCCTGATACCGGATCGACTGGGCCCCGACCTCCTGAACAAGAAGCTCTGGTATTTCGTTCACCTCGTCGTCGCCCTGCCCGTGATCATCGGTGCGCCGCTCCAATTCATCCCCTCGCTTCGCGCGGCGCGACCCGCGCTACACAGGATCCTGGGACGGTTCTATGTGGGAGGGGCAACCCTTGCGGCGCTGACCGCGATCTATCTGGGCGCCATCGTCGGCGAGTACGAAGGCTCGCGGCTTCCGATAGCCTTGCTCGCGTCGCTTTGGTTGTTCTTTACCCTCTCGGCCTGGCGCTGCGCAGTGCATCGAGACTTCGCTGCTCACCGCATCTTCATGATCCGAAGCTACGGGCTGGCTCTGGTGCTGGTGTGGCTGCGGTTGATGTACGACATGCAGGGTTGGATTTTCTTCTACGTCAAGGACGAGGTCGTCAGGGACACGACACGTGAGTGGGCAAGCTGGGTCGTCCCCCTGTTGGTCCTCGAGTTGTGGCTCTCATGGGTGCCCTTGTTGAGGTCGGCAAGCATCAGATCGAAGGCCTCGCCTAGGTCAGGGGCAGACCCATCTTCTTGAGCAGCGCCGGGCCGCCGCGAGGCGGCCCGCTCGGGGAACCCTACTTCGCTGCGGGGGGCGGAGGGGAGATGTCTGCGTCGGACGCGATGACCCACGCCCCGCCCTTCTTGACGACCGTGTTGAGGTAGCTGCCTCGTACCGGCGGCGCGGCCTTGCCGTCCGGCGCGAGGACGCCCGTCACCTCGTAGGTGCCTTCGTTCACGGCGACGTCCGCGCTCACGTGCTGGGTGCTGCCCACCTGGATGTTGATCTTGGCCCCTTTGAGCGGAGCCGCGAGCGCAGCCGCGAACTCCTTCTCGATGGCCGCGCGGCCGATGACCTTGCCTCCCTGCGGAGTCACGCGGATGGCGTTCTCCGAGTAGAGTCCGGCCAGGGCCTTGGCGTCGCCCTTGGCGAAGGCCGCGGTCCAGTCAGCGGCGAGCTTGTCCATGGCCGGGTCCTTGGTCTGGGCGGAAGCGGGCGACAAGCCCGCGCCCAGGAAGGCCATCGAGCCGGCCAGGACCATGGGTCCGATCTTCCTCATGCATACCTCCTCATTGGGTGCGAGGGCCCACCATAGGCGCGGCGTGGACACGAGTCAAGATGCTCGTGGGTGTTCCGGGCCCGCGGCCGGCCGGATGAGAGCCCCATCGTGCGGCTGGTCGACTCGCTGATCCTGGGCGCCATCGACCGGCGCGCCTCGACATCCACGTCGAGACCAAGGACCGGGAGGTGCTGGCCAAGTACCGCATCGACGGCGTGCTCTATCCGCCTTCGACCCCCTCGACAAGCTCCAGGCGCTCCTGGTGACCGGAGGACGCAGCACGTAGCGTAGCAGCGCCTCCCGCCCCGCCGGGGTCGACAGCGCCCGCCCGCGTCGCCGCGTGCAGCGTGAACCCATCGGGCCTCATGAATAGTCCGGGCTAGCCGTGGGCTAGGGCTTGCCGACCGCCGCCAGAATCGCAGCGTGGGCCTGCTCCGGCGACATGTACGCGACCGTCCCCATGATCGCCCCCGAACCGGTCAGCCCCTCCGGAAGGCTCACCGTCGGCTTTTCGGGATCGGCGCTCGCTCGCTTCCCCGCCTGCTTGGCCAGGCCAAAGTCCAGAAGCTTGGCCTGCCCCCGTTCGGTCACGAAGAGGTTCGCGGGCTTGATGTCCCGGTGAACCATGCCCTTGGCATGGGCTGCGTCCAAGGCGTCCGCGATCTGGGCTCCGAGCTCCAGGATCCGCTCCACCGCCATCGGCTTCCCGCCGATGGTGTGCTTCAAGGTGTGGCCCTCCAAGAGCTCCACAGCGCCCCAGGCGAGGACGCGGCTGCCCATGAAGTAGCGGCCGGTTTGCGCGTCCTGCTCAACCAGACGAGAGGACTGCAAGCCGGCAAGAAGGCGATGGACCGTCGCCTTGCCGAGGCCGATCGTCTTGGTGATGTCGATCAGTCTGAGACCGTCCGAGGAGGCGCGCGCGAGTGCGTCGAGAACGGCAGCCGGCCGCGCTATTCCCTGATGCGCGCCGGCCAGAATGACGGAGGCCGCCCTCGGTGCGTTGCGGCTCTTGCTTGATTTCATCGGCTTTGCCCTCATGACAGGGATTGCGCGCGCACGTGACGGTCCGATTGACAAAGGAGGCGGGGCCGCGCTTCAATATAGATGGAACCCAAGTTCCGATCAATAGAACCCTCGAGCGGGTGCACGGCATGGGCCAGAAGGTCATCGGTTGCGACGTCGGCGGCACGTTCACCGATCTCATCTGCGTTGACCAAACAGGCGGCGGCATTCGGTTGGCCAAAGTGCCGACCACGATCGAGAACCGCGCATTGGGTGTGCTTCACGCCATCGCCGAGGCCGGCGAAAGTCCGGCCAACGTCGACCTGCTCGTCCACGGCACGACGGCCGCGACAAACGCCCTGCTCGAGAGGAAGATCGCTCGTTGCGGTCTGCTGACGACGAAGGGGTTCCGCGACGTGCTCGAACTCGGGCGTCGCACACGGCCCCATGCCTACGGCATGATCGGATCCTTCGAGCCGCTAATCTCGCGTGAGCATCGACTGGAGGTCGCGGAGCGGATGGATGCCGCGGGCCAGGTGTTGGTGCCGCTCGACGAGGACGGAGTCAGGGTGGCCGTTCGACGCCTGAAGGAAGCCGGTGTTGAATTGCTCGTCATCCATTTCCTCCATTCCTACATCAATCCGGCACATGAGGAGCGCACGGCAGCAATCGTTGCGGAGATGTGGCCGGAGGTCTATCTGACGGTCGGCCATCGCCTGACATCGGAGTTCCGGGAGTACGAGCGCGGCGTGACGGCCTCGCTCAATGCGGCTGTGCAGCCGGTCCTGCAGCGTTATCTTGGCCATCTCCAGCAGGGCCTCGCCGAGCAGGGCTATGGGCGCGACTTCCTCTTCATGCAGGGGAACGGGGGCACCGTGTCGTCGCGGAGCGTAGTCGGCTCGGCCGTCCAGACCGTGATGTCGGGGCCGGCGTCGGGCGTCATTGCAGCGGCTTACATTTCCACGGCGGCTGGCTTCTCGAACGTCATTACTTACGACATGGGTGGGACCTCGACCGACGTGGCGCTGATCGAGGATGGCCGTCCGATGATCTCATCGGAGCGCGAGCTCGAATACGCCATGCCGATCCGCCTTCCCATGGTCGACGTCCATAGTGTCGGCGCTGGTGGCGGCTCGATCGCGAGCGTCGATGCGGGGGGGATGCTGAGAGTTGGACCGCGAAGTGCTGGTGCTGCTCCCGGCCCCATCTGCTTTGGGCGCGGCGGAACGCTGGTGACGATTACCGACGCCAACCTCATACTCGGTCGCCTGAGCCAGCAACGGCTCACCGGTGTCGAGCGCCACGTACCGATTGGACAGGTCCGCGACATCATCGGCGAGACGATCGGGCGACCGCTTGGCCTCGACGCCGAGGGCGCCGCGGCAGCCATTCTTCGCGTCGCCGACGACAAGATGGCCGGCGCGGTGCGGATCGTCTCTGTCGGGCGCGGCCGCGATCCCCGCGACTTCGCGTTCTTTGCCTTCGGAGGCGCGGGACCGCTGCATGCCACGACCATCGCCCGTGAGCTTGGTATTCCGAAGGTGCTCATTCCGGCAAGGCCCGGGATGACCAACGCGCTCGGTTGCGTCGTCGCGGACTTGCGGCGCGATTTCGTGCGCTCCGTCAACAGGCCGCTCGATGAGCTCAGGGATGGTATCGTCGCCGAGATGCTCGAAGATTGCGCGAGCCGGGGGCGCGAGCTCATTCGTGCGGAGAGAGCCGACATCGATCGCATCGATGATGTCTTCACGGCCGGCATTCAATTCAAAGGCCAGACGCATGAACTCGACGTTCCCGTGGCGAGCCCCAAGGTGACTGCCGAGGAACTGCGCGTGGCATTCGACGAAGCCTACTGGCGCCGCTTCCGTATGCGCATGCCCGAGGCAAGCGCCATCCTTGTCAAGCTGCACACCGCCGTCATCGGGCGGCGCCCACGCCTCGACTTGAAAGTATTCGCCAACAGCGCCAACGATCGCGGTCGGGAGATGGCGCCAGCCACGAGAAAAGTCTGGTTCGAATCCGGGTGGCACGAGACAGCCATCTATCAGCGCGATTGGCTGTCTCCGAGTTTTCGCTTTGTCGGCCCGGCAATCGTGGAGCAGCTCGATGCTACGGTTGTGATCGAGCCCGGGCAGCAGGTCGGCGTTGACGCGTTCGGCAATCTGATCATCGACGTGAGGGTTTCATGACCGCCAACACGCTCGACCCGATAACCCTCGGGGTCGTCCAGAACAGTTTTCAGCAGATCTGCAACGAGATGGATCTGACTTTCGTCCGCTCGGCCTTCAGCCCCGTCATCACGGAGGGGCAGGACCGGGCCGATGGCATCTATCACCGCGACACGGGAGAGCTGATCGCCCAGGGCGATTTCGGCCTGCCGATTTTCGTCGGCACAATGCAGGAGACGACGCAATCCGTCATCGCGCGGGCGAAAACGATCGAGGACGGCGACATATTCGCGATCAATGATCCCTACCTCGGCGGCACGCACCTGATGGACGTTAAGTTCGTCAAGCCATTCTTCTATCGCGGGCGGCTGTTTGCCTGGCTCGCCAACACCGGGCACTGGCCGGACATCGGTGGATCGGTTCCAGGGGGATACTCGGCGCGCGCAACCGAAATCGAGCAGGAAGGGCTCAGACTGCCGCCGGTGCGCCTCTTCAAGCGTGGCGAGCTCGACGACGAGTTGCTCTCCATCATCATGTCGAACATTCGAGTGGGCAAGGAACGGCTCGGCGATATCAAGGCGCAAGCGGCCGCGCTCGATGTCGGCGCCGTCGGGCTGACGAAGCTCATCGATCGCTACGGCGAGAGCGTCGTGGAGGCGGCGATCGTGGAACTGCGCTCGCGCGCCACTCAACAGATGCGGGCCAAGATCAGGGACATTCCGGACGGTGTCTATCGCAGCGAGACGATCGTCGATTCGGATGGCGTCGATGACCGGCCATTGCTGGTCCGTCTCGCGATCCTGAAGGAGAACGAGGATCTGTTCTTCGATCTCTCGGAATCGAGCCCGCCCTGCCGCGGCCCCATGAACAGCGTCATTTCGACCACCCGCTCGGCCATCTATCTCGCGATCAAGCACGTATTTCCAGACGTGCCGATGAATGCCGGTATTTTCGATGCCCTGCACGTCGCCGAGCCGAAAGGCACATTCCTCTTTGCCGAGTACCCTCGTCCGGTATCGGGCTGCTCGGCCGAGGTGAGCCAACGCATTGCCGAAGCTGTCTTCGACGCACTCGTCAAGGCCATCCCCGACAAGTTGTTCGCGGCATCCGCCGGGACGTGTGGCAACATGGGGATCGGCGGCTACGATCCCGAGAAGGGCACGCACTACGTGATGTACTACTTCACCGGCGGTGGCTACGGCGGCAGCCGCGAGGTCGACGGCTTGTCCAACGGCTGCTCGATCACCGGCATCTCGAAAATGCAGCCTGTCGAGGTTCTCGAGCAGCTCTTTCCAGTGTTGTTCGAAGAATTCTCTCTGGCGGAGCGGTCGGGGGGAGCGGGTTTCCGTCGCGGCGGCTACGGCGTCCAGTATGCCATCCGTCTCCGCCGCGGACAGGCGCGCGCCTCGTTCGTCATGGATCACGGACGTGTCGGGCCGCCTGGCGCCCTCGGCGGCAAGGACGCAAGCCTCAACGACGTCGAGATCCTGCTGTCGGGGCAGACTTACCGCCCGCCACATGCGTCGAAGGACCAGGACATCATGATGAGCGAGGGCGACTTGATCACCGTCCGCACGCCCGGTGGCGGCGGCTACGGCGACCCCTTCGAGCGCGAGCCGGAGCTCGTTGCACGCGATGTCCGGCGCGGCTACTTCGATACCGATGATGCGGCTCGGGACTACGGTGTGGTCCTCAATGAGGACCTTTCCGTCGATCTCCGCGCGACGACAGCGGCGCGGCATGCCCGGCGAATGTAAGCCGAAACCTGGAACGACTGCTTTTGAGCCGATAAGCCGTCGTCACGTGGTCCTGTTAGTGGCCTCGACTGCATTCATCCTGTTGGCCCTTCGCGTCGGAGGCTCATTGGCAGCTATCGGATCAGGTTCGGACAAGGAGGTCACACCTCCCAAGGCGGCTGTGCATGGTGAAGGCGAGCGGCGGCTCGCGATCTACGACGCAGCCTTGAACCGAACGTGCCGGTTTCTCGACGCCAGGGCGGTGATCGGCGACCAACGTGGACGAAGGCTCTTCAGCCACGCGGAAGCTCAGACGTATCCACAGTTCATTGTGAGCGCCGTGACCTGAGACCGTGCTTAAATTCCAGTACGCCGACCATCCCCAGGTGCGCTGGCGGTATCCTGTTGCTGTCGGAGCCAGTAGCCATGCGCGTGATCCGTCGCCTCGGTCATTTTGCTTGGCGGTATCGTGCTCGTGCTCTCGCGAACGAAGGCTTCGCAATGACCGCGGGGGTCATGAGCGCCGATCCGTCGACATCCGGCTGCAACTGCTCTCCATCCGAAAGCGGTCGTTGCCGATGCGCGAGGTGCCACGATGGGCCTATTCCTGATCGAGCGCCACCGCCTCACGCTTCGCGCGGAGCGCCGGCAGCAGCGGCATGACGATCATGGCTGCGGCGACGAGGAGACAGGCGAGCGAGATCGGCCGCTCGATGAAGATCCAGAAATCGCCCTGCGACAGGATCAGCGATTTCCGCAGATTGTTCTCGACCATGGGGCCGAGCACGAATGCGAGCACCAGCGGCGCCGGCTCGTAGCCGAACTTGCGCATCAGGTAGCCGACGGCACCGAAGACCGTCATCACGAAGACGTCGAAGACGGCGCTCCCCGAGCTGAACACGCCGACGATGCAGAACATCAGGATCAGCGGGAACAGCAGTTTGTAGGGCACCTTCAGGACCTGCACCCACATGCCGATCAGCGGCATGTTGAGCACCAGCAGCATGACGTTGCCGATATACATGCTGGCGACGATGCCCCAGAAGATGCCGGGGTTCTGTGTGATCAGGAGGGGCCCCGGCTGGATGCCGTGGACGATGAAGGCGCCGAGCAGCAGCGCCATCACCACGTTCGGCGGGATGCCGAGGGTCAGCAGCGGAATGAATGCGCCGCCGGCGGCCGCGTTGTTCGCCGCTTCCGGCCCGGCTACACCCTCGATGGCGCCCTTGCCGAACAGCTCCGGTCGTTTTGAAAGGCGACGCTCCATGGCGTAGGAGGCGAAAGAGGAGATGACAGCGCCGCCACCCGGCAGAACGCCGAGGAAGAAGCCCAATATCGTGCCGCGCACGATCGCCCACTTGGAGTAGGCCCAGTCCTCCATCGTCGGCCACAGGCTGCCGATGCGCTCCGAGACCACCTCGCGCTGAATGTTGCGCTCGATGTTGGCAAGGATTTCGGCAACGCCGAACAGACCCATCACCACTGGCACCAGACCGACGCCGTCGAGCAGCTCCAGGCGATCGAACGTCAAGCGCGGCGCCGCCGTGATCCCATCGATGCCGACGAGGCCGAGGATGACGCCGACGCAGGCCATCAGCAGCGCCTTGGCCATCGAGCCGTGCGTCAGGAAGGCGAGCACCGTGAGGCCGAGCACCATCAGGCTGAAGTATTCGGCGGGGCCGAAGGCGATGGCGAACTTCGCCAGCGTCGGCGCGATCAGCATCAGCAGGATGATGGCGAACGTGCCGGCGGCAAACGAGCCGAGCGCGGCGATGCCGAGAGCCGGGCCGGCGCGGCCGGCCTTGGCCATGGCGTGGCCGTCGAGGCAGGTGACGACGGAGGCCGCTTCACCGGGAATGTTGACCAGGATCGAGGTGGTCGAGCCACCGTACATCGAGCCGTAGTAGATGCCGGCCATCATGATGATGCCGGCTTCCGGCGAGCCCGACAGCGTCACCGGCAGCAGCAGCGCCATCGCGGAAACCGGACCGATGCCGGGCAGGACCCCGACAAGCGTGCCGATGAAGACGCCGAAGAAGCAGGCCATCAGATTGGTCGGGATGAGTGCGACCGAGAATCCGTGGCCGAGGGCGGAGATGATGTCCATGGTCGTTCCTCAGCCGAGCCAGGGGCTCAGCAGGCCATTGGGAAGCTGGATCAGCAGGAGTTTGCTCAGCGTGTACCAGACGCCCATCGTGGCGCCGATGGAGGTGACAAGCGCGGTCGACCACGGCACCGGATCGACCAGTCGCATCAACACGAGGAGCAGAATCAGCGAGCAGAGAATGAAACCGATCCACTCGAAAAAGAAGCCGAACAACAGGAGCAGGACGACGATCAGCGCCACCTTGCCCCACCGCGTATCGTCCCACAGCGACGCGATGTCCTCGCTGCCCTCCTGGACCGCGCTGACGATGATCGAGAGCGCAAACGCGGCAGTGAACAGGCCAAGCCAGAAGATGGCGAAGCCCGAGCCCGGCTCACGCGCCTGTCCAAGCCCCAGTTGGTAGCCGTGATAGGCAATGAACGCGCCGAAGGCGAGCCAGACGAGCCCACCCCATAGTTGCGCATTGCGCAGCAGCGATACTTTCAACGGTCTCTCTCCGTACTCGAAAAGACGCGGCACGATGCCCTGGGGCATCGTGCCGGGTTGTCACGACTCGCGCTGCATCATTCCTTCTTGAGCAGGCCGATCTTGCTGAGCGCGGCCGTCTCCTGCGCGATGACGTCCTTGACGGCCTGGTTGTAGTCGGCGGTGCTCATGTAGCGCGGCACCATGTCATAGCGCTCGAGCGTCGCGATCACCGCCGGGTCCTCGAGTGCCTTCTTGAAGGCGTCATGCAGGATCTGGACGATCTTCGGGTCCATGCCCTTCGGTCCGGCGATGCCGAACGGGCTGTCGAACACGAACGGGTAGCCAAGCTCCTTCAATGTCGGCACGTCGGGCCAGACCTTGCTGCGGTTCGCGGTCCAGATCGCGAGCAGGCGAAGCTGGCCGGCTTCGACGAGCGGCTTCCAGCCGGTTGAATCCGCCTGCAGCGTCGTGTGGCCACCGAGAACCGCCGCGCCGGTTTCCGCGCCGCCCTTGAACGGTACCTGCGTCAGCTTGATGCCGGCGGCGTCGGCGATCTGCTCCATGCCGATGTGGAGCGAGGTGCCGGCGCCGGGCGTCGCATACGTCACTTTGCCGGGGTTGGCTTTGGCGAAGTCGACGACGTCCTTCCAGGTCTTGTACGGGCTGTCCGCCTTGGTCGTGATGCCGAACGTATAGCCGGTCAGGTGGACGATGTAGGTGAAGCTCTTTTCGGCGTCGAAGCTTACCTTCTGCATGAGCGGCAGACGCATGACGGTGATCGGCATCTGCGCGATGGTGTAGCCGTCGGGCTTCGCGGTCGCGGCCATGGCCGCCGGGCCGAGCGTGCCGGAAGCACCCGCCTTGTTGTCGATGACGATCGGCTGCCCGAGATGTTTCGAGGCGCCTTCGGAGAGCGCGCGCATGGCGACGTCGGTCGAACCGCCCGCCGGCCACGGCACAATCATCGTGATGGGTTTCGTCGGGTAACTTTGCGCCATGGCGCCGGTGGCGGCGCCGATGATGGCGGCGGCCGCCAAGGTCCGTGAAATGACAGTCGCTAGTCTCATTCGTTTCCTCCGGTTGCAAATAGAGCAGGCGCACATTCGCGGCTGCCGATCGATCGTCGTAGTTCTTGCGGCATTGATGCTGCCGTCGATTCGTGGACGCGCGCGCCCATTGCCGATCGCCGAGCTAGATGGCGAATCCGATTCGCTCGATTGCCTCCTTCTCGTAGGCGGTCGACTTCTTGATGACTTCGAGATGGCCCTTCTGGTCGGCGTCGTTCGGCACCATGTCGGTCGAACTGCCCGCCGGCCCGGGTACGATCGCCGTGATCGGCTTCGTCGAGTGGGATTGCGCGACGGCTGCGGGGCCGGTCGCGAGAGCGGCCGGCAACAGCGGAGCAGCGGCAACAGCAGCGGTGATCACCCGGCGACGGGTCAAAGTGGTCCTCCCTGGCAAGTCGGCCGCTTTTGTGCGGGCCTGTTATTGGATTGGGTCGTGTGGCCGGCGGCAGAACGTCGAGCGCTGCCAATGGTCCGTTATCAGAATCCGGGTCCGCGCAGCAAGTCCACGCGAAATATTGAGGCCCAACAGTGGCCTGTCCGGCTGCGCTTGTCCAGACTTACGGCGACGGCCCGATCGTCACGCCGCCATCGGCCACCACCGCCTGCCTGGTGATGAAGGCGCCTGCCGGGGCCGGCGGGGAATGCCGCCACGCCGTCAGCTTCAATTTCTTGGCTCAAATTCCTTCCGAACGGCTGGGGAGCTTGGGACTTTCCAAATGCGCCTCGCCTCGACGTCCTTTGACGCGGCCACGATGCCGGCTCGGGGCCGAGCGGCCGACGCCGCGGTGTGGGCGTCGGCCGGTCGAGCGACCTCGATCATGTCGTCGAGCGCGCCAGAACGGTTTCGATGACGCGCGCTTCGTCGACATCAGGATCAGGGTCCATCGTGTCGGCGAACCACGCGACCGAGGCTCTGCCGAGCGGAATTTCTACGCCTAGGGTCGCCGCGAGCGCTGCACCGTAATCGGCATCCTTGTGACGCAGGCCGGCCGTGAATGTCGGATCGGCGAAGTCGCGTCGCGCCATGCGTGTCACGTGATAGAGAACCTGCCTGCTGGCCGACGCGCTGTCCGAGATGGCCTCGATCACCGCCTCGCGGTCGAGTTCGAGCCGCTCGGTCAGCGCGAGCCCTTCCGCCAAGGCCGCGATCTGCACGGACCCCATCAAGTTGATCATAAGTTTGTAGGCGGTGCCGCTGCCGGCGGCCCGAAGTGCCGGATGGTCGTCGCGAGGGAATCGAGCAGCGGGCGTGCGGCGTCGAGGTCCGCCTTGTCCGCGCCGACGAGAAGAGTGAGCTTGCCAACGGCCGCAACGTTTGGCCGGCCGGTGACGGGGCAGTCGAGGAACCGAAGGCCCCGCTGGCTGGCCTCTTGCGCCAACGCAATCACGAACCCGCGAGACAGCGTCGAGCATTCGATGGCAAAGGCCCCCGGCTTTGCCGTGCTGAGTACCCCGTCCGGTGCTCGCCAAACCCGCTTCGCGGCGTCATCGTCGGCAAGCATGGTGAAAATCGCGTCCGCTTCCTGCGCTGCGGCTGCTGGGGTCGCTGCGAGCGTTGCGCCGGAGGATACCAGCGCCGCAGCCTTTTCCGGGCTTCGATTCCATACGCTGACATGATGATTGGCCGCCAACAGGCGCGCGGCCATACCTTGTCCCATGCGCCCGAGCCCGATGAATCCGATCTTCGACATGCTGAGGGCCTCTACATCAATGGTTGAATTCTGACACTAGCAGAGTGCAGCAACGGCGGCCCGTCGACCAGAGCAGACAACACGAGGCGATGGGCATCTTCGGTCTCCTCCGCGGTCCGGGATGGCGCGATTTCAGAAGCGATCCGGCCGGTATGGCGCCGGATCGATGAACGGCTTGCGGCCGCCGATCAGATCGGCGACGAGGCGACCCGTGGTCGGCGCGCTGGTCATGCCATTGTGGCCATGACCGAATGCCAGAACGATGCGGGGCTCGCTCGGCACGGCGCCGATCATCGGCAGCGAATTGCGGCGTGCATGGGCGCCGCCCCATCCATTCGCGCGCGCCGTCGAGGCTTAGGCCCGGCAGCCATTTCTCGGCGATGGCACCCAGACGACGCGCCCGCTTGAAATCGGGCGGCGCGGCGGCACGCGCGAACTCGACCGTACCTGCGAGCCGCAAACCACCGGCCATGGGCGTCGCGTAGAACTTACTGTCCGAGAACGATACCGGCAGCGGCAGGTCGATACGTGGCTGCGGCAGATGGAGGTGATAGCCGCGCTGCGTTTCCAGCGGCACCGTGATGTCGAATTCCGATAGCAGCGTCTTCGACCACGCTCCCGCCGCGACGACGATGCGATCGGCATCGACCGTCCGCCCATCGTCGAGGCCTATGGCGATATCGCGGCCCACGCGCACGATCTGCCGCGCGCGTCCGATCACGAACTCACCGCCGCTCGCCCGGAAATGATCGACAAGTTTCACGACCAGGGCCTGCGGATCGGCGACATAGCCATGCTGCGGCAGAAAGACGGCGCAGGCGAAGTCTGGCGCAAGCGCCGGTACGAGATCGTGAAGTGCCTTGCGATCCAGAACCTCGAAGTCGATCCCGCGATCCCTGCGCATCTGCCATCCGGCCATCGCAAACTCGAGCCCGCTCGGCTGGCGGTAGACGACGAGCGAGCCGCTTTGCCGAACCAGATTGCCGGCCCCGGAGGCCTGCAACAGCGGCTGATAGCTGTCGTAGACCGGGCTATGCAGCGCGTGCAGCGCGTCCGCGATCGCATCGATCCGATGGGCTCGGCCAGCAGCGACGAAACGCACGAGCCAGGGCAGCGCCTGTAGCGCATACGACGGCCGCACGACGAGCGGCCCATCGGGGTTGGTCAGCCATTTGGGAACGTCCCACACCATGCCGGGCATCGCCAGCGGAATGCAGCTTCCCGGGCTGAGCGCGCCGGCGTTGCCGCTCGATGCACCCGCCGCCGGCGCCTCGGCCTCGAGCAGCGTCACGGCGTGCCCTTCGCGCTTGAGGTAGGCCGCGCAGCACGCACCCACGATCCCGGCGCCGACGACCACGATGCGTGGTGCCATATCTGCAGTTCTTGGCATGTTCGATGGCTCGTTCGGTCTGTGCTGAACCTGGTGGGTGGCGGTTGGACGAGAGTAGCCTCCGGTCTGGCGGGACGGATCTACCGCGCTTTCCATGCTTGTGCTCGACGCGCGAGACCACGCGTGACCAGCAGGTGCAGGCAGCGTGCGATGACGCAGGTGACGACGATCACCATCGCCATCGCCGATGCCGCGGCATACTCGCCGGCGTCGTCCATGTTGATGACGGTGATCGACGCCACGATGTTGCGATGCGAGTAGAGAAACACCGCCGCCGACACCGTCGTCATCGCGCTGAGGAACAGATAGATCCAGATGTCCATCACGGCGTGCAGGCACAGCGGCAGCGTCACCATGAAGAACGTGCGCAGTCGCGAGACCTTCAGGCAGTCCGAGACGAGTTCGAACTCGTTGTCGAGCTGGCGCAGCGCCGTCACCGCGGTGAGGTGGCTGACCGTGTAGAAGTGGACGATGGTCGAGATCACCAGCACCGCGAGCGTGCCGTAGAGCACTTCCAGCGGGTTGTCGGGATCGTTGAGGAAGAAGACGTAGGATAGGCCGAGCACGAGCCCGGGCACGGCAAGCGAGAACATCGCCAGCATCTGGTAGAGGTTGCGCAGCAGCGACGGTGCCTGCGACTTCTCGCACAGGTAGGCGCCGGCGAAGACCATCGCGCTTCCGATCGTTGCCGTCAGGAACGACAGCTTCAGGCTGTTGGCGTAGCTCTCCCAGCCACCACCCGCGAAGCGATGGAACTCGTAGTTGCGCAGCGTCAGCTCGAGATTGTAGGGCCAGAATTTTATGAAGGAGGCGTAGCCGGGAACCAGGATCATCGCCAGCATGACGACGGTGACCGCGAGGCACAGCGCCAGCGCGAGACGGTCGCGCAACGCACTCGGCGACGGCACGAGCGGCACCGCCTTGCTGGTGAGCGCGGCGGCCTGGCGGCGGCGCACTCGGCGGTCGATGACGAAGGCCAGCGCGGCAGGTGTCAGCAGCAGCATGCTGATGACGGCGCCGATCTGGAAATTCTGCTGACCGACGACCTGCTTGTAGATCTCCGTCGCCAGTACGCTGTACTGCCCACCGATCACCTTGGGAATGCCGAAGTCGGTCACGCAGAGCGTGAACGATGCGATGGCGGCACTGACGATGCCGTATTTCATCGAGGGCAGTGTCACGGTCAGGAAGATCCGCAGCGGGCGTGCGCGCAAGACCGTCGCCGCCTCGTAGAGGCGGGAGTCGGAAAGCGCGATCGACGCGCTCATGATGATGAAGACGTGCGGGAAGTGGGCGATCGACATGCCGGTGATGATGCCGATCGGTCCGTAGATCGACTGTCCCGCCATCACGGCGTTAAGGTAGCCCTGGCTGCCGAAGAGCTGCGTCAGCGCCATCGCCGACAGCAGCGACGGCGTCAACAGCGGCAGCAGGGCAACGCTGCGGAAGAACGTCTTGGCCGGCACGCAGGTGTGTGCGAGCGCGAGCGCAAAGCAGAGGCCGATCGGCACCGTGATCACTGTGCTGGCCAGGGCGACGAACACGGTATTGGCGATCACGGTCGGGGCGCTCGCCGCCGAGAAGAACGCGACGTAGTTG
This sequence comes from uncultured Alphaproteobacteria bacterium, assembly GCA_963775035.1. Taxonomy (GTDB): domain Bacteria; phylum Pseudomonadota; class Alphaproteobacteria; order Rhizobiales; family Hyphomicrobiaceae. Next base: position 410,228 of record CAVZHG010000012.1, on the reverse strand, counting down.
GCGACGCCGATGAACGCGCCATCGGCGTTCCGGAAGCTGCGCCACAGCATGAGGACGAGCGGGGCGACGGCGAACAGCACCATGAACGCGCCGAGCCCCATGAGGGCGACGGTTGCGGCGGAGGGCCGGCGGAACGCCGCGCGGCGCGCGCTCGTGCCCCCCGGACGCCCCACGCCGACTGCGCGCGACACGACCATGCTGTCGTCGCTCCTCGTGATACTGTTCGCTATCAGCCTACTTCTTTTTCGGCTCGGCCTTGCTGCCGTAGCGTTTCTCCCACTCCGCCAGGATACGGTCGCGATTTTCCGCCGACCACGCGAAGTCCTGCTTCATGATACGATCGCCGATATCCTTGGGCACGTGCGCCATCTCCTTCGCCATGCCGGGAACGGCGACCACCGAACGCGTGGCGCCGTAGATCGTCATAGCTTCCGGCGACGCCGCCCAGTTCGCCAGCGTCTTGGCGGCCTCGAGCTTCTTGGTGCCCTTGACGAGCGCGATGGCGTTCATGTCCCAGCCAAGCGCCTCGGTCGGCAGGATCATGGAGATCGGCGCGCCTTCCTCCTTGAGGCGCGAGCCGCGGAGTTCGAAGGCGAGGCCAACCACCTGCTCGCCGCGACCGGCGATGACGGCCGGCGCGCTACCCGAGTGCGTGTAGCGGCTGATGTTCTCATGCAGGCCGTCCATCAGCTTCCACCCCTTCTCCTCCCCGTAGGCCTGGAGCCACGCGGCGACGTACATGAAGCCGGTGCCCGACGACACCGGATGCGGCATGACGATCTGGCCCTTGTAGACGGGGTTGGTGAGATCGCTCCACGTCGCGGGTGCCGGGATGTTGCGTTTCTTGCCCTCGATCTCGTTGTAGACGATCGCGCAGATCCAGGCGGAGTTGCCGAACCATACCGGCGGCGTACCGTTGTCGCGGAATTTCTCGGGGATCTTGTCGAAGCCGACGGGCGTGTACGGTTGCAGGACGTCGCGGGCCTTGAGAAACTGGACATTGCTGACGGCGAGGCCCCAGACGAGGTCGGCGCGAGGGTTGTCCTTCTCGGCGAGCAGTTTCGCCGTCACGACGCCGGTCGAGTCACGAAGCCAGTTGACGACGATATCGGGATGCGCGGCCTCGAATGCCTTCTTGTAGGTGGCGAGGTCGTCGTTCTCGTAGGCGGTGTAGACGCTGAGCTCGGTTTTTGCCTGCGCAGCAGCCGGCGTGGGGGACAGCGCCGCAAGGCCGATCAATGCCGCGCCAAGTAAGGCCAGTGATCTCTTCATGACGGAATGTTCCTCTTGCTGTTGTCCTGAGCGACTCTGGGTTCATTTTCGTGGCGGGGGACGATTCGGAGTTTCGCGATCGGCAAGGCCAGGCGAACGAGCGCGCCCGGGCGCCGATCGCAGTCCCGTATCTATCGTTGCTGTTGGACGCTTCACCGCGAGAGACGGGCCACTGCGTCGACCGGGGTCGTTGCGAGCGGCAATAGCGAGCCGAGGACATCGACCGTCGCGACGTGTACGTCGAGCGCGCCCACCCAACCACATCTCGCCCTCGCTCTGGGAGGTGCGGCGGTCGCTGGCCCGCCGCGCAAAGAAGTCGCCGAACCTCGTGATCAGGCTCCTGACCGACAGGTAGGGGCTCGGCCGCTCCAGAGGCATGTCGTTCAAGCATTCCCCTCCACGTCGCATCGGCAGCGGCAAGGATCGCCTCCAGCCCGTCTATCTGTCCATTCCTTATTTTCAATTCCAATTATTGATGAAATAGATGGATCGGATTGAGTGCGGTCAGGACGAGCGTCTCCGGCCTCGTCGAACGAGAGTCTATCCGAGCGAGGTTGGAATGAACTTTCTCTATCTCCGGGCCTTCCATGCCGTGGCCAGCGAGCGAAGCTTCACCAGGGCGGCCCAGGTCCTCCACGTCAGCCAGTCGACGTTGTCGTGGCAGGTGAAGGCGCTCGAAGAAATGTATGGCGTCCGGTTGCTCGATCGACGGGGTCGGCAGGTCGTCACCACCGAGGCCGGACAGCAGACGTTGGAGCGCTGCCGCGAGATCTTCAGGCTCCAGGACGAGATCGAACGCGGTCTCAGCCAGAGCCTCAAGCTCCAGAGCGGCCGGCTGAAGGTGGGGGCAGACGCGCCGCGCCACGTCCTGCCGGTCCTCAACGAATACATGCGCCTCTACCCAAGCATCAGCGTGTCGCTCTCTACCGGCAGTGCGAAGGAGGTCATGACGGAACTCCTCAACTACGAGACCGATGTCGTCATCGTCGCTTCGGAGAATGCGCGGGATGCGAGGCTCCACGTGATCCACTACGTCACCTATCCGCTGGTGGCCTACGTGCCGCGCAGCCACAAATGGAGCCGCCGCCGATCCGTCGGGCCGATCGACTTTCACGGCGAGCGCGTCATCGTCCGCGAACCTGCCTCCATGACACGCCAGAAATTCCTGCGCTCATTGGCGAAGGCGGGAGCGGTGCCATCGGCATTGATCGAGATAGACAACCGGGAGGCGACCCGGGAGGCGGTGGCGATCGGCATGGGCGTCAGCGTCATGAGCGCGGCGGAGTTTCCAGGCGCGGACAACCGATGCGTATCACTTGAGATCAAGGACTCGTCGCTGCAGTTCACGGAGTACGTTACCTGCCTGAAGAACCGCCGCGACCTGCGCACGGTGCGCGAATTCTTTCGCGTCGCCGGTCAATTCGCCAAGCCGATCTTCACCGTCGATTGATGCAATGACCCGACGTGGTGGTTGCATTGCACGTTTCATTGGCTGATCGGACAGCCCACTGCGCCGGGCAGCCGGCCGGTACGGCAGGCGCGCTCCCTTTGGCACAACGCCGACAGCCAAAATCGGCGCGGGAGTTGAGCAGGTGACCGAGCGCACCGGCGTCAACCCGATTGACGAGCCGGGGGCGGAAGGTTCAAATCCCGGCGATAGCGGGCCCCTGCAGTACCCGCGGAAACCAACGTGCTCCAGGGGAGGAGAACCGACCATGCGTATCATCATCACGCTCGCTGTGCTCACGCTGGCCGGGGCGCTTACGCCTGCGGTGGCCCAGGCGCCGACCGGCAAGGTCACCGTCCTGACGTCGTTCTCCAAGGATGTGACCGACCCGTTCAAGAAGGCGTTCGAGGCGGCGCACCCAGGCACCACCGTCGAGATCCAAAACCGCAACACCAACGCCGGCGTCAAGCTGCTCGAGGAGACGCGGTCGGCCAATCAGGTCGACATCTTCTGGGCGTCGGCGCCGGACGCGTTCGAAGTGCTGAAGAGCAAGAAACTTCTCCAGGCCTACAAGCCGAAGGCAACGGGCATCCCGGACAAGGTCGGCGCCTATCCGATCAACGATCCCGACGGCTACTACTCGGGCTTTGCGGCCTCCGGCTACGGCATCATGTGGAACGAACGCTACACCAAGGCCAACAAGCTGCCCGATCCGAAGGAATGGCAGGATCTCGCCAAGCCGATCTATTTCGACCATGTGTCGATTGCCGCGCCGTCGCGCTCGGGCACCACGCACCTGACGCTCGAGACGATCCTGCAGGGCGAGGGCTGGGACAAGGGCTGGCGCACGATCAAGGAGTGGAGCGGCAATCTCCGCACGGTCACCGAGCGCTCGTTCGGCGTGCCGGACGCCGTCAACTCGGGCCAGGTCGGCTATGGCGTCGTCATCGACTTTTTCGCCTTCTCGGCGCAGGGAGCGGGCTTTCCGGTCAAGTTCGTCTATCCGAGCGTGACCACCATCGTGCCGGCGAACGTCGCCGTGGTCGCCAACCCGCCGAACAAGGTGGCGGCCGAGGCCTACGTCGAATTTCTCCTTTCATCGGCCGGCCAGGAAGTGCTGCTCGACAAGGGCATACGGCGGCTTCCGGTGCGCCCCGATACCTACGCGAAAGCGCCCGCCGACTATCCCAATCCGTTCAAGGATCCCTCGCTCGGCGGCAAGGTGACGTTCAACTCGGGGGTTTCGAGCGCGCGCACCGCCGCGGTCGACACGCTCTATGATCAGCTCGTCACCTTCCAGCTCGACGGCCTCAAGGCGGCAACCAAGGCGATCTACGCGGCCGAGGCGGCACTGGCGAAGAAGGAGAACCCGGCCGGTCGCGCGCTGGTCAAGGAAGCCCGCGATCTCGTCGCGAAAATGCCGATTACAGCGGAGCAGGCGGCATCGACCGAGATCCAGGCCGCGTTCTCCGGCGGCAAGCAGAAGACGGCGCGCCAGGCGGAACTCGAGCAGCAGTGGGCGGCGAGTGCCAAGGCCGCTTACGCCGAAGCCGAGGCCAAGGCGGGCGAAGCCGCGAAGCTCGCGCGGTAAGGGGAAGCGCGCGTTGACAACCATCGGCAAGGTCGGGAGCGCCGCGCGTTGGCGGCTTGCCGCGACGCCAGGGCAATTCGGATTGGCGGTCGCGATCGCGCTGTTCCTGGCGCTGTTCCTCGTTGTTCCCGTCGGCACGGTCATCTACGTTGCCTTCACCGAGAAGGGGAGCGGCACTTTTACGCTGATCAACTTCTACGATTTCGCGCGAACGGACCTCTTCATCACGTCGTTCTGGAACTCGATGTACGTCGCTGCGATGACGGTGGCGCTCGCATCGCTGTTCGCGCTGCCGCTGGCGTATCTCACCACGCGCTTCGAGTTCCGTGGCTCCGGTGTCGTCCAGATGCTGGGCTTCATTCCGTTGATCATGCCGCCCTTTGCCGGCGCGGTGGCGATGCAGCTCCTGTTCGGCCGCAACGGCTCATTCAACCTCCTGCTCGATGACTGGTTCGGCTTCAAGATCCCGTTCATGGAGGGCCTCAACGGCGTCGTCTTCGCGCAGGCTGTTCACTACTTCCCCTTCATCCTGATCAATCTGTCGGCAGCGCTCCGCAACATCGACCGCTCGATGGAAGAAGCCGCGCAGAACCTTGGCAGCCAGGGCTTCCGCCTGTTCCGTCGCATCGTGTTTCCGCTTGCCATGCCCGGCTATGTCGCTGGCGCGAGCCTCGTGTTCGTCAAGGTCTTCGACGACCTCGCGACGCCGCTGCTGCTCAACGTCAAGGACATGCTGGCGCCGCAAGCCTATCTGCGCATCACGTCGATCGGGCTCGCCGATCCGATGGGCTATGTGATTGCCGTGGTGCTCATCGTCGTGTCCGTCGCCGCGATGGGCGCTTCCGCCTGGGTGATGAAGGGCCGCGACTACGCGACCGTCCAGCGCGGCGGCGGCGGCCTCGCGCAACGACCGCTCGGTCGCGGACAGGCAGTCGCCGCCTACGCGGTCGTGGGCTTGATCCTGTTCCTGGTGCTGGCGCCACACATCGGCCTGTTCCTGCTGTCCATCGCGACCGTCTGGTCATTCAGCCCGTTGCCCGACGCATATACCGTTGCCCACTACGCCCGCGTGTTCGCGGAATCGAGCGTATTCATCAAGAACACGCTGCTCTATGCGACGCTCGCCGGAATCATCGACGTCGTGCTCGGCGTGGCGATTGCCTACCTCGTTCTGCGCACCAAACTGCCGGGCCGGCACTGGCTCGACTGGACCGCTTCCGCCGCACTTGCCATTCCCGGCGTCGTGCTTGGCATCGGCTATCTGCGCACGTTCTTCGGCGTCAAGATGCCCGACGGGACTTCGCTCGCCTCGTTCTGGATCGTCATCGTGCTCGCGCTGGCGATCCGCCGCCTACCCTATGCGCTGCGCGCCTGCTATGCCGCCTTGCAGCAGGTTTCGTCGTCCCTCGAGGAAGCGGCCGAAAATCTCGGCGCCACGAAATCCCGCACCGTCCGGCGCATCGTGCTGCCGCTGATGATGGGCGGAATGCTGGCAGGCTTCGTCACGAGCTTCGCGACCGCCGCAGTCGAGCTTTCGGCCACGCTGATCCTGGTGCAAAGCACGTCCGACGCGCCGCTCGCCTATGGCCTCTATGTCTTCATGCAATCGCCGGCGGGGCGCGGACCCGGTGCCGCGCTCGGCATCATCGCGGTGGCGCTCGTCGCCGCCTGCTCGCTCGTCTCGAACTGGATCATCGAGCGCAATCAGCATCTGCGCAACACGCGCACCTGAGGAATCGGATCGGCATGTCAGACAGCCAAGGTGTCGGGATCGAGATCCGCAACGTCAATCTCTCCTACGGCGCCAGCCACATTCTGAAGGACATCAGCCTGTCGATCCGGCGGGGAGAGTTCTTTGCTTTCCTCGGCCCGTCGGGTTGCGGCAAGACCACGCTGCTGCGTCTGATCGCGGGGTTCAATCACGCCGACAGCGGCGAAGTCAGCCTGGATGGCGCGGACATCTCGCGGCTTCCCCCCTGGCGGCGCGACGTCGGCATGGTGTTCCAGAGCTACGCGCTATGGCCGCATATGACGGTCGCTCGCAACGTCGCATTCGGCCTCGAGGAGCGCCGCCTGACGCGCGCCGAGATTGCCGAGAAGGTAAAATCGGCGCTGGCGATGGTCGGGCTGGACGCGCTCGCCGATCGCTACCCCTCGCAGCTTTCCGGCGGCCAGCAGCAGCGCGTCGCGCTCGCGCGCACGATCGCGATCGAACCGAAGGTGTTGTTGCTCGACGAGCCGCTGTCCAATCTCGATGCCAAGATGCGCGTGCAGGTACGGCGCGAACTGCGCGACCTTCAGCAGCGGCTGGGGCTGACGACGATCTTCGTCACGCACGACCAGGAGGAGGCGAACTCGGTCTGCGATCGCATTGCGGTCCTCAACGACGGGACAGTGCAGCAAGTCGGGACACCGATGGAGCTGTACCAGCGGCCGGCCAATCTGTTCGTCGCCGGGTTCCTCGGCACCGCGAATATTCTCTCGGGCCGGGTTGTCACGACGGGCACGCAAAGCTCCTTCGAGATCAAGGATGGCGCCGCAATGCCGCTGCCTGCCGGGGTCGCCGCGCCGAAGGGCGCCCGGCTCGTCTTCCGTCCACAGCACGCCGTGCTCAAACCGAACGGAACACCCGGTTTGGCCGGCAAGATCGTGCACCGCGAGTTCCTTGGCGCAGCTGTGCGCTACGGTGTCATGGTTGCGGGTTCCGAGATCCTCGTCGAGTCCGCCTTTTCGTCGGCGGACGACCTGCAGCACGTCGGCAGTTCGGTCTCCGTCGTCGTGGCGCTCGATCGCGCGCACTTTCTCCAGGGATGAGCGCCTCCATGATTGCCCATCGATGCCCCGTCGCCGGATTGCAACGTGGCTCGACCGATGGGCAACGAAACCATCAATCGGCAGCAAGGTGTGGACGAAGGAAAACGGCAAGCGGCACGGTCGCCAGGATGATCACCGACAGCGCGACGATGGCTTGCGCCAGGCCGATCCAATCACTCAATGCGCCGAACAAAAGAGGCGAAGCCCCGCCGGCCGCACTGCCGATCGTATAGAAGAGACCAAAGGCTCTGGCCTGCCGATCGGCGTGGACAAAGTCCGTCACCGTGCCATAGAGAACCGACGACGTACCGTTGAGGGCAATGCCCAGCAGCGGCATGAGCCAAAGGACCGTCGCCAGAGGTGCCACAAGGGCCGCGACGAGAAGCGCGGCCGTTGCGAGTTCCGTGACAATCACCGTGCGCAGGATGCCGACGCGATCTGCGAGCAGGCCGCATGCGAGCTTGCCCACCGCGCCGCCGGCGAAGATACCTGCGAGGGCCAAGCCGATCATCGACGGTGACGCGCCCTTCTGCAACAGAACGAACGGTAGCAAAGTGAGAACGCCGGTTCGGCTGGCGCTGTCGACGGCGTGAATGCACGATAGCAGCGTGAAGCCACGCGCATTGGTCAGCCGCAATCCCTTCAGGCCCACTTCGAACGCAGGTTGACCACCCGTGCTCGTTGCGCGAGCGCGTACCTTTCCCAGCGAATATCGCAACAGGACGAGCGATAGGACCACGCCCGCAGCAGCAACGACTGCGCCATAGCCTATGACAGTCGCCTGCCATCCAATGGCGCCCGCGGCGGTTGCGACGCCGAACGCCACGACCATTTTGCCGAGATCGCCGGAGAAATTATAAATTCCAAGCGCCGACCGGCGCCGCTCGGCCGGATAGGCCTTGGAGATGATGGCCGAGGCCAGCGGATGCTGGACAGCCGAGCCGAGACCAACCACCAGAATGACGAAGAAGAGGCTCGGATAGCCGCCGGCAAAGGATATGCCGGCAAAGGCAGCACCAGCCAGAAGTGTTCCGCCGACGAGCAGTGCGCGCTCGCCGCACCTTTCAGCCAGAAGTCCGGCCGGCATCTGAAAAACAGCCATGGCGGCGGAGTACGCCGTCTTGAGGCTGCCGACTTGCGTGTAATTCAGACCGTATGCCTGCGCCCATATAGGCAGAAGAACGTACAGGCTGTCGGCGATGCCATCGTGCAGAAAGTGGGCACTCGACGTCGTCGCGAGTGCGACCCGTTGCCTGGCTGGGGCGTCCGCCGATGTAGATTGATGAGCCGTTGCCTCCAGGGCATCAGGGCTACTCTCACCGGACGACATGCTCGCATCACTTTCCATCAGCCGCGCCCTGATCGTCTCCACCATCGTCGAGCCCCATCAATCCGGCAACAATTTCTCGATGTCGCTCGACGAATTGGGACAACGGCGAACAGGCATTGAGCGGCCAGGGCGGCCGCGGAGGCGGAGGCGGGCTGTCGTCCTTGATGCGTGCCGCTCGGCCAGGGCCCAGCCCATTGGCAACGTTGACGAACGCAAAAGGCTTGCGCTTTCTGACCGGCGACGATTTCGGCTTCTGGATGTCCAGTCCGGGGACGTGTTGATGCAACTTTGTCATCCCAATCTCGGGATGCGCAATCAAGTCCTGGGATCAATCAGCTAAGGCTTCAATGGGATGCAAACGTGCTCAAGGTCAGGAATGGGCACGGCGCCAGTCGGCGAAGTCGGCGACCCACTGGTGCTGTTCGCTCGTCTCCGGCACGCGCCGGCCGCGGGCAACCGACACCGCGTTGATGGCATCGCTCACCGAGTAGCCCTCGTGCACCAGGAGGGCTGCGATGAACAGCGGCGAGCGCCCACGTCCCGCATAGCAGTGCGCGCCGACGCCGCGCCCGGCGCGCAGGTCGGTGGCGGCTCGCCCGATCACGCTCGCCGCGACCGCAAAAGACGGCGGCACGGCAAAGTCCGTCGTCGGCAGCGTATCGAACACGATCCCCGCCGCGACGGCCGCCGCCTCTTCCCCGGCAAGGCCCATCTCGGCGGTCTCGTCAGGTGTCAACAGGCTGACCAGCGTATCGATGCCCGCCTTGCGAAGCGACCGCATCTGCCGCGGCAGCCCGCGCGCCCGCTCGGGCCGCGACACCACCGCGAGCCGGCCTACGTTGGGCGCATCAATCCAGAATACGTTTTGTACCATGCGCTAGTGTCCCGATTCCGAAGTTCGCCAGAGTTCGAATCCAGCCTCCCGAGCGAACTTCGGAATCCAAAGGGACACTAAAATCACATGTTGCTAGTGTGATTCAGATCGAGAAATTCGCTTGGAAGGTCGCCGCGGACACCGGCGAATTTCTCGATCATCACACTTGCTGCGCCTTACTCCGCTGCTTTCGGCGCTTCAGTGTAGCGCTTCGCCGGCGGCCACGTCTTGAGCGTAGCGCGGGCATACTGCACGGATACCGGGACGTCGGCGCCGAGTTTCCAGGCCGCGTGCCACGCCCAGTGCGGATCGTCGAGGAAGCCGCGCGCGAGCGCCACCATATCGGCCTGTCCACTCGCAACGACCGCTTCCGCCTGCTCGGGTTCGGCGATCAGGCCGACGGCCATCACCGTCATACCCGTTGCCTTGCGGATCGCCTCGGCGAAGTGGACCTGGTAGCCCGGCCCGAGCACGATCTTCTGGCCCGGATCGTTGCCGCCCGACGAGACGTCCATGAAATCGCAGCCGGCATCCTTCAGCTTCTGCGCAAAGAAGATCGAGTCCTCGATCGAGAGGCCGCCGTCGATCCAATCGACCGCGGAGATGCGGATGCCGAGCGGCTTGTGCTTCGGCCAAGCCTCGCGCATGGCGGCGAAGATCTCGAGCGGCAGGCGTATGCGGTTCTCGCGGCTGCCGCCGTACTGGTCGGTGCGCTTGTTCGAGAGCGGCGAGATGAACTGGTGCAGCAGATAGCCGTGCGCGCCGTGGATCTCGATGAGGTCGTAGCCGACGCGCTCGGCGCGCCGCGTCGCCGCGACGAAGGTCGCCTTGAGCTGCTCGATTTCGGCGAGTGTGTAGGCCGAGGGGACGTGCCAGCCGGGCGCATAAGCAACTGCCGACGCCGATTTGGTCTGCCAGGCGCCGTCATCCAGCGGGTCGGAGACGGCCTTGCTCTCCCACGGGCGCTTGCACGAGGCTTTGCGGCCGGCGTGGCCGAGCTGGATGCCGATTTTCGCTGTGCCGTAGCGCTTGCAGGAGGCGACGACGCGCTTCATCGCCGCTTCGTTCTCGTCGTTGGCAAGCGCGGTGCAGCCGTGCGTGATCCGCCCGATCAGTTCGACGCCCGTCGCCTCGACGATCAGCAGACCGGCGCCCGAGTTCGACAGCGAACCGAGGTGCAGCATGTGCCAGTCGGTCATGCTGCCGTTTTCGGCCGAGTACTGGCACATCGGAGCGACGACGACGCGGTTCGCCAGTTCGAGGTCGCGGAGCTTGATCGGCGCAAACAATTTGCTGCTCATGGTGCGGCGGTCCCTTCGGTCGGAATTGAGGAGTGGCTGATCGGGAGGGCGCTCACGGCGGAAAAATGGGGTTCGCTCCCCGCCAAGAAAACCCGGTTGCCGTTCATTAGCACGCGCATCGCGCCGGTGGCCACCGGCGATCACGGCGGATTTACTCTCGGCTCTCCGCTCGGCCCGGCCTTGGGCGTTGCGTCGTCCCGGCGGCTTATTGACCGTCCGTCACGAAGGGTCTTTACACCCAGCCCGGCGCGACTTATGTGCAGCGGGTGTGCGGCGATCTCTGCTGGCCCCCTGCAGCTCGCCCGGTCCGGTTCGACTGGTGGAGGTCCCATGGGATGGAGACGTTTCAATCTGCCTCGGCGCTGATCGCCGCTCGCAAGCCCGAGAAGCCGATCATCGGCCTTCGTCCTCATGCGGCGGGGCGGGCGGCACGCTGGTTTCTCAGCCATTTTCAGGGTGACGTCGCCTACGCCTACAAGGCGAACAGCACGCCGTTCCTGATCGGCGCGCTCTATGGCGCCGGCATCCGCCATTTCGACGTCGCCTCGCTCCCCGAGCTCGAGGACGCCAAGACGATTCCCGACGCGACGTTCCATTTCATGCATCCGGTGAAGTCGCGCCATGCGATCCGCCGTGCGTTCGCGCTGGGCTGCCGCTCGTTCTCCCTCGACAGTGAGGACGAGTTGAAGAAGATCGTCGACGAAACCGGTGCTGCGACCGACCTGTCGCTGTGGGTGCGCATCGCGGTGCCGGCGATCAACGCCGTCATCCCACTCGAAAACAAGTTCGGGATCACCGGGGCGGCGGCCGTGCGCCTGCTCTTGAAGACGCGGCAGGCCGCGAAGTCGCTCGGCATCTCGTTCCATGTCGGCTCACAGACAGTCACGCCCGAGGCCTACGGCGCGGCGCTCGGCGAAGCACGCAAGCTGATCGGCCGCGCCGGCGTCGTGGTCGACGGGATCGATGTCGGCGGCGGCTTTCCCGCGCGCTATTCGATCGAGCCGCCGGCGCCGCTCGCCGATTTCATGGCCGTCATCCGCGACGGCTTTGCGACGCTCCCCGTGAGCAACGACTGCAAATTGATGTGCGAGCCGGGTCGCGCGCTGGTTGCCGAAGCCGAGAGCCTGATCGTGCGCGTCGACGCGCGCCGCGGCAACGACCTCTACATCAACGACGGCAGCTACGGGATGCTGTTCGACGCGGCCCACCTCGGGTTCGCGTTCCCCGTGCGCCTCGTCGGCCGCCAGGTGCGCGATCCCAATGCGCTGGCACCCTTCGAGTTCTGGGGGCCGACCTGCGACTCCATCGATCACATGAAGGGCCCCTTCATGCTGCCGGCTTCGGTGCGCGAAGGCGACTACATCGAGATCGGCAATACCGGCGCCTACGCCCGCGCCATCGCCGGCAAGTTCAACGGTTTCGGCTTCTACGAGGAAGTCATCCTGAAGGACGAACCGATTTTCACCATGTACGGCGACGATGCGGCAGCACGCCCACAGCGCACGCCGGCGCTGGCGTAGATACGAGGATCAAGCGATGCTGAAACTGTATTTCTCGCCGATGACCAGCTCATTGGCGACGCATATCGCCCTGATCGAATGCGGCGCGACCCATGAATTGATCCCGACCCTCATGGCCAAGCAGGAGACACGGGCGCCTGCGTACCTCGCCATCAATCCGGCTGGCAAAGTGCCGGCGTTGGTCACCGACAGCGGCCGCATTCTGACCGAGGTCGCGGGGACGCTCTACTACGTCGCGCGGAAGTTTCCCGCTGCCGGGCTGTGGCCCGAGGGCGATCTCGAAGCGGAGGCCGACGTCGTCTCGTGGATGTCGTTCGTCGCGTCGACCGTGCACGGCTCGCGCGCCAAGGGACCGGAGCACGTTGCCGAGGCGTTCACGATCGTGGAGCAGAGGCTCGCTGGGCGCGAGTGGGCGATCGGGCGCTATTCGATCGCGGATATCCATCTCTTCCGCGTCTACTGGCGCTTCCGGCCGGAACACAAGGCGGCACCCGGCACCTATCCGGCGCTCGAGGCGCATCACGATCGGATGCTTGCCCGGCCGGCGGTGAAAAAAGCCCTCGAAATCGAGAAGGCGTACGAGTAGCGCGCGGCGCCAGAGGCCCGGCCCTCACGCCTCGATCGGCACCGGCTTGTCGACGCGGATTTCATCGTGCGTAACCTTGCAGCGAAGCGCGATCGCTTCGACGCCGGCCGCGCGCGCGGCATCGAATGCGGCACCATAGGTCGGGTCGACGTCGCGCGCGAAGGTGAGCTTCGTCGCGTCGCTGCGCTGGATCAGGTAGACCATGACGGCGCGGTTGCCCTCGCGCACCATCTGGCTCATCTCCTGGAGGTGCTTGACGCCGCGGGCGGTGACGGAATCGGGGAACTCCGCGAGGCCGGCCTTGCGCATCATGTGGACGTTCTTGATCTCGACATAGGCAGGGGGCTTGCCCTCGTCCTCGAGCAGGATGTCGATGCGGCTGTTGACGCCGTATTTCACTTCGCGCCGCAGGCCCGCATACCCCTTCAGCGCCGTGACGCGCTTCGCTGTGATCGCCTCGCTGACCAGCAGGTTGGGATGATTGGTGTTGATGCCGACGAGGCCAGGGCCCTTGCCGAGATCGACCTCGAGCATCTCCCAGGTATGCTTGTATTTGCGCGTCGGGCTGTCCGAGACCGAGAGCCAGACCGGCAGGCCGGGCGCGGTCAGGCCCATCATCGAACCTGTATTCGGGCAGGTCGCGGTGATCGTCTCGCCGCTGTCGAGGCGGACGTCGGCGAGGAAGCGCTTGTAGCGCTGGATCAGGGTGCCGCGCAGGAGTGGTGTTGAGAATTTCATGATGCCCGCAGGGTAGTGCGCCGCCGCGACGACCGCAATCGCCGGTCATTCGCGCGGCGCAGGCCGCAATGTCGCCCTAGGGCTGGCATCGGCGGGGATTTCGTTTAGCATTGCCCATGCCTGGGATCGCAGAAGCCCAGGGTCAGGGCTGGAACGGGAACATGATCGACAAGCGAGTAAAATCGATCGCCGAGGCGATGGGCGGGATCAAGGACGGCTCGACCGTCCTGTTTGGAGGGTTCGGGGCGGTCGGGCATCCCAAGCACCTGATCGATGGGCTGATCGAGCAGGGCGCCAAGGATCTGACGCTGGTTGGCAACAACGCCGGCTCGGGCCGTGTCGAGCCGCTGGTGCGCCTGCTCGCGACCGGGCGCGTGCGCAAGATTATTTGCAGCTTTCCGCGCTCCTCCGGCTCCGTCGTCTTCGACGAGCTGCACAAGGCCGGCAAGCTGGAACTCGAGCTGGCACCGCAGGGCACGCTCGCCGAGCGCATCCGCGCGGCCGGCGCCGGTATTCCCGCGTTCTACACGCCGACGGGGTTCGGGACGGCGCTCGCCGAGGGGAAGGAAGTTCGCGAGTTTAACGGGCGGATGCATCTGCTCGAGCACGCGATCTATGCCGACGTAGCGCTGGTCGAGGCCTGGCAGGCGGACCGCTGGGGCAATCTCACCTACAAGCTGTCGGGTCGGAACTTCAATCCGATCATGGCGACGGCGGCGCAACTCACCATCGTGCAGGCTCAGCACATCGTCGAACTCGGCGAGATCGGGCCTGAGAACGCCCACACGCCCGGCGTCTATGTCAACCGCGTGGTGCACGTGCCCTATGGCGACCCGGAGCCGGCACTTGTCGCGACCACCTAGAAAGTGCCGGCACGCTGTCGCGACCACCTAGAAATTCATTGCCGAGGAGACAACGCTCATGACCACGACAGCCGCGCGCGCCGAAGCCGCCAGCGCCGAAAATTTCAAGCCGTGGACGCGTCCCGAGATGGCCGCGCGCCTCGCCCGCGATATCCCCGAAGGCTGGTGCGTGAACCTCGGCATCGGCATCCCGCTGCTGGTCTCGAACTTCGTCAAGGGACGCGAGGTCATCTTCCAGTCGGAGAACGGGATCATCGGCATGGGCGGGCTCCAGAAGCCCGAGGAGCTGGAGCCCTGGCTCGTCAATGCAGGCAAGCAGAACGTCAACCTCGTCACCGGCGCCACGATCGTCCATCACGCCGACAGCTTCGCCATGATCCGCGGTGGCCACATCGACCTCTGCGTGCTCGGCGCCTTCGAGGTTGCGGCCAACGGCGATTTCGCCAACTGGACGACGTCGCTCACCGACGGCGTGCCGGCGGTCGGTGGCGCCATGGATCTCGCGGTCGGCGCCAAGCGGCTGTGGATCATCATGGACCACACATCGAAGAACGGCGGCACCAAGCTGCTCGATGAATGCGCGCTGCCGCTGACGGCGCTCAAGGCGGTGAGCCGCGTCTATACCAACTACGCGGTGCTCGACGTCGGCCCGAAAGGTTTTGTGGTCGTCGACATGGCGCCGGGCCTGACGATGGCGGCGCTGCAAGCCAAGACGGGCTCGCGTCTCGTCGCGAAAGCGGCGTGATCCACGCGAATTCGCAGTCTTCTGAAATGCAGAAAGGCGCGGGTGACCGCGCCTTTCCTGATTTTCATTGCAACACTTACTCTCGGTGACGAGAGATCGAGCTTGGCTAGACCATCCCGAACACGATAGCGGCGAGGAACGCGAAAGACATGATCGCGGCAGCGATGTTCAGCCTAAGTCGGAGCTGCATCGAAACCTCCTGTACTGATCTGCACCAGCGTCTTGCCACGGCACCAAAAGGTACCCCATGAACAAACTGTAAGGTTCCGCAAAGACGCATGGCAAGCGGAAAAGTTCCCGCAGTGCGAAATGAACGTTCATGTGCTCAAATGAATCAATGTATCTATATGTGCTGAATCCGCCACATTGGAAGTTGTCGCGGATATTAACCAAAAGATGATTTATGATACTCGAGTATTGGCGCGTGATACTCTTGACACAAGGGCGTGGCAGGGCGGCGACGGCTTGCGCGGCAACTTTTTTCTCGACCGCACGTAGTTATCGTGCCCGATCAGGGCGCCGGACATGCCCGCCGCATAAATGCCATCACCCGGACGCGAACACTTCACAAAGGCCGCGCGATCGTTAACCTCAGTCGCGGCGGTGGTGGTCTCAATCGGGCGCCCGCCCACGAAAATCATCCGGAGGAGCATATGGTCGACACGCGGGACGAGAGCCGGATTCCAATACTTGTTGGTTGCGGTCAGCTCACGCAGCGCGAGAAGGATCCAGCGCGGGCGGCTTCACCCATGGACCTGACGGCGGACGCGGCGCGACGGGCCGCCGAAGACACCGGCGCCGGCGCAGCCCTCCTCTCAGCCCTCGATACCATCGTCATGATCCGCTCGTTCTCCGATACGAGCTGGCGGTTCGCCTCGCCCTTCGGCCGCTATGGCAATCCGCCGAAGTCGCTCGCCAATCGGCTGGGTGCCACGTCGGCGCAGCGGCTCATCTACACCTACTCCGGCGGGAACATGCCGCAGTGGTGCGTGAACCGGCTTTTCGAAATGATCACGCGCGGCGATTGCGAGGCGGCGCTGATCGCCGGTGGCGAGACGCTGGCAACGCAGAAGGCGGCGCAGCGCGCGGGCTTGACGCTCGACTGGTCGGAGGACGCAGGCGGCGAGCCGGAAATCTGGGGCGTCGCCAAGCGCGGCTGGAACGATATGGAAGACCGCCACCGCATGGCGGGCGCCATCTACTCCTATCCAATGTTCGAGAACGGCATCCGCGGCCATCTCGGTCGCACGATCCCGGACCATCTCGCCGCAACCGGCAAGCTGTTTGCGCATTTCGCGGCCGTCGCCAAGGCAAATCCACTCGCCGATCGCCGCGCCGGCTACAGCGCCGATGAGATCGCAACGATCAGCGCCGACAACCCCTATATCGGTTTCCCCTACACCAAGCTGATGAATGCCAACGCCTACATCGACCAGTCCGCGGCGATCGTGCTGACGTCGGTCGCCAAAGCGAAAGCGCTCGGCATTCCCAAAGCGAAGTGGGTCTATCTCCACGGCTGCGCCGACGCGCACGATCACTGGTACGTCTCGGACCGCCACAACTTCCATTCCTCGCCGGCGATGCGCACGGTCGCTACGGAAGCCTTCGCGATGGCGGAGAAGTCGCTCGCCGACATGGCGCACATCGATCTCTACAGTTGCTTTCCCTCCGCCGTGGAAATCGCGTGCGAGGAAATGGGCATTCCGCTCGACGACCCGCGCGGGCTCACCATCACCGGCGGGCTTCCCTACTTCGGCGGCCCCGGCAACAACTACGTCACCCATTCCATCGCCGAGATGATGAACCGCGTGCGCGCCGAGCCGGGTTCGTTCGGTCTCGTGACCGC
The DNA here is from genome assembly GCA_963775035.1 of uncultured Alphaproteobacteria bacterium. Taxonomy (GTDB): domain Bacteria; phylum Pseudomonadota; class Alphaproteobacteria; order Rhizobiales; family Hyphomicrobiaceae. Next base: position 393,301 of record CAVZHG010000012.1, on the reverse strand, counting down.
GAATGGCAACTACGTCACCAAACAGTCGGCCGGCATCTATTCGACGACGCCGCCGGGGCGTGCCTTCGCGCCGCGCGACCCCGCGACCTACCAGGCGGTCATCGACGCCGACCGCGGCCCGGTCGTCGCAGAGGTCGCCGAGGGCGCCGGCACCGTCGAGACCTACACCGTCATGCACGAGCGCAAAGGTCCGGCCTACTCGATCCTTTTCGGCCGGCTCGGGGACGGCCGCCGCTTCATGGCGAACACACCGGACGACCCGGCACTCCTCGCCGACATGTCGGCGCGCGACTACCTCGGCGCCAAAGGGCGCGTGCAACACGCGGGCGGCGTTAACATTTTCGTCCCGGATTGAGATGGCCGTTCACCGCGCGGCATCGCTGTCGCCGTTTCGCCGGCCATCGTTGCGGTGCACGATGGACTTGCCGGCACGACGCACTATATATCAGCGACAGGATTCTGCGGTGAATGCACCATTAACGGGAGGCGATATGTCGGTTTTCAAGCGATGGTTTGGCCGGTTCTGCGTCGTGGCGCTGGGCGCGACGGTGCTGATCGCGACGATGCCGGGCGATGCGGATGCGCGGCGCGGCGGCAGTATTGGCAGCCGCGGCTCGAAGACGTTCAGCACGCCGCCGACGACGAACACGGCGCCGAAGGCTGCGGCCCCCGTCACCAAGTCGACGACGCAACCGGGCGCGACGCAGGCGACCAACCCGGCGGCACGTCCCGGCGTCGGCGCGGCGCAGGGCGCGTCCCGCTTCGGCGGCCTCAAGGGCATCCTGCTCGGCGGCCTGTTTGCAGCCGCACTCTTCGGCATCTTCGGTGCCGGTGCGATGGCGAGCGTCCTCGGCTTCATGCTCCAGATGCTGCTGGTCGGCGGCATTATCTTCCTGCTCTTCCGCCTCTTCCGCGGCGGCGCCAAGCCGTCGATGGCCACGGCTTCGGCATCGCCGACGCCTGCTGTCGGTCGCAACCCGATGGACATCCTCAATCGCAGCGGCGCCGGCCTCGGCGGTGGCGCGTCGGATGAGCTGAAGATCGGACCGTCCGACTATGACGCCTTCGAGCGCCTGCTCGGCGAGGTGCAGATGGCCTACGGACGCAACGACGTCGATGGGCTCAGCAACCGCCTGACGCCGGAGATGCTCTCCTACTTCGCGGGCGAACTCGACGAGAACGCCAAGAAGGGCCTCCTCAACGTCGTCTCCGATGTGAAGCTCGAGCAGGGCGACCTCGCCGAAGCCTGGCGCGAGCAGCACCTCGAGTACGCGAGCGTGGCGCTGCGCTACTCGCTGATCGATGCGACCATCGAGAGTGCGACTGGCCGCGTCGTCGAGGGCAGTCGAACGGAGCCGACCGAACTCACCGAAGTCTGGACGTTTGCCCGCCCGGTCAACGGAACGGCGAGCCAGTGGGAGGTGTCGGCGATCCAGTCGGCCTGAAGCCCACGCCTCGCGCACTGAACCATCCGAGCGGCGCTCCCCAACCCGGGGGGCGCCGCTCGCGCATTCTGGACGCCGCATGGCACCCTGCCGAATATTGGGAAGACGCCGCGATCCCGGGCCGGTAAAAAGCCGCTCTGTGCCGGCATTTTTGGGCCGGCCAAGTAGGGAATCCACGGTATGACCAAGCCGCTCGATGGCCTCCTCGTCGTCTCGCTCGAGCAGGCCGTCGCGGCGCCGATGACCGGGCGCCGCCTTGCCGATGCCGGCGCGCGCGTGATCAAGCTCGAACGGCCCGAAGGCGACTTCGCGCGCGGTTACGACGCCCTCGCCAACGGCCAAAGCGTCTATTTCATCTGGCTCAATCGCGGCAAGGAGTTGGTCGTCGTCGATCTCGCCAAGCCCGAGGACAAGACGCTGTTCGAGGCGCTCATCGCGAAGGCCGACGTGTTCGTGCAGAACCTCAAGCCCGGCGCGCTGGCCAAGCTCGGCTATCCCGTCGAGGCTTTGTGCGCGCGCCATCCGCGCCTCATCGCCTGCTCGATCTCGGGCTACGGCGACACCGGCCCCTACGCCGACCGCAAGGCCTACGACCTTTTGATCCAGGCCGAGTCCGGTCTCGCATCGGTCACCGGCAGCGCCCCCGAGCCCGCCCGCGTCGGCGTCTCGATCGTCGACGTCGGGACGGGCATGAACGCCTACGAAGCTATCCTCGAAGCGCTGATCCGTCGCGCCGTGACAGGTCGCGGCGCCGACATCCGAATCTCCATGTTCGACGCGATGGCGGAGCTGATGGGCGTGCCGCTGCTCCAGGGCATCCACGGCGCGCCGCCGCGCCGCATCGGCCTCTCGCACATTTCGCTCGCGCCCTACGGCGTGTTCACGACGCGCGATCGCGTGCCGATCCTCATCAGCATCCAGAACGACCGCGAGTGGCGGGCACTGTGCACGAAAGTGTTGGAGAAACCCGAGTGCGGCGCCGATCCGCGCTTTGCAACGTCGCCCGCGCGGATCGAGAACCGCCCGGCGACCGACGGTCTCGTCGCGGCATGGTTCGCCGATCACGACGCGGAAGCCGCGATCGCCAAGCTCGACGCCGCCGACATCGCCTTCGGTCGCGTCAACGACGTTCACGGCCTCCACGCCCATCCGCACCTGCGCATGATCACCATCGCGACGCCGGCCGGCCCCGTCGACATGCCCGCCCCGCCCGCACAGTGGATCGGCGATGAGATGCTCGCGGCCGATACGGTGCCGGCGCTCGGCGCGCATTCACACAGCGGTGCGCGCGGAGTTTCTGGGCTAGCTTTTTCTTTGCCCCGGTCGGGTTGGGGTCGCGCCTTTGGCGCGAGTGGGCTGCCGCCCACACCTGCTTGGGGAGACCCCAAACCCCCTCCTTTTTGTGACTTGGCGTTCCGGGCTGCTGTAGCGGCCGAAGGCCGCTAGGTGAAATCGCCAACCGGCGTGGGCACGACCCGCGGCGCCAGTAGCCGAAGGCGTTGGCGACCGCGAAAAAAAGTGCGATCGTCAGCAGCATCCGTTACTTCCGACGTCGTGGCGCCGCTGCCGGCTTCGTCTCCGTCGCATCGAACTGGTTGGCGTTGAGGCCGAGGAGTTCGAACGCGCGCAGCATGTGGGGCGGAAGCGGCGCCGTGACGTCGATCGCGGGCTTGCCCGGTCGCGGATGCGGCAGCACGAGGCGGCGGGCGTGAAGGTGCAGCTTCGGCTCGAGTGCGACCATGATCTGCGAGATGCCGCCTTCGTACTTGTTGTCGCCGATGATGGGGTGGCCGATCATCGCCATGTGGGCGCGGAGCTGATGCTGGCGGCCGGTGACGGGTTTGAGTGAGACCCAAGCGGCGCGATTGGCGACGCGATCGATCACCGAATAGTGGGTGGTCGCGTGCATGGCGGCATCCTGTTCGCCGGCTTCGGCCTTGCGGACGCGGTCGCCATCGGGGCCGGCGGCTTTGACGAGAGCGGCTTCGATCTTGCCCTGGCGCGGGACCGGCACGCCCTTCACGAGCGCCCAATAGGTCTTTGCAGCCGCGCGGGTCTGGAAGGTGCGCCCGAGCAAGGCTGCGACCTCGCGCTTCTTGGCGACGAGGAGGACGCCGGTGGTGTCGCGGTCGAGGCGGTGGACGAGGCGTGGGCGATCACCGAAGCGGTCGGTCATGCCGGCGAGGATGCCGTCGAGGTGGCGGCGGGTGCCGGTGCCGCCCTGGACGGCGATGCCGAACGGCTTGTCGAGCACGAGGACGTCGTCATCCTCGAACAGGATGAGGCTCTCGATGAATTCGCGGTCGGCTTTGCCGGTGACGGGCGCCGAAGTGTCGGCAATGGTTGTCTTGCGCGCTGGTGGTTCGCGCACGATGCGCGGCACGCGCACTTCGGCGCCGGCATCGAGACGTGCGTTCGCTTCGACACGGCGGCTGTCGACGCGGACCTGGCCGGAGCGCAGCAGTTTCTGCAAGTAGACGTGGCCTACACCCGGAAAGTGGACGCGGAACCAGCGGTCGAGGCGCATACCCTCCTCGTCACGCGCGACGGTGATCGTTTCGACTGGGCCACTCATCGCATCACGTTCCGCACCAGCGCCATCCCGAGGATCAGCGCCGCGATCGACAGCAGCACTGAAACCACGAGATACGCTGCGAGCGCTGCGTGCTGCTGGCGCTCGTAGAGCACCCAGGCATCGAGCGAGAACGCCGAAAACGTGGTGAAGCCGCCGAGGATGCCGGTCGCGAGGAATACCCGCAGTGCCGGAGGGCCGCCGTCGAACGGCATCAGCGCTTGCACGAGAATGCCCATGAGCAGCGAGCCGACCACGTTCACCGTCAGCGTCGCCCAAGGGAAGCCCGGCCCAAGCCAGGAGAGAAAGACCGTATTGATGAAGTGTCGCATACCGGCGCCGAGCGCGCCGCCGGCCGCCGCGAAGAGGATCAGTCGCATGGCATCGAGAGCCTTTTTTGGTTCAGCGGGCACTCTTAGCGCGTCATGCCGGCGCTGTCGCGATCATCCGCGCGGCTTGCGTGCGCGCATCGATAACGACAGCGGAAAACGCGGATGGCCGTCGGGCAGGCGCCAGAGACGGTCGGTGGCCGGCACCAGCAGCGGCAGCCCGCGCCAGGGGAGCGTCTCGTGCTCGCGGAACATTTCGATCGTCAGACCGGCCCCGATCAGCGCGCCAAGGATCGAGGACAGCGAATGCACCCATTCGCGGTTTGCCTGGTGGGTCATGACCGTCGGATCGCCGGTATAGGTGGTGGCGGACGTGATTTCTAGGGGGCGATCGGGGGGCGAATCGCAGTCGAGCGTCGGCACCATCCGCCCGTTCTCCTCCTCCATGACGAGGAAACCGGGGTGCGCATCCGCGAAATACAGCTCGCCGCCGGGCGCGAGCACCGCCGCGATTGCGCTGGCCCACGTGACCATGTCGGGCAGCCAGCAGATTGTGCCCCAGGTGGTGAAGACGAGATCGAAGGGGCCCGGCGTCAGCCGCGGCGCGTCGTCGACGCGGCCTTGAACGAATGTCGCGGCAAGCCCGGTCGCGGCGGCAAGTTCACGCGCGACGCGCAACGCTTCGGCGGAGAAATCGAGGCCGGTGACATGAGCGCCGCGGCGCGCGAGGCAGAGCGTGTCGCGGCCGATGTGGCACTGCAGGTGGAGGACGCGCTTGCCCGCGACGTCGCCGAGTTCGGCTGCCTCGATCTCGTGCAGCGCGTCCTCGCCGGCGCGGAAGCGATCGAGCATATAGTCGCCGGTCGTATCACGCTCATGGATGATGGCCCGTTCGTCCCAGTTGAGACGATTGATTTCAATCGGGTCGGACATTGGAGCGGCTCTGATCCGGAAGCGGCTGCGGCGGCAACTCGGTCGCCGGAAAGCCATTCTTATCGTAAATTCCAGGCCCCGGCATCCCCGGTGCCCACCGCACTTGACTTGGCGGCCAATGCTGGGGAATGTCCCGCCAAATCGTATGTGCACCGCCGTATCGACCGCCCAATCGGCGGCTCAAGGATCGCACCGACCTATGCCCACGTATCTCGATTTCGAGAAGCCGATCGCCGAGCTGGAAAGCCGGGTCGCGGAGCTGCGCGCACTGACGCGCGACGATGAAAGTGCTGTCATCGGCGACGAGATCACCAAGCTCGAGGGAAAATCCGCCCAGCTCCTGGTCGAGACCTATCGCGCTCTGAACCCCTGGCAGAAGACGACCGTCGCCCGCCACCCCGACCGCCCGCATTGCCTCGACTACATTGATCAGCTCATCGAGAGCTTCACGCCGATGGCCGGCGATCGCTACTTCGCCGAGGATGCGGCCATCATGGGCGGCATCGGCACATTTCGCGGCCGCTCCGTCGTCGTCATCGGCCACGAAAAGGGCCACGACACCGAGACCCGCATCAAGCACAACTTCGGCATGGCGCGGCCCGAAGGTTACCGCAAGGCGGTCCGGCTGATGGATCTCGCCGAACAATTTCGGGCTGCCGGTGCTGACGCTCGTCGACACCGCCGGCGCCTATCCCGGCGTCGGGGCGGAAGAGCGCGGCCAGGCCGAAGCGATCGCGCGGTCCACCGACCGCTGCCTGTCGCTCGGCGTGCCCATGATCGCCCTGGTGATCGGTGAAGGTGGCTCCGGCGGCGCCATCGCGATCGCGTCGGCGAACCGTATCCTGATGCTCGAGCACTCCGTCTACACCGTCGCGTCGCCCGAAGCGGCGGCCTCGATCCTGTGGCGGGACTCGACCCGCGCCGTCGATGCCGCGACCAACATGAAGATCACCGCGCAGGATCTCTACGAACTCGGCGTCATCGACGAGATCGTGTCCGAGCCGATCGGCGGCGCCCACCGCGACAAGGAAGGCGCCGTCCGCCGCGCCGGCGACGCCATCGCCAAGTCGCTTGCCGCCTTCGACAAGATGTCGCCCGACGAGGTCCGCAAGCAGCGTCATGACCGGTTCCTGGCGATCGGAAGAAGTCTCTAATCGCCGCCGTCGCCAACGGCCCGTGCCGGAGGCGCGCGCGTGGTCGTCGCGCCAGAGGCGCGAGCAGAGCCACATGCCTCTGGCATGTCTCCGACATGACCCTGCACCCGTCCGGGTGACACCCCCGGAACCCCGCCTTTTATTGACTTGGAGTGGGGGGCGGTCGGCGCGCGTACGCGCGCCTCGCGTTAGCGCCAAGCCTTCGGCTTGGACCGCACGCGGGCGTGGGGGAGTGGGTGTTGGGCTATCACAGAGATGTGCCTGATCAGGCGTTGCGCATGTGAATGGGAGGTGGTTGGATCCAAAAAATTGCCTTCAATGGATTGCGTCATGAATCATAGCAAGCGGTCGGTTAGCCGGCGCAGGATGCATCCAAGCCCTTGGTATGCGCGCTCCTACGTTGCTCCGTGTGTTGTAGGAGAGAGCGGGTTTGGTGAGCTGTGCTATCCCAAGTGCACTATTCGCAGATTTGCAGACCGAATGCGGTACAGTCCGACGCCCTCCGAGCGGCACTTCAATAGTATCCTAAACTCGCTCAATCGGGGTGTGTTGCGCGGCCAATTTATTCGGCAGTATCCTGTCAGCGGTGAATACATCGTCGACGTATTCTTTCCCAGGATACGTTTAGCCGTTGAGATAGACGGCAGCATTCACGATGAGTATCTCCAGTGTGTTCGCGACGATGCTAAAGAAAAATACTGCGCACGTATCGACATTACGATGCTGCGATTTACGAATGACGAGGTGTGGGGCGATCGAGTGCGTCTGGTCGAGCGGCTGAGAGATGGGTGGCGAGCCGCTCTACGTCGCGAGAATAGGATCATTGGCAAAGCGTACGGAGAGGTCGAGTGGTGATCTCGCTCGCTCTGCCACCTTCAACTTCTCGGACCCGGCATCAGATGCGGCTACTCCGCCGCGACGGGCTTCAACTCAAAGACGCGGGCTTCGTTGGCAGCAGCCTTGAGATCGCCTGCCTTCAGGGCCCTCTCGACGCGTTCCAACTTCAGCGCATCATCAATGGAGAGATAGGGCCCCCACGCCTCATCGTCGGGAATGTTCTCGACCTCGACCTCGGCGACGTACTTGCCGACGTGCACCAAGCGTTTGACCATCCGGTTCATCGCGGCCTCCTCGTCGTTAGATCTTCCAACCAGCGTTCTGGGTCCGGGCGATACGCTGTGATCAGCGTTGCAATGCCTGGGGTGTGTGCTGCGATGCCCCATAGGACATGCACAGGCTGGTCCGCTTCAATCCACTGCAAACATAGCACGCAAGGGCCTCTCGCGTGATCAGGATAGTCCTCTACAACTTCGGCGGCTTCAACTCCATCGACGACAGCTTGTATGGTTATGTCGTCGTCGAGCAGCTCCGCTATGGCGTGCTGCGAAACGCGGACCATTCGGGCCTTCAAAAGCTCCCGAACCTTGGCCAGCGTCTCACTCATCCCTCACTCCGCCGCCTGCCTCCGCGTGGTGCTCTTCGCCTTCACGCGCCGCGCGAACAGCTCCTTGAGGAAATGTCCGGTGTAGCTGGCCTTCGCCTTGGCCACGTCCTCGGGTGTGCCCTCGGCGACGATCTCGCCGCCGCCGTCGCCACCTTCGGGGCCGAGGTCGATCAGCCAGTCGGCCGTCTTGATGACCTCCAGGTTGTGCTCGATCACCGCGACGGTGTTCCCCGCATCCGCCAGCTCATGCAGCACCTCCAAAAGCTTCGCGACGTCGTGGAAATGCAGCCCCGTCGTCGGCTCGTCGAGAATGTAGAGCGTGCGCCCGGTCGCGCGGCGTGACAGCTCCTTGGCGAGCTTGATGCGCTGGGCTTCGCCGCCCGACAGCGTCGTCGCCTGCTGGCCGACCTTGATGTAGCCGAGCCCGACTCGGTGCAGCGTCTCCATCTTGTCGCGGATCGCCGGCACCGCCTTGAAGAACCCAACCGCTTCCTCGACCGTCATGTCGAGCACGTCGGCGATCGACTTGTCGCGGAACAAAATCTCCAGCGTCTCGCGGTTGTAGCGCTTGCCCTTGCACTGGTCGCAGGTGACGTAGACGTCGGGCAGGAAGTGCATCTCGATCTTGATCACGCCGTCGCCCTGGCAGGCTTCGCAGCGCCCGCCCTTGACGTTGAACGAGAAGCGCCCCGGGCCGTAGCCGCGCGCTTTGGACGCCGGAAGATTGGCGAACCACTCCCGGATCGGCGTGAACGCGCCCGTGTACGTCGCCGGGTTCGAGCGCGGCGTGCGCCCGATCGGCGACTGGTCGATGTCGATCACCTTGTCGAGATGCTCGAGGCCGTCGATGCGCTCGTGCGCGCCCGGCGCCTCGCGCGCGCCGTTGAGCTTGCGTGCCGCGGCCTTGTAGACGGTGTCGATGAGGAACGTCGACTTGCCGCCGCCGGAGACGCCGGTGACGCACGTCAGCACGCCCAACGGGATCGACGCGGTGACGTCCTTGAGATTGTTGGCGCGCGCGCCGACGACGGTCAGCTTGCGCTTGGGCTCGATTTTGCGCCGCGCTTTCGGCATGGGTATCTCGCGCACGCCGGTGAGGTACTCCGCAGTAAGGCTCGCGGGGTTGGCGAGCAGTTCCGCCGGCGTGCCCTGCGCGACGATCTCGCCGCCGTGGACGCCGGCGCCGGGGCCGATGTCGACGACGTAGTCGGCAGCCAGGATCGCGTCCTCGTCATGCTCGACGACGAGTACGGTGTTGCCGAGGTCGCGCAGGTGCTTCAGCGTCACCAGCAGGCGCGCGTTGTCGCGCTGATGCAACCCGATCGAAGGCTCGTCGAGCACATACAGCACGCCGGTGAGGCCGGATCCGATCTGCGACGCCAGCCTGATCCGCTGGCTCTCACCGCCCGACAGCGAGCCCGAGCCGCGCGCCAGCGTCAGGTAATCGAGCCCGACGTCGTTGAGGAATTTTAAGCGATCGCGGATCTCCTTGAGGATGCGCGTCGCGATTTCGGATTGCTTCGGCGTGAAGGTCTTTGGCAGATCCGCGAACCAAGCGTTGGCCGCCCGGATCGACAGCGCCGTCACCTCGCCGATGTGCTTGCCGCCGACCTTGACGCTGAGCGCCTGTGGTTTCAGGCGATAGCCGCCGCACGTCGCACAGGGATGCGCGCCCTGGTAGCGCGACAGCTCATCGCGCACCCAGTCGCTGTCGGTCTCGCGCCAGCGCCGTTCGATGTTGGTGATCACGCCCTCGAACGGTTTGACGGTCTTGTAGGTGCGCAGCCCGTCCTCGTAGGCGAAGGTGATCTCCTCGCCGTCGGAGCCGAACAGGATCGCGTCCTGGATCTTGCGCGGCAGCTTGTCCCACGGCGTCGCCATGTCGAACTTGTAGTGTTTCGAGAGCGCGCGCAGCGTCTGCTCATAGTAGGGCGAGGTGTTGCCGGTGCGCGCCCAAGGCCAGATCGCGCCCTCGCCGACCGCAATCGAGCCGTCGGGCACGACGAGATCGGCCTCGAACTTCAACTCCGTGCCGAGACCGTCGCAAGTCGGGCAGGCGCCGGCCGGCGCGTTGAACGAAAAGAGCCGCGGCTCGATCTCTTCGATCGTGAAACCCGACACTGGGCACGCGAAACGCTGCGAGAACACCACGCGCTCGTGGGTGTCGTTCTTGGATTTGTTGGCGCCCTCCGTGTCGGCCTTCGACAGTGGCTTGTCCGCGAATTCGATCAGCGCGATACCGTCGGCGAGCGCCAGCGCCTGCTCGAAACTGTCGGCGAGGCGTGACGCGATGCCCTTGCCGACGATGAGACGATCCACCACCACGTCAATGTCATGCTTGTACTTTTTGTCGAGTTTCGGCGCGTCGGGGATCTCATGAAACGCGCCATTGATCTTGACGCGCTGAAACCCCTTCTTCTGCCACTCCGCGAGTTCCTTGCGCCACTCGCCCTTCCGCCCGCGTACGACCGGCGCCAGCAGGTAGATGCGCGTACCCTCCGGCATCGCCATCACGCGATCGACCATCTGCGTGATCGTCTGGCTCTCGATCGGCAGGCCGGTCGCCGGCGAATAGGGCACGCCGATGCGGGCAAACAGCAGCCGCAGATAATCGTAGATTTCCGTCACCGTACCGACCGTCGAGCGCGGATTCTTCGACGTCGTTTTCTGCTCGATCGAGATCGCCGGCGACAGCCCATCGATGTGATCGACGTCCGGCTTCTGCATCATCTCGAGGAACTGGCGCGCGTACGCCGACAGGCTCTCGACGTAGCGGCGCTGGCCCTCGGCATAGATCGTGTCGAACGCGAGCGACGATTTCCCCGAGCCCGACAGCCCCGTGAACACGACGAGCGCGTCGCGCGGGATTTCGAGGTCGACGTTTTTCAGGTTGTGCTCGCGCGCGCCGCGGACGTGGATCGACTTGTGCAGGTCCGATCGCACGCGCGCTACCGGCACGGGCCGCGACGATACTGAGGATACCGCCGCAGTGGGGGCGGGCTTTTTCGGTGTTTTGCTCATGATGGCTCGGTTGGGCGGATGCTTTTGATTCTGGAGCATCTTTATCGGACCGCCGGATCACGAAGGCGATCCAGTGCGGTCCGATGATGCTCCAGGGCGCCACTTCGAGCCGCAGACTACTACGGACGAGGCGCGCCTGCGAACCCATTGAGGACGATATCCGGGGACGACGTGTTGTGTCGGGAGATGGCCGTACGACCCATCCATATGGCGCTGGCGGTCGCCGATTTGAAGTCCAGGATCGGGCTTTCCCGCCACCCCTTGGCGCCCGGCTCGCGCACCCCGATCCGCGACACGTCGTTATTGAACTCCGTTACGTACATCGACCGCAGGCTGGCGAAGGGTTTCCCGGATATGGGTTTGTCGAAGGCCACTTCCAGCGTATGGCGGTGCTCGTCGAGGTGGGCCATGCGCAGCGTCGCCGAGCCGCCGAGCTCATAGTGCAGGGTGAACGTCCGCGCCTTCGGATCGAACGCGATTTCCGCGATGCGAACCAGGGGCCGGCCGTCGAGTTCAATCGGGCCGATCAGCAACGACGATCCGAACGCGGTCGGCGCCAGCCCCGCCGGCGCGCGCGGGCGCATCCGCCAGTAGCCGTCCTGGGGATAGAAGACGAGCACCTCCTCGCCGCCCATCGGCCGGATCACCCACACCTGCACCATATGCAGGCCCTTCTCGACGCGGTCGCCGATCCGCACCGTTGCCGTCGAGGGGCGCCAGAACGTCGGCATCGTCCAGCCGACCAGCCAGATGTCCGGCTCCTCGTAGATCGTCTTCCGGGTCGTCACCTGCACGCCGCTGTGGTGGACCGGATCGCCGCTCATGTCGCAATCGGTCCAATCGGCTTCGAAACTGTCGCGCTGGATCGAGGTGATGTAGGCGGGATGCGCTGCCTCGATGCGGAAGCCGCGCACGTCGGGCGACGTGAATTCAATGGAGACGTTGTCCTTCTCCGCGCACAGCACCGGCTCGGAGCCGTTGGTCACGGCGACCGCGAGGCCGTCGTGGCTGCCGGCGCGGGCGATGGTGGCGGCGGGGGGCATGGACATCAGGATCACCGTGAGGAGGAGGGGGAGGTGGCGCCAGGCTCGGCGCGGGTCGGCGGTAGGGGGCATGGCGGTCATGGCGGTCATGGGGGAGGGTGATACCGCAAACGCGGCGGGTTTGTCGCGCCTTTGGCGCGAGCGAGGGCTCGCCCTCGCGCTCCCGCCGTGCCGGGAGGCGCGTCTTCGACACGACGGGACACCCCCAATCTGATTTCAAGGCTGGCCCCCGTCTTTTATAGATTTAGTGGAAGGGGGTGAAGGGGGAGCGGCACGAGGTCCGTACTGGGCCATGAAGTGCCTGGTGGATCGGCGAGAAACCAGCAGGGCACTGCGTGCCGGGTGGCATGACAAGGCGGCGCTCAGCGGGATCAATCACGCTTTGTCGGCGGTCGCGATGAAGTAGCACGTCCGACCGTCGCGCATGTTGGCATACGCAGCCGTGCTGGTGCCGCCGATCATTGCACGCAAGGGTGAGCGCATCGGCATCGGCAGCTTGGCGAGCAACTGCTCGCGCCGCGGCGTGTCCAACTCGCAAGAGCGTTTCACGTTCGTCGTTATATCGCGGAAGTCGACGAGCGTGAGGCCGTGCGGTGCCAACGACTCCTCCAACCAAGCACGCGCGTTCTGAGGAGACATGAGGCGATTGTCGGTCAGCACGAACCGCCCGCCACGCCGCATCACGCGTGCGGTTTCGGCGAGATATGCGTCCCCGAAGTAGACGTGGGAGGCTTCGACACTCAAGACGACGTCGAAGGTCTCGTTCGGGAGCTTCAAATCCGTGGCATCGGCCTGGACGGTAACGAGGCCGAACCGCTGCCGCGCGCTGGCCGCCGCCGCCGCCACGAGATCGGCGCCGATGGCAAGACGCGGCGAGAAGGTCTTGACCACGTGCGCCAAACCTCCGCCAAGCCCACACGAGACTTCGAGGATCAGCGCGCCAGCCAAACGATCCTCACCAGCCGAGAGTGCCGTTTGGCGGTAAAGCTCGAGCTGAAAGGGCTCCTCGCTCGTATTGTTCGGTGTACGCTGCTCATCGATTTCAGCGTAGCCGTAGTTGAAGCAGCTCACACCCAGTCGCGCGACAAGCCGGTATACGAGCCTGTAGTAGATCTCGGCTGCCCGGCGCGTGCCGAACCGATGCTCGGCGTGCTTGAGCAAATTGGCGTACGACAGCTTCATGCGGACGGCCCCCTGGCACCCTGCAGGATCATCGGTCTGCACCAAGGAGTGACTTCTCCTTAGCGACCGCCTCCCGCACCGACGTGCGCTTGGCGGGGCGATATACTCAAATTGTAGGGCAGTGACGACCCGGTGGCGACCCGAGCCCTTAGCAGGTCGCTCAAAAGGCCGTCAATCGAAGGGGCTTGCGCCTCGTGGCATGTGGCATCCGCTTCGATCGGCGTCGTTCCAGTCTCAAACGGCCAACGGTCTCGGCAGCTTGGCCTGAGTGGCGGCCATGGTCAGCATGAACTGAGCGCCAACGCTTAGGGGTTCGCACAACACGGTCTCGGCGATCGGCCCGACCGTCTTGACCCAGCCGACGGGTTCCTCGGCGTACTTGCCATACCTGGGATCCGCGTCGGTCGGCGGAAGGGCTGACGGGGCGCCCCTCGATGATCGCTGCGGATCATGAGCGCAAGCGGATTGCCTGCTTGTCCACCCGCTACGGCGTCAGCGATGCCACCGCGTTTGAACCTATTAGCGGCTCGCTGCGACGAACTGTCAGTAACTGGATTTGAGACATGTAACCATTCAGGAGAGCCGCCATGATCCGCGTCCTCGCAGCTTCGCTTTCCGCTGCCGCCCTCATTGCCGGAAGCCTTCCGGCCGCCGCGCAGCAAAACCACAAGGGCCCCAGCTTCCGTGGGTCCGGCCAGCCGAGCTTCGCCGCGAAGCGGGTCTCCGGGCCGAAGCAGCCTGTCGGTCCGCGCCATTTCCGATCGTTCAACCCGCCGGCCCCCCAGATTTCGTCGGGCCAGCGTTTTCACCGGTCGTTCAATCCGCCGGCGCCTTTCGGCCAGCCGACGAGCGCGCCGCGGGCCTTCTCTCGCGGCCTGGCGCCCCCGTCGCCCGGCGGCCCGACCGCCAGCAGTCCGTCGGCCCGCAGCGCCGACAGGTGGCCCGACCTACGTCGGTCTTCCGAGCAGCGTGCCGGCTTCGCTTCCGCCGCCGTCACTTGGCGAGACGAGCCCGACCGCGGCCCCGCCCCTCGCAGAGCCGGCGGCCCCCGGGCTCGCCGCACCGCAGGGTGACCTGCAGCCGCCGATCCCCGAGACCTCACGGCGCAGTCCGAGCCAGCGCCGGCCGCGGAGACGGTGGACACGATGGCGCCCGACCAGGTCATTCGGCAGGTCGTGCATGTGCCGGTGCCCCAGCCGGTCATCCGCCAAGTCTACGAGGTGCGGGTCGTGTACGTCCCGGTGTACCGGGAGCGCCCGGTCTACAGACGCTACCCCGCATATGTGCCGCACTACGCCTACCATAGCCATCGCGCCCACTTCGGCCCGCGCTTCCATCGCGGCCGCCGCTGGTAGTCTTAGTGTTTCCGCGGTCCGCAACGCCTTCGGCTACTGCGGCCGCGGTTCGTATCCCACCAGTCGCATTTTCACCTTGCCGCGTTCGGCCGCTACGCAACTTCTCCCTCTCCCCATTGACTTCAATGGGGAGAGGCCACGCTGAAAGCGTGCATTCAGCACGACGTGAGGGGCGGCAACTTGTTCCAACGTTTGTATTTGCCGCCGCCCCTCACCCTAGCCCTCTCCCCGTAAGGACGGGGAGAGGGGAAGATTTTTAGCGGCCGAAGGCCGCGTGGTGAGAATTCAACCGCGAGGCAGCTCCGCGGCGCCAGTAGGCTTCGCACCGAAGGTGCGCCTCTGGCGCAGGTCGTCGGCGACCGCGGCAGGAGAAAGCAAAAGCCCTTGCCCGAACTTCCGAACAACAGGACATTTGGAGACCTGCACTTTATACGTCCGACGGTATCCCCTGGATGCGCCGCGCCGGGTGCTGACTGCGAGGCGCTTGCCGTCCCTTGTCGAGATGTGAACCCACCGATGCCGAAGCAGAACGACCCCGTTTCATCCCCCGTCGCATCGATGACCGGCTTTGGCGGCGACGAGGGGCGGCATCAGGCTGTCGCGTGGCGGTGGGACATCCGCAGCGTCAACAGTCGCGGCCTCGATGTGCGTCTGCGGCTACCGCCCGGCTACGATGCACTTGAGCCGCGACTGCGCGAGCGGATCGGCGCGGCCCTGACCCGCGGCAGCATCTCGGTGAGCCTCAACGTGTCGCGCGATGATGGCGGCGCCGAGCTTCGGGTCAACGAAGCCGCACTCGCCAAAGTCCTCGCCATGGCCGAGCGTGTCAGGGCGAGCGGCAATTTCGCGCCGATGAGCGTCGAGGGGTTGCTCGGTCTGCGCGGCGTCCTCGAGGTCGCCGAGGCGGTCGAGACCGACGACGTGGCCGAGGCCCGCCAGGCGGCGATGTCTGCAAGCTTCGAGCGCGCGCTCGCTGAACTCGTCACCTCCCGCCGTGCCGAAGGCGGCCGCCTCGCGCCTGTCATCGAGGAACATCTCGCGTCGATCCAGCGTCTCGTCGACGAGATCGGGGCGTCGCCCGGCCGATCGCCGGACGCCATCCGCGCGCGGCTCAAGGAGCAGGTCGCCCGGCTGCTCGACAGCGCGACCCCGCTCGACGAAACGCGGCTGCACCAGGAGGCGGCGCTGCTGGCGGTCAAGGCCGACGTCGAGGAGGAACTGCAACGCCTGCGCGCGCACATCGCGGCGGCGCGCGAGATGATGGCGAGCGGCAAGCCGGCGGGACGGCGGCTCGATTTCCTCGCGCAGGAGTTCAATCGCGAGGCCAATACGACCTGCTCCAAGGCCAACGACATCGAGACGACGCGGGCGGGGCTTGCGCTCAAGGCCGTGATCGAGCAAATGCGTGAGCAGATCCAGAACATCGAATAGGCCAGATTCTTGATCGGGGACTCGATGGCGAGCACACACAAGGCGCGGCGTGGCGTGATGCTGGTGGTGTCGTCGCCATCCGGCGCCGGCAAGACCACGCTTGCCAAGGCGCTGCTGGCGGCCGAGCCGGACATCGTGATGTCGGTTTCCGTGACGACGCGGCAGCCGCGGCCCGGCGAGGTCGACGGTCGCGACTATCACTTCATCGACACATCGTCGTTCGAGCGGATGCGCAACGCCGACGACCTGCTCGAATCGGCGCACGTGCACGGCAATCTCTACGGCACGCCGCGCGGACCTGTCATGGCGGCACTCGCCGACGGCCGCGACGTCCTCTTCGACATCGACTGGCAGGGCGCCCAGCAGCTCGCCGCCGCCGCGCCGACCGATCTCGTCCGCGTGTTCATCCTGCCGCCGTCGGCCGACGCGCTCGAACAACGCTTGTTCGCCCGCGCGCAAGACGGTGCCGACGTTGTCGCCCGCCGCCTCGCTGCAGCCGACGTCGAGATCGGCCACTGGAACGAATACGACTACGTCATCGTCAACGAAGTCGTCGCCGACAGCCTCGCCGTGCTGCGCGGCATCCTCTCAGCTGAACGCCATCGCGGCAGCCGCCAGACCGGCATGGCCGAATTCGCGCGCGTGCTCCAGCTCGGGCGCACGGGGAAGGGGTAGTTTTTCTGCCGCGGTCGCCAACGCCTTCGGCTACTGGCGCCGCGGGGCTGCCTCGCCGGTCGGAAATCTCACCTCGCGGCCTTCGGCCGCAAATCTTCCCCTCTCCCCGCGAGCGGGGAGAGGGCCACGCTGGAAGCGTGCTTTCAGCACGACGTGAGGGGCGGCGGCATACGCAAACGTCAGCGTGTGCTGCCGCGCATTTTTTGCGCTTCCTCGAGCATCGAGACGATTTCTGTCAGTCCGTCCTTGCGGGCCCGATCAAGCGGACTTTTGCCATCTAGCGGGGCTGGAATATTTGGATCAGCACCCGCAGTCAGCAGGAGCCGAACGATCACCGGATCTCGATGGTATATGGCCGTGTGAAGCGGTGTGCCTCCGAAGCTTTGCGCATTCACGTTGGCCCCACCGCCCAAGAGCAGTTCGACATCGTGAACGGCATCGCGGGTGCAGGCCACGTGAAGCGGCGTCCGGTCCTCGAGACCAACGCTATTGATTTCAACGACGTCGAAGTCGAGGAACGTCGTGGTGTTCCCGTCAGCGTAACTTTTCAGTAGCTCATCGAGCGTTTCAGTCATGGGAGTCGCAGCCTGCAATTCATATCGCCAAGTTCATTTGGAATATTTCGCACGGATGTGTGCTGCTCGCTTTGCATGAGGAGAAACACAGTCAACAATTTCTGTTCCGTGGTCCCCCGTTGCGTATGCCGCCGACCCTCACCCCGACCCTCTCCCCGCAAGTGCGGGGAGAGGGGGAAGTAGCGATCGAAGATCGCGAGGTAAGAATGTGACCGAGAGGCAGCCGCCGCGGCCGCAGTAGCCGAAGGCGTTGCCGAACGCGGCCAACTAAATACTACTAACCTTCAGATCCGCGAACTTCACTTCCGGTGAGCGTTCCTCGATCCACTGCAACGAGTACGCCGACTGCGCCATGAACACCGGGTCGCCGTCGAGGTCGCGGGCGATCTGCAGGCGATTGCGGGCGATGAACGCGTCGAGGTCGGTCTCGCTCGGCGCCGAGATCCACCTGATCGTGTCGCACGGCGCCGGATCGAAGGCGATCGGCAGGCCGTATTCGTTGGCAAGGCGATCGGCGAGCACGTCGAGTTGCAGCGCGCCGATCACGCCGACGACCGGCGACGAACCATCGACCGGCACGAACAGCTGCACCACTCCCTCCTCGGCCATCTCCTGTAGCGCTTCGCGGAGTTTCTTCGCGCGAATCGCATCCTCCAGGCGAATACGGCGCAGGATCTCCGGCGCGAAGCTCGGGATACCCAGGAATTTGAGATCCTCGCCCTCGGTCAGCGCGTCGCCGATGCGGAGCGTACCGCGATTGGGAATGCCGACCACGTCGCCGGCATAGGCTTCCTCGGCGATCGAGCGGTCCTGCGCGAAGAAGAACTGCGGCGACGTCAGCGCCATCGTCTTGCCCGTCCGCACCACCTTGACGCGCATGTTGCGCGTGAGCTTGCCCGAGCACACGCGCATGAAGGCGATGCGGTCGCGGTGGTTGGGGTCCATGTTCGCCTGGATCTTGAATACGATCCCCGACATCGCCGGCTCGGTCGCTTCGACGGTGCGCGTCGCGGCATGTTGCGCGCGCGGCGGCGGCGCGTGGGCGACCAGCGCGTCGAGCAGATTGCGGACGCCGAAATTCTTGAGCGCGCTGCCGAAGTACACCGGCGTCAGCGTACCGTGGCGGAACGCCTCCAAGTCGAACTGACCCGCCGCGGTGGTGACGAGGTCCATCTCATCGCGCCAGCGCTGCGCGTCATCCTCCGACAGCAGCGTATTGATCACCGGATCATCGGAGCCCGTCGCCTCGAGACCCTCCGGATCCTCGTCGAGCAGCGTGATGTGGCGGCTTTGCAGGTCGTAGGTGCCGCGAAAGTCGCGCCCCTTGCCGATCGGCCACACCATGGGCGCTGTATCGAGCGCCAGCGTCTTCTCGATCTCGTCGAGAAGTTCCAGCGGCTCCTGGCTCTCGCGGTCCATCTTGTTGATGAAGGTGATGATCGGAATGTCGCGCAGCCGGCAGATCTCGAACAACTTGCGCGTGCGTGCCTCGATGCCGCGTGCGCCGTCGATCACCATGATCGCGGCGTCGACCGCCGTCAGCGTCCGGTAGGTGTGATCGGAAAAGTCCTCGTGGCCCGGCGTGTCGAGCAGATTGAAGACCGTATCGCGGTACTCGAACGTCATCACCGACGTCACCACCGAGATGCCGCGTGACCGCTCGATCGCCATCCAGTCGGAGCGCGTCCGCCGCCGGTCGCCCTTGGCGCGCACCTGCCCGGCGAGCTGGATCGCGCCGCCGAACAGGAGCAGCTTTTCGGTGAGCGTCGTCTTGCCGGCGTCAGGATGCGAAATGATCGCGAACGTGCGCCGCCGCGCCGCTTCGCGCGCGATCTCCACCGCCAGCCCGCCCGCCGGGCGCGCTGCAGCCGGTGCAGGTGCCGCGATATCGCTCGCGCTCTCGTCGTTCACGGGTAGGGCCTCCAAAATCGGAATTGTGCGCGCCTATACCATTATATGGGGCGCGCGGTCACGTTTAGGTAGTCGCTGAAAAGCGTGCAACGGCCGAAGGCCGCGCTCACTTCTCCCTCTCCCCATTGCCTTCAATGGGGAGAGGCCACGCTGGAAGCGTGCTTTCAGCACGACGTGAGGGGCGGGAGCTTGCTATGACGTTTATATGTGCCGCCGCCCCTCACCCTAGCCCTCTCCCCGCGAAGGGCGGGGAGAGGGGAAGAATTTTAGCGGCCGAAGGCCGCGAGGTGAGATCGCCAACCGGGTGGGGTACGACCCGCGGCGCCAGTAGCCGAAGGCGTTGGCGACCGCGGCAAGCAAAAAGCTAATCCCTCGGCACATCCCGCATGAGAAACGCGACCGGTACGGCGAGGGCTGCGGCGAAGGCGAACAGATAGAACGCGTTGATGTAGCCGATCATGGCGGCCTGGCGCTGCAATTCGCCGGCGAGCGCGAGGAGGCCGCCCTGGCTCTCGGGATTCCACAGGCCGACCGTGCCGGGATAGGCGAGTACCCTGTTGAAGGGCGAAATGTGCTCCGTCAAGGTCGAGTAGTTGGCGGCGGTCGAGCGCACGAGCACGACGACCGATAGCGAGATGAACAGGCTCGATCCGAAGTTGCGCACGAGGTGGAAGACGGACATGCCGTCGGTGATCCGGCCCTTGTCGAGCGTGGCGAAGGCGAGCACCGACATCGGCGTGAAGGCGAGACCGAAGCCGAAGCCCTGTAGTGCGTTGGTCCAGAAGACGTCGAAATTGGTGAGATTGATGTCGAGATGGGCCATGCCCCAGCCGGCGATGGCCTGGCACAGGAAGCCGAAGGCGAGCGTCGCGCGCGGATAGAACCGCGTCAACGGCACGATGATGAAGAACGACGCCCAGTTGCCGAGACCGCGCGACGCCAGCAGGAGGCCGATCGCGCTGTCGGGATAGCCGCGCAAATCGTGGAGCAGGCCGGGGAACAGCGCCATCGCGGTGAAGCTCAGCGCGCCCATGAGGAAGGCCGCGATGAGGCCCAGGGCGAAGTTGCGATCGAACAGCAGGGTCGGATCGAGAAACGGCTTCTTGGCGCTGAAGGTGTGGACCAGGAAGATCCACAGTGCGCCGATGGCGACCAGCAGCTCGATCCAGATCTCGGTCGCCTGGAACCAGTCGAGCCGGTTGCCGCGATCCATGATGAGCTGTGCCGATGCGATGGCGACGGAGAGCGCGATGAAGCCGGTCCAGTCGAAATGGCGGTCGGCGCGCGATGTATGCCCGGAGAGCGCGACCCAGGCGCAGGCGGACGCGACCAGGCCGGGCGGTACGATCATCAGAAACGAGGCGCGCCAGCCGTAGAACTCGCTGATGTAGCTGCCGATCAGCGGCCCGGATACCGGCCCGATGACGCCGCCGATGCCCCAGATCATCATCACCATCGCGTGCATGTGGCGGGGGAACGTGGCGAGGATGATCGCCTGTCCCAGCGGCATGATGGGGGCGCCGAACAGGCCTTGCCCGATGCGGAACAGGACGAGCGTTTCGAGGTTGGTGGCGAACGCGCAGAGGAACGAGGAAAAGGTAAAGCCGAGCGCCGACCCGAACATTACCATGCGCCAGCCGAGGCGGTTGGCGAGCCAGCCGACGAGCGGCGTGCCGATGGCGGTCGCGATGAGGTTGAAGGTGATGACCCAGGCGATCTGGTCCTGGGTCGCCGACATCGACCCCTTGATCTGCGGCAGGACCACGTTGGCCATCGTGATCGTCATGCCGAAGAGCAGCGTGCATAGCTGCACCATCAGCAGGATCAGCCATTGGCGGGCAGTGATCTCCGAGAGGCCGGACGATGCGGTCTGCGTGGTCATGCCGGCCGATGAATGAGGGGGCACACGATGTGGCCCACGATGCGGCACGCGGAGGCGACGAAGGCGGCGCCATTCGCGGCTGCATAAGATCAGGTCGGTGGCCGACTGTCACCGGGCCGGTTTCGCAGGTGCGGCCGTGGGCGGCGCGCGGAACTTGACCAGTCGCGGCGGCGTTGAATTGCTGGCACAATCGCGGGACGTTGGAACGATCGGGAGCTTGCGTGATGGAGATGCTGCATTTCGCGCCGGACGGGTTCATCCCCAACAATCCAAGCCTGCCGTTCGTCTGCTACCGCGCCGCGCTCGATCTCGGCGCGCGCGACGTCGAGCGGTCGATCATCCGCCACTTTGCCGGGAACGGCTGGGGCGACGCCTGGATCAACGGCATCTACCCCTTCCAGCACTACCACGCCACCGCCCATGAGGTGCTGGGCATCGCCCGGGGGCGGGCGCGCGTGCAATTCGGTGGGCCCCACGGCCCGGAGCTGGAGGTCGCGGCCGGTGACGCGGTGTTGATCCCGGCCGGCGTCGGCCACTGCCGGCTCGACATGAGCGGCGACCTGTCCGTGGTCGGGGCCTACCCGGAAGGGCAGAGCGCGGATCTGCGCCGCGACAACGCCGGAGATCACCGGGGAGCTGCAACTCGCATCGCCGCCGTGCCGCCGCCGCGGCTCGATCCGGTGACCGGGGCGGCGTTCACCGTGCCGCCAAAACGCGGCGCCTGATGCCGGCCAACAGCCGCTTTCCGGTTTCCATCGGCCGGGCTCTCGACTATGTATCTGCCCCGGCGACGGGCGACGCGTCCGTCCTTACTGGAGTGCGCCAAAATGACTGCCCATGCGCCTGTGCCGAAGCCGGGTATTCTCGACATTCAGGCCTATGTGCCGGGCGAGAGCGCGGTGCCGGGCGGACTGAAGCCGATCAAGCTGTCGTCGAACGAGACGCCGCTCGGACCGAGCCCGAAGGTGGTCGCCGCCTACAACGCGCTCGCCGGCGAACTCGCGCTCTACCCCGATGGCGCCTCGACCGCGCTGCGCAATGCGATCGGGCGCGTCTACGGGCTCGACCCGAGCCGCATCGTGTGCGGTTGCGGCTCCGACGAACTGCTCAACCTGCTCGCGCACGCCTATCTCGCGCCTGGCGACGAGTGCCTGTTCACCGAGCATGGCTTCCTCGTCTACAAGATCGTGACGCTCGGCAACGGCGCGACGCCGGTCATCGCGCCCGAGAAGGATTTTCGCACCGATGTCGATGCGCTGATCGCCCGGCTGACGCCGCGTACCAAGGTCGTGTTCCTCGCCAATCCGAACAATCCGACCGGGACCTACATCCCGTTCGACGAGGTCCGCCGGCTGCACGCCGCATTGCGCCCCGATACCCTGCTGGTGCTCGATTCCGCTTACGCCGAGTACGTGCGCCGCAACGACTACGAGGCCGGCATCGAACTCGTCGCGACGACGCAGAACACCGTGATGACGCGCACGTTCTCCAAGATCTACGGGCTCGCCGGACTGCGCCTCGGCTGGGCCTATTGCCCGGCGGCGATTGCCGATGTGCTCAACCGCATCCGCGGTCCGTTCAACGTCACGTCGGCGGCGATCGCGGCGGGTGTTGCGGCGATCGAGGACGCCGGCGCACGTCGAACGTTCGGTCGCGCACAACGAGAAATGGCTGCCGTGGGTGACCACTGAGATCGAGAAGCTCGGCCTCAAGGTGACGCCCAGCGTCGGCAACTTCGTGCTCATTCATTTCGACGCCGAGGGGCCGCGCAACGCCGCCGCCGCGGACGCTTTCCTGAAGACCCGCGGCATCATCATGCGGCGCGTCGCGGGCTACGGATTGCCCAACGCGCTGCGCATGACCATCGGCACCGAGGATGACAACCGCACGGTCGTCGCGGCGCTTGCCGACTTCATGAAGGGCTGAGTGCGATGACACAGCATTTCGATACCGTCGCCTTGATCGGCATCGGGTTGATCGGCTCCTCGATCAGTCACGCGACGCGGCGCGGCGGTCTCGCGCGCCGGATCGTCGGTTCGGCGAAAACGGAAGCGACGCGCGCGACGGCGCTGCGTCTCGGCCTCGTCGACGAGGCGTTCGAGAGCGCGGCGGAAGCCGTCAAGGGCGCCGACCTCGTGATCCTGTGCACACCGGTGCGCGCCTGCGGGCCAGTCGCCGCCGAGATCGCAGGGCAGCCTCAAGCCCGGCGCGATCCTGACCGATGTCGGATCGGTCAAAGGCTCGGTGGTGGCGGACGTGGCGCCGCACGTGCCGAAGGGCGTCCACTTCATTCCCGGCCATCCGATCGCCGGCACCGAGCACTCGGGTCCCGAGTCCGGTTTCGCCGAACTCTTCGACGGGCGCTGGTGCGTGCTGACGCCGCCGCCCGGCGCCGATCCCGATGCTGTCGAGCGCCTGAAGGCGTACTGGAAGGCGCTCGGCAGCAATGTCGAGATCATGCCCGCCGATCATCACGACATGGTCCTCGCGATCACCAGCCACGTGCCGCATCTGATCGCCTTCAACATCGTCAACACGGCGGCGCACCTCGAGCGCGTCACCGAGAGCGAGGTGATCAAGTTCTCGGCCGGCGGCTTTCGCGATTTCACCCGCATCGCCGCCTCCGATCCGACGATGTGGCGCGACGTATTCCTCACCAATCGCGGCGCCATGATCGAGATGCTCGGCCGCTTCATCGAGGATCTGCTGCATCTCCAGCGCGCCATGCGCTTCGGCGACGGCGAGACCCTGTTCCGGATGATCACGGAAGCGCGCAGCCTCCGCCGCGGCATCATCCAGGCCGGACAGGATACCGCGGCGCCGGATTTCGGGCGCCCGCATGGGCCGGCCGCTACGGACACTCCGAAAACGTAGCGGCGCCGACGTGCGACGAGCGCAACGTAGTCGGTAGAACGCGAGCCGGCGCAATGTCCCGCATCATCTCGATGGCTGAGAGGCGGCTAAAGCAACGGACTTTAAATTCACCTCAATTCGAGGCTCGGTGGGAGTGAATTTCAAGTCCAAAGTTGCTTTAGAACGCTATGACTCTAAAGCGTCTTTGGACCTTAAATGCGACTTTGAGGCCGACCCAGGCGTGGGTCGCATTTAAGGTCCGACGCTTTAAGCGATCGCGATCACTTCGATGGCGTGTGCTTGGCCCCGTGCTTGTCCCACAGGTCGATATTTTCCTGGCGGCCGTCGCTATGGGTGATGCTGATGCCCCACCATTTGCGTCGCACTTCGGTGTAGTGCACCTCGGGATCATAGACGAGCTTCGTCAGGGATAGCTGCTCGGAGGTCAGCCGGCCGACCGAGCGCTGGACGAGATAGGATGTCACCACAAGGTTGCGCCGCGTCGTCTCGAGCGACACCTGGGCCGACAGGAATTCCTGCTCGGCGTTGAGCACGTCGAGGATCGTGCGCTGGCCCACCTTCTGCTCCTCGCGGACACCGGTGAGGGCGGTTCGGGCCGCGGCGACCTGGGCTTGATCCGATTCGAGCTGGGCGCGGGCCGCGGCGTGCTGTGCCCAGGCCGAAAACACCGCTTCGCGGAACTCGGTACGGTACTGCTCGATTTCCTGGATCCGGCTCAGATGGGTATGCTTGGCCTGCCGGACGCGTGCATGAACCTCGCCGCCCGAATAGATCGGTATGTTGACCCGGCCGGTCACCGTCGTGCCTTGGTTCTCATCGCTGAATTGCGACGGATCGAACCGTTGGCTGTAGCTGGCATCCAGCCGAACCTCAGGCAGCAATTCACCCCAGATCCGCTCGACGGTAAACCGCGCCGCCTGCTCACGATACAACGCCGCGACGACGGAAGGCGCCTCGCGAATGGCGATCGAGACCGCTTCTTCCTGGCTGCGCGGCAGGCGCGAATAGGCACCTTTCGGTTCAACGAGGCGGGTCGGCGCGTGGCCCACGACGCGCTCAAAGGTTGCGCGGCTGATCTTGAGATTGGAGCGTGCGAGGTCGAGGGCCGAGATTGATCCGGCGCGACGGGCTTCCGCCTGCGCCACGTCGGTGCGCGTCACCTCACCGACCGCAAAACGATCGCGCGTGGCCTGGAGTTCGCGGGAGAGAACATTGACGTTGTTTTCGCGCAGGCGAAGGATTGCCTGGTCCCGAACCACGTCCATGAAGGCCGTCACTGCGTCGAGCAGGACACCTTGTTCGACATCGCGCAATACTTCGCGGCCCGATCTCACGATGGCTTCCGCTTCGTTGACCGCATTGAGGGTCCGAAAGCCGCTGAACAACGACTGGGATGCGCTAACGCCGTAGCCCTTGGACGTGTTGCTGCCATCGTTTGTCGACGGGGGCTTGGTCTTCTGCCAGGTGTTCGTGACGTCGGCGGTCCCGGATATGAATGGCCGGTAGCCTGAATTGGCGCGCGCGACCTCCTCGTCGGTCGCCCGCAGGCGGGCCCGCTCGGCATCGATCCGCGGATTATATTTGTAAGCCGAAGCAAGGGCTTCGTGCAGGGTCTCAGCCACCGCCGTAGTCGGGTGCAGGGCACCGCCGGCAAGCAGGAGGGCGGCTGCCACCAAGCCGCGCACGGTGCGGCCCCGGCAGCGCATAGAGCTGGGTCGGTCCTTGGTCATTACCATTCGATCTGCCGTTCGGCGCCACGAGTTGCTAGAACGCGGCCCACGCTCTGAGGGCCATACGCCACCTACTAACAACCTTCGTTCTCCACAAAATCCAACCAGGCAGTCCACAGCCCAGCCACCGAATCGACTCACCACCACACGGACGCCATTAGCCGATGGAAGCGATGTTAAATAAAAGGAAAAATGCTCGGATCAGTGAGATCGGCCCAGCCGGCGTGGCCATAAGTCAACAGTGTCGCCCTGCACCAGGCCACGCGGTTGGTGGGGGCGATGCGCCGCAGTCGGTGTTTCGGCATCCGAAAGGGCCCGTTGAGCGGCTGTGATTGCACTCCGAGGCCACTCTGGCTATAAGCGGCCCATCTCATCGTTCTGAGAGCCTGCGCGGCACCCTTGGAGGCCGGCGGGCATGGCTCGGCGCCTCGACCATAAGCATGGTCGGGGCCGGATTTGTTTGGAGACAGCAGCAATGGCTCAGGCCAACGTGATCAAGGCTTCGGCGCGCGCCACGGGCGGCAAGGGGACCGCTCGTGCCGTCCGACGGACCGGCAATGTTCCCGCCGTCGTCTACGGCGGCGACGACAAGGCCGCAGATACCATCCAGATCGATGCTAACGATCTGTTCAATCTCATTAAAAAGGGTCGATTCCTGTCGACCGTTTTTGATATCGACGTCGGCGGCAAGATACTCAGGGCGATCCCGCGCGACGTCCAGCTCGACCCGGTCAAGGACGTGCCGTTGCACGTCGATTTCCAGCGGATTGGCTCCGACAACCGGTTGCGCGTCGGTGTCCCCGTGCGCTTCATCAACGAGGCGCTGTCGCCGGGCCTGAAGCGCGGCGGCGTGCTCAACGTCGTGCGCCATGACGTCGAGGTCTGGTGCCCGGCCAATGCCATCCCGGCGTTTTTCGAGATCGACCTGACCGGCCTCGCGATCGGTCGCTCGATCCACATCTCGGCGGTGGCGATGCCCGACGGCGTCAAGCCGACGATTAGCGGCCGCGACTTCACGATCGCGACGATCGCCGGTAGCGGCAGCAAGGACGACGACGAGACCCCGGCCGCCGGCGCTGCCGCCGCGCCGACCGCGGCTGGCGCCGACGGCAAGCCGGCAGCCGCGGCTCCGGCCGCCGCCAAGGCGCCAGCAGGAGCCAAGGCACCGGCCGGAGCCAAGGCACCCGCCGCGAAAGAGGCGCCGAAGGGCAAGAAGTGATGCGGTGAATTGGGTGGCCATCTCCGGTTGGAGATGGCCCCGGCATCCTCCACTAGCCCGTCGAAGTGTGACGTAAGCGCGGTTGCTCGCTGGGGCTAAGGCTCGCCTTTGGCCGGCACTTTGCAACCTTCGTCGTGCCTCGGCGGCAGCCCGAATGGCCGGTGGGGCGACGGCAGAGCTGTAGCGCCTTTCGCCACCGGCGGATGCGACCACCTTCGAGGGTTCTCAACGGATGAAGCTATTCGTCGGGCTGGGAAATCCCGGGGGAAAGTATGCCCGGCACCGCCACAACGTCGGCTTCATGGCGGCGGAGCGGATTGCCGAGCGGCACGGCTTCGGCCCCTGGCGCAAGCGCTTCCAGGGTCATGCCTGCGATGGCGACCTCGACGGCACCAAGGTCCTGCTCTTGAAGCCGGACACCTTCATGAACGACAGCGGCCGGGCGGTCGGCGAGGCGGCGCGGTTCCTGAAGCTCGCGACGAGCGATATCGTGGTCATTCACGACGAGCTCGACCTGCTTCCGGGCAAGCTCAAGGTCAAGTCCGGCGGCGGCAATGCCGGCCACAACGGGTTGCGCTCGATCACCGCGCATCTCGACAACGAGTACACGCGGGTGCGGATCGGCATCGGGCATCCCGGAGTCAAGGAACTGGTGCAGGCCTGGGTGCTGCACGATTTCTCGCGCGAGGACCAGGACTGGCTCGATCCGCTGCTCGCGGCCATCGCCGATGCGGCGCCACGGCTCGCCGCGGATGATCCCGCGCGTTTCCTGACCGACGTTGCCCTGGCGCTCGACGATGGTAGCGCCGACGATAAGCCGGCGCGGCGCAAGAAAGATGCGGCGGATGCGACGTCCTCCGCACCGGAACGCGAGCGGCCGGCGAAAGCGACGGCGAAGACAGGCGCGGCTCATCCGGCCGGCGAGAGTGCCGGCAAGCGCGCGTCGGCACTGGCTGAGAACCTGCGGAACTGGCTCGCCAGTCGCCGGCAAAAGGACTGATCGATGGGTTTCAAATGCGGTATCGTCGGCTTGCCCAATGTCGGCAAGTCCACACTTTTCAACGCCCTGACGAAAACGGCCGCGGCGGAAGCTGCGAACTACCCGTTCTGCACGATCGAGCCCAACGTCGGCGAGGTCGGTGTCCCCGATCCGCGCATCGAGCAGCTCGCCGCGATCGCCAAATCCGCCCAGATCATCCCGACCCGGCTGACGTTCGTCGACATCGCCGGGCTCGTGAAGGGCGCCTCGCGCGGCGAGGGCCTCGGCAACAAATTCCTCTCCCACATCCGTGAGGTCGACGCCGTCGCCTACGTGCTGCGCTGCTTCGACGACGACGATATCACCCATGTCGCCAACCGCATCGATCCGATGGCCGACGCCGAGATCGTCGAGACCGAGCTGATGCTCGCCGACATGGACAGCTTGGAACGGCGAATCTCGGTCGCCGAGAAGAAGGCCAAGGGCGGCGACAAGGAATCGATCGCCCAGGTCGCGCTGATGCAACTCGCGCTGGCGCCGCTGCGGGATGGCAAGCCCGCGCGGTCAGCCGTCGTACCGGAAGATGACCGCGCCGCCTTCCGCGCCCTCCAGTTGCTCACCGCCAAGCCCGTCGTCTACGTCTGCAACGTCGATGAGGCGTCCGCCGGCACCGGCAACAGCTATTCGGCCGCCGTCGCCGAGCGCGCCAAGGCGGAAGGCGCCGCCGTCGTCGTCATCTCCGCCAAGATCGAAGCGGAACTCGCCAGCCTCGCCGACGATGAGCAGCAGGCGTTCCTCGCCGAAATGGGCCTCGAGGAAGCCGGCCTCAACCGCCTGATCCGCGCCGGCTACGCGCTCCTCCACCTCGTGACCTTCTTCACCGTCGGGCCGAAGGAAGCTCGCGCCTGGACCGTCGAGCAAGGCACCAAGGCGCCGCAAGGGGCGGGCGTCATCCACACCGATTTCGAAAAGGGTTTTATTCGCGCCGAGACGATCGCCTACGCCGACTACGTCGCCAACAAGGGCGAAGCCGGCAGCCGCGACGCCGGCAAGATGCGCCTCGAAGGCAAGGACTACGTCGTCCAGGACGGCGACGTCATGCACTTCAGGTTTGCGAATTGAAAACCCCTCCCCGCGGTGTTGCGGGAAGGGGTTTGATGGCGTTCCGAAATTTCCGTCGACCGGATCCGCCGGCCTATTTCTTCTGAGCCGGCGGCGGCGCCTTGGCAGCGGGCGCGCCTGGCGCCGGCGCTCCGCCCTTTTCGGCCGCTTCGGCCTGACGCTTGCGATGCTCGTCGGCGAGCTGCTGCTGGCGCTCCGCGATCTGCATCATCGCCGCCTTGCGCGCCTCGGAATACTTCTGGTTGTCGATGGGCTCGCCGGCGAGCGCTTCGTTGAAGCCGGCGAGCGGCACCGGGAAGGCGACAAGCTGGCGCTGGGCGTTGTAGGCGAGCACCATGATCCCGGAGCCGGCCTTGAAGGCATCGATCAGCTCCTTGGTGGCCTCGATCTCGGCCGTGCAGCCGGCTTGATGGCAGAACGAGAAGGTGAACTTGACCGGCTCCAGTTTGCTGTCGTCGAACTTCTCGTTCTTCTGGATTTTTTCCCACTGCTCGGCATTGAAGACCGTGGCCCGCAGCCCCGGCGCCAGCGCCGTGCCGAGCGGCACCATCAGCATCAGGTGCTGCTTTTCCTCGCCTTCGACCTGCCGCAGCGCCGCTGATATGACGACGATGCCGGAATTGCCGTCGATCCGCTCATGGTGCGTCAGGCAGATGTTGCGCATCTCGCGCGTCGGCTTGCCTTCCTTGTCGGGCACCATGACCGGCGACTTCTCGCACAGCTTGACCCAGAACGTCTGCGGCTTCTCGCCTTCCGGCGCCGCCGCGTCCTTTTTGGCGGCTGGTGGCGCCTTCGCCTTGGTGTCCTTCTTGGCCGGTTGTTCCTTCTTGGCCGGCTGCTGCGCAGGCGCGCTCACCGTCGCAACGGCGAGAGCGCCCGCAGCCAGCACGGCGATCCGCGCGCCCTGCACCAGCCACCCGAATTTCCGAGCCGTATCCGTCATTGTCCTGCAACCCTCGTGCTTGTGGAGCGGCTGGATCGCTCGCATCCCTTGAGATCGCCCAATCAGGCAGCCCGCGACGATCGGCTATGCATCGGCACTAACGGTGGCCGGATCCATCTCGCGTTGCCACCGCACTAAGGGTTCGATTACGGCATTCCCGTGACGCGGTCTCCGGCTGGCGACGTCGTGCACAGGCGATGCCGGGGGTACCGTGGCCTTCGGGCAACGGGGGCCCCGAGACTTGATCCGGCCGCGTTCGCTGTGCATGCCTTTCGGGCATGGGAAAGTGGGCCAAACCGCTGCCGAACGAGTGTGCCTGCGCGGGCCAATTGCGGCCGCCATCGCGGTCGCGGGGCCGGATTTGGGCGGGGGCGGGCGCGCTGCTGGCCGCCCTCCTCGCCGGCTGCGTCCCGAGCGGCGGCGGCGCCCTGGCCCAATCCGCCCCGGACGCGACCCGCGCCCAATCATCGCACGGTATCGCCATGCACGGCGCCCCCGCGCTGCCGCACGACTTTACGCATCTCCCCTACGTCAATCCCGACGCCCCGAAAGGCGGCCGCGTCGTCCTCGGCCAGCACGGCACCTTCGACAGCCTGACGCCGTTCATCGTTCGTGGCGTCGCCGCCGCGGGCCTGCGCGACTATGTCTTCGAGAGCCTGCTCGGCCGCTCGCTCGACGAGCCGTTCTCCCTCTACGGACTGCTTGCCCGTGCCATCGAAGTTCCGCCCGACCGCAGCTACATCGTCTTCCACCTCGATCCGCGCGCGCGATTCTCCGACGGCCGCCCCGTCACCACCGACGACGTGATCTTCTCCTGGGAGCAGTTCAAGGAGAAGGGGCTCCCCTACATGCGCGCGCACTACCGCACGGCACTCAAGGCGACGGTCGTTGGGCCCGGCGCCGTCCGCTTCGATTTCGACACTCACGGCAATCGCGAGGCGCCGCTGTTGCTCGGCCTCATGCCCGTCCTGCCGAAGCACCGCCTCGACCCCGCGACCTTCGAGCAAACCTCCCTCGAGCCCCCGGTCGGCAGCGGTCCCTATGTCGTCGCAGCCGTCGACGCCGGCCGCTCGATCACCTACCGGCGCAATCCTGAGTGGTGGGGGCGCGATCTGCCGATCAATCGCGGGCGATTCAATTTTGACGGCGTCCGCTACGACTACTATCGCGACGCAACGGCGCTGTTTGAGGCTTTCAAGATCGGCCAGATCTCGCTCCGGCCCGAGGAAGACCCCGCGCGCTGGGCCGAAGGCGCCACGCTGGCGGCCGTTGTCGACGGGCGCGCAAAGATCGCCGAGTTCGACGTCGCCGTGCCCGCTGGCATGGCCGCACTCGCCTTCAATACGCGCCGCTGGCCGTTTACCGATGCGCGCGTGCGCCAGGCGCTGACGGCGATGTTCGACTTCGAGTGGATCAACCTCAATCTCTATCACGGCAGCTTTACGCGCACGCAAAGCTACTTCGAACGCTCGGCGCTGGCCTCGACGGGGCGTCCGGCGGACGCACGCGAGCGCGCCCTCCTCGCGCCGTTCGCCGCCCTCATTAAACCCGAGGTGCTCGAGGGGTCGTGGCGCCTGCCCGCGAGCGACGGCTCCGGCCACAACCGCGAGAACCTGTCGCGCGGCGTGGCGCTGCTCAAGGCGGCGGGGTTCTCGCTACAAGGTGGACGGATGGTGGCCGGCGACGGGCGCGCGCTCGCCTTCGAGATCCTCGCGTCGAGCCGCGCCCAGGAACGGCTGATGCTGACCTACACCGGAACGCTCAAGCGGCTCGGCATCGACGTCCGCGTCCGCCAGGTCGACAGCTCCCAGTACCAGGAGCGGCTCAAGACATTCGACTTCGACATGATCCAGGCGAACTGGTCCGCCTCGCTCTCGCCCGGCAACGAGCAGATCAATCGCTGGGGCAGCCAGGCCGCCGACAACGAACGCTCGCTCAACTACCCCGGCGTCAAGAACCCCGCCGTCGACGCGATGATCGAGGCGCTGCTGAAGGCCGAGGGGCGCGAGGACTTCGATGCCGCCGTGCGCGCCCTCGATCGCGCGCTCATCTCCGGCGACTACGTGATCCCGCTGTTCCATCTCAAGAAGCAGTGGGTCGCCTACTGGGCCAACCTCCAACCCGCCCCGCGCCCAACGCTCTACGGCTTCAACCTCGATACGTGGTGGAGTTTGGATAGGTAGTTTTTTGCCGCGGTCGCCAACGCCTTCGGCTACTGGCGCCGCGGGTCGTGCCCACGCCTGTCGGAGATTTCACCGCGCGATCTTCGATCGCTACAGCCGAACGCGGCAAGAAAAAGCTACATCCTGAACACACCGAACCTCGTCTCAGCGATCGGCGCTTCGAGGCAGGTCGCGAGTGCGAGGCCGAGGACGCGGCGGGTCTCCGAGGGCGTGATGATGCCGTCGTCCCACAGGCGCGCGGTGCCGTGATAGGGGTGCCCCTCGCGCTCGTAGGCGTCGAGCACCGGCTTCTTGAAGGCGTCCTCTTCCGCCTGCGACCAGCTCTTGCCCTCGCCTTCGATGTTGTCGCGGCGCACGGTCGCGAGCACGCTCGCTGCTTGCGGGCCGCCCATCACCGAGACGCGCGCGTTGGGCCACGTGAACATGAAGCGCGGGCCATAGGCGCGCCCGCACATGGCGTAGTTGCCGGCGCCGTAGCTGCCGCCGATGACGAGCGTGATCTTCGGCACGTCGGCGTTGGCGACCGCCATGACCATCTTGGCGCCGTGCCGAGCGATGCCGCCGGCTTCCGCGTCGCGGCCGACCATGAAGCCCGTGATGTTTTGGAGGAACAGCAGCGGCATGCGGCGCTGGCAGGCGAGTTCGATGAAGTGGGCGGCCTTCTGCGCGGTCTCGGAATAGAGGATGCCGTTGTTGGCGAGGATGGCGACAGGCATTCCCTCGATGTGCGCGAAGCCGGTGACCAGCGTCGTCGCGAAGTTGTGCTTGAACTCATGGAGCTCCGAACCATCGACGAGGCGGGCGATCACTTCGCGCGTATCGTACTGGGTCATCAGCGAGGCCGGCACCACGCCGTCGATCTCCGCCGGATCGTAGGCGGGTGCACACCGGTGCGCGCGTCGCGATCGCCTGCGCGCTCGCCGGGCGGCAGCGTCGCGATGATGTCGCGTGCGATCTGCAGCGCGTGATGATCGTTGACCGCGTAGTGATCGGCGACGCCGGAGAGGCGCGTGTGGACATCGGCGCCGCCGAGATCTTCGGCCGTGACGTCTTCGCCGGTTGCGGCTTTCACGAGCGGCGGGCCACCGAGAAAGATCGTGCCCTGCCGGCGGACGATGATTGTCTCGTCCGACATCGCCGGCACATAGGCGCCGCCGGCCGTACACGAGCCCATCACGACGGCGATCTGCGGAATACCGGCCGCCGACAGCCGCGCCTGATTGTAGAAGATGCGCCCGAAGTGATCGCGATCGGGGAACACCTCGGTCCAGTGCGGCAGGTTGGCGCCGCCGGAATTGACGAGATAGAGGCACGGCAGGCGGTTTTCCTGCGCGATCTCCTGCGCGCGGAGATGCTTCTTCACGGTCAGCGGATAATAGGTGCCGCCTTTGATCGTCGCGTCGTTGCACACGATCATGCATGGGCGACCGGCGACGCGGCCGATGCCGGTGATGACGCCGGCGCCGTGGATGTCACCGCCGTACATGTCATAGGCGGCGAGCTGTGAGAGTTCGAGGAACGGCGAGCCTGGATCGATCAGGCCGAGCACGCGGTCGCGCGGCAGCAGCTTGCCGCGGGCGAGGTGGCGCTCGCGCAGCCGTTCCGGTCCGCCGGCCGCGGCGGCGGTGCGCTTGGCTGCGAGGTCGGCGACCACGGCCGCCATCGCCGCGCGGTTCGCCGCGAAGTCGTCAGAGCCGGTATTGATCGACGTTTTCAACCTCGCCATGGCGCCCTCATGATGATCGAAGCGCCATAACTACGGGTGCCCCCCATCGTCCGCAAGGCGGGTGTTTGTGGCGCCAATAGGAATTCATCCCCAAGCATCGCGATGAGTTCGTCTCAATCGGTGTTTCCAGCGCAGCATGTGGTTGACGGAACACCGACCCACACCTAGGAATTGTGCGAGTTCGCGCCCAAGTGGCAGCGAGTCTTCTATGGGTTCATCGTTGATTTGTGCAGGGGGCTAGAATGGTCGATCCGAGGGACGACGGTGAAGCGCCGGAGCGCGGTACGCGCCGACCAAATCCTGTCGACATTCATGTGGGCAACCGCGTGCGCCTTCAGCGCATGCTCGTGGGCATCAGCCAGGAGAAGCTCGGCGAGCGCCTCGGCCTGACGTTCCAGCAGGTACAGAAGTACGAGAAGGGCATCAACCGGATCGGCGCCAGCCGCCTGTTCGAGCTCTCGCGCGTCCTCGGCGTGCCCGTCCAGTTCTTCTATGACGACGCGCCGCTCGGTACGCATGCGGCGGCCGCCACGCCGGGCTTTGCAGAGCGCGCGCCGGACAGCCACGTCTTCGAGTTCCTGAGCAGCCGCGAAGGACTCGAACTCAACCGCGCCTTCTCGCGGATCACCGACCCGAAGGTGCGCCGCTCCGTGCTCGATCTCGTGCGCTCGCTGGCCGGCGAGGCGGTGGCGGCGGAAGGCTACGAGCCGCCGCCCGGCTGAACCGGTGCGCCGACGCGTCCCGCCGACGATCGGCGCTCCCGTGTTCGTCCGCTCGCGCACTCCGCGATAGCGGCGACGGCGCATCGCGAATTCCCGGGAGGCTTCCATGATCGCACGTCCGCAGCCGACAGCGACGACGACAACGAGTGGCGCCATCGCGCCGGATACGACGGGGCTCAACTTCTTCCGCGCCGATGCTTCGCTCGCCGATCTGCTTGAACTCCACCTCCCGGCCGATCTCTGGCAGCATATCGAGCCGCATCTCGATCGGCTCGGCGCGCTCGCCGGCGATCATCTCGACACCTGCGCCCGCCTCGCCGACAAGCACACGCCGATCCTTCATGCGCGCGATCGCTTCGGCAACGACGTGCAGCACATCGAGTATCATCCCGCCTACCGCGAACTCGAGCGCGTCGGGTTCGGCGAATTCGGCATCCACGCGATGTCGCACAGGAAGGGCATCCTCGGCTGGCCCGGCACCTATCCCGGCTGTCGCCAAGCACGCCTTCACCTATCTCTTCAACCAGGCCGAGTTCGGCATGGGCTGTCCGCTCAACGTCACGGACGGCGCCGCGATGCTGCTCGCCCGCTACGGCGACCCCGCTTTGCAGGGGAAGTATCTCGACCGCCTGACCGAGACCGACATGGACCGCCTCACCCAGGGCGCGCAGTTCATGACCGAGAAGGAAGGCGGCTCCGACGTCGGCAGCCTGACGACGATCGCGAAACCGGACGGCGACCACTGGCGCCTCCACGGCGACAAGTGGTTCTGCTCGAACGCCGACGCCGGCATCGTCATGCTGCTGGCGCGGCCCGAGGGCGCAGTCGGCGGCACGCGCGGTGTCGGCCTGTTCCTGATGCCGCGTCATCTCGACGACGGCTCCGTCAACAGCTACCGGATCGTCCGGCTGAAGGACAAGCTCGGCACCCGCTCGATGGCGTCGGGCGAGATCAAGCTCGAAGGCGCGCTCGCGTATTCCGTCGGCGACATCGGCCGCGGCTTCGTCCAGATGGCGGAGATGGTCAACTGGTCGCGCCTCTCCAACGGCGTCAAATCGACGGCGCTGATGCGCCGCGCGCTCCACGATGCCATGACTGTCGCCAACGGGCGGCGCGCCTTCGGCCGGCGCATCATCGAGCTGCCGCTCGCCCGCCGCCAGCTCATGAAACTGATGCTGCCGCTCGAGCAGGCACTGTCGATGTGCTTCGTCACCGCCGACGCGCTCGATCGCGCCGAGGTCGGCGGCAGCCAGGAAGCGGCGGCGCTCGTTCGGATGCTGACGCCGGTGCTGAAATACCGCTCGACGCGCGACGCCCGCAAGATGACCGGCGACGCGCTCGAGTTCCGCGGCGGCATCGGTTATGTCGAGGAATTCGCCTGCGCGCGGCTGCTGCGCGACGCCCACCTCGGCTCGATCTGGGAAGGCACCGGCAACATCGTCGCGCTCGACGCGCTGACCCGCGCGGTCGGACGCCACAGCGCCGAAGCCGCCCTCGCGGCCGACCTCCACGCGCGGCTCGACGACAGCGGTGCTGTCCCCGCCGGCTTCCGCGATCGTCTTCGCCGCAACGTCGACGGTGCCATCGCCTTCGCCCGCCAGGTCGCCAAGGACAATGCCAACGAGGCCGACGCCCGGCGCGCGACGAGCGTGCTCTACCACGCCGCCAGCGCAGTCTATCTCGCGTGGGAAGCCGACCGCATCCACCAGCGCCGCGGCGACGCCCGCCGTCTCCTGCTGTCGCGCCTCGTGCTCGACCATCGCCTCGCTGCGCGCGATCCGTTCGCGCTCGAAGCAGGTCGCGGTGAGGATCGCATCGCCGATCTCCTGCTCGGCGACGCGCCGGCGCCGATGCGCGACGTCGCCGAACTGGTCGCGGCTTGACACTCAGCATCGCGAACTCGAGTGAGCCTCGCAGGCAATCGCAAACTTTGCTGCGTCTGCGTTCCGCTAGTGTCCCGATTCCGAAGTTCGCCACACCTCGATACTAGCGTCCCGAGCGAACTTCGGAATCAAAAGGGACACTAGAACCATTATCTTGCTCGTGTGATTCAGATCGAGAAATTCGCTCGTTACCGTGCCGCGAGAGGTGGCGAATTTCTCGATCATCACACGACCATCGCCTTTCCGCGGAGGTGACGGTATAAGCTGGGCCTCGCTCGTTCACGCCGCACTCCCGCATCGCAAGCATCCCGCATCCGGCATCTGAAATGTCCGCCTCATCAGTTCCTGCCGCCAATACGGAAACGCGTGCGGTGGCCGCCGCCGCGCTGGGCTCTGGGCTGGTCGGCACGGTGCCGTACTTCGCGATCGGCCTCTACCATGGCGGCATGGATGTTGCCTCGGTCCTGCTCGGGCGCTACGCCATCGCGCTCATGATCCTGATCCCCCTCGCGGTGTGGACCAGCCCCGGCCTGCGCGCGGAATGGAACGCTGCCGGGCGCGGCCTGTTCCTCAACGGCCTCACCCTCGGCGTTGGTCAGACCTACACCTACTTCCGCGCCGTCGAGTCGTTCCCTTCAAGCGTCGTCATCACCGTGTTCTTCGTCTACCCGATGATCATGCTGACGATCGACCGCTACCTGTTCTCGATTGCTCCGCGCTGGTCGTCGATCGCCGCCGTCGGGCTGATTTTCGCCGGCGCCATGCTTGCTGGCTGGCCGAGCCTCAGCATCGGCGAAGCCGACCCGGTTGGCATCTTCTGTCTGCTTGCAACGCCGTTCGTCTACAGCGCCTACGTCGCCATCGCCTACCGCTACACCCGCCAGGCGTCGCCGTTCGCCGGCGCCAGCGCCATCTATCTCGGCATCGGTCTTGGCTACGCCATCGCGGTGGCGTTCCTCGGCCTCAAGCTGCCGGCCGACGCGGGCGCCTGGCAGAGCATGCTCGCCATCTCCATAATCGGCGGCGTCATCCCTGTCGTCTCGTTTGCCTACGCGCTCCCCCGCCTCAGCGGCGCGCGCTATTCGATCATCGTCAGCCTCGAACTCGTCACCGTCGTGCTGATTGGCGTGCTGTTGCTCGGCGAGAAGCTCAGCTCCATCCAGTTCGCCGGCATCGCTCTCGTCGCCGTCGGCATCGTCGCCGATCGCTTGGTGCGCGCGAAAAGATGACTTTTTTGCCGCGGCAAGAAAAAACCTCACACCATATCATTCACCAGTTTCGTTTCGCCACGCGCCAGACGATCGACGTTCTCGATCAGCAGATCGATGACGCGATCCTCGTATCGCACGGTCTCGCCGGCCGCGTGCGGCGTCACGATGACGTGCGGCATGGTCCACAGCGGCGATGTCGCCGGCAGCGGCTCTTCCACCGTCACGTCAAGCGCGGCGCCACGGATCTTCTTCGACTGTAGCGCCGCGATCACGGCGGGCTCGTCGACGACCTTGCCGCGCGCGACGTTGACGAGGAACGCGGTCGGCTTCATCGCCGCGAGCTGCGGGCCCGAATCAGGTTAGTTGTTTCCGGCGTCAGCGGGCAGGTCAGGACCACGAAATCGGCCTCGGGGAGCTTCGCCATCAGCGCGCTGTCGGCGACGACTTCGTCGGCCGCGCCGCCGCCCTGCGCCGGATTGCGCCGCGTCGCGATGACCTTCATGCCGAACGCCTTGCACAGCGCGACCAGCCGCTGGCCGATCCGGCCGAGCACCGACGATCAGCACCGTCTTGCCTTCGATCTCGTCCTCGCGGATGCGCGCGATCACCCTGCATCGCCGCGCCACGACTTGGCGTGCTGAGTGTCGCGCAGGAAATGCAACTGCCGCGACAGCGACAGCATCAGCGAGATCGCGTGCTCGGCGACGGCGTTGGCGTTGACGCCGTGGCCGCTGGCGAGACGGATGCCGTTCGCCTTCAGCACTTCCTTGTCATACTGTCGGTGCCGGCGCTGATCGACTGGATGAGTTTCAGGCGCGGGTTCTTCGCCGCCAGTTCGTTCTTCCACATCATCGACACCGACAGCACGTCGGCGTTCGGCGAGCTTGGCGACGAGTTCGTCGTAGTTGCGCGCGATCTCGAAGCTCATGCCGGTGTTGCGCGCCGTGAACGGCTCCGTGAACTCGTAGGCGACGTGGGCGAACAGGACGTGCGTATCCTTGCGGGCGGGGAAGGGGGCCATGCGGTCTCTCTCATCGTGCTCATGACTACGGGCGCGCCCGGCGACGCGCCCGTTCGCGTCTCATCGTCACACCGGATCCCAGCTGAACACGTCGCCCGAGCGGTCGAGCGGCGTGAACGACGAGCGCATGGCGGGCAGCGCGTGCTCGGCGATCGTCTGCGGCGTCCAGCCTTCGCTCGCGCTGCACCGAGCGCATCGGCCGCGTCTGGTTGAACAGGAACAGCTCGTGCATGCGGCTGCCGAAGATCTGGCCCGAGACGCTCCTTGGCGAGGTCGGACAGCAGGAAGATCGCGAGCGGCGCGATCTTGTCCGGCGTCATCTGCTTGATGCGCTCGACGCGCGCCTTCTGCTCCGGCGTCTCGGTCGGGATGGTGCCGATCATGCGGCTCCAGGCGAACGGCGAGATGCAGTTCGAGCGCACGTTGAAGCGCTGCATGTCGAGCGCGATGCTGCGCGACAGGCCGACGATGCCGAGCTTGGCCGCGGCGTAGTTGGCCTGGCCGAAGTTGCCGATCAGGCCCGAGGTCGACGTGAAGTGCACGAAGGCGCCGCGACTCCTGCTCCTTGAAGTGGTTGGCGGCGGCGCGGCTGACGTAGAAGGCGCCGTAGAGGTGCACCTTGATGACCTGGTCGAAGTCGACGACCGACATGCGGTGGAAGATGCGGTCGCGCAGGATGCCGGCGTTGTTGATCACGCCGTCGATGCGCCTGAAGTTGTCGAGCGCGCACTGGACGATGTTCTCGGCGCTCTTGGGCTCGGCGACGCTCTCGAAGTTGGCGACCGCCTTGCCGCCGGCCTTCCTGATCTCGCTCGACCACCTCGTCGGCCGGCTGCTGGCTCGCCGCGCCCTCGCCGTCGACCGAGGCGCCGAGGTCGTTGACGACGACGCTGGCGCCCTGCCTTGGCGGCCAGCATCGCCATGCCGCGGCCGATGCC
Organism: uncultured Alphaproteobacteria bacterium; assembly: GCA_963775035.1. GTDB lineage: Bacteria > Pseudomonadota > Alphaproteobacteria > Rhizobiales > Hyphomicrobiaceae. The sequence goes on along the minus strand of CAVZHG010000012.1, from coordinate 353,798 downwards.
GCGCCCCGCGCCGGTGACGACGACGACCTTGCCTTCCATGCAGCCAGCCATCTTCGGTGCCTTTCCTCTTGGTCTGATTATGGTTTTTGGTTCTCGCAAGCTGCCACGCAGCGGGGGCGGCGTCAAATTGCGAGCGCAGTCTGGGGATACGGGTTGAGCGGTGGCCAATCCTACGCCGGGTCGGACGCGCGGCGACGTGAGGAGCTGTGCGGAGGGAGGTCAGGCGGTACAATCGGCAGCTCGGATTTGGTTGCGGGTCGTTCTGTGGCGCAGCGAGGGAATGTCTCGCGCTGGCAAGAGGATCGGGGAATGACGGGACGTTTGTTGCTGCTGATGTCACTCGTGCTTGTGGCGCCGACAGGGGCGGTCGCTGGATCGATGGATAAGCTGCTTGACAAGCTGGCTCCGGAGGAGCGGGCGCATCAGGCCTGCATCCTGCGTGGCTTCGACATCGTGCGGAACGACACGCGTCTGCGGGGCGCCGATCGCATGAAAACGTCGATCTTCGGCCGCGCGCTGCTGCAGGGCACGACCTTGAACGCGAAGGGTGGTGCGGTGCGTGTAAAGGGCCACTGGTACGCGATGGGCTTTACTTGCACGCTCTCCGCCAGCCTGCTCAAGGCGACGACATTTTCATACAACCTCGGCGCCGAGATCGGCAAAAAGGATTGGGAGCGCTTGGGACTGTGGTAGCAGGGCCGTCGTCGTGACCTGTTCCTGCCGTAGTTGCCCTGTGATGATCGCCCATCGCCAGGAACTACGCGGGGATCGCCGGCGAAGGATCGGCAAGGATCTGACGGGGTTCGCGTACGCACGTGTCGAAGGATCGACGATGAGGTTGAGACAAGTGCATGGCATCCTGCTGGCCGCGCTCGTGGTCTGCGTGACCGTCAGTGCTGCCGACGCGCAGGAATTCCGCGTGCGGTCGGCTGACGGCATCGAGATCCACGGCGAAGCGCGCGCCAACGCACCGCGGCCCCGGCTCGCCGTGATTTTCGTCGCCGGCACCGGCCTCTTCGATCGCGATGCCAACTTCGGCAAAACCGGGACGCCGCGAGACCTCGTCTTCAAGGATCTCGCAGAACGGATGGCTGCGCGTGGCGTGGCGTCGGTTCGCTACGACATGCGCGGCGTACGGCATGGCACGTCCGATCGGTTCGACCGTGCGCTGCTTGCAGGCCGCACGACGAGCGTCATGCGCGACGACCTCGGCGCCGTCTATCAGTGGGGCCGCGCGCCCGATGGCCTCGGCGCTGCCTGCGTCGCATTCTTCGCCCACTCCGAGGGGATGCTCCACGTGGCCCGGCTCGCCGAACTCGGCGCGCCGGCTCCCGTCCTCATCATCGGCATGGGCGCGGGTATGGAGAGCCCGGCGGCCATCGTGCGCTGGCAGTTGACCGGGCGCGACGTCCATTCCCTCAAGCTGATGGATACCGATGGGGATGGGACGACCACCAATCTTGAGATCCGCGACAATCTCGCCCGCACGCCATCGGCGGTGCACGGCAAGATGGAGCCCTATTTCCATCCGTCCGGCGCCTGGAAAGCCGACGACATCGCGGCGCTGCGCGCAACGCAACTCGCCATCTACGACAAGGTTCGCGAGGAAGTGCTCACGCATTCCGATGGTGATCCCTACCCCGATGCCGACCAGGCCTTTGCCTCGTATCAATGGTGGAAAAGCTGGTTTCTCGACGAGCGGCCGGCCGCCGAGCTGCTCGCGAAATGGCGGGTGCCGATCAGCCTGCACTATGGCGACAAGGACTTGCAGACGCCGGCGCCGCAGCAGATCGCGGCGGCGAAAGCCGTTATGCCCGCGGACAAGCTGACCACCCAGGTGCACGCCGATCGCGGCCACACGCTCGGCGATGATGTCGTCCTCGGCCCCATCGATGTGGCAATCGCCGACAAGATCGCCGAGGAAGCGGCGGCGGCGTTGGCGTCCTGCCCGCAGCAGTAGTGCGCCCGTTGCTCCAATGCGTCGGACCTTAAATGCGACCCACGCCTGGGTCGACCTCAAAGTCGCATTCAAGGTCCAAAGACGCTTTAAAGTCATAGCGTTCTAGAGCAACTTTTTCGGCGATCTGGGCCGCCAGCACATCGGCGATCGCGACCGACCCAGAGCCATCTTTGATCGCGGGCCGCATCGTGGGGTCTCCGACGACATGAGCGGGTTCGCGGCGGGGCCAATGGCGGTTTGGTTCGGCTGCTCGCATCCAATCGAGCAATGTCAGCAACGAGCCGCCGAACCGCAAAGCCGTCGATGCCGCAGGTCTGGGCGGCACCTCATGCCCCGGCCGATGCCGCCGTGCCGCCCGGTCTCCCTTAAATCCCCCGGCCCCAGTAGCCGCACCAGCGGTGGATGTTCCAGGCGAGGTTCGCTTCGTAATCCGGCCATCGTCGAGAACTGCGGCAGCTTCAGCTCCTTGTCGGCCGGGCTGAAGCACTTGCCGGCATCGGAGGCCTTCTTCACCTCGGCGGAAAGCTCGGTCAAGAAGGTGAGCTGCTGCTCCATGTCCTTCCGCGTGCCGAGCCGGCCGGCCGGCCCCGGGATGGCCCGGGATCATGCGCTCCCAGCTGAGCGCCAGCGTCCGCTTGAACGACGCTTCCCACTCGATCGGGTAGGAATCGTTGACGGCGAGGCGCGATGGCACCGCGCCGAGCGCATTGAAGTCCACCGCGAAGATGATCTTCTCCTTCGGCAGGAGCATCACCAGCGAGGAAGTTCGGAGTGGTTGCGGCCCGGTAAAGTGCAGCTCCAGCGTCGGTGCCGCCGAGCTTGATCGTCGCGCTTGTCGCCGACGGCCTGGTCGGGAATGACGACGTCCAGGCCCTTCAACGCCGCCAGCCGCTCCCTGGCGCGCTTGTGCGCGACGACGATGGCGCCGGCGTCCTTGAACGGCTTGCCGCCGGCGATGTGGTCGTAGTGGTGGTGGCTGTAGATCAGGTACTTGATCGGCGCCTTGGTGATCTTCCGGATCTCGTCGACATATGCCACCGCCGCCTGCGGCCGGCCGTAGGCTGATCGGATCGGTCGCGATCACGCCCGCCGGCGTGACGACGAACATCGACTGGTGGTTCTGGTAGCGGAAAACATAGACGTTCTCGGTGCCCTCGACCTTGGTCGTGGCGAAAGGCGGCGCCGCGGTTTGGGCGATGGCGCCCGTCGCGCCCGTCAACATCGCAAGCGCAGCGATAACTAAACGCATGGTGTACTCCCTGTCCGCCCGGGCTCATGTGCAACAACAAATTAGGGCGCACCAGGGTATCGCCACGCCTTTGGCTCCGCCAGCCGGCCGCTTCGCAGTGCACCAGAAGGGCGCGAACGCCTCCTCCGGCAGCAGCGGACTGCGCCTCGACTATTCCATGCGACCCACGTATAAGTTGCATTAAGCGATTTCAACTCAACTTCTGGTTAATGCGTCGCAGGTACGATGCTCGAGCCGCGAGACCCTTCACCACCAAGGTGCAGCTTCGGTCGTTCCGGCGTCGGAGTATGTGTATGAGAAAGCGTTGGACTGCTTTGCTACCATCGGCATTGGCATCGGCATCGGTATTGGCGTTGACCGGGGCCGCTGCGTTGTCGTTCGGCTTTGTCACCCAGGCGCAAGCCCAGTCCGACCCGACCTGCGCGGCGCTGGTGATCACCGGCCATCCGTCCTATCAGCCGGTCGCCTGGGCGGTCCAAGGCAAGATCGTTGGCGCGGCACCCAACCTCGTGAGCGCGATTGCGGCCAATCTCGGCGTCAAGGACGTGGTGTCCAAGGACCTCGGGTCGTGGGAAGGCGCCCAGGCGGCGGTTCGCGACGGCCAGGCCGACGTGATCTTCGGCATCTACAAGAACGACGCGCGCGCAGCTTATCTCGACTATGTCGAGCCGCCCTTCATGATGGATCCGGCGTCCATCGTCGTGCGCAAGGGCGGCGGCTTCGCCTTCGCCAAATGGGCTGACCTCAAGGGCCGCACAGGCGTGACCAACGCCGGCGAAAGCTACGGCGACGCGTTCGATGCCTTCATGGCCAACGAGTTGACCGTGGCGCGGGCGGCGGGTGTCGACAAGACCTTCGCGGCCCTGATGGCGCGGCAGGCCGACTACATGATCATCGGTCTCTTTCCAGGCCGCGATGAAGTCAGGAAGCTCGGCCTCAGCGACAAGGTCGAGTTTCTGCCCATGGAGGTCGTCTCCGCGGCGATGTATGTCGCCTTCTCCAAGCGATCCAAATGCGGCGCGTTGCGGAGCGGATTTTCGGCCGGCATCAAGACGGCGGTCGATGGCGGCGCCATGCGGCAATTGCTGGAAGCGGCTGACACGCGCCTGGCGCAATAGAGGACACAAACCATGTCACACCAAGCGATGATCGACGTATTCAAGAAGCACGTGGACGCGGAATTGGCCGGCGATCTCGTGACGACCATGGCCACGATGTCGGCCGATCCTCATCTGACCAATGTGCCAACCACGGTCGGCGGCGTCGGATACGAGGGCGTGCGGGCATTTTATCGCGATCATCTTGTCGGCAAGTTTTTTCCCCCGGATGTCAAGATGACGGATGTATCGCGTACCGTCGGCGACAATCAGATTGTCGACGAGGTCGTGATCAGCTTCACGCACACCACGATGATCGACTGGTTTCTGCCCGGCGTTGCGCCCACCGGAAAATCCGTCGAAGTGGCCGTGGCGGTGATTGCGGGCTTCACGGACGGAAAAATCTCGCATGAGCATATTTACTGGGACCAGGCCAGCGTTCTCGTGCAGATCGGTCTCCTCGATCCCAAGGGATTGCCGGTAAGCGGCGCGGAAAGCGCCCGGAAAATTCTCAATCCAAAATTGCCATCCCGAAAAATGTAGAAACAGTATCGGACCGCTTGCTCGCTGTCGCAATTCCTGCGGTCCGATACCGCGCCTCCGCCCTACCCCGCGGCGGCCTTCATCTGGTCGCTCGGCTTGACGTCCTTTGAGCGGCTGTAGATGGCAAGGGCGACCATCAGCACCACGGTAAGCACGCCGAACAGAGCGCGGTACGCGCTCTCCGTGCGCGCGCCCGATGCGAGCGGCTCGAAGGCGCCGACGACGATCCCTGATATCGACTGCATGCACGCGACGCCGAACATGACGGCGGTATTGACCGTCGCCATGCCGCGGCCGATCAGCCGGTCCGGGATGACACCGCGGCCATGCGCCATCGCCATCGTGCTCGACGCGCTGAAAAAGCCGATCCGTAGATGGCGACGACGGGTACCCAGACCGGCGGCCGGCTCGCGAGCGCCAACAGCGCGAGGATCGCGATGATCACCAGCGTGCCGGCCACGGCGATCCACTTGCGCGTGTCGAGCAGCCGGTCCAGGGCCCGAACACGAGCATGCCGATCTGGTAGGCAATGACGGCTGCGAACAGCACATTGCCGGCCTCGATCGCGCTCAGGCCATGCACTTCGCGCAGGAATGGACCGCCCCATAGGCCCTGCACGGTGAATGTGCAGGCGTAGTTGCAGAAGTTGAGCGCCAGGATGGGTCGCAGCGAGCGGTCGCGCAGGACCTCGCCGCAAGCCCTGCAGCATCTGGCGCGGCGTCTCGCGCGTGCGCTCGAGGAAAGGGTGGCCCGGCGGCGCATCGCGCACCACCAGCCAGACTGCGATCGTCGCGAGCGCGGTGAAGACCACGGCGGCAGCGAACACGCGCCGCCAGCCGACGCGCCGAGGCCCAGGCGAGCGGCGTCGTGGCGACCAGGTTGCCGACCAGGCCGATCGACAGGACCATGCGCCGTCAGCGTCGAGAAGCGGTCGGGCGGGAACCAGCGCGAGATCACCACCATGCTGCCGATGAGCATGACGCCGAAGCCGGCGCCCATCAGAACGCGGCCGGTGAGCAGGACCGGCCAGCTCGGCGCCAGCGTGAAGATGATGCCGCCGATGGTGGCGAGGACGAGCATGCCGACCACGGTCTGGCGCGGACCGAAGCGGTCGAAGAAGAAGCCGCAGGGGATCTGCATGGCGGCGAAGCCGAAGAAGAACGCGCCCGTCAGCCCGCCGAGCGCCTCCGGCCCGATGCCGAGATCGCGCATCAGGTCGAGGCCGATGGTGACGTTGGAGGCGCGGAAGAAGTGGCTGGCGACATAGGCGATGGCCAATGTCACGACGATGATCAGGCCCCGGCGATGGGGAGAAGCGCGCGAACTCGGTTGAGCGCATCGGCGGGTGTTGACCGCTTATTGTTGGAAATTGAAGGGCGTTCCTCAGGCGCCGACCCTATGCGGCCTTGGCGGGTGGTGCAAGGCGGGGCTGAAGGGTGCATGGCGCCATGCGGTGCGTGCGGTCGTGGCGCCTATGTCCAGCGGGGCGGGTGCGGCTCACGCGCCGGTCTCTGGCGCGCGGACCGTAATCATCTTTACGAGATCGTCGACGACGTAACGGCTCTCGACGAGTTCGAGGCCGGCCTCGGGTACGTGCCGCTCCGTGTTGCGATCGAAGCTCGCGCCGTACGCCCAACCGATCCATGGCTGCCAGATGTACGAGAGCGTCCGCCGGAGGGTGCCGCGCGGTCGGACGTACTCCAGCAGCCGGATGAGCCCGCCGGGCCTGACGACGCGGCCAAGCTCCCGCAGTGCCGGGGCCTGGAGGTGGTTCGGCAGCACGCAGAACAGGAAGCTCGACACCGCCGCATCGAACGACCCAGCCGGAAAGTCGAGTTTGGTGACGTCCATTTGGTAAAGCCGGTTGCCGTCCGCCAGCGTCGGGCATCGCTCGCGCGCCAGGTCCAGCATCGCCGGGCTCGTGTCGATGCCGGAGACAATCGCCTCCGGAGGATAGAACTCGCAGTTGCGCCCGGTGCCGATCCCGGCGTCCAGCAGTTGGCCTGACATCCCGGCAAACAGCAGCGGGCGAAGTGCGCGATAGCGCCGCCGTTCGAATGGCTGGTCGAGAAGATCGTAGAACCGGGCGATCCGCTGGTAGCGCTCGAAGTTTGTCGTCATGGCGGCCCTCCTGTGATGTCCAGACATATGGCCGAAACGGGCGGGATCGGGTAGAGGTGCCGAAAAAGCTCCTCGGAGGAACACGATCCATGGCCCGCCCCCTCGCCGACCGTCTCCTGCGCCCGGAACGCGTCGCCATCGTCGGCGCGTCCGGCGACGTGAAGAAGAACAATTCGCGCCCGCAGCGCTACCTGCGCAAGCACGGGTTTGCCGGCGCCATCTACCCGATCAACCCGGGCTACAAGGAGCTGTTCGGCGAGCCCTGCTACGCTTCGCTCACCGACTGCCCCGAGCCGCCGGATCATGTCTACGTCATGCTCGGCGCGACCTCCGTCGTCGACGCCATCCGCGACTGCGGCAAGGCCGGTGCCGGCGCCGCAACGATTTTCGCCGGCGGATTCGCGGAAGGCGGCGAGGCCGGCAAGGCACGCCAAGCCGCGCTCATCGCCGCCGCGCGCGAGGGCGGCGTCCGCCTCATCGGTCCCAACAGCCTCGGCGTCATCAACACGCACTGGCCGCTGACGCTTTCCGCCAACGCAATGCTCGAACGCGACCACCTGACCAAGGGCCGCATCGGCCTCGTCTCGCAATCGGGCTCGATGATCGGATCGCTCGTCAGCCGTGGCGAAGCGCGCGGCATTTCCTTCTCGACGCTCGTCTCGATCGGCAACGAATGTGATCTCACCGTTGGCGAAATCGCCTCGATGCTGGTCGATGACCCCGACACCGACGTCATCCTGCTCTTCCTCGAGACGATGCGCGATCCCACCGGCGTCGCCGCCATGGCTGCGAAAGCGCACGCGGTGGGAAAACCCATCCTCGCCTACGTGCTCGGCCGCTCGGCGCTCGGCCAACAACTCGCGCAATCACACACCGGCGCCATGGTCGGCGAGACCCGCGCATTGGATGTCTTCCTCGCCGACCACGGTATCATGCGCCTGGACCATTTCGAGAGCCTGATCGAGGCGCCGTTGCTCGTGAAAGGCCGCAAGCCGGCCAAGGGCAAGCGCGTCGCTGTGACGACGACGACGGGCGGCGCGGCGGCGCTCGTGGTCGACCATCTCGGCATCGCGGTATCGAAGTCGGTGCCGGCATCGCAATCGCTGAGCGACAGCCTCGCCGCCTTCAAGATCGACGTCGCGCCCGGCGCGCCAATCGCCGACGTCACCATGGCCGGCACCAAGCCGGAGGTCGTCGACACGGTGATGGCGAGTTTCATGGCCGATCCGCGCGTCGACGCCGTTGTCGTCGGCGTCGGCTCGTCGGCCGAATATTTCCCCGAGTTGGCGGTGGCGCCGCTCGCCAAGTGGGCGAGTGCGGAAAAGCCGATCGTCGCCTTCCTGCTGCCGAATGCGCCGCGCTCGCTCGAGCTGCTCGCGAAGTCCGGCATCGCCGGTTTCCGCACGCCCGAATGCTGCGCCGACGCGCTCGCCGCCTATCTCGACTGGACGCCGCCGCGCGTGCGCGCGCCGATCGCGCTGCCGGCTGCCGCCCGCGCCTGCCTCGATCGCGCCAAGGGCGATGCAACCCTGAACGAACGCCGAGCGCTAGAGTTGTTCGGGGCGCTGGGCGTGCCGGTGCCAGCCATCGCGCAGGTGACGAGTGCTGACCGAGTGACGCGCTGAAACTCCCGCTATCCCGTCGTCGCAAAAATCCTCTCCGCCGACATCGCCCACAAGAGCGAAATCGGTGGCGTCAAAGTCGGCATCGCCGATGCCGCGGCGCTCAAAGCCGCCGTCACGACATTGCTGGCCGACGTCCCGAAGAAGGCGCCCGGCGCCCGCATCGATGGCGTCGTCGTCCAGGAAATGGTCAAAGGCCTCGGCGAAGCCATCGTCGGCTTCCGCCGCGATCCCCGCGTCGGCCCCGTCGTCGTGGTCGGCATCGGCGGCATCCTCGCCGAGGTCTATGGCGACGTTTCCGTGCGCCCCGCCCCGGTCGATCTCACCGCTGCCCGCGCCATGATCGCCGAGGTCAAAGGCTTCGCGCCACTACGCGGGTTCCGCGGACTGCCCGAGGGCGACCTCGAAGCGCTCGCCGGCTATCGTCGTCGCCCTCTCGCATCTCGCCGTCGCCGACATCCCCCGCATCGCCGAAGCCGAAATCAACCCGGTCATCGTCCGCGCGAAGGGCGACGGCGCGGTGGCGGTGGATGGGTTGGTTGTACTTGGCTGAAGATCGCATTCGACACGGGTGGGCCGCAATGGACGCCAAGTTCAACATTCGGCTTTCAGCACGCGAGCTGACGTATCTCAAGACACGAGCTTTTTGCCGGAGACGTTCACGCAGATCGTCCTGACGGCGCGAGCCTACGGATTCTGGCGCCGGTGCCCTTTCGATGTCGCGAGGTTGCCGAGCAGTTTCGAGATGAATTCGCGTGCATTTGGCCGTCGTCGGCTTTGACGCAGATTATGAGCCCACTGCCGAGGGCAAGGTCCTCGAAGATCTGATCGCCGGATTCTTTCTGGAGTGAACCCCCAGCCGCACATTAGCGACCGGCGTGGGCACGACCCGCCGCGCGTGTAGGCGAAGCCGTCGGCGACCGCAGATAAAAAACTACACCACGTACCTCACGGCCACGTACAAGCCGATCAGTGCCGCGCAGGCCACCGCCGCGAGGGTGCCGAGGCGCTCCTCGATGAAATGGCGGATCGGCTCGCCGTAGCGGTTGAGCAGCCACGCAAGAAACAGGAACCGCGCGCCGCGCGCGACGATCGCCGATGCGATGAACAGCCAGATGTTGACGTGCAGCGCGCCCGACAGGATCGTCACCACCTTGATCGGCGGCAGGTGCGAGAGCCCCGACGTGATCAGCAGCAGCAACACGAGGTCGGCGTCGGCGGATTGGCGCAGCCGCTCGAAGGCGCCGTATTTGCCGTAGAACTCGAGGGCCGGCCTCGCAACGGCGTCAAAGGCGTAGTAGCCGATGTACCACCCGGCGACACCGCCAAGCACCGACATGACAGTTGCCACGATGGCATAGCGGTAGGCGCGATCCGGCCGCGCCAGCGCCATCGGTACGAACAGGACGTCGGCCGGGATCAGAAAGACCGAGCTTTCGACAAACGCAATGAAGGCCAGCCAATATTCGGCGGTCTTGCGGGCGGCGAGCGCCATCGTCCAGTCGTACATTCTGCGAAGCATGGTTCCTCCCTGCGCGGAGCCTGATTTAGTCTGCAAGTTGCAGGCCGGACAATGCCCATGGCGGCTCTCGGAAGGTCATTTTGCGTGGTTGTGGTTGACGAGCCGCCTCGCCGACGCAAGGATGCCGCCGAAGTGGGCAGAAGGAGGCTGAAAATGGCCGAACGCGGCGTGCATGACATGGGCGGCGAGGACGGCGGTCCGGTCGATAATCATGAGCATGTGCCGACGATGTCGGAGCGGCGTGTCGATGCGCTGATGCAGCTCATGCGCTCCAATCCGCGCAGCTACTGGGTCGTCGACGAGATGCGGCGCACGATCGAGAGCCTGACGCCGGAGCACTACAACGCGTCGGGCTACTACGAGAAGTGGGCTTACGCGATGCGCGGTTTGCTGATCGAGAAGGGCGTGGTTACGCAAGCCGAGATGGACGCCAAGCTTGCCGAGGTCAAGGCGCGGCTTGCCGAGCAGTCGGAGAAATGCTGATGGCGGCCTTCGAGATCGGAGACGCGGTCAAGATTCGCGCCGAGCATCCGCTGCAGCCGCAGCCGGTCCACATCCGCACGCCGTGGTATCTGCGCGGCAAGCACGGCGTCATCGAGCGCCGCTTCGGCGAGTTCCACAACCCCGAGCTTCTCTCCGTCGGCCGGTATGACGATCCGGAGGTGACGCTCTACTGGGTCCGCTTTACGATGGACGAGACTTTGGGCCGGCGATGGCGCGTATGGCCCGAACGACAGCATCGTCGTTGAAATCTACGAGCATTGGCTGGAACCGGATGACAAAGCGCGGAGGGCCGCATGACCACGACGCACGATCACGACCAGGCGACCACGACCACGACCATCCCCATGACCACGATCATCCGCACGACCACGGCCCGTTCCAGCCCGATATCAAGGAGCCGACCGAGGAATGGGAGTTCCTCGAGATCGCCATGCGCGAGCTGCTGATCCAGAAGGGCATCATCACGGCGCGCGAAGTCGAGGACATGCTCGAGGACTGGGATGGCAAGGTGCCGGAGAACGGCGCCCGCGTCGTCGCGCGCGCGTGGACCGACCCGCCTTCAAGGCGCGCCTGCTCGCCGACGGCAACGCCGGCGTCCAGGAAATGGGCATGGACGTGCCGGGCCTGAAGCTGGTGGTGCTGGAGAACACGCCGAAGGTGCATCACACGGTCGTGTGCACGCTCTGCTCCTGCTATCCGCGCACGATCCTCGGCCTGCCGCCGCTGTGGTACAAGTCGCGCGCCTACCGCACGCGCACCGTGCGCGAGCCGCGCGCCGTGCTCGCCGAGTTCGGCACCGCAGCTCCCCGACAGCATGGAGGTCCGCGTGGTCGATTCGACCGCCGATTGTCGCTATCTCGTGCTGCCCATGCGGCCCGACGGCACCGACGGCTGGAGCGAGGAGCAACTCGCGCCCCTCGCCACCCGCGACAGCATGATCGGCACCGCGGTGGCCCTCAACCCGGATGGGGTGCGCGCGTGACGCGTTGCGGCCGAGCGAGCGCTGATCCGGTGCTTCGGACAGGAAATGGCCAACCCATAACGCCGCACAATGTGTATTGCACTAAACCGCTTCGCGGTAGGAACTCACTGCCCGGACTTGGAGGCCGCAAATATTGGATGACACGATTAGGCTGGCAACTGCTTTAGCATTGTCAGATACTGATGCCCGTTAGGATAACCGTCAATGCGACCTGCAATTTCAAAACCTAGGCTGTGGTGAGAAGCCGGGTGCTTGGAAGTCGTGCGTTTCCAAAACAACCTGCGTGCATCCGCGTGCTCTGGCTTCCGCCTCCACTGCCCGCATCAGTCGAGAGCCGTGACCTTGGTTACGCAGATGCGCTGGAATGAAGAGAGAACGGACGTAGCAGGTCGCTCCCCACGTCCATCCAAATAAACCTCCGATCGTCGACCCGTCCGCGCCTTTCAGGAACACCGCGAGGAGCCTTCCGTCCGATATTCCCGTGGCCTGTACGTTAAACTCGTAGATGCGGTCATCGAGCAAGCGAATGTCCTCGGGCTTCGGCTCGGTCTCAACCACAATGTCCGCGTTGTCTGGTTGGCTCATTCAGCTGACACCCACAAGAGGGAATGGCTCAACAGAGCCATTCCGCTAACGTCGCACAATACTGAGTTTTCTACGACGCCGTCGATCCGGTCGCCGCCTGACTTGACGGCGTGCGTACGGCATCGCAGAAACGTCAGTATTGTCCGTCACTGGCGTAACAACGACCGTTGAGGAGGAGACCGCACCATGAGCAAGACCGAATATCTGAAGCCCAAGGGACTATCGATCAACCCGGCGTATTCGCACGTGGCGGTCGCGTCGGGCGCCCGCACGATCTACATCGCCGGACAGGTTTCGATTGACGAGAAGGGCGCTGTCGTCGGCGCCGGCGACATCGGCGCGCAGACCGAGCAAGTCATGCGAAACCTCGGAAAGTGCCTCGAGGCAGCCGGTGCGAGCTTCGAGCATGTCGTCAAGATCACGACGTACGTCGTGAACTACAAACCGGAGCTTCGCGCGGCCATCGGCAAGGCGCGCACGCCGTTCTTCGGCGATCGCCCGCCGCCGGCCAGCACGCTGGTCGGCGTCAGCGCTCTGGCGGCGCCCGAGTGGATGATCGAGATCGAGGCCATCGCGGTCGTGGACTGAGCGGATGCGTGTCGAGTGCCGGGTCATTCGCGCTCCAAAAGCGCGGCCGCGCGCTTGCCAGGTCATGGGCGCGCGACCGCGCGCCGGCGGTCGCGCCGCCCTCGCGGAGCCAATAGGCGAAGCGAATTCCGGCGTGAGCGAAAAAATGGTGCCCCAGGAGGGACTCGAACCCCCACACCCTCGCGGATAACAGATTTTGAGTCTGTCGCGTCTACCGTTCCGCCACTGAGGCAACGGCGCGGCACTATAGCGGCGAACCGGCACCCGTCAATGCGGGCGCGAGTCCCTCCTGAGGCACCACGTTTCTAAGTCCCCGACCGGCGCCACATGCCGCGCATCCGCGCGTTGAGATCGACGGTCACGCCCGCCGGCGGCGCGATGCCCGCGGCCGATGGGGCACGGCGCGGCCAGATCTGCTGATCGAAATGTCCGGCGATCCCAGCCGGAATGAAGCGCGTGCGCGACGCATAGACGTGCCTGTCGCCGCTCCGCGCCTGGCTGTGCACGTAGAAGCGCTGCGGCACCAGCAGCACCAGCTGGTCCTTGGCGCGCGTCATGGCGACGTAGAGCAGGCGGCGCTCCTCCTCGATGTCCTCGGCGGTGCCGGTCGCCATGTCGGAGGGGATGCAGCCGTCGACCACGTTGAGCACGAACACCGCACTTCCATTCCTGCCCTTTGGCGGAATGGATGGTCGACAGGATGAGGTAGTCCTCGTCGCAGCGAACGGCGGCCCGGCCTCGTCGCTGGTGGCGCTCGGCGGATCGAGCGTCAGGTCGGTGAGAAACGCCTCGCGCGACGTGTAGCCGGCGCGATGCGCTGCAGCTGGTCGAGATCGCCGGCGCGCACGACGGCATCGGCGTAGCGCTGCTCGAGATGCGGCTGATACCACTGCCGCACGAGATCGAATTCCGCCGGCCACGCCGCCTGTCGCGACGTCAGCGGCTGCATCAGCGCGACGAGCGTCGCGCCAGGGCTGCAGTCGCCTTGGCCGGCGGCGCGAAGGTCGCGAGCGCGTCGATCGGCGTCGCGTCCCGCCATGCGGTCGAGCACCTTGGCGGCGGTCGCCGGGCCGATGCCGTCGAGCATCTGCAGCACGCGGAAGCCGGTCACGCGGTCGGCCGGGTTCTCCGCCCAGCGCAGCACCGCGAGCATGTCCTTGACGTGCGCCGCCTCGATGAACTTGAGGCCGCCGAACTTGACGAAGGGGATGTTGCGCCGCGTCGAGCTCGATCTCGAGCATGGCGCTGTGGTGCGCGGTGCGGAACAGCACCGCCTGCTCCTTCAGCGCCATGCCGCGCCTCGCGGTTCTCCAGGATGGTTTCGACGACGCAGTCGACCTGGCCGATGTCGTCGGCGACCGTGACCAGCGCCGGCCTTGCGCGCCGGCGCCGCTCGCGAGCGCAGGTTCTTGGTGAAGCGCTCGCGCGCAAGGCCGATCACGGCGTTCGAGGCGGCGAGGATCGGCTGCGTCGAGCGGTAGTTCTGCTCCAGCGTGACGATCGCGCGCCGGCGGCGTGAACAGTTCTGGGAAATCGAGGATGTTGCGCACGCGTGGCGGCGCGGAAGCCGTAGATCGCCTGCGCATCGTCGCCGACGACGGTCAGGCCGGCGCCGTCGGGCTTGAGGCCGAGCAGGATCGCCGGCCTGCAGCGCGTTGGTGTCCTGGTACTCGTCGACCAGCACGTGGTCGAACAGCGCGCCGACCTCGCCGGCGAGCTCGGGCACCCGCATCAGCTCGGCCCAGTAGAGCAGCAGGTCGTCGTAGTCGAGCACGTGCTGGCGCTGCTTGGCCTCGACGTAGGCCTCGAACAGCTCGCGCAGCTCCGTCCTTCCACTCCGCGCACCAGGGAAACTGCTTGCGCAGCACGGCATCCAGCGGCTCCGCCGGCATTGACCGCGCGCGAGTAGATGGCGAGGCACGTCGCCTTCAGTGGGAAGCGCTGTGTCCTTCTCCGAAAGCCCGAGCTCGTGGCGCACGAGGTTCATGAGGTCGGCCGAATCCTCGCGGTCGTGGATGGTGAAGGCGGGATCGAGCCCGATCGAGACGCGCGTGGCATGCGCAGCAGGCGCGCGCCGATGGCGTGGAAGGTGCCGGACCAGTGGATAGCGACGCAGCCGCCCGGACACGGCGTCGCCGCAGGCGCTGCGGCGACGATGCGCTCGGCGCGGCGCTCCATCTCGGCGGCGGCGCGGCGCGAGAACGTCAGCAGCAGGATGCGGCCGCGGATCGGCGCCGTTGACGATCAGGTGGGCGACCCGGTGGGCGAGCGTATTGGTCTTGCCCGAGCCGGCGCCGGCGATGACCAGCAGCGGGGCGGCGATGTTGCTGCCGCGCGCGACGACGCCGTGCTCGACGCGCGGCGCTGCTCACTGTTGAGGTCGGCAAGGTAGGATCGCGTCATCCGTCACGCTCGCGCAGGGTTCCACCCTGAGCGTGATCATAATTCGTTCGCCTGGCGCAAGCGCGGCGAACCTCTGAAGTGCGCGTGCTTTCTTTCAACACGTAGATCCGCCACTCGGCGGCCGATTGCTGTCGCTAGTCGACCCGGCGAAAGTCGCCGTCGATGACCGTTGGAGGTGACCGCGACGCACCTTTGCGCTCGAGATGGCGACGCAACAGCGCCATATTCTTGACGTTCGCCTTGAACACGACATCGAAGAAGTCACCGGCCAAAGGGATCGCACCAATCGTGGTATCGATCAGCGTATTGGCCATCATGCGACCCAGGACCCACTTCGAAACACCGAGCCGGCGGGCTTCCCAGATGAGATAACTGGACACCAGCCCGGAGATCACATCGCCGATGCCGGGCACGAGGCCGATCACACCGTCGAGCCCGAAACGCACATTGGTTCCGGGCAGGACGAACGCGGTGTCCATCAGTTTCGCCAGAGCTTCGAGGCGCTGCAATGCCTGGTCTTCGACGTCGCCATTCATGATGTCGTCCGACGGCTTCGCATGCCGCCGAACATCAGGAGCAGGATCACCGCGCCGACCGTCGCCGCTGCGATCGAGCCCAGGTTGAAGCCTTCGTCATAGCGAAAGCCCATCAGCCCGCTGAAAAGCACGCCGCCGATCAGCGATCCCAGAATTCCGACGAACAGGTTGGTCAAAAGGCCATGATCGCGGCCGGTGATCCGCTCCGCGAGCCATCCTGCGAGAATGCCCACAACAATACAGGCGAGAATATTCATTCGGTGGCCTCCGCGCACGCGAGCGTGGGCCCGCGTCGCGCGAGCCTGCTCACACAACGTTCTGCTCGTTTGTCGGTTCCCGTCCAATGGCGTGGCTCCGTCGGGAACCACTTCCAGCGCTCGCGGATTAGGCCCCCATGAATTTCATGGGAGAGCCCGATAAATCCAGATGCTCCTCGGTGCGGATCCCAAGCAGGACTACAAGGACAGCGTCGCGAAAGTCGATCGTCGCTGGATCGCCGACTACATCACCGCTCCGCCAGGAGGATTGACCATGAGACGACATGATGACCGGGCGTCGGAACGACAGATGATCGCGGGCTTCGCGGCCGCTGGGGTCATTCTGTTTGCCGGAACGCTGCTCGTCGGGTTCAGCGCACGCGATCTCGACCGTAAGACGCCTCCGCCGGCTCTCGTCGGACCATCTGTGACTGCGTCTGCCGTCGCCGCCGCTGACCCTCGACGTTCCAGCGGGTTTCGCCGCTCATTCAATCTGCCGACGCCGCTCATGCTCTATCTCTGCGCGATCGTCGGCGCGCTCGCCGTTCTCTGGCTGTGGCGCGGGCGCTGACGTCATCCCATGCGGCGCATAGGTCAAGTTCGCGACTTCGCCCCACCGTGACGGGGTCACGCGATCGTGAGGGGGGCCGGGTCGGCAATGCCGAAGGATTGACCACCTCGCCGACCGCGTTGCTGTAACATTTGCAGCTCTTCCTTCGAAAAGCACGTCAGGATCGCCCGTGCTTCAACGTCCGCCGGACCTTTCCGCGTTGATGCGCGCCGCGAATGCGGGGGACGCGACGGCCTACCGTCACGCCCTTGAGGCGCTGGCGCTGTGGCTTCGCCCCATTGTCAAGCGCGGCCTGTATCGTGCGGGGCGTGGGCCCGAGGATGTCGAGGACGTCGTGCAGGAAACTTTGCTCGCCGTGCATCTGAAGCGCCATACCTGGGATGCGCGCGAACCGCTCGAGCCATGGGTGCGCGCCATTGCCCACCACAAGCTCGTCGACATGTTGCGGCGGCGCGGCTTTCACCATCACCTGCCGATCGACGGTTATTTCGATCAGCTCGCCGCCCAGCCGGACGCCTGCTCCATCACGACGACAAACGATCTGCTCTCGACTCTCACGCCCGCGGCGCGACAGATCGTCGAGGGCATGTCGTTGGAAGGATGCAGCGCCCGCGAGGTCGGCGACCGTCTCGGCATGTCCGAAGGCGCCGTCCGCGTCGCGCTTCATCGCGCACTCCGGCGTCTCGCTACCGCCTACAAGCAAGGTGAGGCATGAAGACGGACGACCTGATCGCGGTGCTTGCCGCCGACAACCGCGCCATGCAGCGGCCGGTCGCCCACACCGCGGCTGCAGCCTTCCTGCTGGGTGGTGCTGCATCGTTTGCCGTCCTACTCGCGACGCTCGGCCTGCGCCCTGATTTCGCGGACGCCGTCGCGACGTGGCGCTTCGATCTCAAGTTCGCCCTCGCCGCGTTGGCGTTCGCGCTCGGATTTGCCGAGTGCGTGCGTCTCGCGCGGCCTGCGTCGGCCCGGCCCTTCCGCCCTGATCTGGGTAGTACCGGCGCTGCTGCTGGCAGCCGTTGCCGTGGAACTCGCCGTCGTCCCCTCCGACGTTTGGGCGGTGCACCTCGTTGGCAGCAACGCGACGCCGTGCATCCTCGCGATTCCGTTCCTCGCGCTGGCGCCGCTGACGGCGGGCCTGTTCGCCATGCGCAGCGGGGCGCCGCGATCACCGACGCTGGCCGGCGCCGCGATCGGTTTCGCTTCGGCCATGCTGGCTGCGACGATCTACGCGCTGCACTGCTTCGACAATTCACCGCTGTTCGTTGCCACCTGGTACACGCTCGCGAGCGTACCCGTCGTGGTGGTGGGCGCCATCGCTGGGCGCCATCTCCTGAAGTGGTAGCCAACCGATCCGCCGGCGCGATCTAGGCGGCATCGGCGATGCGTTAATCCGGCCGCAATTTCGTCGCCGCCAACCTCCTAAGCTCGCCTCATTGCAGCACCGGCGATTTTCCGCCGGCCGCGCGCAGGAGGCACAATGATCGGATTTTCTGGTCGGCGGATCGGGTTGCTGGGGTCGCGGTCGCCGGCGTCGTTCTGTCCGCGGACGTCCAGGCGTGCACCACCGACCCCGACACGACAGCCAAGGGGCCGAGTTCATCCACCCTCATCCGGGGAAATCGAAACGACTTTCGGTCCGCGCATTCATCCCTTGCTCAACGTCACTAGGCAGCACGATGGGATCGACTATTTCGCCGCGATCGGAGATCCGGTCATTGCGGCAGCGAGCGGCGAAGTCCGGTTCGCGGAAAACAAGGGTGAATTCGGCATTGCCGTCGAAATCCGGCACGAGGCCGGGTGGGTGACGTTTTACGCTCATTTCAGTTGTCCAAGCGTGCGCGCCGGGGACTGCGTAAAGGCCGGAGACGTCATTGGCAGCGGCCGGCAATACCGGCTTCTCGACCGGGCCGCATCTGCACTTCGAAATCCGCCAGAATGGAGCGCCCATCGATCCGGCGACCTTGCTCGACATCACCGGGCGAAAATGTGTGATAGTTTGTCCGTCCGCCGACAAGCCATGCGTTTGTGAACCCTCAAAGTAGCTCACCGCAAACTCGCTGCGCACAGGATGACCAGCATGAGCGACGCACCTCTTGGACGGGAAGTCATGGCGCGGCTCGCGAAAGCCCTCGTGTTCATCTGCGGGGCGGACCATCCGACGACTGTCGCGCTCAAGACGGCGGCGGAAACCGGCTCCGAGCGTGACATCAAGCACGCCCGCACGCTTTTCCTGCGCCTGAAGTCGGGCGATCGCCGTGCAGCCCTCGCGATGATCGAGGACTGACTATTCCTCGCGCGACTAATGGTTCAGCTTCAAACCCGGTCCATCCCAGGGGAAGCTGATCAGCCGCCCGGTCATCGACAGCGTGACATAAGCGGTCCTCAGATCGGCGCCGCCGAAGCAGATGTTGGTGCAATAGGGATCGCCGGGGATCGGGATGTGGCGGACACGGGCGCCGTCCGGCGAGATCACGGTGATCCCGGGATTGAACAGCGTCGCGACGCAGATGTTGCCGGCGCCGTCGACCGCCATCGAATCGAACAGATTGAACCCGCCGACGCCCGCGAGCAGGCGCCCGCCGCTCGGCGACGGCCACGGTGCCTTGGCGACCTCGCCCGGCGCGGTGATGTCGTAGGCCCACACGCGCCCCGTCCACGTCTCCGCGACGTAGAGCACGCGGCCGTCCGGCGACAGCGCGCAGCCGTTCGGCGTCATCAGCGGGAACGCGACCTCCTTGATCCCGCTGCCGTCGGCCTTGGCGTAGTAGACGCAGCCGCGGTCCTGGTCGCGATCGCGGACCTTGCCGAGATCAGTGAAATAGAAGCCGCCGTGGGTGTCGAACACGAGGTCGTTCGGCCCGTTGAGCTTATGATTGGGCCCCGCCGTATAGAGGACGTCGACGCGGCCGCTCGCGAGATCGACGCTCTCGATGCGACCGCTCTTGTAGTCGGGCGGCTGCATGTGCGGGCGCAGGCCTGCGTCATTGGCACCCACGCGAAGCCGCCGTTGTTGCAGATGTAACAGTCGCCGTCGGGGCCGATCGCGGCGCCGTTGGGCCCGCCGCCGGTTTCCGCGACCACCTCGGTGCGGCCGTCGGCGTGCACGCGTGTCAGCGTCCCGCGCTCGATTTCGACGAGCAGGATCGAGCCGTCCGCCATGGCGATCGGACCTTCCGGAAAGCGCAGCCCGGTGGCGATTTGCGTGATGTCTGTCATGGGGTTCCACGATCCAAGGAGCGTCCAGGGACAGTCAGGCTCGCACGCACGCAACGGCTGCGCAAGTCACGGGGGTTTCCTGGGCAGTTCCTTGTGGCGCCACAACCGGACGGCGTTTGCCGGCCGCTGCAACTCGTTATATTGGAGGCGTGGTCGCCGGTCGGCGCCGCGCACATGACCATCGTGAGGGGCACGATATGACAGTCGGATTTCGCATCAAGCGCACCTGGACACGCGTCGGCGCCGATGTCGCCGCGCGGTTTCGCACCATCCCCGTCGCCAACGTCAGCGACTGCATGGCGCGGATGACGGCGGGCGGGCCGGCGCTCCGGCCGATGCACGCGAGCGGCGTGATGGCGGGCCCGGCCTTGACGGTCAAGTCGCGGCCCGGCGACAACCTCATGCTGCACAAGGCGATCGATCTCGCCGCTTCCGGCGACATCATCGTCTGCGACGCCGGCGGTGACCTCACGAATTCGCTCATGGGCGAGATGATGCTCGCCCACGCGATCAAGCGCGGCATCGGCGGCTTCGTGCTCAACGGCTCGATCCGCGATCGCGACGCGTTCATCGAGCGCGAATCTCCCGGTCTTCGCGGCCGGCGTCACCCACCGTGGCCCCTACAAGGACGGGCCCGGCGAGATCGGTTTCAGCATCAGCATCGCCGGCATGACCATCGAGCCCGGCGACCTGATGCTCGGTGACGCGGACGGCGTGCTGTGCGTGCCGCGCGCCGACGTCGAGGCAGTCTACGTGGCGGCGGAGCGCAAGCACGCGACCGAGGTCGAGCAGTTGAAGGCGATCGAGGGCGGGCGCTCCGACCGCTCCTGGGTCGACGCCAGCCTGACGCGCCTTGGCTGCGTCTACGTCGACTGACTTCCGATCGAGTGAACGACTGTTTCCGCCGCCCGGTGCAACCGGCGGGCGGTTCTTCGCGTTGTCCGGTCGAATGGCCTGCCATGGCCATCGCCCCCAAATAGCCGGAGCCCCGCCATGAAAACGCTATCCGACGCGTTCGAGCACACGTTGCAGGACGTCTATTACGCCGAAAACGCCATCTCGAAAGCGCTGCCGAATGTCATCGAAGCCGTGAGCCAGGCGGACCTGAAGAAGGCGCTGCAGCATCACCTGGGCGAGACCAAGGAACACATCTCGATCCTCAAGAAGGTGTTCAAGGCCACGGGCCTCGAGAGTCAAGGGCGAGAAATGCGATGCCATCGAAGGCCTGATCAAGGAATGCGATGGCGTCATCAAGGAGGCCAAGGGCGCGGTGGCCAAGCACGCCGCCATCATCGGCTGCTGCCAGGCGATCGAGCACTACGAGATCGCGCGCTACGGCACGCTGCGCGAGTGGGCCAAGGCGATCGACCAGCCGGAAGCCCACGATATGCTCTCGGCGATCCTCGATCAGGAAAAGGCCGCCAATCACAAGCTGACCAACCTCGCGGTGACGACGATCAACAAGGCCTGACGCCGCAAAATTCTGCTAGTCTCCCGGTCGCACACCGCGACCGAGGAGCGTGCGACGTGGCCAGCAAGCCGGCGCGACCGGACGACGACAAGGCGGCTCTTCTCAGGGCCGCCTACCTCGACCTCATGCGCGACAGTTTGGTCGGTCGCCTCAACCGCGATCCGCCGCTGCCGGCCTCGAAGGTCGACGCCTATTACGACGACTATCGCGAGCAGGGCTGGGACTGGCCGTCCGCCGCGCCGTCGATGATCGGCGTCAAGCGCATGGAGAACGTCCGCAGCGAATGCGAGCGCGTGATTGCCGCCGGCATTCCCGGCGATTTCATGGAGACGGGCGTGTGGCGCGGTGGCGCCGTGATGATGATGCGCGCCGTGATCAAGGCCTATGGGATCACCGATCGCCGGGTGATCGCGGCGGATTCATACGCGGGCCTGCCGCCGCCGTCGGAAGGCGTCGCGCCCGATGCCGGCGCCGAGTTCCATACCTGGGCCGATTTCGCCGTGTCGCTCGAGGAGGTGCAGGCGAATTTCTCTCGCTACGGCCTGCTCGACGATCAGGTCGTGTTTCTCAAAGGGCTGTTCAAGGACACGCTGCCGACCGCGCCGGTCGAGCGCCTCGCGGTGCTGCGCCTCGATGGCGACATGTACGAGAGCACGCGCGACGGCATCGTCAATCTCTACCCCAAGCTCATGCCTGGCGGCACGCTGATCGCGGATGACTATCATCTGTTCGAAGCTCACCGCACGGCGATCGACGAATACCGCGCCGCCCACGCCATCACCGACGACATCATCCGCATCGACCAATGGGGCGTCTATTGGGTGAAGGGGTGAGGGTGGCCATTAAAATCCCGTCCACAGCGCGTAGTTGCCGACGGCCAGGTTGCCGTTGAAGGTGAGGGCCTTGGTCGGGGCGAACTCGGTGAGCTGGATCTGGATGACCTGCACGCCGTAGCCATTCAAGGCGCTGCCGACGACGTCATTGAGCTTGGCATTGAAGTTGGCGCGGTCGGTCTGGATCTCTTCCATCGTGTGTTTGGTGACCTCGGTCAGAATCGCGCCTTGCGCGCGCTCGATGACGTCGGAGGCGAGATCGGCGATGTGGGCCAGCGCCGCGACGATATCATCGACGTAGTAGGTCACCATGGCGCCGACGATGACGGTCTTGTTGTCCCTGGTCATGACGACCTTGCCCTGGATCTTCTGGGTCTGCCGCACGATCATCATCAGCTTGTAGCTGGTCGCGACCGGCCAGTACCAATGCAGGCCCGGCGGCCACTTCTTGATCCGGTGGCCGTGCACGAAAGCGACACCGCTGTGCGTCGCCGGCACGATGACCAGCCACGGCAGCAGCCGCAGCAGGGTTTGAAAAATCTCGCCGATCCAGCCGAACGCCTTATCCACCTGTCGTCTCCCTCAGTCCCGGTCGAAATCTAGTCGAGTATGGTCGCCGCCGCCGCGTTCGTCAGAACCGCGACGCCGTAGCCGTCGAAGCGAATCGTTCCGTCGTAGGGCTCACGCACGACGTGGCGGCCCGTCCCGGTATCGATGCGCAGGATTTCATCGCACGCGCTGAGCCCGTCGTCCCAGTCGGCGGGGCTCACGGTGCACGCCCCGCGCGCCGTGTTGACGAATACGGCACTGATGCGCCCGTCGTCGTGCCACGCCACCAGGGCATCGATTTCCGAGCGGCTCGGTTTCAGCTTCGGGAAGCGCACCCAGTCGCCATACCGCACATGCTGGGCGAAGATCTGCTTGGCGAGGCCCGCCGGCATCGCCTCGCCGTCCATGGTCAGCAGGCCATAGGCGTCGGGGCCATGCGCAGTTGCGGTCCAGCGCAACTCGGCATCGGCACCGCCGCGAATGAGATGGATCAGCGCGGAGGCATAGAACGCCGCGCCGAAGGCATTCTGGTTGAGGCCGAGCGTGTAATAGTTCTCGTGGTGCGAGATGGTGTTGAGCTCGCCGCAGATGTTGAGGATGTCGCGGCCGCGCACGAGGCGCGCGACTCCGCGGGCGCGCGACTCGTAGCTCGGCGTCTGGCCCATCAGCAGCTCTTCGAAGACCGCGCCCGAGGGCGAATCGGGCGAGCCCCACATCGTCAGACCGAGCGACGTGCTCGGCACCGCCGGTCGCCAGTCGCCGTAGCGATGCCACGAGACGAAACCGATCAGGCGGTCGTCGACGTCGTGGATCAGCCGCGCGATCCAGTCCATCCAGTAGGAGCGGTGGTTGCCGTCGATCGCCGGGCCGCCGATCCGCGCCTTGCGGCCGTCGAGATGCGGCGCCAGCAGGTCCATGATGCCGCGGGCCACCGCGAGATAGATCCGCCGGTACTGCTCGTAGGTGATGTCGCCGCCGACCATCAGGTTGTTCGGCTCGTTCCAGATGCAGAAGAGCCAGTCGCGGACGGTCTCGCCGCCCCACTGCTCGATGCAGCCCCACACGATCTCGCGGCAGCGCGCAGCGAAGCTCGCGATGTTGTCGGCGTCGTCGAATGGTGGGTGGAAGCGCGCGAAGGTGATCATCGGCACCGCGCCGGCGTCGAGGACGCCCTGCACGTAGATCGAAAAGCCATGCCAGTTCTTGAACGGATCGGGCACCGGCTGGTCGAACGCGAAGATGCGGACGACTTTCGTGTCCATCAGGCGCAGATGGCGGCGCACCTCGGCGCTGCCGACGCCGCGCGACATATGCCACCAGCCGTTGATCTCGTTGAAGCCATAGCGCAGCCGCATTCGGCGCGCGGGCTCGGCGGCATCGCGCGCCGTCTGCTCGACCGTCGATGGGAACGCCATCTCCTCGTTCACGGCGATGCTGTCCTCGTGACGCCCGTCACTGCTCGATGATGCCGATGAGGTCGCGCAAGCGCGCCTCAGGGGAATGACGCTGCCTGAATGCGTCGCGGATGGCGAGCACGATATCGCCGTAGTGCTGCGGGCGGCTGACGACGTCGGCGATTTTTTCTTGCGGGCGCTCGCCGAGAACCAGCTCGCCCGCGGCGTCGCCGTAGATGCTGCGGACGTAGTCCGGCTCCAGCAGGAACAGCGGGATGGTGCTCGAGGCCGGCGTCTCGAAGGTGCGGCAGGTGACGAAGCCGAGGCGCTCGAACAGCGGCCGATAGATGACGGGATTGAAAATCCCCCGGCTCATCGTCGCGATGACGTCGGTGTAGGGGACTGGCGGCAGCGCCTCGACGTCGATCTGCTTCAGGTAGGCGCGGTCGACGAAATAGTCGTCGCGAATTTCCTTCCACTGCGTCCATTCGATCGGCGCATCCCAGCCGTCGCCGACGAGGCCGATGCGGCCAAGCCGGTCGCGGATCGGCTCGATCCCGCGCAGTACCCGCGCCATGCCGTGCCAGCGAAATTTCGTGTGGCCGACATAGATCATGCCGAAATCCTTGGCCGAGAAGTCGAGCGGCGTCTCCCAATCGGGATCGTAGATGTGGAACAGGAATGGCCGCACGTTCGCCCGCAGCGGCGTCGGCGTCGGCTGGCAGATCTTGTCGGTGAGGCTGTCGCAGAAGTCGATCCAGGCACGGCTCGATTCGGGCGTTTTGTGATTGTAGTCGCCGCGAAAGCTGATCGGATCGTTGTAGGCGCCGTCGCAATCGATGACGACGCGGCGATTGCGGGGGACGGCGGAAAGGATCCGCACCCAGTCCAGGCGGTCGCCGAACTGGAGCTGCGTCGTCCATTCGACGACGAAAACGACCGCGTCGGCGCCGGCGAGGTCCTTGGAATAGTCGAGCGCGTAAACATGCCCCGGCGGGCCATAGACCGTGACTTGATGGCCGGCGGCAACCGCTGCCCGCGCGTAGCCCTTGAGGTCCAGCATGCTGCCGGCGTTCTCGAAGCCCCAATAGACGAACACCAACTTCATGGCGCCGAGCGCTCCAGATTGATCCGAGAAGATCGCACCACGTCAGCCATTGAGCGCGGTCGCGAGTTCCTGCATCCGCCGCTGATAGTTGTGATTGGTCGCCAGATGGCGGCGGACGTCCTGCACGATCTCGCGGTAGCGCGCCGGCCGCGCCAGCGCGTCGAGGATCTTCTCGCCGGCGCGTCCCGGCAGCGTCAGCTCGCGCGCCGCTGGGCCATAGACGTCGGCCGCGTGATCGGCATCGAGCATCAGCAGCGGGATCGTGTCGGCGTAGAAGATCTCGAAATACTTGAGTGTCAGGTGGCGGAGGTGATGGAGGACCGGGCGCTGGGTGAAGATATTGATCTTCGCCGAACTCATGGTGCGGATCACCTGGTCGTACATGACCGGATCCTGCGTCTCGATGTCGAGCCGCTTGAACGCCGCCGCGTCCGACTTGAACGCGAGCGGGTTGCCGGCGTCGGCTTCGAACGGCACCTTGTCCCACCACAGCCCGATGAAGCGATGCGACCGATCCCGCCGCGATGCGCCGCGAACGCCGGGAGCAGCGTTTCCTCGACGTCGCGCCAGCGCCACCAGTTGTGGCCGAGGTGCAGGATGTCGTACTTTTTCTCCGCCGCCGCTATCGGCTCGGTCTCGAGTGCCGGATCGTAGCCGTAGAAGGGGAGCGCGATCTCGCGCGGGCTTGTCGGCGGCGCGATCGTCGGCTTGTAGACCCGGTCGGCGAGGGCATGGAAATGCTCGAACCAGCGGGCGCGTTCGGCCTCGGTGTCGTGGTTGCGGTCGTAGCCGTCGAGGCAGATGACCGGGTTATACATCCCGTCCATGTCGAGGATCAGGCGGTCCCCGCGCGGGCGTGCGCCGAGCATCGTCGCCTCGCTCACGCCGCTCAGTCGGTAGATCTCGGATTCGAAGAGGTAGACGATCTTGTCGGCGTCGCGGATCCGGTCGGTGAAGCTCAGGCCCGGCAGCCACGACATCGGGCGCCCGTAGAGGCTGACCTTGTGCCCGAACTGCGGCGCGACGCGCATGTAGTCGGCGACCGCGTGCGTGTTCCCCGCGTTCCCTCGGTGCTTCATGACGAAGAGGATCTTCATCGGGAGGTCCGCGCCGCCAGCGCCACCAGTTCCTCGAACCGGCGCGCGTAGGAATGGTGCTTCGCGAGATGAGCGCGGGTCTTGATCACCGCGTCCCAATAGAACGCCGGCCGCGCCAGCGCATCGGTGAGGAATGCCGCCACATCGTCGCCCGGCACCAGTGCCAGCGCGGCGGGGCCGTAGATCGCCGCGACGAATGGCTTTGGCAGCATCAGGATCGGGATCGTATCGGCGTTGAAAGTCTCGAACGTGCGGCCGGTGACGAGGCCGAGTTCACGGAACAGCGGGCGATGGAAGACGGGCGCGAACTTCGACTGCGAGAGGTAGCCGAGCACCCGGTCGAAGCGGGCGCCGTCCTTCACGGTGACGTCCATCTCCAGCAGCATTTTCGGATCGGTGTCGATGCCGGCGAGCCCCTGCTGGATCGCCCACTCGGGGCGCACTTTCCAATCCCATCCGATGAGACCCGCCCAGCCGACCGTCTTGCGAAGCGGTGCGTGGGCGGTAAGGAACGCGCGGACCTGGTCCCAGCGCTGCCAGTTGCTGCCGACGTAGGCGACGCCGAACCAGCGCTCCTCTTTCAGCCATCGCGCGGCGGCGGCCTCGGCCGACGCCTCGGGAACGACGACGGCCTTCGGCGCAAAGCCGTGAAACAGGAACGAGCCGGCCTCGCCGCGCCGCGGGCTCAGCGTCGGCTGCAGGATCGTATCGGAGACGGCGCGGAACGCTTCCTCCCACTCCCAGCCGACATGGCCGTCGAGCTTCTCGAGGTGATTGAAATCGTGATCGACGTAGATCGTCTCATTGTAGCGGCCCCACAGGTCGACGACGACGCGCTTGCTCCGCGGGATCGTGTCGAGCAGGCGGGCCAGATACGGCATATCGGGAAAATCGCCGGGCACCTGGACGAGGAACAGCGCGAGATCGACGCCGCCGAGATCCGTCGTGTAGGGGAGCTCCGGCAACTCGGGATTGGGCGGGCCGAAGACCGCGACGTCATGGCCGAGCGCGCGGCCTGCCGCGACATAGTGATGGACCGTCGAGACGCTGCGCGTCCACGGATCGCACGAGATGACGAGCAGAAGTTTCATGCCTGCCTCAGCCGCCGGTTGACACGCGGCCGCTGCGGACGGTTTCCGCGAGGCCTTCCTCGAAAGTCCGGCGCGGCCGCCAGCCGAGGACCGACTGCGCGAGACCGATGTCGGCCTGGACGCGGCGCTGTTCGCCGGGGCGCGGGGCGGCGTGGCGGACATCGTAGCCGCCGGGCTTGTGGCCGAAGGCGGCGACCGCGTGGGCCGCGAGATCGTTGATCGAGGTCGACCGGCCGCTGCCGAGATTGAAGATCCCGCCGACTGCCTTCTTGTTGGCCAGCGCGTTGACCCAGCCCTCGATGATATCGCCGATGAAGACGAAATCGCGGGTCTGCTCGCCGTCGCCGAAGATGGTGATCGGCTCGCCGCGGATCAGCTTGCCGATGAAGATGCCGAGGACGCCCTGGTAGGGGTTGTCGAGCGCCTGGCCGGGGCCATAGACGCTGAACATGCGGAGCGACGTCACGGCGAAGTCGAAGTCGAGGTCGGGGCGGGTCGCTGTGGCATGAACGTAACGCTCGGCGGCAAATTTTGTGATCCCGTAGTAGGAATCGGGCTGGCAGGGCTCGCTCTCGGGCGTCGGCACCACCTTGGCGTCGCCGTAGGCGGTCATCGAGCTCGCATAAATCAGCCGCGGCACCCGGTGGCGCACGCAGAGCTGCACGATATTCACTGTCCCTTCGGTGTTGGTCCGAAGGTCGCCGACGGGGTTGTCGAAAGCCCGGACGATCGAGACCTGACCGGCAAGATGGCAGACCGCGTCGAGCCCGGCGGCGAACACCGGTTCGATCTCCTCGGGGCGGATCACATCGGCGCGGCGGTAGTGGGCGCCGGCCGGTACGGCACTGCGCAAACCATTGGATTCATTGTCGATGACATGAACCTCGTGACCGTCGGCGAGCAGCCGTCGGGTGAGATGCGAGCCGATGAAACCCGCGCCCCCGGTAACGAGAATTCTCATGAAACAGAAACCCTCCGACGCGCAGCCTCGCTCATGTAGGTGCCGCTCCGTGCAAGACAGCCCATGAACCAGGGCTGAACGGTGCTTCCCTCGCACAATCGCAGGCTTGCGTCCATGCGCTCCCTAGCCACTCCGGTACGCACCGGAACCGGGCATCGCGCCTGAACAGTAGGCGATCGCCCCGCGCGGTTTTCGTTCATATTCGATATTGTAGAGTCGGCCACTGAACCTTTCCCCTGGTCAAAGCGTCTTACGAAATGGCGTTCCGCCGGGTGCGGGTTCGTGTGCGCAATCAGACAGGGGGCCGCCAGACGTCCACTGTGGCGGTACGTGAGGAGAAAAAATGCGCGGCAAGAGAGTGCTGATTACGGGGGGTGCCGGCTTCGTCGGCTGCAATGCGGCGCGCTACTTCGGCGCCCGGAACTGGCAGGTCACCGTTCTCGACAATCTGTCCCGTGAGGGCACGGACCAGAACCTGCACTGGCTGCAGGAGGGGACGCGGTTCGATTTCGAGCGGGTGGACATCCGCGACCGGGCCGAGGTCGAGCGGGTGTTCGCCGAGACCCGCTTCAACGCCGTCATCCACCTCGCGGCCCAGGTTGCGGTCACGACCTCGGTCACCGATCCGCGCACCGATTTCATGATCAATGCGCTCGGCACCTTCAACCTGCTCGAGGCGGCGCGCCTGCACTGCCCGGAGGCACCCTTCATTTTTGCCTCGACCAACAAGGTCTACGGCAAGATCGACGGCGCGAAGGTTCAGCTTGCCGGGAGCCGCTACACCTACACCGATCGGCCGCACGGCATCGACGAGCACCAGGCGCTCGATTTCCTCTCGCCCTACGGCTGTTCGAAGGGCGCGGCGGATCAATATACGCTCGATTACGCCCGCATCTATGGTCTCCCCGCGACCTCGTTCCGCCAGTCGTGCATCTACGGCACCCGGCAGTTCGGCATCGAGGACCAGGGCTGGATCGCGTGGTTCACCATCGCCTCGCGGCTGCGCCGCAACATCACGATCTTCGGTGACGGCAAGCAGGTGCGCGACGTCCTCTACGTCGACGATCTGCTGCGCGCCTACGAGGCGGCGATCGTTTCGCCGGACCGGATCGCGGGCCAGGCTTTCAATATCGGCGGCGGCCCGCGCCATGTCCTGTCGCTGGTCGAGCTGGTCGAACTGCTGGAGAAAAAACTCGGCCGCAAGATCCCGCTGAAATGGGATGACTGGCGCCCGGGCGACCAGCGCGTCTACATCAGCGACATCCGCAAGCTCGAGACGGTGCTCGGCTGGAAACCGGAAACCGGCGTCGCCGAGGGTGTCGGCCAGCTCGCCAACTGGGTGCAGGTCAACGAGCAGCTTTTTGCGACGCCGGCAGAGGCCCGGGCGACCAGCCACGAATCGGCGCTTCCGGCCGCATAGGCCGGGGGAAGGCGCTTCCGGCCGCATGGAAATGCGCGCCAGCATCCGCTATGGGTTCCCAGGCTGAAGCAAAGGGAGCGGGCGATGCGAAGTGTGTGGCGTCGAGCCTCGAGAGCGTATGTCGCTTTACTGGTCGCGGTGATGACCCTCGTGGCATCGACCGGCGCCGAGGCCGCGCGCCGGGCGTTCATCGTCGGCAATGCCAACTATCTGCGCACCACCGCGCTCGCCAACCCCGCCAACGACGCGCGCGATCTGTCGACGCGTCTGCGTGAGCTCGGATGGGAGGTCACGGTCCAGTTCGACGCGTCGCGCAGCGCCCTCCTCAAGGGGTTCGCGAGCTTTGCAGGCGAGCTCAAGCCGGACGATCTGTCGCTCGTCTACTTCGCCGGCCACGCATTGCAGATCGGTGGCGAGAACTATCTGGCACCGGTCGACGCCGAGGCCAAGACCGAGGACGACGTGCGCCGCCTGTTCGTGCCGCTCAACGCCTTCCTCGCCGATCTCTCTCGCCTCACGCGCACGCGCATCGTGATCCTCGACGCGTGCCGCGACAACCCGTTCGCCGGCGGGCTGTCTGGCGCCGAGGGGACGCGCTCGCTCGGTGCCGCCAAGGGTCTCGCGCGCGTCTATGCCGGGGTCGGCTCGTTCATCGTCTATTCGACGCAACCCGGCAACGTCGCGCTCGATGGCACCGGCCGCAACAGCCCGTTCACGAAGGCGCTGCTGGATCACATGTCGCTCGCCGGCGCCGATGTCCACGCGGTGATGCGCCGGGTGCGCGCCGACGTCCAGCAGGACACGCGCGAGCAGCAGATCCCCTGGGAGAATTCCTCGCTCATCGACGAGGTCGCGTTCGCGGGCGGCAGCCCGTCTCCTACGGCGTCAGTACCGCCGTCCGTGGCACCGCCACCGTCCGTGGCCCCGCCACCAGGGCCGTCACGCGCCGACCCGCCGCCACCAGCAAACCAGCAAACGGCGACGCGCGGCGGACCTGCGCGGCCTGCCCCGCCGGCAGAAAACTTCCACTACGTCACCGGGCTCGATCCGAACGGCGACAATTTCCTCGCGCTGCGCACGGGCCCGCTGCCGAGCGACGTCCGCATCGCCACGATGGGGCCGGACACGTTGCTCCGCGTCCGCGAAAGCAGCGGCGTCTGGCGGCGCGTCGAGCTGATCGACGGCATGACCGGCTGGGCGCACAGCAAATGGATCGCCTGCTGCCGGACGCTGGCGCCGCGCCCCTGGCAGGCGGCGATCACGCCCGCGTCGCCACCGTCACCGCCACCACGGGCCGCGCCCGCCGCCGCGACGTCGTGCGACGGGATTTGGCAGCAGCGCAACGCGATCTGGCATCGCCACGGCTATTGCTTCACGACGGCACGCGGGCGGGCCGCCTTCGATACCTCGTCGTGCTTCCGCGATCAGGGTGCTGCGCGCGCCGCCATGTCGGCGGGCGAGCGCACGACGGTCGATGGCCTGCTGGCGAAAGAACGCGAGCTGGGCTGCCGGTGACAAGCGCGGACGAGATCATCGCTGCGCTGCGTTTGCAGCCCCACCCCGAGGGTGGCCACTACGTCGAGACGTGGCGGCATCGACCCGAGGCGGGCGGCCGCGGCGCCGGCACCGCGATCTACTACCTCCTGCAGGCCGGCGAGCGCGCCCATTGGCACCGCGTCGACGCGGCGGAGATCTGGCACTGGTATGCCGGCGCGCCACTGGACCTGTCGCTCTCGCCCGACGGCGTCGCGGTCGAAATAGCGTCGCTCGGCAACGACCTCGCGGCCGGCGCGCGGCCACAAATCCTGGTGCCGGCCGGCGTCTGGCAAAGCGCGGCCAGCACCGGCGCCTGGACCCTCGTCGGCTGCACCGTCAGCCCCGCATTCGTATTCGCGGGATTCGAGATGGCAGCGCCCGGCTGGGAGCCGGGATAGTTTTCTTGCCGCGGTCGCGCAACGGCCCGCGCCAGAGGCGCGCCTCACGACTGTCCGGTTCAGCATAGCGCGAGTTCCATCTGGTTGGGAATGTGGAGCGTTCTGTCCGGCGGTTTGTGGAGGTCGCGGATCGATCTGCGATGCATGAGGTTGGCGCGGACGAGGCGCGCGAAGGTGAGCAGTCCCTCGACAGCTGACTGTGCCGCCTGGGCCATGCGCAGCAGGAGATAGGCGATGAGCGCCACCGCGATCTGGATGCGCACGGCGTTCTCGGAGGTGCCGAGGAACTTGCGGATCCGCAGCGTCTGCTTGACCCAGCGGAAGAACAGCTCGATTTCCCAGCGGGTCTTGTAGAGCTCAGCGATCTCTTCTGCCGAGGCGCTGAGATCATTGGTGACGAGCCGCAGCATCTTGCCGGTGTCGATGACGACGTGGATCTCCCGCACCGGCTTCTCGCCCAGCCGATGCGCCCGCGTGTTGCGGAGCCTCTTCGGCAGCATCACGACGCGGTCGAGCACGATCCGGCTGCCCTCGGCCACAGCACGCTCCTCGACGACGCGGGTCGGCGTATATCGCTTCAGTCGCGTGACGAAGCGGCAGCCCTTGGCGTCGAGATCGCCCCACCACTGGAAGCTGTAATAGCCCATGTCGAAGACGTAGGTGGCGCCCGCTTCGATCGGGAATGCCTTGGCCGGCACCATGTCGTTCTCGCGAGCGAGATTGATCGCGAAGCGGACCGGAGCGGCGGCGTCGGGGTCGTAGACGATGGAGACCTTCACACCGTTCGAGCGCACGTCGTAGCGCGCCCAGCTTGTCGACAGGGCATTGAGGGGAATGCGGGTGGCGTCGATCAGGCGGATGGCGTCCTGCGAAGCCTTGCGCAGCCCCCGGTGCGCTTGGGCGAGCAGGACGTCGAACAGCTCGGCGAACAGCTTCGCCGGCCGCTTCGCGTTGGCATCGGCGAGCGTGGAGCGCTTCGGCGCCGCCGCGCCGAGGTGATAGAGGCGGCTCTCGTGGCTCGCCATGGTGGCGACCACCTCGCGCAGGCTGACGGCGCCGGAGAGCTGGGCGTGCAGCAGTGCGATGAGCTGGCTCTTCGTGCTCAGGGTCCGGATGCTGCGGTCGGCCTCGTACTTGTCAACAAGCGCCTCGAACCGGCTCCACGGAAGGGGCTTCAAAAGGTCGTGCATCACGGTAGTCTCAGGTCGCATGGCGTTGGTCCCCTTCCGTGTCCGATGAAGCCGGCAAGCTCTCGAATCACAGAAGAATCAGACGCCATGCCCCGTGTCCATCAAAACTCAACCGGACAGCCGTGAGGCGCGCCTCTGGCGCAGGCCGTACGCGTCGGCGGCAGGAAAAAGCGAAGCGACCCCACCCCTCACTCATCCTTCCACGGCACGCCGCCGGCGTAGGTGAGGTACGGGACGCCGGCGGTCCAGCCGGAATCGACGGGGAGCAGGATGCCGGTGATCGTGCGTGCCTGATCGGAGGCGAGGAACGCGATCGCATCGGCGATGTCGCTCGGCTCCGGCAGATAGGGCAGCGCGTGCACGCTCATGATCTTCTTGAGATCGCGCTGGCCGGCGGCGACCTTGGCGCGCAGTGGCGGTGTCATGACGTAGGTCGGTCCGACGCTGTTGACGCGGATGCCGAAGCGGCCGACTTCGACGGCGAGGAGTTGCGTGAGGCGCGCGACGGCTGCCTTGCCCATGTTGTAGGCCGGGATCGGCAGTGGCTGGGCGGAGTTGATCGAACCGAGGGTGACGATGGCGCCGCGCTTCTGCGGGATCATGCGGCGCGCGAACGTGCGGCAGGCGTGCAGCGTGCCGTTGTAATTGACCTGCCACATACGGTCGTGGGCGGCCATGTCCATGTCGAGGATGGATTCACTGTTGGGGATCAGGCCGGCGGATGTCACGAGCACGGCCGGCGGCCCCATGTCCTTGTCGACGGCGCTGGCTGCGGCATCGACGGCTGAGGCATCCGCGACGTCGCAGGCATAGGCGCGCGCGCCCTGGCCGATTGATGCTGCAACCGCCTCGGCGGCGGCCATGTTCACGTCGAGGATGGCGATGCGGTAGCCGTCGCGGGCCAGACGACGGGCTGTGGCCTCGCCGATGCCGCTCGAGCCGCCGGTGACGACGGCGACGCCTGATTTTTCAGCCATAAGCGCTTAACTCCCCTGGATTTCTGCGCGGCATTCGCGTTTGGGTTGCTCTTGGGGGGCGAGGTTAACCGAATGCACTCCGCTCAGCCAGTGACCGCAGGGAATGGACGGCATACGTCTGGTTGCGCCGCGCGGCGCTGGCGGGTATCTGTCACGGTCGAAACAGCGCCCGAGCCGGGCTGAACCGTGGCGGGGCACATGAGCACACCACCAGACACGAGCACGCTGAAACTCATCGCCCTCGATGCCGATGACCTCAAGGTCATTTCCGCCCACCTGCAGGACGCGGTGCTGAAGGTCGCGGATATGGCGTTCGTGCCGCGCGAGCACCGCTTCGCGGCGATCATGAACCGGTTCGATTGGACCGCGACGCTCGCCACGGGCCAGCCGGACAGCGCCACGCGGCGCCAGTCGGCACTGCGGTTCGAGCGCGTGCTCGGCGCGCAGGTCAGCGGTATCGATCTCAAGGCGGGTCACGAGGTGCTGGACCTCCTCGCCGTGCAGTTCGAAGAGACAGCGCCCGAGGATCCGCAGGGGCACGTGACGCTCGTGTTCGCCGGTGGTGGCGCGGTGCGCCTGCACGTCGAGTGCATCGAAGCGGAGTTGAAGGATCTCGGGCCGGCGTGGCAGGCGCGCGCGGTGCCGCGACATCCGGATGACGATGCGGCGACGTAGCTGCCGATCGCTGCTGGCTGCGCGCAATCCCCTACGTGCACAAAATCCCCTCTCCCCGTGTTTGTGGGGAGAGGGTTAGGGTGAGGGGCGGCCTCATGCACCGTCGGAATTTGCGGCCGCCCCTCACCCCGACCCTCTCCCCATGAAGGATGGGGAGAGGGAGAAGGAGCCAAGAGAGACCGAACCCCATGCCGATGCGATTGACGACATCCGACGCCGATTTCGAAGCGCGCTTTGCCACCTTTCTCACGCAAAAGCGGGAAGTGTCGGAG
This sequence comes from uncultured Alphaproteobacteria bacterium, assembly GCA_963775035.1. Lineage (GTDB taxonomy): Bacteria > Pseudomonadota > Alphaproteobacteria > Rhizobiales > Hyphomicrobiaceae. The sequence goes on along the minus strand of CAVZHG010000012.1, from coordinate 319,067 downwards.
GACGTCGACGCGGCTGTGCGGGCGATCCTCGCCGACGTGCGCACGCGTGGCGACGCAGCCCTCGTCGAGCTGACGCAGCGGTTCGACCGCTTCGACGTCGGCGCGCTCGGCCTGCGCATCGGCGCCGACGAGATCGCGGCGGCGGTTGCTGGCGCGGACGACGAAACGGTTGCGGCGCTGACCTTGGCGCGCGATCGCATCGTCGCCTACCACCAGCGCCAGCTCCCGCACGATGACCGCTATCGCGATGGGCTCGGCGTCGAGCTCGGCGGCCGCTGGACGGCGGTCGAGGCGGTCGGCCTTTACGTGCCCGGCGGCACCGCGTCGTATCCGAGTTCCGTCCTGATGAACGCGGTGCCGGCGCGCGTCGCGGGCGTGCCGCGCATCGTCATGGTGGTGCCGTCACCGGACGGAAAGCTCAATCCGCTGGTGCTGGTCGCGGCGCACCTCGCCGGCGTCGAGGAGATCTATCGCGTCGGCGGCGCGCAGGCGGTGGCCGCGCTCGCCTACGGCACCGCGACGATCGCGCCGGTCGCCAAGATCGTCGGGCCGGGTAACGCCTACGTCGCCGCCGCCAAGCGGCAAGTGTTCGGCACCGTCGGCATCGATGCGATTGCAGGCCCGTCCGAGGTGCTGGTCATCGCCGACCGCGACAACGATCCCGAGTGGATCGCGGCCGACCTCCTCGCGCAGGCGGAGCACGACACCGCGGCGCAGTCGATCCTGATGACCGACGACGCCGCGTTCGCCGACGACGTATCCGCCGCGGTGGAGCGGCAACTCAAAATTCTCCCGCGCGGTGCCATCGCGGCCGAGAGCTGGCGCGACTACGGCGCGACGATCGTGCTCGGCGATCTCGGCGAAGCGCCGCCACTTGCCGACCGCATCGCCGCCGAGCATCTCCAGATCGCCACCCGCGAGCCCGATAAGCTCGCCGATGCCATCCGCAATGCCGGCGCGATCTTCCTCGGCGCGCATACGCCTGAGGTGATCGGCGACTACGTGGCCGGCTCCAACCATGTCCTGCCGACGGCACGGAGCGCGCGGTTTTCCTCTGGCCTCGGCGTCCTCGACTTCATGAAGCGGACGTCGATCCTGCGTCTCGACGAAACGTCGCTCGCCGCGCTCGGCCCGGCGGCGATGCGGCTCGCCACCGCCGAAGGGCTCGAAGCACATCGCCGCTCGATCGCCGTCCGGCTTGGTCCCAACGCCGCGTTCCCGCAGCTTGGTCCCAACGCTGGCGGCACGATCCCGGGCAAGGAGGGCGCGTGAACCAGACTCCCGATCCGCCCCGCGATCGGCTGGTCGCGATCACGCTCGACGAGGGCTCGATCGCGCGCGGCAACACCAATACCGAGCACGAGCGCGAGGTGGCGATCTACGACATCCTCGACGCCAACAGCTTTGTCGTCGAGGGCCGCGACGACGGACCTTATGCGCTAAAGCTCTCGATCATCGAGGATCGCCTCGTCTTCATCGTCGACACCGAGCCGGCGACCGGCGAGCACACGTTCATGCTCTCGCTGTCGCCGCTCAAGCGCGTGATGAAGGACTACTTCATCGTCTGCGACAGCTACTACCAGGCGATCCGCACCGCGCCGCCGTCGCGCATCCAGGCGATCGACATGGGGCGGCGCGGCCTGCATGACGAAGGGAGCCGCCTGCTCGCGGAGCGCCTCAAGGGAAAGATCGCCGTCGACCACGATACGGCACGGCGGCTGTTCACGCTGATCTGCGCGTTGCACGCGAAAGGCTGACGCGCCATGCCCGGGGACGGCGCCAGCGACGACGGACCGGTACCTGGCGCGCCGTCGCGCGAAGTTCCGGGCGCGGTGCTGTTCGCCTGCACGATGAACGTGGTGCGTTCGCCGATGGCGGCGGCGATCCTGCGCCATCTCGCCGGGCGCGGAGTTTACGTCGCCTCGGCGGGAGTCCGCGCCGGCGCGGAAATCGATCCGTTCGCCGCCGCGGTGATGGAGGAGATCGGCATCGACGTCTCGCGCCATGCGCCGCTGGCGCTGGTCGATCTCAACGATACCTCGTTCGACCTCATCGTCTCGCTGTCGCCGGAAGCGCACCACGCGGCGCTGGAGTTGACGCGCACCATGGCGGTCGACGTCGAGTACTGGCCGACGTTCGACGCCTCGATGATGGTCGGGCAGGGCAGCCGTGAGCAGACTCTGGAGGTCTACCGTCGGCTGCGCGACCAGCTCTTCCAGCGCATCAAGCGGCGCTTCGGTTTCGAAGGCGGGCCGACGGTGTAAGTGCCGGCCGTCGCCGCTTACGGCAGCGGAGCGATGCCCGGCTTCTCGCCCTCCGGTAACGGCACGCGGGCGACGTTCAGCACCATCGCCAGCAGGCTGTAGTAGCCGTGGATCCCGATCATATCGATCACGCCGCGCTCGCCGAACTGTTCGACGGCGCGCTTGTACGTCGCATCGCTGACCGTGTGGATGCGCGACAGCTCGTCGACGAAATCGTAGATCGCGGCTTCGTCCGCTGCCATCTTCCCGGGGCGGCGGCCTTCGGCGATCGCATCGATGATCTCGGCGCTGAGTCCGGCCTTCTCCGCGATCGGCCGGTGGTGGTGCCACTCATAGGCCTGCGCCCACAGGCGCGCCGTCATCAGGATCACCATCTCGGAGCGGCGCGGCTCGAGCGCGCTGTCGAACCGCAGGTGAGCCCCGGTGTGCTGGAGGCGCGTCATGAACTCGGGGCTGCGCATCAGCGGGATGAACGGGCCGACCAGCCGGCCGCGCGGGCCTGAGACGACCGCCTGCACAGCGGCTTTCTGGGCGTCCGTCAACTGGGCGTCGGGTATCGGCGGCATGCGCGGCGGGCGAGCGGTCATCGGCGGTTTCCTCGGTGGTGGAGCTGTTGGGCGCGGCGCGGCGCGCTTACGTCCCGCTCTTGGTGTCCCAGCCGACCGTATCCTTGTCGAGGAATTTGTTGGGTTTGAGGAAGATCGAGAGCACGAGGCAGCCGTTCGGCGAATGGGCGTTGTGGCGATTGCCGGCCGGGCGCCAGACGAAATTGCCGGGCGTCGCGATGCCTTCCTCGTCCTCGAGCGTGCCTTCAAGTACCCACGTCTGCTCGATTGCGACGTGCTCGTGGTAGGGGAGTTTGGTGCCGGGGCCAAACTTGAACAGTGCCGTAATCAGACCGCTTTCCTTGTCCTCGACCAGGACCTTCATGTCGACGCCGGGAAAGCGCGTTTCCTGCCACGGCAGGTCCGCGACATTGAGATAGCGCGAGGCGAGGGGTCCGAGTTTTTCCCCGTCGGGCAGGAATGGCGTGGTGGCGACCATGGCGGGCGAACTCCCTGTGCGATGTTCTTGACGCGTTGAATGGAGAACTCAGAGTTTCACCAGCGGGGCCGGCTGTCAAACGGCGCGGCCGGCGGCGGGCGCGATGCGGATGGGGATAGTGCCAGCTCGATAGGCGGGGTCGCGAGTGCGCCCGGGCGCACGCTATTTCTTGCCCTGCGTCGCGAGCGTCTTGAAGATATGCCGTCCGTTTGCCGTCATGAGCTGGAGATGCGCGGCCGGAATGATGTGGCGAAAGCCAGCCACCGCTTCCTTTATCGGGGCCGTCATCTGTTCCTTGGTCGCGGCCGGCAACTGGGGGTTCGCTTCGATCTCGGCGATCCGGGCGCGCATTCGCGCAATCGGATCCTTGAAAGTCCTGGTGGCCGGGTCGAAGCCGCCGATCATAATGCCGACGTAGCCGATCGTGTTCGTGCATTGATCTTGCGTTTCGAATCCCGCCTCGGTGCAGACCTGCTCCAGACGCGCTTGCGCCGCCGCCTCGGTCTGCGGGGCGTCGCTCGATGTCGCATACCTGTTGATCGCGGGTATGACGACGAGCGCGCGATCGAGCAGTGTCTGGTTGAACGCGACAGGCGCCTCAATGGCTTGGGCGATCGCGGTGGAGGCGCCGGCGCGGACGAATGCGACGGCGGCGGCGATGGCGATGGCGGCAAGGGCTGGGCGGAGCATGGCGGCAGTCTCCCGAGGTGCAGTGTGCGACTGCATTCTCGGTCGCCGCGAAGGCCGGAAAGGTTCAATGCGGCGGGGATCGCGCGGGGCGCGGGGCGCGGGAGGTTCCCAATGAACCGCAATAGCGCCAGGCGTCAGGATGCTTCGAACCGATCGGCGGGATCGAGTTTCGCTTTGACGTTTCGGATTTACATGTGGTCAGCCTTGGCCCGCACCAGCAATCGTTTTGCTCCAGTCGGCAGGTTGCACGGGCAGACACGCTGCCACGCTCACAGCCATTGGCAGGTTCGGCCGAAACCGCCCGAGGAGCCACCACCAACCCCCCCCGCGCATTGCATTGTTCGCCCACATGGATGACGGCCGGTTACTACGCCTCCACTCCGAATTTCGCCTCGAGTTCCATAGGGCCCCACTCGCGGCCAATGCACTGGTCGGGCAATTCGTCTGCGCCTGTTTCTTGGCCTTCTGGGCGTCTTGAGCTTTTCTAGCTTCCGTACTTGCCTTCTGCTGGGCCGCCACGGCGGCAGCCTTTTGCACGCGCTCTCGTTCCGTCCGCTCCCGCTTGGCATGTTCCCCAGCGGCTTTCCGTTGCGCTTCCTGCTCGCGGGCGTCGTGCTGGTCTTCCTCGACCTTGAGCGCTGCGGCGCGCTCGGCCTCGGCCTTGTCGCGCTCGGCCGTCTCGCGTGCGATCCGTGCGTCTTCCTCGGCCTTCCGGCGCGCGGCGGCGGTCGCGGCTTCTTCTGCGCGCACCCTCTCCGCCTGCTCCTTGACGGCGCGCTCCTCGGCGGCTTTCCGCTCGCGGGCGACGCGCGCGTCCTCTTCGGTCTTGAGCTTGAGTGCGGCGGCGCGCTCGGATTCAGCCTTGTCGCGCTCAGCCTTCTCGCGCGCGATCCGCGCGTCGTCCTCGGCCTTCCTCTGAGCGGCGGCGGCAGCATTTTGCGCGCGCTCCCTTTCCGCCCGCTCCCTTTCGGCGTATTCCTGTGCGGCCTTCCGCTGCGCCGCCCTCTCGCGGGCGATGCGGTCCTCCTCGAGCTTCAGCATGAGAGCGGCGGCCCGCTCCGCTTCGGCCTTCTGGCGTTCTGCCTTCTCACGCGTGCTCCGCGCGTCGTCGTCGGCCTTTTTCTGCGCCGCTGCGGTGGCGGCCTTTTCGGCGCGCTCCCGTTCTGCCCGCTCCCGTTCGGCGCGCTCCTCCGTGGCCTTGCGTTGTGACTCCTTCTCGCGAGCGATGCGCTCGGTCTCCATGACCTTGAGCACCTCGACGCGTTCCCTGGCGGATTGCTGCTGCCACATGGCGATACCGCCGCCGATGGAGATGAGAAGGAGAGCGGCCGCGGCAGCGAGCACCTTGCGACTTATCGGTCGGCTGGCCGGCGCGGAGGAGCCAGCCGCTGTAACGGGATCGGCGGGCGATGGGACCGATGGCAGTGTCGGCGATGAGGCCGGCGGTGCGCCGGCTTGCTCTTCGGCAAAAAGGACGTCGCGCCATTCGGTGATCGTCTGCGGCCGCTTCGCGTAGTGGAATACGAGCGCCTTTTCGATGCCATTGAGGAAGCCGCTGCGATACGCACCGGGATCCGTAATCGCCTCGCGAAGCGGCACGAGGCCGTCGTCGAACGCGCGCTCCGTCGCCTCCGGCGGCGTGCGACCGGTTACGGCCCGATAGAGCAAGGCTCCAGTCGCATAGATGTCCGACCAGGGTCCCTGTGAACGCCCTGACTGGGTGTACTGCTCGGGCGGCGAGTAGCCGCTCTTGACCAGCGACGACATCATCTGCGAACGCTCGGCCACCGCCTGGCGCGCCGAGCCGAAATCGATGAGGCACGGCTTGCCGTCGCTCCGGATCATGATGTTGTCGGGCGCGATGTCGCGGTGGAGCAGTCCTTGTGCGTGCACGTAGGCGAGCGCATCGAGCAGGGGGACGAGGATCGCGTCGATCTCGCCCTGCGTCGGCGCACGCCCGTGCATATCGAGCCACGCCTTGAAGCTGTGCCCTTCCTCGTAGCCCAGTACCATGTAGGCGGTCTGGTTTGCTTCGAACACGTCGGCGACAGTGACGACGTTTGGATGGTGGCAGCGCGCGAGCGCCTGGCCTTCCAGGATGAAGCGATCGAGCGCCCAGTTGAAGGTGCCCGGATCGGTCGGAAGCACATCCATCGTGGTCCCGTCGCGATAGGCGAACTGGCGCGGAAAGTGCTCCTTGAGGGCGTACGTTTTGCCGAGCGTGACGTGGCGGCAGAGGTAGGTGATGCCGAAGCCGCCGGCCGCGATCACAGAGTCGATGCGGTAGCGGTCCAGCACCGTGCCGGCCGGAAGCGCTGAAAATCCATCCTGGATCGAGCGATCGTCGACTCTCGTCCATAAAATCGATCCGCCTTGATGATTGCTCTGTGACGGCAGGGGCTGGCGGTGCCAGGCAGCGGGCATCGATAGCGTGGAGGAAGCTAGTGGCAATGCCGCTGCCGCTCAAGCTTTCTGCGCGCTCAAGCCTTCTGTAGCCGCCGGGCGAGATCGGTGCCGAGGAGGCCGTCGTAGACCTCGAGCGTGTGGCGTTTCATCGTCTCGGCCGTGAAGCGGGCGGCGATCGAGGCGATGGCGCGTTCGCCCATGGCACCGCGGGCGTCGTCGGTGAGCGCCAGCGCCTCCGCCAGCGCTTCGGCGAGGGCGGCCACGTCGCGTGGCGGCACGTGCCAGCCGGTCGCCCGGTCGCGTGGCACTTGGGGCGGCGCCAGCACGATCTCCGGCGGCGCGCCGATGTTGGTGGTGATCGTCGGACAGCCGACGGCAAGGGCCTCCGCGGCAGCACGGCCGAACGCTTCCGGCTCGATCGAGCCGACGACGGTCACGCGCGCGCTTGCGTATGCGGCCGCGATGTCGTCGACGTGGCCGACGAGGCGTACCCTGTCGCCGACGCCGGCCTCGTTGGCGAGCGTGCGCAGTCCCTCCGCGTAGTCGTTGCGTCCCTGTGCGTCGCCGGCGACGATCAGCGCCGCGTCGCCGAGCCGGCCCGCCGCGTTGAGGCGGCCGACCGCCTCGATCACGTAGCGCTGGCCCTTCCAGGTCGTGAGCCGCGCGGCATGGAGGATCAGCGGCTGATCCGGGGCGACGCTCCACGCGGTCCGCAGCGCGCTCATGCGTGCGGGCTCGATTGTCGCGAGCGAAAATTTTGCGATGTCCACGCCGCGCGGAATGACATGCGGCGCCCCCGCCAGCGCGCCGTAGCGCGATGGATCAGGTCGGCGGTGTATTGCGAGTTGGCGATCACGGCATCGCCGCGCGCCATGACGCTGTTGTAGAGCCGCTTGAGGCGCCCGCGCTCGCCGTAGGCACCGTGATAGGTGGTGACGAACGGTACGCGCGTCCGCCGCGCCGCGATCAGCGCGCTCCAGGCCGGCGCCCGGCTTCGCGCGTGCAGCAGTGCCACGCCGCGCGCGCGCACGAGGCCGGCGAGCCGGCTCGCATTGGCGAGGATCGTCGCGGGATTTTTCGATTCGAGCGGCAGCGTGATGATCTCGCCGCCGACCGCGGTGACGCGGTCCGCCATCCGCCCACCGGCGGTGGCGACGAGCGCGCGGCCGCCGGCACGGACGATCGCCTCCGCGATCTCGATGGTGGAGAGCTCGGCGCCGCCGGTATCGAGCCGCGGGATGATCTGGAGTATGGTCGGCGACGGGTCGGCCATGCGGTCTGGTCGCTGCGCGAAAAGAGCGAGCCCCGCGGCTCGGAGAGAGGGGTTATAGGATGGCGGAGGCAAAACCACAATTTCTGAGCGTCGGCGGCGGCGCGTCCGAGCACCGTGTCGCCTATATCGCCGACGCCGGCAGCCCGGAAAAATCGCCCGGCGTGATGTGGCTCTGCGGGCTCAAATCCGAGATGACCAGCACCAAGGCGTCGGTGATCGCGGCGTGGGCGGCCGAGCGCGGCCTCCCCTGCACCCGCTTCGACTATTCAGGCCATGGCCAGTCGCCTGGAAAATTCGAGGACGGGACGATCGGCGCGTGGCTCGCCGAGGCGCTCGCCGTCTTCCGCGAGGTGACGACGGGGCCGCAGGTCGTGATCGGCTCCAGCATGGGCGGCTACATCGCGTTGCTGCTGCTCCGCGCGCTGATGCGCGATCACCCCCGCGAGGCCGAGCGCATCACCGCGCTGCTGCTGATCGCGCCTGCCTGGGACATGACCGAGCGGCTGATGTGGGCGCGGTTCTCGGAGGCCACCCGCCGCGAGATCACGGAGACCGGCGTCTACCTCAGGCCGTCGAAGTATGGCGATGGCGACTACGCGATCTCGCGGCGCCTGATCGAGGACGGCCGCGGCCACCTGATCGGCGATGAGCCGTTCGATCCGGGACGGCCGATCCATGTGCTGCACGGGCTGCTCGATCCGGACGTGCCGTGGGAGCACACCTTGGATCTCGTCGCGCACCTTTCCGGCGACCACGTCCGCGTCTCGGCGGTGCCGGACGGCGAACATCGCCTGTCGCGGCCCGAGGATCTCGCGCTGATGATCCGCGTCCTCGAAGACCTCGCGGGTCCCACCCGCGACGCGTGAGCTACCAGCGCCCGCCGCGTGGCTGCGCCATCGCCGAGCGCGGATCGTAGCGGTCGCCGTTGTCGGCGGTGATGCCGAACAGGTCGATCGGCAGGCGCGCGGCCACCTGCTCCGGGATCACCCACATCGTGTAGCCGTCACCCTGGATGGCGCCTGTGCAGGCGAGCCGTCCGGTCGTGCCGCGGCACGTCGACATCGCCTCGACGGTTTCCGGCGTGCGGCGGTCGTGCCGCAGGACGCGGATGTCGACCGGCTGGACCTCTGCCGGCAGCGCGCCGATATCGACATCGCGGAACACGCAGGTATAGGCGTGATTGCAGGCGCCGGCGCGGCGGCTGATCGCGTTGCCGAATCGCGTGGCGCGGCGGCCGGGCAGGAAGCTCGCGGGATGGCCGGGGCCGTTGCTGACGTAGCAGCCTTCGGCGACGCACAGAACCGGGTCCATGCTTTCGTGGCGGCGGCCGGCCTGGGCGTTCGGCTCCATCTGCAGCAGGATCGTGACGCGACCGTCGAACGAACGCGCTCGCGTGTCGTAGCGCGAGGGGGCATCGTCGCCCGACGGGGCGTCGGCGGCCTTGTGGATCTCCGGCAACTCGGCGCGTCGCGGTATCGCCGGCGTCGACGGCACACCGACCCGCCCGATGCCACCGCTCGGCACGTGCTCGCCGGTCGGCTGGGTACTCTCGCCCTCGCGCATGTGGCGCGCCAGATGCTCGTCGCGGATCATGCGCAGGCGGGCTGCGACGCGCTCGGTCTCGGCGGCCGCTTCGAGGTCGGCGATACGGCGCGATTCCTGTTCGGTCGAGCGCTTCACCGCAATCATCGCGTCGTCGGCGGCGCGGCGGCGGGCCTCGGCGCGTCGCGATTCCTCGGCGGCCCAGGCGGCCTGCTCGGCGTGGCGTGCTTCCTCCGCGAGACGTGCACTGGCCTCGGTCGTGCGCAGCGCTTCGACGCGTTCCGCTTCCGCGCGCCGGCCTTCCTCGGCCAATCGCGCGTTCTGCAGTTCCTTCTCTTGCGCGATCCGCCGGACGTCGGCGGCCTTGCGCGCTTCGTCCGCGGCGGTGCGTTCAGCCGCAAGCCGCAGCGCTTCGGCCGCGCGCGCGTTGTCGGCATGGCGGCCTGCCGCCTCCGCTTCCTGGGCTTCGCGAGCGATCCGTGCCGCGTCGAGCCGCGCGGCGTCGATTTCGAGCTGGCGCCGCTCCTCGGCTTCCGCCTTGGCGCGCGCGAGCATCTCGGCTTCCCACTTCCTTTGCGCCTGCTCCTTGCGGCGGAGGTCCGACGCTTTTTTTGCGGCGTCCGTGCGGGAGGCCTCGGTGGTCCGCGCCCGCTCGGCGTCCTCGGCGAAGCGCTGGGCGAGCGCATGGCCGGGATTGACGGCGGGATCGGCGAGGACAGCGGTGAAGGTCGATGCCGAGAGCGCCATCGCCGTCGCGATGGTCAGGAGGATCGGTGTTCCCGACCTGCGGGCAGTCGGCTGATGAAACTTAGGGCCCAACGCGCGACGAATGTTTCGTGCCACCGCTGCCACTCCCTCGCATGATCGACAATGAACAGTCAGTCGGCGCGCCGACGAAGGCGCAGCCGTTTCCTCAAATACGCAGTACGGATTAGCAGTACGCCTCGATTCAGGCGGCAGCGCGGAGACCCGATGAACGCAAGGTAAATTGCACTCATTCCCGCACTAACGCGGCGTCCCTTTTCATTCCGTCGCGGTAGGTGGGAAATAAAAGCGTGACGCCCAGCGCCGATTTTATTCGGGCGTTGGAGGCGCGCTTGCACTCCGAATAGAAGCTGCGCGCCATCGGCGTGAGGTCGGCGGAATCGAATTCGATCATCGGTGGTGCAGGCAACCCGAGTTGCGCCGCGGCGTAGGCGAGCACCTCGTGCGACGGCGCCGGTTCGTCATCGATGACATTGTAGACGGTGTGTTCGGTCGGGTGCGCGATCGCGGCGGCGAGAACATTGGCGATGTCCTCGACGTGGATGCGGTTGAAGACCTGGCCGGGCTTGACGATAGCGCGCGCGGCGCCCTTGCGCACGGACTCGAGCGGGCCGCGACCGGGACCGTAGATGCCGGGAAGGCGGAACACTTCCGTGCGGATTTGCGAGCGCCGGCCGAAGGCGAGCCAATCGTTCTCCGCATCGAGCCGCCAGCGGCTGCGGACGTTCGTGGGGTGTGCCGGCGTCGTCTCGTCGATCCAGGCGCCGCCGTGATCGCCGTAGACGCCGATGGTCGAGAAATAGCCGATCCAGGCGAGGCGCGTTGCGTTCGCGAGATCGTCGCCGTGGTGGCGCTGGAGTGGATCGCCATTGGCGTCGGGCGGCGCTGAGATCAGCAGGTGGGTGGCGGTGGCAATCGCGGCGCGGAGCGGGTCGCTCGGCGCGGTGCCGTCGAAGACAATCGCTTCGTAGCCGAGCGCGGCGATGCGTGCGGCGCCATCCGCCGATGTCGATGTGCCGGCAACCGTCCATCCCTCGGCCGCGACGCGGGCGGCGAAGACCTGCGCCGAGTAGCCGAGCCCGATGCAAAGGAGTGACGTCATGCGGCGCGCGCCTCGTCCCATTCCTCGCGCACGGTCGCGTCGCTTCGCGATCACGCGCGGTCGCGGCCAGCGCCACCATCCGGTCCGCGGGGACGAGCCGCGACAGCGCCCACACCGCCGCGCCGCGCACCAGCGACTCGTGATGCGCAAGGAGCGGCTCAACCAACGGCACCAGCGCTGTCTCCCCGCTGTTGCCGGCCGCGATCAGCGTGTTGCGCAGGAAGCGCGCTAGGCCGGCGCGGCGAATGGGTGTTCCGGCGAAGCGCTGGCGGAATGTCGCTTCATCCAATCGCAGCAGATCCGCGAGCGGCGGGCCGACCGTCTCGGGCCGGATGGCGAGCTGCTGATCGCGTGCGGCGGCGGCGAACTTGTTCCACGGGCACACCGCGAGGCAATCGTCGCAGCCGTAGATGCGGTTGCCGATCGCTGAGCGGAACTCGCGGCGGTATCGGCCCCTTGTGCTCGATCGTCAGGTAGGAGATGCAGCGGCGCGCGTCGAGCTGGTAGGGCGCCGGGAACGCGTTCGTCGGACAGATGTCGAGGCAGCGCCGGCAGCTGCCGCAGTGATCGGCCTCGGCACTGTCGGGTGCGATCTCGGCGCTGGTCAGAATGACGCCGAGGTAGAGCCACGAGCCGTGGTCGCGCGAGACGAGGTTGGTGTGCTTGCCTTGCCAGCCGATCCCGGCAAGTGCTGCAAGCGGCTTCTCCATCAGCGGCGCAGTATCGACGAACACTTTCACGTCGCCGCCGGACGCTGCCTGGAGCGCGCGTGCGACACTCTTCAGGCGCGGCTTGACGACGTCGTGGTAATCGCGCCGCGTCGCATAGACGGAGATGCTGGCGCGCGTTGGCTGAGTGAGGAACTGCAGCGGATCGTCGTCCGGTGCGTAGCTGAGGCCGAGGACGATCGCGGAGCGGGCCTCAGCCCACATCGCGTTGGGGTGCCGGCGGCGATCCGATTTGGCCTCGAGCCAGTCCATGTCGCCATGGCGACCAAGGTCGAGAAACGCGCGGAAGCGTTCCCCCGCGCTGTCGCCGAGGTCGGCAAGCGACGCGCTGCCGACCACCGTGAAGCCGGCGGCGGCGGCTTCGCGCGCGATCAGCGTTGCAGGAATACGGGGCGTCGCTGCATCGGAAGGGGCGGCATCGGGCAACAGCGCGTCGGGCCTCGCCCGCACGTCGCCGCCCGACGATCCGCCCGATCTCCATGCCCGACTCCCAAATCGCCTCACGCGGCCTCGGCGAAGTTCAGGCGGAAGCCGTGAACATCGGCGAGCGTGCGGATGGCCTTCTCGGCCTCGGCCTCGGGAAGCTCGGTGAACGGCGGCCTGAGCTCCGCCCACAAGCGGATCGTCGCGATAGTGCGCGAGCAGCGCCTTGAGCACCGGGATCATCGGATACTGCTGGATCGCCATGCGCAGCGCCGACACGTTGGCCTGGAGCTTGTCGGCGTTCGGGCCTTGCCAGTTGTCGTAGACCTCGCGGATGCCGCGGGCGCCGACGTTGCAGGTCGCCGAAATGCAGCCCGACGCGCCATTGCGCAGCCCGTCGAGCAGGAAGACTTCCGAGCCCGGGAACACTTCGAAGCCGGGGAACGCGTCGAGGATCGCCTTGGTGTTGCTCCAGTCGCCCGAGGAATCCTTGAGGCCGACCACCGTCGTCGGGAACTCCTTGCGCAGCCGCTCGATCAGCGACAGCGGGAAGCCGACCTGGGCGATCGGCGGGATATGATAGAGGTAGACCTTCAAGTCTTCGTCGGCGACCTCCTCGATCACCTCGGCGAAGAAGCGGAACAGGCCCTCCTCGCTCGGGTTCTTGTAATAGAACGGCGGCAGCATCAGCACGCCGGCGCAGCCGAGCTCGACGGCATGGTCGGTGAGCAGGATGGTGTCGGCGAGTGAGCACATGCCGGTCCCCGGCATCAGCTTCGAGCCGGGAATGCCGGCTTCGACGATTTCCTCAAGCATCTCCATGCGCTCGTCGATGCCGAGCGAATTGGCTTCGCTCGTGGTGCCGAACGGGGCGAGGCCGGTGCAGCCCTCCTCGAGCAGCCACTCGCAATGCTCGACGAACCGGTCGAGGTCGGGGGCGCCGTCCTCGCCGAGGGGAGTGAGAACGGGTGCGATCACGCCGGAGAAAGTGGGGGTCGTCTTCATGGTATCATCCTTGGATGGCGTGCTTTAGCAGCGTGCTTAGGGCGACGGTTGAGGTCTCGATCTCGCGTTCGGCCGGCGTCCGGCCGTTACGGCATCGGGATGCCGTCCGGTTGCGGCACCGGCACCTGATAGCCCTTCTGGACAGCGGGCCGCGCGGCGATGGCCTTGTACCACCGCAAGACGTTCGGGAACTGGTTGAGATCCATTGTCTGCCACTCGTAGCGCGAGATCCATGGCCAGGTCGCCATGTCGGCAATGCCATAGGCGCCGGCCATGTACTCCGATTTCGCGAGCTGGCGGTCGAGGACGCCGTAGAGGCGGGCGGCCTCCTTCAGGTAGCGATCCTCGGCATAGGGGGCCTTGCCCTTGTTGCCGCGCAGGAAATGATGGACCTGGCCGAGCATCGGGCCGACGCCGCCCATCTGCCACATCAGCCACTGCATGGTATTCCACCGACCCTTCTCGTCGGTCGGCCAGAACTTCCCCGTTTTCTCCGCGAGATACATCAGGATGGCGGCGGATTCGAAGATCGCGAGGCCATTGTCGCGGTCGACGATCGCGGGGATGCGGTTGTTGGGGCTGATGGCGAGGAATTCGGGCTTGAACTGCTCGTCCTTCGAGATGTTGACCGAGTGGACCGTATACGGCAGCGCCACTTCCTCGAGCATGATGGAGACTTTGCGCCCGTTCGGCGTGGACCACGTGTAGAGATCGATCATCGGGCTTCCTCGTTCGTTTCTGTGGCGCGGCGCCCCCGGGCAGCCTGGCTGCGGCTCATGGCCGGTGCGCGCGTCGATTGAGTGCGGAAGGTAGACGGTCCCCGGCGTGGGGGCAATGAGGACCTGAGCCTTCTCGCGCCGCCACCACATGAGCTGGCGCGTCGCCGCAGCATCTGCGGCGTCGGTGTCGGGGCCATCTTCCGCTGATCATGAACAGATTGCTAATCAACCGACATCGTCGCAACAAAGTGCCGCAGCATACTGCTATTTCGGCTTTGGTTACGTTGACGGGTTCTTAGTTCCCCTCTGTCTATACTGCTCGAATGTTGCGTAAATCGTCAAAGTTCGGGCTGATCATCGCCGCGCTGCTCCAGATCCCGGGCTGCGGCAAGCCGGCGTATTTCGTCGCCAAAGAAGAGCCTTGGCGCGAGAACGAGGAACGCCTCTGCCTCGCCTCGGATACGCTCCGCAACAATCCCTCTGTCTCGGTACGCAGCGCGCTCGGCGGACCTGATGCTTGTGGGGCCATCCGGCCGCTCTATGTCAGCGCCGCGCTACGTGGCTCGGTCACCCTCAAGCCGCACGCGACGCTGCGCTGTCCGATGGTGCCGGCAGTCGACCATTGGGTGCGGACGGCCGTGCTCCCCGTCGCGCGGCACTATTTCGGAATGGACGTCGTCGAGCTGCAAGTCGCCGCATCCTATTCCTGCCGCCCGCGCAACGGCATTACCGGCGGCCGGCTCTCCGAGCATGGCCACGCCAACGCCCTGGACATCTCGGGTTTCCTGTTGGCCGATGGGCGGCGGGTCGCGGTTCAGACCGGTTGGAGCGGCAATGTGGCCGAGCGGGCCTTTCTGCGTGCAGTGCACAAAGGCGCCTGCCGGACGTTTACCACCGTCCTTGGCCCCAACGCCGATGCTTTCCACCGGGATCATTTCCATCTGGATTTGGCCCGGCACGGTCGCAGCGGTAGTGTACGTGTGTGCCAGTGAGTCTCGGGCGGCGCCCTGGACGAACGATGCGCAGGTACAACCAGACAGTAGGCCAGCCAGATACAAAAATCTCGATGATTGCAACGAATTAGCAACGCGAGTGTGGTGATATTTCACGTTGGAGCGGGGTTCTGATGGTGACCCTCGGGAGTGTATGGTGAGTTTGCAGCTGATCGATGACCAGGGGCAAGTGTGGGACGGGAGCTCGCGTCAGCTCCGTCACGCCTATAACTCGCCCTACTCGGGCGGCGAGTTCTCCGACTATGCGGTCGTCAACCTCGGCTTCATCGCGACCAACGTCTACGGTCATTCGGCCCAGATCCGGCTGCGCCCGACCTTCACCGCCGATGCCGCCTACGACGCGCTCTATCGCTGGGTTCTCAATCGCCGGTTCGACCGTATCGTCCTGACGTGGCTCGACAACGGCTGGCACAACGAGATGCTGCGCACCAATCAGGCGGCGCTCATTCGCCTCGACGATC
This sequence comes from uncultured Alphaproteobacteria bacterium, assembly GCA_963775035.1. GTDB lineage: Bacteria > Pseudomonadota > Alphaproteobacteria > Rhizobiales > Hyphomicrobiaceae. The sequence goes on along the minus strand of CAVZHG010000012.1, from coordinate 303,632 downwards.
TCATCGAGGAAGCCAAGCGCCAGCGGCCCGAGGATTTCCTGTCGACGACCATCGCGCAGGACGAAATCCGCCGCGATCCGAAGCTCCATTCGGTGATGGAGCGCTGGAGCCGCGTGACCACCGAACAAAAGCCTTCCGAGGTCCAATCAGCGATCAATTCGATTCTCGGCAACCGCTACATCATCTGCCAGGACGAAGGTGCCGGCCAGCGACTGTTCTACAAGGAAGTCGGTGACGGCCTGTTCACGGATTACGAAACGTGGCGGTCCTGCGCCGTCGGCGCGCCGATGGAAGAGATGCCGGACCGCACGTACGGCCGCTGGGCCACGTCCTGCTATCTCGACGCGTTGCGGGGCATGGAGCCCAAGATCGAGAAAGTGGACGCGATCGTGCACTGGCCGCATGCCGGTCGAACCAGAATGCGGTACCAGCGCCTGATCCTGCCGCTAGCGCTGAGCGACGGAAGCCGAATTGTCGTTGGTGGTTCGCTGGTCGACGACCGTATCGACCTGCGCTTCCGGCGGCGTGAGAAGACCTGAGAAATAATTGGTCAGCTCTGCGGCGTTCGACCAGATGAGCGCCAGCCGCGCATCGCCGAACATCGAATTCTTCATCAGGACTTCCCACTCGACGTGCTGGTAGCCGGCACGCGGCGCGGTGCCGCCTTCGACCACCTTGTCCACCATGAAACTCAGCGTGATGTCGCTGCCCCAGCGGGTGAGCGAGCACGCCTTGGTGATCCGCGGCAGGATCGAGGTCAGGCCCTGGCGGCGATAGTCGGGGTGATACCAGACGGCGCCCGAGAAGATGACGTCGCCGGTGAAGGTCGCGGCCGACGGGGCGGTGATCTCGAGTGATTCACCTGGCATGGCCTGCCGCTCGGGGTCCGAGTAGTAGAGGCGCATACTCTCAGTCTCTTCGCGGAACGTGCGCGTGCCCAGACGATAGAGGCGAGCGCCCTGAGCCGCGATGACCTTGCCTGCCGCGTTCCGCCCCAGTAGAGCGAAGCTGTTTGAGGCGTCGGCGCCGCCGAGTTCCGGATTGAACACCGGAAATAACGCCCGCCAGCTGTCCTGATTGGCCCGATTGGCCTCGAGGAGACCTTCGATCGGCGCGAACGAGAGATTGATCCCGCGCTCGCGGAGGAGCGTATCGCCCCTGAGGAACAGCCGCGACAGCATCTGGCGCGGCCCGTGATCGATCCGGACATCGCCCAGGAAGTTCTGATTGAAGGTCTGATCGTGGATGGCCGGAGCGGCAACCGACGGTGCTGAGACAGGGCGCGCCAGAGGCACGGAAGTCCTAGCGGAGGTATGCATGACAAATTCCCCCATTCATGAAGCAAAGGGTGATGCCGCGTGGACAAACTGTGCAGCGTTCCCTTAACCTTACTTATAGGATATAATTCACATCAGATGCAAGAGGATTTACCAAAAAATAACCACCTAAGCCTCGGAAAATTAGTTAAAATCGTGCCATTCCGAGACGCTGATTAACACTCCGTCAATACTTTGACCGAGATGTGGAAAGACGGTGACATTTAAGAATATGTTCCTGATTCCGTGGGCTGCCGGAGATGGCAATGCGGTCCGCCGGCGCCTGAAAGTCTGAGGTGGACACGCGCCGCCTGCAGCGCTTGCGGGAGCTTTTCCGCGATGAGCCCGGGCCCGATCCGCTCGCCGTACGCGCCGCGCTGCTGGACCACTTCGTAGAATGCGGCATCCAAACCTTTCCCCCCCGCTGCGCTCCGCCAGGCCTGGATTGCTGTGCCCGGTAGACGCATGTCGTGGCTGCAAAGGTACAAGAATCTCCTCGAATGCTACGATTTAGCAAGGTGGGTGTAGTGAAGTTGGCGCGGGAGCCGACCTCACGTTGACCTGCGAGAGTGCGCGGTGAGTTTGCAGCTTATTGATAGCCAGGGGCAGGTGTGGGACGGGAGTTCGCGCCAGCTTCATGATGCCTATGACTCGCCGTATTCGGGCGGCGACTTCTCCGACTATGCGGTCGTCAATCTCGGCTTCATAGCGATCAACGTTTACGGCCATTCGGGCCAGATCCGGCTGCGACCGAATTTCACAACCGACGCCTCGTTCGATAGCCTCCATCGCTGGCTGCAAAGTCGCCGCTTCGATCGCGTCGTGATTACCAGTTGGAGTGAGCGCTGGAACTACGATTTGCAGCAGTCCAATCAGGACGCGCTTGTTCGACTGGATCGCCTGATCGAGATCGCCAAGCGGGTTCAACCGGACGAGTATCTCTCCCGCAATATGCCGGAGCCGACGGTTCGCGACCCCGAGACCATGCGAACGCTATTCAAGAACTGGCCTCAGCTCGCCGCCAATTCAAGCGAAGCTGAACTGCGCAGGTTGCTGGAGCCGCTGCTTGGTCACCGCTACGTTGTCGTCAAAGGCAACCGCGATGCCAAGAACCTGATCTTCTCGGAATTCGGGGGCGGTATTTTCGCCAACTATCACGTGTGGCGATCGTGCGCAGTTGGCGCACCGATCCAGGAGCAGCCGGATCGCGCCTACGGGCGCTGGGTTGCGGACGCCTATCGGGACGCAGTGCTGAGCAATGCGCCCCGCCTCGACCAAGTGGACGCGATTGTCCGTTGGCCGCAGGAAGGGCGACTGCGCATGCGCTACAAGCGTCTGATCGTTCCGATCAGGGTGTCCGATCAGGAAGTCCACCTGCTGGGCGGATCGGTGGTGGACGACCGCATCGACCTGCGGGTCACGAAGCAGCACATGGTCCATCGCGCAGCACCGCCGGGAGCGCCTCCGGCAGATCTTCTGCGGTGAGCCCTGGCCCCGTCCGCTCGCCGCAGGCGCCATGCAGCCAGACTGCTGCCGCCGCGGCCTCGAACGCCGCCATGCCCTGCGCCAGCAACCCCGCGACGAACCCCGCCAGCACGTCGCCCGATCCAGCCGTCGCGAGCCACGGCGGCGCATTCTCGTTGATCGCGGCGCGCCCGTCGGGTGCGGCGACGCAGGTGTCCGCCCCTTTCAGCACGACGACGGCGCCGCTTCGGGCGGCGGCCCGGCGTGCGCGATCGAGGCGTGAGCCGGGCGCCGTCCCGAACAAGCGTTGGAACTCGCCGTCGTGTGGCGTCAGGACGGCGGGCCGCTGCGGGGCCGCCCGGATCGCCGCGAAAAGCCTGTCGGGTGTAATCGGGGCTGGATTGCTCGCGCTCGGCAGATAGCCGAATGACGCGCCGGCCGCCGGCGCAGGTGTGGCGCCGACCCTCGCGCCGGCAAATGACGTCAACGCGTCCGCGTCGAGCACGCAGGCGGCGCCCGAGGCGAGTGCGATCTCGACCATGCGGGCGGTCGCCGGGCCAACGCCGCAGCCAGGGCCGATCAGGACCGCGTTGCGTCTGGTGTCGGCGAGGACGCCCGCCAGTCCCTCCGGCACGTCGAAGGGCGTCAGCATGATCGCGGTGAGATGCGCGGCGTTGGCCGGGAATGCCGCCCGCGGGCTCGCGACCGTCACCAGGCCGGCGCCGACCCTGAGCGCGCCCCGCGCGCCGAGCCGGATCGCGCCGGTGCTCTCGGCCGGCCCGGAGACCGCGACGACGTGGCCGCGCGTGTACTTGTGCGTCTCGGGCGCCAGCGTCGGCAACGCCGCGCGCCACAAGGCCGGGCCGTTGGCGAAGGTGCGCGGCGTGATCGCTTCGAGCACCGCGGCGGGAATGCCGATGTCGGTAAGCGTGACTTCGCCGCACAGGTGACGCCCCGGCAGCAGCAGATGGCCCGGCTTGCGGCGGAAGAACGTGACCGACCGCTCAGCCGTGACGACCGGGCCCGTTGGCGCGCCGGTCGAGCCATCGAGACCGCTCGGCACGTCGATTGCCAGCACCGCAATCCCGGACGCATTGACCGCGGCGATCGCATCGGCCGCCGGCCCCGCGATCGCACGCGACAGCCCGGCACCGAACAGCCCGTCGATGATGAGGTCGCAATTGCGGATCGCCGCCGCCGCAACGGGCTCGCACGCGCCCTGCCAGCGCGCCGCCATGTGGCCCGCGTCGCCCTTGAGTGCGCCGCGGTCCCCGAGCAGTGCGAGACGCACGCGGTAGCCTTGCTCCGCCAGCCGCCGCGCCGCGACGAAGCCATCGCCGCCATTGTTGCCGGGCCCTGTGAGGACGAGGATGCGTGCGCCGATCCCGACCATGCTGCCGGCCACGTCCGCGACCGCCACGCCGGCGCGCTCCATCAACTCGAGCGACGGCACGCCCGCCGCGACGGCGAGGCGGTCGGCTTCGCCCATCTCCGTCGTCGACAGCAATTCGATCATGCTGCTAGATCTTTTCGAGCCAGATCAGCAGGCCGCGCACGATGCCGATCGGCGGGAAGGCGATATTCCCAAAAAGCCACAGCCATCGGCGCGCCTGCGCGTCGTGAACGAGCGCGGTGACGAAGAGCGCGAGCAGCCCCGCGCTGATCACCCAATGGACGAGCACGGAGCCGAACGCGAAAGGGAACGGCCAATAGTCAAAATCCATGGGGAGCCTCCGCCGCCGACAGACGAGTATCCTTGTAAGTACTGAGCTCGACCAGGTTGCCATCGGGATCGCGCAGATAGATCGAGCGCAGCGTCCCGCGCGCGCCGATCCGCTCCGACGCGGGAACCAGAATTGGCACGCCCGCGGCAGCGAGCTGCGCTTCGATACCGTCGAAATCGTCGACCAGCAGACAGATGTCGCCCGAGCCCGTCTGCGGATGCACCGCGCGCGGCTCGAACATGTTGTCGGCCTGATGCAGATTGATCTTGTGCGCGCCGAAGCGGAGCGCCGACCGCTTGCCGGGGCCGAACACCTCGTGCGTCATGCCGAGCGTGCGCGTGTAGAACGCAACCGTCCGCTCGATCGAGGCAACTGTCAGCACCAGATGATCGAAGCCGATGACTTTCACGCTGCTGCTCTCCCGCACTATGATTGCTTCGTCACAGTTTGAGGTGCGTCGCTGTTTGGCGCAAGCTATATGCCCTTGTCGCGCCCTTGGCGCGCGAGTGGGGCTGCCGCCCCACGCCCCTGTCCAGACCGGAGACATAGCTGACAGTCGTGCGGGGACATGGTTGACACATTTCAAGCCTCGTCTTCGGGTTCACGCACATCGATCTCGACGACGAGATGGTGGAGAAAGCGGACCTCGAACACGCCGTCGATCGCGGTGGGATCGATGCCGACCCGGTGACCGACGAGCGCCTTCGGCAGGCGCCACATGCGGCCGCGGAACTTGACGAACCCGTGCTGGTGCACGCTGCGCACGATCGTGCCGGCGGGGTAGTCGATCGGTGGCAGCGTCTCGCGGAAGCTGCGCGTGCTCGCGCGGTAGCGGTCGGCCGGCACGGCAAAGCCGATGCCTTCGTGGGGGCGCTCGTGATTGTAGATGTCGCGCCAGCCATCGAACCCAGCCTGAGCCTGATCGAGATCGCGCCAGGCATGATCGCGCATCAGCTCGATCTTCAGCGTGCCGTTGAAACGCTCGTTCTTGCCATGCGTCTGGGGGTGGCGGGGCCGCGAATGCGAGATCGCGATGCCGTGCCGGATGAGCCAGACATTCAACGGCGTGAGCTTGTGCGCCACCTCCCCGCCCGATCCCCAGGGTGCGCCGTTGTCGGTCAGTACGCGCTCGGGCAGGCCGTAGCGGCGAAAGGCGGCGGAAAGCCTGCTGCGCACGGTCTCGCCGCGTTCGTTGGCACAGGCGCCGAGTTCGAGGGCGAAGCGCGAGTGGTCATCGACGACGGTCAGCGGATGGCAGCGCGCGGTCGTCTCGGCGAGCGCGAAGTGGCCTTTGAAATCCATCTGCCAAGACGGTTCGGCGCTTCGTGCTCGAAGCGCGTCGCCGGCACGCGGGCGGCACTGGCCTCCGGCTCGATCAGCCCGTGGCGGGCGAGGATGCCGGTGATGGTCGAGGGCGCCGGCACGTTGCGGTGCCGGGCGCGCAGCAGGCTATGGTGGATCTTGCGGCCGCCCCAGGCCGGATGCCGGCGGCGAAGGTCGACGACCGCCGCTTCCATCGCGTCACGCGTCCGCGCGGGCGAGGAATGCGGCCGGCGCGAGCGATCCTCGAACGACGGCGCAGCCTCCGAGCGCCCCCGCTCGAGCCATTTGTAGCCCGTCGTCCGGCTGATCTCGAAGCGCCTGCACAGCTCGGCCACGTTGGCCCCGTCCTGGCTTGAAAGCTTCACGAACTCGCGACGCGACTGCACGACGGACACCTCCTGCCAACCCATGAGAGCCCCCGAATCAATTGCCGCTCGGGAAACCCTGATCTGTCAGCTATGTCCTCGTACACCTGTCCACCATGTACCCGGTCTGGACACGCCCCGCTCGGGGAGACCCCGAACCCCCCACTTTTTATGACTTGGAGTCTGCTGCTTCTGTGGCGGCCGAAGGCCGCGAGGTGAAAGTGCGACCGAGAGGCAGCCCCGCGGCGCCAGTAGCCGTCGTGCCGAAGGCGCGCCTCTGGCGCGGGTCGTTGGCGACCGCGGCAAGAAAAAGCGAAGCACGCGACCGCGGCAATCAAATCTGCTTCCGCTTCCGCACCATTTTTTCGAACTTCTCGTATTCCTCTTCCTTCACCGTGTAGGAGTGATCGTCGTCGGGGAACGATCCTTCCTTCACTTCCTTCATGTACTGCTTGATGCCGTTGACCGCGACCTCGGTGAGGTTGGCGAAGCGTTTCGTGAACTTCGGTTTGAAGTCGGTGAAGACGCCGAGCAGGTCGTGGCAGAGCAGGATCTGGCCGTCGGTGCCGACGCCGGCGCCGATGCCGATCGTCGGAATGGTGAGCTGCTCCGAGATCAACCGCGCGATTCTTCCCGGCACCGCCTCGAACTCGAGCATGAAGCAACCCGCGTCCTCGATCGCCAGCGCATCCTCGAGGATTTTCATCGCCGCATCCGCCGTGCGGCCCTGGATCTTGAAACCGCCGAAGATCGCGATCGTGTGCGGCGTCAACCCGATGTGCGACGCCGTGGGTATGCCGGCATCGACCAGCGCCTTGAGGATGTGCGCCTGCGATTTGCCGCCCTGCGGCTTCACCGCGTCGGTGAGCGCCTCCTGCATGAAGCGGGTGGCGTTGACGAGCGCGCGGTCGACGGTGTTGTAGCTCTGGTAGGGCATGCACCCGAGGACGAAGGTGTTGGGCGCGCCGCGCCGGATCGCCTGCGCGTGCATGATCATCATGTCCATCGTCGCGGGGACGGTGTTCTTGTGGCCGTGCGCGATCATCGCGAGGCTGTCGCCGACCACGGCGACATCGACGCCCGCCATCTCGGCCCACTGCGCGGCGGTGTAGTCCGGCACCGACATGTAGACCATTTTCTCGCCGGTCCGCTTGCTGTCGCGGATCTCGGTGATGGTGCGCTTCTCGCGCTTCTTTGCCGCGTCCGGGCTCGGCACGTTCGCCATGGCTGCTCTCCCTCGGTGCTGATATATCTCGCGCATGGTACGGAGGCGGCGCGCGGCGGGCAAGTCGCGTGCGGCGGTGCCGGGCATGGAAAGGCAAGGCATGGCACTCGTTCAATGGGGCGCGCTGGTCGGGTTCGCGCTGCTCGTCATGAGCGCGGCGCTCTACGGCCTGACCGCCAGCGGGCAGTTCCCGAGCGAGCACCGCGCCGAGGCGCTGAAGTCGCCAGCGGGGGTGGCGATCCTGTGGGGCACGATGGCGGTGGGCGCCCTCACGGCCTTCGTAGGTCTCTTCCTGGCCTGGGTCGCGCTGCCGTGGTACGCGGCGGTCATCGCCGGTGGCGGCGTACTGCTGATGGCGCCGCTGGTGCTGCAACTCTTCCCCGACAGCTTCGTCGATGGCCGCGGCGGACTGATCTTTTTCGCAGCCGTCGGCGCCGCGCTGTCACTCGCCGCGATCGCGCTTGGCTAGCAGTGAACCTTCGGGACGTGAAGCTACCGCATCGTCGGCGAGCATACATTATCGTCAGTTCGCACCGTTGCACGAGCGAGGGTCGCCGGGAGCGACGACTTTCCAACGCGTAGCACTACTGTCCGGCAGCCGCCTGCCCACCCTCGGGGCCGAGCGCCTCGAGAATGATGATCTTCTGCCAGATTTTCTGCGAAAGACCGGCGGCGATGTGCTCGATGTCGCTTACCGCTTCCGTGACGGCCGGCTCTGGAAACCCTTGCGCATACAAAACGGCCACCTTGGCGGTGAGAGAAAGCATTTCCGAGCAGTAGTCGAGATAGCGCGTCACCTCGAAACGCGACATCTTGCGGGCCGGCGAGGAGGGCGTCTTGCCTCCGACCGAGATCGCCGAACTCGGATCCTTTGTAAGCTGGTGCATATCGATGACGTGCACAATGGAGCGCAATTCGTGCAGGGCATTGAGCGCACTGCGGCGCTTCAGGCGCTCCTCGATGCGAGTTAGGAAGAAAACGGCCGCACCGATCAGCACGGTGAGGTTGGCGGCCGCCTCGACGCCTTGCAGGACGGAATAGACGTTGTCGGCGGTCGCTGACACTGAGCCGATCAGCAACAGGGCGATCCACACGAGGCCGCCGACGCCGGCGGCGATGAGCACGACGATGACGATGCGCAGCGGCAAGTTGCGCTTGGCCATGCTTTCCGCCCGCGCCGAGCTTTCACCAGCCAGGGCCAGCAACTCGGCGCAGACGTTGGTGAGGCCCGCCCCTGGGAAGCGTTCGGCGATACGGTCATGCAGGACGCGGATCGTCTCGATTACCCGGACCGGATCGAGAGCACGATAGGTGCTCGCCATGGGCACTGCTCCGGGCACAAGAATTGACGTCGGCGGCTTCTCGGGCGCCAGGATAGAAGCGGCTCGCCGGTTGTCAATCGCTGGCGACTTTCGCTCGGGATCAGATCAGGAGGGGGCACTTTGTGATGCGCCACCGTGGCGCGCCTAGGGTTGCGGAAGGTTCCGCGACTTGAGCCATTCGCGCATTTGAGAGATCTCGCGCCGTTGCGCCTGGATAATGTGTTGCGCCAGTTCGTGGTTGTGATGGTCCGTTCCATGCTTGAGGACGATCTGGGCCATATCGATGGCGCCTTGATGGTGGGGAATCATGCCGAGCACGAAGGCGGCGTCGGGATTTGGGTGCTCGATGCCCTTCATCATCGGGCCATGCATCTGCTCCATGGCCTGCTGAAACGCTGCTTTCGCAGCCCCCGCCGACAGCAACGTCCCATCACCACCGCGCGCTCCCGTGGGCCGTTGTGGGCCGTGTGGATGCTCGGCGCTGTATGAATGCGTGGCCATCTCGCCGGGTGGGGAGTGAGGGCGGCCATCAGTACCGTAGACGGCCAGATGAAGCCCCCAATAGCCGGACGCAAATATCACCATCGCAGCGGCAAGAGCGGCCGGAACGCCACCCAACGAGCGCTTCAGCGCCGGTAGAAAATGGATCTCACGGGTGTGATCGGCGACAATGGCCACGATCACCGCCATGATCAGCGCGTGGCCGATGAGATCGACACGGCCGAATGGGTAGACGGCTGCGTTGAAGATGATGAACAAGGCGATTGCGGATAGCCGGCGGATCAGCGGCGTCCACAACAATCCAAAACCCATGGTGAATTCCGCCACGCCGGCCATGGGAATGAAGACGTCGCGCGGGAGGCCGAAAGTGAGGAAGGGCTTTTCGACGACAAGTGGATAGAACCAATCGGGGTAGGCAAATTTCTCGAGGCTGGACCACATCAAAGCTATCGCGACACCCCAACGAAGCACTTCGAAACGATGCTTGCGCCATTCTGGATTTGAGGTCGCATCAAGAACAAGATAGGCCGCCACGCCAACGCCGAGCGCAAGATAGTCGAGCAGATGGAAGAAATCATAGTCGCGCAGCGCCACCAGCCAGAGGCCGACAATGCCAGCGGCGGCAAGCGGCCGGGTTCGGCGCGAAAAGATCAGGCAGGCGATGAGCAATTGCGACCATGAGACCCATTCGGCCGGAGTCTTTAAGTCGGGCGTGAGGTAGATGCCGCCGATGGCGAAAATGGCAACGAAGAAGGCGCCGATGACCACGCGCACGAATTCGTCCAGCCGCTGCCAGAGCGGGTCGGTCAGTCGGTCCAGTCCGGTGAGCAGTGCCTCACCCGCCGGCGACTTCTCGACCACACGGGTCGCGAGAAAAAAGAACAAGACAAGCCCGATGCCGAACCAGAACCAGATGTTGCTCAACGTCCCGCCAATGGGCAGCGGCGGCGCACCGACGATGTATGGTGCGAACCATTTGACGTGTGCCTGCGCCGGCATCGCGAGGCTCAGAGTTGCAGCCGCCAAGGCGATCCGCGTGCCCATGGCGGTGATTCTGCTTCTCATGATTTGCCCCTTTCTGGTGCCGCCAACTTCCGTTGCGGAAGTTCATCAAGTAGACTTCTGGCGGCCATGAGATCGGGTAGTTCATGACCTTCGGTGAAGGCATTGTAGGCCGTCGCCAATAGCTCTCTGCCGTCCGATGGGCGTCCTTGTGTCCACCGCAGGCGCGCGATGCTGGTCGCGGTTCTGATCCGCCAGGGGAGCGCCTTCTGCTGTATCGCCAATTCGAGTGCATTTCCGAAATGCTCGTCAGCGATCGCGATGCTGCCGGCATCGCCTGCTCGGACAATGAGTTCTCCCTTGAGCCGAAGCATCTCCGCCGTTGCCCAGCGTTCGTTGTTGCGCGCAGAGTGGGCCAAGGCGATGTCCAGCGCCGCCATGGCGTCGTCGTCAAACCCGGCTGCCGCGAGGCCTTGAGCATATGCCAAATTGAAGGAGGCGTAGTATTGCAGGTGGCCCGCGGATTGTTGCTTCTCGATGGCCGTCCGGATCAGCGTTAGACCTTCCGAGACATCGCCCTGCTTGACACGAATCTGACCCAGAAAGCAACCGGCAAACAAGTGCCACACGCTGAGGCGGCTTTGCTCTCGATTCTTTCCGAAGTATCTCGGTGAACCGCGCGGCCCGCACGAGATCACCTGCAAGCAGTGCTACCGGACAGGCCGCTTGCATAAGGGTGTTGCACAGTGACAGCTTGTGGCCGATCGTCATGGCATCTTCGATGCTCGCATCGAGTGCATTCAGTGCCTGATCGCCACGCCCAAGCATCCAGAGCGCGCGGGATCGACCAATACTGGCGGTCACCGGCTGGTCGAACTGATAGCGCACCAGGTGCACGCGGCGCGACGAAGCATGGTAGCCACTGCGCATTCTCTCGGCGTGCTGCAGAGACTCCTCGTGATGACCGAGGAAATGGAGCGCGGCCCCCAGCAATCTCTCACCGACGGCACTGTCACTTGGATCAGGCGATTGAGCCGCCAGTGAGCCGAAGCGCTCTGCGGCTTCGCGCGCCGACTGAAAATCGGCCTCGATCATCTTGCTGGCCCAGATCCCCAATAGATTGCGGAGCAGGTAGTCCGTATCTCCGAGGCGCTCGGCGACCTCGTACGCCGCCGTCCTGGCTGCAATGGTTTCTTGCGATCTTCCGGGAGTTGCACTCAGTACAAAGGCCCGTGCCGTATGGAGCCTCATGGCCGTGCGATCGTGCTTCAAATCGGCCAGGCTGAGAGTTGCAAGTGCCTGGTCGATCCGTTCCCTGCATTCGTTGATGAGCGACTGCTGGAACCAAAGCGGCAGGGCGCTGATCGTGAGAGAAACGCCCAGCTCTCTGTCACCGCGAGGCGCGAATGCCCAATTCAACGCTACTCGCACGTCGTCAATGAGCCAACCGAATCGTTGATGCCAATCCGTGACGTCGTTCCTCGCCCAAGCCGCTTCGGCTTCGACCAGAATGTTCTGGCAATACTCGGCGTGCCGCCTGACCATTGTGGCCGCGTCATGCTGGGCCATCAATTTCTGACGCGCGTAGGCCCGCGTCGTCTCGAGGAACCTGAAAAAGGTCTGATCGCCGCTGACGACGGATGTGACAAGTGACTGATCGACGAGGTCGCACAAGCTCTCGACCACCTCAGGGTCGCCGTACTCGCCCCACGCAGCGACTGCGAGCGCGGCCTCTATTGTGAAAGCGCCGGAAAACACAGACAGGCGCTGGAATACGGATTGGTCGCGCGATCCAAGCAGATTGAAGCTCCAGTCGAGCGCCGCAGAAAGCGTCTGATGACGAAGTAGCGCGGTGCGTCGACCTTTTGTAAGTACGGCGAAGATGTGCTCGAGGGTTCCGGCCAGACCGCGCACGCCAAGCGAATCCATGCGGCTGGCGGCCATCTCGATCGCCAACGGAATGCCATCCAAGCGTTGGCAGATCCCGACTATGGTGGCGATATCCTCGTCGCTCGGCGTGAATGATGCTGAACGCGCCCGTGCGCGTTCAATGAACAGTTCGATGGCCGGATAGGCTATCGCTTCGGCGGCCGACAGGCCGTCGGCTGCGGGAATGGTGAGCGGCTGGAGATGCTGGACCCATTCGCTCTCGACGCGCAAAGGCTCGCGACTCGTTGCCAGGATGCGGACCCTTGGCGTGTTGCGAAGGATGGCGTCGGCGATCGTCGCCACCTCGTCGACCACGTGCTCGCAGTTGTCGAACAGCAGGAGCAGCTCCTTGTCGCAGAGATAGGATAGTACGCCTTGCAGCGTTTCGTCCGCGAGCGAACCGACGCCGAGCGTCGAGGCAAGCGTGCTCGGCAAGAGGCGCGAATCCGAGAGCGGCGCGAGATCGACGAAATAGACCCCCTGGAGCGCAACGCCCTCCGCCTGCCTGAGCAGGTGCGTAACGGTCGATACGGCGAGCGTCGTCTTGCCGACACCACCTGCACCAACGAGCGTTACCAGCCGATGCTCGAAAATTTGCTCCGCTAGAGCCAAGGAAGCCTGCTTGCGTCCGATGACGCGGCTTTGAAGGATTGGAATGTGGTGAGATGCAATGTCGGCGGGGGCACTTGGTCGTGGGTGCACGATCCCATTGGCGACGCGCCGGACCGGCTCGACGAAGCTATAGCCGCGATTGGAAACATTCAGAATGTAGCGATGGCCGTCATGCCCATCTCTGAGCGATTTGCGCAGGCCGGCGACCTGGACTTGCAGATTGCCTTCACCAGTGAAAAGGCCCGGCCAGACTCGGGCCGTGATCTCGTCTTTGCCCACAACATTGCCGGCCTGCTCGACAAGCAGGCGGAGAATTTCAAATGAGCGGCTACCGAGTGATACCGGCTGGCCATCGCGAAGCAACGTGCGCCGGGCTGGCGAAAGAATAAATGGACCGAACGCCACCTGCTCATCGCCATTGACGGGGCGCGTCGCCCCATCCGGCGCACTCTCCGTCGCGGTCTGATCCAGGGCCTTCACAAAGGAGGGATCTTTGTGAGCGGCACGCGCGGCATAGCCGTGTTGGCATTGCATGAGGTCGCTCCTCTCACGGTGCAACAACCCGCTGGGTACGCTTAGCGACGGGATTGCTGCAGTATTCGCATCCTCGTCACCTCAACACCGCCCTGTGCGAGATCGGAGAGCTTCCCGAACCAGGCTTTGACATGAGGCGTTGCGTTGTGCGCTTCGAAGTCCGCCTCGGAGGCAAACACCTCGTAGAATACGAAGTGCCCCGGCACGTTTTGGTCCTCTTGCAGGAAATAGACGAGGTTATTGGGCTCGTTCCGCACGAGTGCGATGAGCGGCAGTGTTACCGCGCGAAGTTCATCCTCCTTGCCTGGCTTCGCTCGCACTTGTGCGACGACGGCGATGGCGCCGGGAGGAAATTGGGCGTAGGCAATGTGCGTACTGTTTTGCGTAGCTGCAACGGGCACGGCCATAAGCACCATCGCCGCCAACAGCGCCGAGCCATAACTGGTTCGTAGAGTTTTCATCGGGTCTCCTGACCTGGCTCTATGATTTCATGGCGACGATTAGCCGCCGGCGCGCGTGCGCCGGTGTGCGTCGAACGCGCTCGCAAAGAGCTTTTTGACGGGACCGAGCGCCTGCACGAACTCCAGTTGCTCGCCTTCCGGGCCCTTGCAGTAGATCAGCCTCCACCCGTTCGACTGACCTTCGGTGATTCCATTGCTGTTCGACTTAATCGGCGCCGACAACCGTGCCTGTTCGGTCGTCACGGTGACGACGCGATTGGCTCTGACTTGGGTCATTCCGCGTCGCGCCGATTCTGCCTCCAGATCAGCAATGAACGTGTTGAAATCGACCTCGTCGCGGATGTGGAAGCAGATGTGCATCATGCGCGGGAATGCGGGGCTCATATGATCCAGCGGTTCGGCGAAGGCGCTACCGCTGCCGGCGGGCTGCTCGGTATCACGGTATTGGAGGAGTTCGATCACGACATTGTCGAATTGGATAAAGCGAACGTCCAAACGCTGCGCGCCGCCCCTGAGATCCGGGATTCCCATCGTGCGCGGATTGACTTGACGCACGCGAGCCTCGATCTCCTGATCCGTCAGGAGCGTGTTGTGGATCCGCTCGCCGTAGAAATCGCCGTCGCGCATCACCTCGGTGCCACCGAGCACTTCCGTGTAGAACTCGTACGCGCGGTCCATGCGCTGCACGGTGAGCCCGAAGTGCTGAACGCCCTGAAGTCTCATCCCGAGAGAAGCGCCGTCGCTGGTTCCGCGGGTTTGGGCCGACGCGGGGACCGCATCGACGATCGCTGCCCCGGCTCCGACGACCATCGTGGCGCTGGCAGCGCGAATGACGTCACGCCGGTTGAGATCGGAATGCTTGCCGGACTCCTTGGATCGATCCATTGGTGCACGCTGTCCCTATTTGAGCTCATGAGCTTTGATCCGAGCTGAAGTGGATCGCCCCACTTCGAACCCGATACGCCAAGCGTGCATCAGCCCAGGGCCCAGGTATTTCCCGATCTTGCGCATCGACGCGCAAATCTTGCTGTCCGTGGTCGACGGGTACGGAGCAATCGATACAGGCCGTGGTCAGGCGGCTATGCCGCCTCGCCCTCTCCGGGGCGCGCGAGCGAGGCGAGGAGGCCGGCGGCGACCACCAGGTCGCGCGTTGCGAACCCTTCGGTGAACTCGCTGTAGACGGGCAGCAGCATCCTGTGTGCTTCGTCCGCGCCGCGACCGGCCCTGCCAGAGCTTCGCGAGATCATTTGCCGCGCGCAAACGCCATGACAACGCGCCGATCTCCCGGGCAATCGCCATCGACTCGACGAGGGCCGCTTCCGCGTCGTCCGAGCGACCCTCAGCGGTAAGAATGGCGGCCCGGATCCGCAAAACCTCGGGAACGCACCATCGCTCGTTCTGCGCGGCGGCGCAGTCGAACGCGGCTTGGATGGTCGTTTGAGCGTCGCCGAGGAGGCCGCGCTTGGCATAGGCATCCGCAAGGACACCGAGGTAATAGGGCATCCGCGTCAGATAATTGAAACTGCGGAACTCCTCGATGGCCCACTTGAGACCGTCAATCGTATCGGACGAAGTGTCGCCCTGCGCGAACGCCAAGGCAGCGCGATAGAAACGGGCAATCGGGCGCCGCGTCACCAGGCCTTGCCTCGTGACATGTTCGGCGAGCAAATCGACATATCGACCACATTCCTCGTAACGCCCGCTCCAATAGAAAATTGGGCACGAATACGTGAGGGCATTGTTCAGCGACAGGTGATGGTGGGCCGGGCGGGCGCGCTCGTATGCGGCGTCCGCCGTGCGTGCGGCAGCGTCGGGGAAGCCCCTCAACCACTGCACCTGCGATAGCGCACATTCCAACAGAATGACTATGTCGGCCATGTATCGCACGCTGTACGAGCCATTGAAATAACGCAGATCGCGCTGCTGAAGGGATTCGAGCCGCCGCTGGGCACTTTGAAGGCGACCGAGAAAGAGCTCAGCTATGCCTAGGTGCACTTCGCCCTCTGGGAGGATGGAAGGGTCATCTGCAGCAGCTGCCGAGGCGAAGGTCTCGATTGTGCGCATTCCAGCATCGTACTCGCCCGTAAAGAGTTCATATGCTGCGATCAACATCAGGCAGCGATGGCGATAATCAGTGTCGCCAACCTGATTGGCGATCTCCCATGCCCGTCGCAATGCGTCCATCGCCTGAGGCTTGAGGCCGCGCGTGATCATTGTGGAGCCGCCGAGCCACAGCTTGAACTTCATCTCGAACGCCGTGCCGGCTAGTCCCGCGGCGTCGAGTTCCTCGACCGCCCGCGAAACATGAACGTGGCATTCTTCGATGAGTGAGAAATGATTCCAGAGCAGAAGCCCTGCGACGGTCAGCCGGATTCGCAGCGAGCGGTTCGCCTCGTCCCGGCCGACCCAGGCGAGCGCGCCGCGCAGATCGTCGACAACGGGCCCGTAATTGGCACCCCATTCGCGGGCAGGACGCTGCGACCACTCGCTCGCGGCCTGCTCGAGCACCGCACAGACATGCTCCGCATGGCGGCGGCGAACGGCTTGGTCCTCGCCGCTGATCGCAATCGTTCGAGGCAATAGGCGCGCGTCGTGTCGAGCAGGCGGTAGGTGGCCACCTCGGCGGCCGTGTCCACCGCAAGCAGCGACTTCGCGGCAAGTTGCGCAAGCGCATCCAGCACCTCGACTGGGCTTCCGTTGCATACGGCCAGCGCGCCATTGACGCGGAAGGCGCCAGCGAACACAGAAACGGAACGCAGCAGGACGGCCTCGCGGTCCGCAAGGAGGCTGTAGCTCCAGTCGAGCGTCGCCGCTAGCGTGCGATGTCTCTCCGGGCCTGCCCGCCGCCCCGCGAGGAGGCGGAACCGATCGTCGAGCTGATCGAGCAGTTCGCCGATGCCAAACGCATCGACGCGCGTCGCGGCGAGCTCGATCGCAAGTGCGAGGCCGTCGAGCCTCCGGCAGATCTCGGCGGCGATAGGCGCATCCGTATCGCTCAGGCTGAACGACTCGAGTCTGTCGGTCGCGCGGTCGACGAAGAGCTGAATTGCCGGGAACGCGAGGGCTTCGTCCGCCTTGAGACCAGACGAGAGCGGCGGCATGCCCAGCCCCGGCAACCGGCGGACACGCTCCCCTTTCACTCGAAGCGGTTCTCGGCTGGTCGCGAGGATCTTCACGCCCGCAGCATCTGCCAGGATGCGATCCGCGCAGGCAGCCACGGCATCGATGATGTGCTCGCAGCTGTCGAGCACAAGCAGCATCTCGCGGTCGCGCAGAAATCCGCACAGCGCAGCAAGCATGCTTGCGGAATTCGCCGCCAGGCCAATTGCCGTGGCAATGGCGTTCGCGACGAAAGTCGGGTCCTTCAGTGGCGACAGGTCGACGAGCCACACGCCATCTCTGGGCAACCCGACCGCGTGTTCGGCGACGGCAAGGGCAACCGTCGTCTTACCGATGCCGCCGGCCCCGACGATCGATACGAGCCTGGCTTCATCCAATTCCCGCCGGATCGCGGCGATCGCATCCTGTCGCCCGACGATGCGGGTCGTTGCGGTCGGCAGATTGTGATTGTGCGATGATGCCGCCTCGGCATCGGGCAATAGGTCGGTTGAATTGGAAACTGGACTGGAGCAACGAAGCGATAACCCCTGCCGATCACAGTAGCGATGTACTGCGTCGCGGCTGACCCTTCACCGAGCGCCCGTCTCAAGGCCACCATGTTGACCTTGAGATTGCCTTCCTCGACAAACGTATTCGGCCAGCCCCGCGACAGCAGCTCGCGCTTGCCGATCACCTCCCCAGGGCGCTCGACCAGCGCCGTCAGGATATCCAGCGCTCGACTTCCGATCCGGACCGGCGCCTCACCCTTGACGAGCAACTGGCGCTCGGGGACGAGAACAAATGGCCCGAAAGCGAAGGATCGCGACGGCCGCCCGGAGAGATCGCCCGTCACAATCAACTCCCTCAGTATGATTTTTAATTCGCGCCGTCGGATCCTAAAAAAGCACGCTGCCGACATTTCATGACGTGGAAAGATAACTGCTGTTCGCCCTTTTCGCCAAGCGCATTTAACCGCGCTTAACTTGCCAAGCGTCCCGTCGCCTCAGCATGATTGTAACGCTCTGATGGAAACCCACTGACTGCCCAGCAGCCGGGCGATTGAACCGGTTTGGGCTTCAACGCCGAGACTGGATCATGCTGCAAGCGCATGGTGAACGTAAGTATCAAGCCAGCACGCTGCTCGGTGGCGTGGCCGAGTGGGACGCGCTTCGCGTTGAACATCGGCAGATCGGTTCGGGTGCGCAGAATTGTGTGACGCCGGCATGCAACGAGCTTGTCCACATCGTGTCGGGCCAGGCAATCGTACGGCGCACGGGCGACGGGCAGAAGCAGGAAGGCATCGCGCGGCCGGGAACAAGCTGGCTGGTTCCAGCCGGCACCCATGAAACCCAGCTCGAGCTCGACGGCTCGACCGAATGCCTGCTTATCTTCCTGCCGGACAAATTACTCGAAGCCAGCGCGCTCGCCGACTACGAGATCGATCCCTGCAGAACTCGACTGGCCTATGCCGCTGCCCTCGCTGATCCGATGCTGGCGCAAATCGGCACGGCCCTGCACGGATTGCTTGGGCGCGATGCTCAGCCAATCGACCGCGTTTTTGCCGATGGCTTGCGAACCATGCTCGCGGCACATCTCATCGGCCACTATACGGTTGACCGCTGGCAGCCATCGGCGCGGACGCCGTCGCTCGATGCGAAGCGGCTCCAGCGGGTGCTGGATTTTATGGAAGCACGGCTGGCGGACGACATATCACTCGACGACCTCGCACGCGAAGCCTGTCTCAGTCCCTACCATTTCTCACGTCTGTTCCACGAGGCGACCGGGCGGCCCCCTCACCGGTACCTGATCGAGCGTCGCATCCAGGCCGCGCAGAAGTTGCTCTTGTCCGATAAGTCGTCGATGGCGGAAGTCGCTCTCGACACGGGCTTTGGATCGCAAGCAAGCTTCGCGCGTGCATTTCGCAAGGTGACGGGGGTTTCTCCAGGCCAATATCGCCAGCTCCAGGCGCGACCGTCTTCGCAAGCGATATCGCGTCGCCAGGAAAGCCAAACGCGCAGGGCATTGAAGCGATAAAACTCGATGTCACCAGCGAGCGCGACTGGGAAACCGTGGTCGACACCGTCGTCGAAAAGACCGGCCGGCTCGACGTTCTGATCAACAATGCCGGGATCATCGCCTACGAGCCCCTGCACGAACTGCAAATGCAGGAATGTATGAGGATGATCGCGATCGACCAGACCGGCGTCTTCCTCGGCATGCGCGAGGCCGTCCGCGTCATGCGAAGGCAGAAGTCGGGCGCGATTGTGAACATCTCATCGATCTGGGGCAGTGCCGCAGTCGCCGGCGCCCATTCATACCACGCCGTCAAGGGCGCGGTCCGCAACATGTCCAAGAACGCGGCGATGACGTATGTCGGCGAGGGTATCCGCGTGAACTCTCTGCATCCGGGTTTCATCGCGACTCCGCTCACGGACGCACAAGCGCCGGATCTCAACGCGGCAACGATCGGTGCGACGCCGATGAAGCGGGCGGGCAAGCCGATCGAAGTCGCGTACGGCTGCCTCTTCCTGGCGTCCGATAAGTCCAGCTACGTCACCGGAACGGAACTGGTGATCGACGGCGGTTACCTCGCCCAATAGCCAGGCGGATCTGAATATTAATGGGGGATGATCCAGGTCATGATGTATCGAAGCGCCTCCTAGGCAGCACCCAAATAGATCACAACGGTATCGACGGCTATGAGCACCGAAGCGCCTCCGATCCGGCACTCACGATGGCGGCGCGGAGAAACATCAGGTGGCTTCGGTCTTGCGGGCGCCGTGAAACCAAACCGCCCACCAATGGGAAAGTAGACCCACGCCCCAGCCCAGCAGCACCCACAGAGCCCAATAGGGCGAACCGGTGAAAAAATTGATGACCAAGAGCAGCGGCATGCCCAGGGCGAATGCGATCGCATGGATGCGGAGGCCGACCTTCATTTCCGACATGCTGGCGTGTTTCATGATGCTCTCCAGTTTGATTTGAGTTGATGATGTCCAGGGAACGTCCGTCGAATTGCGTCGTCTTTGTTCGTCGTCGCGTCGCTCGCCACGTTGCGGAGCGCCGTCCGAGCGCTCACTTGGCACCATCGACCGCTTCGAGAATCGCCTCCGCGACTGCCTGCGGTTGAGACAGCATCGGCACATGGCTCGACCCAACGTGGCTCGTCTTCGCTCCCATCTTGCCGGCAAAAGCGATCTGCAGCGGCGCCGGGATGATGAGATCGTTGTCGGCAACGACATACCAGCTCGGCTTGCGTCTAAAGGCTGCCGAGGTCACCTTGGCGTCGAAGGCACCCGCGAAGAACGGCGCCTGGGTCGCGGCGAGCAGCGCCGCCTCCTGTGCGGGAAGGTCGGGTGCAAAATACTTCGCCATTCCCTCCGGCGACCAAGTCAGCATGCCGCCGGCATCGGGGCGGATCTGGCTGAACCATGCCGGCTGCCCGGACGGCCCAACGATGGCGTTGATCGAACTCGCCATCGGATGGCGCGAAGGCGGCCACGTAGACGAGGGCGCGCACCTTGCTGCTGGCGCCGGCCTCCGTGATCACCGCGCCGCCATAGGAATGACCGACCAGGATCACGCCTCTGGTCTGCGCGTCGATCACGCGGCGAGTGGCGGCGACGTCAGCTTCGAATGAAGTCAGGGGGTTGTGGACAGCGATCACATCGAGCCCGCGCGATTGCAGGAGTGGTATCACACGCACCCAGCTTGATCCGTTGGCCCATGCCCCGTGCACGAGCACAATGACCGGAGCGTCGGCGGCTGCTGCCGCGGGCCTCGAGTTCGGCCGCGCTCGCAGCGACGGCCGCACTCACGACGGCAGCTCCGACAACTTGCTTCAGCGACATGATCGTTCTCCTGTGTTGTGTGGCGGTCCGCCATGAAGTGGCGCATCGAACTTTCTAGCGACCACCGAAGTCCACGATGTAGGGGGTGCCGGCGCGCGTGATCCGTGCTTTCGCGAGCGGCACGGCAAACTGTGTGAACTCCGAGATCTGACTGGCTTCGCTTATGGTGAGTTCGTTGACCGACTGGATGATGTCCTGGGTGCGCAGCCCGGATGCGTGCGCGGGACCGTTCGGTTCCACGCCGGTGACGATGACGCCGCGCACTTGGCCATAGAGCGGCGAGCGAGGTGAGATGCTTGTGACCGTCAGGCCGCCTAGTCCGTCAACGTCGCGCGAGATCGTAACGGCCGGTGGGGCGGTGATTTGATCGGTCACCGTGAGGCGGTGCGTCTGCGTTCCCGTTGGCTTCACAAATTCGATCTCGAGTTCGTCCCCGACGACGGCGCTGCCGAAATGGGAAACGAAGTCGTCGCTGTTGCGGATCGAGGCGCCATTGACGGCAACAATGATGCATCCAGGCCTGATGCCCGCTTTGTCCGCCGGAGAACCGGGCGCGACACGCGAGACGAGCGCGGCGCGCCTGTTCGGCAGGTTGTGCTGCTTCGCCAAGGCCGGCGAGAGGTCCGTCGTCTCGAAGCCGAGCGAGCCGCGGCGCATGCGCCCGTGCTTGTAGAGTTGATAGCCGACCCGGTATGCCATGTTGATGGGGATCGCGAAGGCTATGCCGACGGCGCCGCCGCCCCCACGCCCTACGGCCGTGTTGATGCCGACGAGTTCACCGTTGAGATTGACGAGTGCGCCGCCGGAATTGCCGGGGTTTACCGCTGCATCGACCTGGATGAAGCTCTCGTAGATATCGTAGCCGATGCCTGAACGCTTCAGGCCGCTGACGATGCCGAAACTTGCGCTGCCTTCGAGACCGAAGGGATTGCCGATCGCAATGACGAAGTCGCCGACGCGAAGTTGCGACGAATCGCCGAACGGCATCGATGTCAGATCTTTGAGATCGATCTTGATCATCGCGACATCGGTGCCAGAATCGACGCCGACCAGCGTCGCGGGCACCTCCCGGCCGTCGTGAAGGCCGACCTCGATCGTCACCGCATCGCGGACGACATGGTGGTTGGTCGCAATCAATCCCAGTTCGGCATTGACGATGACACCGGAGCCGCCGGACTTGAACGGGCGCCGGGCCGGCTCGGCAGGGGGATCTCCCTGGCGCAACTGAACGGGGACGAGCGTTTCGCCTGTCACTCTGATGCTTACGACCGCGGGCAAGGCGCGCTCGATGAGCTGGGCGAAACTGACCATCGGCATCGGCAGCGGCGCCGGATGTGACGATTTGCTCTCGGCTGGTTGGGGAGGGGCCGCCATTGCGGCGGTCGCCACACCGAGTGTGCCAACCATGGCGACGACGCACGCTATCGATTTCGAGTACCGCATATCCGGGCTCCCGACACTGGCTGCTTCACGGGGGGCTCATGACCACCTCGGACCAGCATTCGAGCGTGAGTGCCGGGCACGCGACGAAACGCACACCCGGCACTCCTCGCCATTACCTGTTGGGGATCGCCACGACCGGCGGCAGCATGTCCTCCGACCGAATCTTGGTCATGAAGGCCTTGCT
Organism: uncultured Alphaproteobacteria bacterium; assembly: GCA_963775035.1. Classification (GTDB taxonomy): domain Bacteria; phylum Pseudomonadota; class Alphaproteobacteria; order Rhizobiales; family Hyphomicrobiaceae. The sequence continues at coordinate 281,277 of CAVZHG010000012.1, read as the reverse complement.
GTCGAACTTGGTCGGTACGGAAGCGCCCTCCGCGCGGAGCTTCTCGAAGAACTCCTCGGCAGTGAGAGGACGGGAGCTGCTCGCGCCCTCCAACTGGAGCTTGTCGAAGAAAGCGCGGGCATCGAAGCTCGCGGGCACGGATGCGCCCTCGAGCTGCAGGCGATCGAAGAACTTGCGTGCGTCGAAATTGCCGGACTGGGCGACTGCCGTGCCGGCCGTGAGCGCGAGTACGATGCTGGCGATGATGGCTGACGACTTCATGGAAGTATCCTTTCCTAGTGTACCCGAGGCTTCGGGCTCGGGTCCGCGTTTGATCTCAAGTGCAGCACCTGCATGTCGGTGCCACACCAGAGCTAATCCGCCGCCCTGGTCGTCGCCAGTTATGGTTCGTTGGATTTTGTTACGTCCTGCTAAACAGCTCCGGGCGCCTTCGAGCCGCAGTCGCGGCCGTCATCCCCGGCGCCAGCAGACCAGGCCGAATTGCCGAAGATCGAGCCGCACTCGAAGAGACCGTCCCGGAAGGAAGATCGGCTGTCTGGAGGGGCTGCTGACATGCGTGATTGCTCGCTGGAACGTCACGTGCCGGCGAGCCGGGGGCAGCTTGCGCCGCCGTCTCCATGACGTTGGCCAGCAGCACGCACAATCCGATCATCACGGCAATCTCGTAGGCGGTGTCACTCGGTGTCCGACATGCAATGGCGATGGGGCCAGTCCGGGGGTCGACGACGACGGCCCTCAGGGCTCGAATATCAAGGTCGAGCAGCGCGTCATGGAGGGGCGTGCCGACGAAACAGGAGCGGACCAACTCCAGTCGCTCCTGCTTTTGCGCGTCAGTCTGCCAGTCGATCGCCGGAAAAATGAGAAGAAGCTTGTCCGTAAGCCCCTCTTGCGCGATTTGCTGCAACTCCCAAGTCGTACCTTGCGTCCGGGCCGCGAGCATTACGATGATCCGGGCGGCTTTCATGTAGCCAAGGACGACTTCCTTCCAATCCTCGTCGGACCGGATCTGGTGACGGTTTGCACCAATGGTGATGTGTCGCGTTTTTGGATCTCCGATTGCTATGAAGGGCCCGTAACGCGCGATGCGGTTCGAGATCATGTGCTCGATCGGGATGTGCAGGTTACCGCCGCTGGAAGTCAGGAGGCTTTCGGAGCCGGCCGCCGCGTTCTCGTCCTCGAAGGCGCGGAGAAACAGCGACGGGTGGCGCAGGTCGGCGGCCAGTGCCTCATCGGCCGAGGCGCTTGCCCAGTAGCCGAGCCGCTGGCTCAGGAGGAAAAAGATGAATGGGCTGAGGCCGACGACGGTGAAGTCCAATTGGGAGTGTTTGACCTGATAGATCTCGGTGAAGCCGTATAGGGAGACGCCGGTGGCGACGAATGCAAGAAGTGCGGCCAGCGCAAGTCCGACGATGTTTCGCGTCATGTCGCGACCGCCGCGCGCGCAGATGGCGTGCATCGGGATGTAGTAGAGGATGACGACAAACAGCAGCAGGAGTGCATCGGCGAAGAGATGCAACTCGCTTCCGCGGAAGCGAAACGCTGTGAGAAATCCCACCATCAGCAAGACAGGCCAGACCCTGGCGATGACGGGGGGCTTGGCTCTTTGGAGTAGCCGCTGCGCCGCATTCCTGACGTGATCGAGATCGGCGGCAATATCCCCCATGCTGCGCCACGCGCCCGGTGGCAGCTCGACCTTCGCATCCCGACCTCGTTTGCGGATTTTCGTTTCGATCTCCAGGCCCGCGGCGAAGCCAAGCCATAGTCGCGCCAGATAGGGCAGCAGGCCGATCGCAGCAATGCCGGCGAGAACAGTCACGTGGCCTTGATCGTGACCCCGGATGGTGAGGAAGGTAGCTGCTGCCAGCGAGGCCGCCGTCACGACCTCGCCGATCGGGACGAGCAGGCGAAGTTGGCGCGTGAATGGCCTACCGGCTGCGCTGTCGAGCTTCGCGACGAGGTCCGTAATGTCGATGCGATGCATGATTGTGACCTCAGGCGCCGGGCACTGGCACCCTGCCCGATCGTCGCCACCGGGATCAACCATGTCCGAAAATGGCGCGGCAGCGCCAGGGAAGGGATCGAGCAACGCTCGAACCCAACCCAGAGGCCATGGCGCCCTTCACCTAGCGGAAGGCAATCTCGCAGGTCTGTGCCGTGGCTCTGCTCAGCCGCCTATGGGCCTAGCCTCGATCGAGGCTCATTTTGCGGCGCAAAAATGGTGACATAATTGTTGACACATTTGCTGCCTCCTCGCTAGGCTCGCGATCAACGAATGCGTCGCCGGGTCCGCGAATGTCGACTAAGATTTTGAAATTGCGCTCAAAAATAGCTCCGCGAGCCGCAACGCTGCGGCCGCGGGGGAAGGTTGCGGCGACGCCGGAACAGATCCTCGAAGCTCTGCGGCGGCGCATAGCCGGACAGGAAATTCCGCCGGGTGCCAAGTTGCGCGAGCAGGATCTCGCGGCCGAGTTTGGCGTGCCGCGCACGCGCATCCGGGACGTGTTCGGCACGCTCGAGAGCCGCGGCCTGATCGAGCGGATTCCGAACCGCGGTGCCGTCGTCACGCGGCTCGACATGGAACTCGTCTTCAAGCTTTACGATGTCCGCGAGGTGCTCGAAGGATTGTGCGCGCGGCTTGCGACCGAGAACGTGCCGCCCGAGAGCTGGCAGGATCTCGTCGATCACTACGACGAGCCGATGGCGAGCTTCCTCAAGGCCGGCGATTTCGATTCCTATGTCGACGGCTATGATCTGCTCCGCCGCCGCACCATCGCCGCCGCCGGCAATCCGATCGCCGCGCAGATGCTCGACAGCATCTACGAGCGCACCAACTTCGTCATCCGCCGTATCATCATCTTGCCGGGCCGCGCGGAAACGGGGCTGGCGCAGCATCGCGCCGTGCTCGGGGCCATGCGGCGCGGTGATGGTGCCGAGGCGGAGCGGCTGAAACGCTTGAACATGAGAAGTGCGAAAAAGTCGTTGAACAGATTCCGCAACTACGTCCTGTGAGGCGTGGGCCGGGCAATCGGGAGGACGCGCGCGTGGCGATGGACCAGGGTCCGCTCACGGGCATCAGGGTGCTCGAGATCGGCTCCACCGTGGCGGGGCCGTTCTGCGGCCGTATGCTCGCTGACTTCGGCGCCGAGGTGATCAAGGTCGAGCCGGCCGAGGGTGACCCCGTTCGCACGATGGGCCAGCAGCACGAAGGGCATTCCCTCTACGCGGCGAGCATCTTCCGCAACAAGAAGCTGATCTCGATCGACCTGCGGCGCCCGGACGGCCACGCACTCGTGCGCGAGATCGCCGCGAAATCCGACGTGGTGGTCGAGAATTTCAAGCCCGGCACATTGGAAGGCTGGGGGCTCGGCTGGGACGATCTCTCGCGACTCAATCCGCGCCTCGTGATGGTGCGCATCTCCGGGTACGGCCAGGATGGCCCCTACGCGAAACGTCCCGGCTATGGCGTCATCTGCGAAGCGGTGAGCGGGATGCGCCATCTGACCGGCGATCCGGATCGGCCGCCCTCCCGCGTCGCGGTATCCCTCACCGACTACATCACCGGATTGCACGCGGCCTATGGCGCGGTGATGGCGCTGATGGCCCGCAACGTGACCGGCCGCGGCCAATTCATCGACGCGGCGCTCTACGAATGCGCGTTCAACTTCATGGAGCCGTGGGTGCCGGCGTTCGAGAAGACCGGGCACGTCGCGAACCGGACGGGCTCGCGGCTGCCGGGCAGCAATCCCAACAACCTCTATCCCACCGGCGACGGCAGCTTCATCCTCATCACGGCCATGGCGGACAGCCTGTTCCGGCGCCTCGCCGAGGTGATGGAGCAACCCGCGCTCGCGACCGATCCACGTTTCGCCAAGGCGCTCGCCCGCAACCGGAACGCCGACGCGCTCGATGAGATCATCAGCGCGTGGACGCTCCTGCATCCGCTCGCGACGCTGGAAAAGGCGCTCACCGAAGCCGCGGTCCCAGCAACGCGCATCTATACGATCGCCGACATCTTCGCCGATCCGCACTACGCCGCGCGCAAGTCGATCGTCGCCGCGCCCGATGAGGCCATGGGCAGTGTCGCGATGGCTGGCGTCGTGCCGCGACTGTCGGCGACACCGGGCAGCGTCCGCCATGCCGGCCGCACCATCGGGCAGGACACGTCCGCAGTCCTCGGCGACGTGCTCGGATACGATCATACGAAGATCGCTGATCTCGCGCGCGCCGGCGTCATCGCTTGCGCGGGCGGGCCCGCGTCACAGTCATGATCACAAGAACGGAAAGTTCGACCTGAATGTCCGTCGACAAGAAGAACGCTGATGCAACACTACCGCGGCGGGCGCGTCTCGAGCGCGAGTTTGCGGTGCGTCAGGCCAAGGCGCTCGCTATGGGTGGACCCGAGCGGCTGGCGCGGCGCGAAGCTGCAGGCGTTCTCGATGCGCGCTCGCGGCTCGCCGGTCTCCTTGATCCCGATAGCTTCATCGAGTCCGGTTTGTTCGGCGTCTCGTCCTCGCGTCCGGAAGATCGCGACCGGTCGGCGGCGGACGGAAAAATCGCGGGCTTTGGGCGTGTCGACGGCCGCGAGGTCGCTGTCGTCTCCAACGATTTCACGGTCATGGGCGCGTCGTCCGCGGCAACCAACGGCCGCAAGATCGCGCACGCCAAGCGCGTCGCCACGTCTCGCGGGATGCCGCTTATTTTCCTCGGCGAGTTGTCCGGCGCGCGGATGCCCGACCACATGGGATCGCGCGGCATGGGATCGCTGCTCGGCAACGATCCGACGCAGTACGTGCGTCAGCGCGAAACGCCGTGGGCGTCGGCGACGCTCGGCCTCTCGTATGGTTCGTCGAGCTGGTATGCGGTGCTGTCGGATTTCTGCGTGATCCGCAAGGGCGCGGTATTGGCGGTATCGAGTTCGCTGCTCGCTTCGCTGGCGATCGGCGAAACGGTCGATCCCGAAGAGCTTGGCGGATGGAAGCTGCACGCCGAAGTCACGGGCTTTGCCGACATGGTCGTCGATCGCGACGAGGACGCGCTGGCGGCGATCCGCACGTTCCTTTCGTATCTACCGTCGCACTGCAACGAAGCGCCGCCCGAGCGCCCGGTTCCGGCCGGCTCCGGTGACGGCATGCGCGATATCGTCGAGCTGCTGCCGGAAAAGCGCACTCAGGTCTACGACGTCCGCCGCATCGTTCGCGCGGTCGTCGACAAGGACAGCCTGTTCGAGCTGAAGCCGCGATTCGGCAAGGTCGCCGTCACCGCGCTCTCGCGGATCGGCGGGCGCACCGTTGGTATCATCGCCAACAATCCGCTCGTCAAAGGCGGTGCCCTCGATACGGAAGCGTGCGAGAAGATCACAAGCTTCCTCGTACTTTGCGACAGCTTCAACATCCCGATCGTGCTGTTCGTCGATACGCCCGGCTTCGCCATCGGCACCGATGCCGAACGCAAGCGCGCGCCGGGCAAGATCATGAATTTCATGCACGCGCTGCAGATGGTCACCATGCCGAAGATCTCGGTGATCCTGCGCAAGAGCTACGGGCAGGCCTATCTCAACATGGGCGGCGGGCGGAACTCCGACGAGGTCGCGGCGTGGCCGACCGCCGAGGTAAGTTTCATGGACCCGACATTCGCGGTGAAGGTCGTGCACGGTCTCGCGCCAGGCGATGCTGGTTTCGACGACGCCTTCGCGACGATGAGCAAGGACAGCGAGGTCTGGGATATCGCCGGCATGTACGCGGTGCAGTCGGTCATCGAGCCGCACACCACGCGCGACTATCTGATCCGAATGCTCGACGTGCACCGGTTGCGGCTGACCAATGGCGTCGGCCAGCATCTGCTGCGGTCGTGGCCGACAAGCACCTGAGGGGTTTGACGAGACGTGGCGCGCACGTTCAACAAAGTGATGGTGGCAAACCGCGGGGCGGTCGCGGCGCGTGTGCTGCGCGCGCTGAGCGAGATGGGCATCCGCACGGTCGCCGTCTACTCGGACGCCGACCGCCACGCGCCCTGGCTCGAATGGTCGACCGAGGCGCACCACATCGGGCCGTCGGCGGCGCGCGACAGCTATCTCAACCAGGATACCCTGATCGCGCTGTTGCGGAGGACCGGCGCCGACGGCGTGCATCCGGGATATGGCTTCCTCGCTGAAAACGCGACGTTCGCGCGCCGGGTCACGGACCTGGACGCCATCTTCATCGGACCGGCTCCGCGCTGGATCGAGGACATGGGGCACAAGACGCGGGCGCGCGCACTGGCGAAGGACTATGGCTTGCCGGTCGGTCCCGGCACCGACGTGCTCACTGGAGATGCCGCGGCAATGGTCGCGGCGGCGCGACGGATCGGTTTCCCGCTGCTCGTCAAGCCGGCTGGCGGCGGAGGCGGCATCGGCATGCTGACAGCGCACAACGAAGCGGAGCTGGTCGCCGCGGTCGAGAAGGTCCGCGTCCTTGGCTCAGCGCAGCTTCGCCAGCGCCGAGGTCTACCTCGAGCGACTGGTCGAGAGGCCGCGTCATGTCGAGCTGCAGATCATCGCCGACAACTTCGGCAACTGCATCCACCTCTTCGAGCGCGACTGTTCGGTGCAACGCCGCCATCAAAAGATCATCGAGGAGGCACCGGCCCCCGGCATTGCCCGGTCCATGATCGGCGCCATGTCCGACGACATCGCGGCAAAACTCGGCGCGGCAGGATACAACAACATCGGCACCGTCGAGATGCTGATGGACGCCGACGGCGCCTTTTCGTTCCTCGAGATGAATACACGCCTCCAGGTCGAGCACGGCGTCACCGAGGAAGTGACCGGCGTCGACATCGTCAAGACGCAGATCCGCCTCGCCGCCGGCGAGAAGCTCGCCGACGTGCTGCCGAACGCGCCGTCGCTCGACGGTCACGCCATCGAAGCGCGCGTCTATGCCGAGGACCCCAAGCGCTTCTTCCCCTCGCCGGGCAAGCTGGAGGTCTTCCGCCCGCCCGTGAGCGATGGCGTCCGCATCGAAACCGGATACCGCGAGGGGCTGGACGTCACGCCGCACTACGATCCGCTGCTGGCCAAGGTCATCGTCAAGCGGCCGACGCGCGACCGGGCGATCGACGATCTCATCGAGGCGCTCGGTGCCTTCGAGGTGCGCGGCGTCAAGACCAATATACCGGCGCTCGTCACCGTGCTCGGATCGGACCAGTTCCGCTCCGGGCAGGTGCACACGGGCCTCGTCGACGAGTTGATCAAATGACCAGGGGACGCAAGTAATGGCGGAATGCGAGGCGAAATCCGAGGTGACGGGTTCGGTCTGGAAGATCGTGACGGAGGTTGGCCAGAAGATCGCGGCCGGCGACACCATCATGATCATCGAGTCCATGAAGATGGAAATCCCGGTGATCGCCGACGAGGATGGCACCGTCGTCAGGTTCCTCGTCACGGAAGAGACGCCGGTGTCCGAGGGCCAGGTAGTGGCGGTGCTGGAAAGCTGACGCGCGGGTGGGAGACAAACACGTGAGCGACGAGTTCCCGAAAGAAACAGCGACCGTCGGCTGGCAGCCGGAGATCGAGGAACTGCGCTTTCGTCGCGCGGAGGCGCAGCGTCTCGGCGGCGCCGAGGCCGTCCAGAAGCATCACGATCAGAACCGCCTCACGATCCGCGAACGCGTCGGCGGTCTGGTCGATGCCGGGACATTTCAAGAAGTCGGCGGCCTGACGGGGCAGGGCCGATATACCGACGGCAAGCTCACCGGCGTCACCCCGGCGCCGTACGTGATGGGATTGGCCAGCATCGACGGCCGGCCGGTCGCAATCGGCGGCGAGGATTTCACGATCCGCGGCGGCACGAGCTGGTCGGGCGACCGCAAGAAAGGCGGCCAGGGCGGCTTCATCGAGGATCTCGCGGCGAGCTACCTCGTCCCGCTCGTCAATCTCATCGATGGCTCCGGTGGCAGCGTCACCTCGATCAACCGGCGCGGTCACTCGGTATTCCCGGGCGTGCACGGTTTCGAGCGCTCGGTCGAACTGATGGGCAAGGTGCCGGTCGTCAGCGCTGTGCTGGGCACCGCCGCGGGCGGGCCGGCCGGGCGCGCGATCCTCTCGCACTGGTCGGTGATGGTGAAGGGCACCTCGCAGGTGTTCGCCGCCGGACCGCCGGTGGTCGAGCGCTCGCTCGGCCAGAAGATCACCAAGGAGGAGCTCGGCGGCGCCGATATCGCCGTCGATCATGCCGGCACCATCGACAATCGCGCCAAGGACGAGGCCGAGTGCTTCGCGATGATCCGCCGCTACCTCTCCTACATGCCGCAGAATGTCTGGGAGATGCCGCCGGTCGCCGACATCGGCGATCCCGTCGATCGCGCCGAGGATGCGCTTGCGTCGATCGTCCCGCGCGACCGCCGTCGCCCCTACAACATGCGCAAGCTGATCGAACTGGTCGCCGACAGGGGCAGTATCTTCGAGATCCAGCCGACCTACGGCAAGGCGCTCATCACCGCATTCGCACGCATGAACGGCAAGGTCGTCGGCTTCCTCGCCAACAACCCGATGGTCTACGGCGGCGCCATGGACGTGCGTGCGGCGCGCAAGCAGACGCACTTCATCGAGCTGTGCGACAGCTTCCACATCCCGCTCGTGTTCTTCGTCGACGTGCCAGGGTTCATGGTCGGCAAGGATGCCGAGGCCGCGGCGACGCTGCGCGAGGGTATGCGGGCGGTGTACGTGGCGCTGCAGGCGAGCGTGCCGATGTACACGGTCGTCGTGCGCAAGTGCTACGGCATGGCCGGCATGGGTGCCACCGACAAGAACGGCCTCGATTTCAAGATCGCCTGGCCTTCGGCCGAATGGGGCTCGCTGCCGATCGAGGGCGGTGTCGCCGCTGCGTTCCGTCGTGAGATCGCGGCGCGCACCCGATCCGAAAGCGCGTGAGCGGGAAATCGAGGCGGATCTGCGCGCGATGGCCTCGCCGTTCCGCACGGCCGAAGCCTTCGGCGTCGAAGATATCATCGATCCGCGCGAGACACGCGCCTATCTCTGCCGTTTCATCGATGCGGCGCAAGCCAGGATCAAGACCACACTCGGACCCAAGGCACGGTACGGCGTTCGCCCCTGAGCGCCGCTCGCAACAATAAAAGCCCAATAGAGGGCCAACTCAAAATGGGAGAACGCCATGAACTGGATCAAGTACGCGACACTTTCAGCCCTTGCCGTCACCGTGCTCGCGAGCACGTCGCCGGCGCTCGCGCAGGACAAGGTCAAGGTACGCTTCGGCATCCTGACCACCGCTTCGCAGGCGGCCTTCTACGTCGGCGTGAAGAAGGGCATCTTTGAAAAATACGGTTTTGATGTCGAAGTGAAGTCGCTGGCGACGGGCGTACAGGCCAATCAGGCGCTGGCCGCGGGGCAGGCCGACTGGTCGGGCGGCGGCGTCGAATCGACGGTGGTCGCCTGGGCCAACAAGCTCCCCTTCAAGGCCTACTCGATGTACGCGAAGGGCGGCGACTCCTACGGCGTCCTCGTGCGCAATTCGGCAAACATCAGTTCTCCCGCCGACCTCAAGGGCAAGAAGGTCGCCGTCCCCCAGGGTACGGCACCGGCGCAAGGCCTCAGCCAGATCATCCAGCAGGCTGGATTGCCGCGCGATGCCGTCAGCCGGGTCAACGCGACGTACGGCAATATGGGGCCGATGCTGGTTCAGGGCGCCGTCGATGCGATGGTCGGGCTCGAACCGTTCCTCACTCTGACCGAGGAGAAGATGGCGGGCGAAGGGAAAATCCTGATGCGCCTCGGTAAGGTCGTGCAGGGCGGAGGATTCTTCCTGATCAGCGATGCTTGGGCCGCGCAGAATCCAACGAGGATCAAGGACGCGGTCGCGGCGCTGTGGGAGTCTCAGCAGTGGGTGCGCATGAATCCGAAGGAGGCGGCTGCACTCGAGGCCGAGTTCCTGAAGGTCGAGCCGCGCATCGTCGAGGTGACGTTCAAGTGGCTGAACTACGATCCCCTGATCGACGACTTCACGGCGAAATCGCTGGTCACGACTGCGCAATATCTTGCGGCAGAGAAGCTCATTCCGGTCGAAGTGAACCCTGACGATCATCTCGTCGAGCTGAAGCGCATCGTCGGCGAGGTTCAGGCGAAGCACGGCGCGTTCCTCAAATGATGAAGGCTGACGTGTCGGAGATCCTTGTCGCTCGCGACATCTCGAAGACCTTCTTCGATCCGACGTTCGGCGAGAACGTTCACGCGTTGAACGACATCTCGCTGAGCGTCAGAGCGCATGAGTTCGTGTCCGTGATCGGGCCGTCGGGGTGCGGGAAATCGACCTTCCTGCGCATCGTTGCCGGGCTCGATCGGCCGACCGGAGGCGAGATCAAGGTCTCCGGCACCAGGGTCACCGGGCCGGGTGCGGATCGCGGCATGGTGTTTCAGGAGTACGCGCTGCTGCCTTGGAAAACGACGCAGGCCAACATCGAGTTTGGCCTGCGGCTCAAGGGTGTCGCGCGGGAGGAGCGTGCGCGCGTCGCCCGCCGCTTCATCGATATGGTCGGCCTCACCGGTTTCGAGAACAAATACCCACATCAACTTTCCGGCGGTATGCGGCAGCGCGCGGCCGTCGCGCGCGTTCTCGCCAACAATCCAACGGTGCTGCTGATGGACGAGCCGTTCGCGGCAGTTGACGCGATGACGCGCCAACGGTTGCAGGAGGAGTTGGCCGTTATCGCCACGACCGAACGCACGACGGTGCTCTTCGTGACCCACGCAATCGACGAGGCTGTGTTTCTGTCGGATCGGGTCGTCGCGCTATCGGGTCGGCCGGGCCGGATCGTCGCCGATATCGACATCGATCTGCCGCGGCCGCGGCGCTGGACTGAACTTTTGCACGATCCCCGATTCCAGCACTATCGCGACACGCTGACGGCCAGCATCGAGCGCCCCGGCGCAGGAGCAGAGGTACATCGGTGACGACGCTCTCTCTCAGCCGCCGCACGCCGTGGCTGGTGGTCACGCACATTGCCCGGGAATTGTTTCCGTTCGCCGTGGGTGTCGCGATCTGGCAGCTCCTCTCGTCGCTCGATATCTGGCCGTCGGTTCTATTTCCGTCGCCCTTGCAGGTGTTCCAGGCTTTCGTGGCCGACATCGCGTCGGGCGTCCTGCTCGTCAATCTCGGCGTCAGCTTGAAGAGCCTCGGTCTCGGCTTCCTCGTCGGCGCCGGCATCGCAGTGCCGCTCGGCTACCTCATGGGCCTCAACCGCGCCAGCCGCGATTTCTTCGACCCCCTGGTCAATCTTCTCCAGGCCATTCCCGGCCTCGCATGGATCCCCTTCGCCATACTGTGGTTCGGGCTTGGGCAGGGTGCGGTGACGTTCATCATCGTGATGTCCGTGTTCTTTCCGGTGTTGCACAATCTGCTGACCGGCATCCGCACGGTGCAGCCGGTGCTGATCGAGGCCGTGCAAACCTTGGGTGCGCGCCGCATGGCGGTGATCACACACGTCATCTTTCCCGCAACGCTGCCGAATCTTATGACGGGGGTCCGGCTCGGTATCGCATTCGGCTTTCGGTCGCTGGTCGGTGGCGAGATGATCGCCAGCACCGACGGTATCGGCTACGCCATTTTCAATGCGCAGCAGTATTTCCAGTCGCCGCGGATCGTCGTCGGGATGCTCGCTATCGGCATTACCTGGCTGATCATGGATCGCCTCATACTCAGGCCGATCGAGCAGCGAACGACAATGCGCTGGGGATTGATGCGCGACGGTATCGAGAATACGTAGGGCGGTCCAAATTTGGCGTTGAGCTGACTGGGAGGGTGCGATGAAGAAGCAGCTGCACCTCAATCTCTTCATCTATGGCCGCGGTCATCACGAGGCCGCCTGGCGCCATCCGCGCGCGTCGCAGCGATCGCTGATGGATATCGAGCACTACATCGAATGCGCGCAGAAGGCCGAGGCCGCCCATTTCGATTCGATCTTCCTCGCGGATGTGCTGAACCTGCCGCCGGATGTCGACACCTCCGCGCGCGTCTGGCTCGAGCCGCTGACCACGCTCGGCGCCATCGCCCACGCGACCAGCCGCATCGGTCTCATCGCGACCGCATCAACCACGCACACCGAGCCGTTCAATCTCGCGCGCCAGTTCTGCTCGCTCGACCACATCAGTCGCGGTCGCGTCGGCTGGAACATCGTGACGTCTTTCAGTCAGGCCGGCAGCCGGAACTTTGGCGGCGGCGGCCGCCTTTCGCACGCGGACCGCTACGACATCGGCGAGGAGTTCGTAAATCTCACCAAGGCGCTGTGGAACAGCTGGAGCGACGACGCCGTCGTCGATGATCCGCGAAGCGGTACTTTTGTCAGGAAGGATCGCGTCAGAGGAGTCGGCCACAAAGGCGAGAATTTTGACGTCGCCGGACCCCTCAACCTTCCGCGCGGTCCGCAAGGCTGGCCAGTGCTGGTGCAGGCTGGTTCCTCCGATACCGGCAAGGCATTTGCGGCCCGCCATGCCGAGGCGGTATTCACGGCGCACATCGAGAAGAGCACGGCTCAGGAGTTCTATCGGGACATCAAGGCGCGCGTCACGGAGGCGGGGCGATCGCCCGATCAGCTCCTCGTGCTGCCGGGGATAAGCGCCATGATTGGCGGCACGCAAGCCGAAGCCAATCGCCTGCAGCAGGAACTCAATGAGCTGGCCGACCCGAAGATCGGCCTGACGCGCCTATCCGATCGGTTCGACGGCCACGATTTCTCCGGCATTCAGGCTCGACCAGATCCTGCGGCCTGAGGATTTTCCGGATCCCGCCGAAAACCAGAGTTCACGTGGACGGACCGAGCTGATCGTCGGCGCGGTGCGCCGGGAACAGCTCACGATGCGGCAACTGCTGGCCAAGCTGGCGGGCGCACGTGGCCATTTCGTCATCGCCGGCACACCCGAGCAGGTCGCGGACGTCATCGAGGACTGGGTCGACAACGGCGCCGCGGATGGCTTCAACGTCATGCCGCCGGTGCTGCCGTGGATGCTTGATGTTTTCACACAGGAGGTCGTCCCGATACTCAGGCGGAGAGGGCGCTTCCGCGCCGAGTATGAAGGGCGCATGTTGCGCGACCACTACGGACTGCAGCGCCCCTGATGCCACCTACACGAAAGGGTAGCGCGCCCAGTTAGCAATTAGCTGGCCGGCGCACCTTGACACTCAACGCGCACGGTACGACACTCAAGGGTGACGGTCGCCGAATTCGAAGGGTTGAGCACTGAGGCGATAGTGCCTCCGCTCCTCCAAGAGCGGGGATCGTCGGGAGAGACCCATAGCGCGAGGAGGTATCATGGAACCACCGCAGAACTCCTCAGGCCGGAGCCGAAGGGCACTGGCACGGTTTGGTAGCGCCAACTGATCAGGCCAAGCCGCACTCTCATCCAAATGCTGACGATAGAGAACGAGGGTAGCCCCTCGTAAATTGAGCCCGGCTTTGCTGGGCAGCAATCGGAAGTGATGATGAGCCCCGCTTCACGGTCACCGTGGCGGGGCTTTTCATTTGCGTCCGCTTTGATGTCGCGGCATCAAGTGCAGACGAGTACGTTCCGAAATGTTACAAGCGCCGGAGCCAAACGCCTGGGCGTAGAGCCGGCGTCCGCGATAGGGGATCCCTGGTGGTCTACCTCCGCCACACTGCTTAGCCACAGCAGCGAGCACGGTATGCACGGACAGCGCGCCATCATCGAGGCACATGCTGCAGGACTTCCCGCCGGTTCGCCATTGCGTCAGTTGCTCGCAAGCGAAGCGTTCGAGCACGACATGTCCGCCTACGAGGGGGCTGACCGGCAGGCGGCAAACAGTCAGCGCCGCTACAAGGATCTGGGCCGGCTGGCATTGACACTTACGACGTTCGCCACCCTCATCGCTGCGGTGACGTTGCTGCCCTTCAGCGCCTCGTTCCCGCGACAGGTCACTGGCGCCATCAGCGCCTTCCAGTCGGCCGCGAATATTCTGACGCTCATGATCGTGCTTTGGCTCAATCGCTCCGGGGCGATCGGTACATGGCTGACGACCCGCGCCGAGGCCGAGCGACTTCGTGGAAAGTTGTTTGCTGATTTGCTTGCTGCACCCGGCAACTCGAGTCCCAGCCCCCCGCAACTCTGGTCGGAGAAGCTGGAATTGTTCAATGCCGCGCATTTCGATTACCAGCGCAATTGGTTCGTGGCCAACGCCGCTCGACACAGTGACGGCGGACAGGGAACGTCGCTCCTGCGCTGGCTCGCCTATGGCGCGATCGGATTGGCTGTCGCAATCGGCGTGGTGAACGTCCTGGACCTGTGGCCGGCAGAGCTGCTCGCACGGGTGTCGTGGTTGAAGTTCTCCGAAGAACCCGTCCGTTGGCAGCTCGGGCTCAACACATTCGCTTCGAGCCTGCTCGCCTACGCCAGCGCGCGGATGCTGATGAACCAGGACGAGCGCAATGCTGCGCTGTATGCCCACTCAGGCCGACGGCTCGACGAATTGAAGGCCGCCGAGGGCGAGGAGGTGGCGCTCGCCGCTCGAGCGGGCGATGGCGACCGTGTATTGAGATACGCGCGTGCGGTCCAATCCATCCTCGACGCCGATCATCAGGCTTGGCAACACCATCGTCCGCTTGCGGATCCGACGAATGGTCCTCCACCAAGTGTGAATCTGTGAGACCGGTCGCGGCGCTGTTGTCGATCAGGCCTTACTCTTGAGGCTTGAAGTCGCGCGCTGCGGGGGCGGCCGGGCCGATTCAATCAACGCGCGATACGAGGCTCTGTCCAAGGGCCGGGCGCGGCGCGCAAGCTTAGCCAACTGAAGCGCGGAATTGCCTTTGGGCGGTCGCATCAGCAGCATCGGCTTTCTGTCGCGTGCGGCATCGATCCAGATCACCGGAACACCCCATTCGATCGCGTTCTGGATGATCTCAGGCGTCCCGCCTCGCCCCGCGGCTGGCTTGCCGTCCCATATCGTGAGGATAACGTCGCTTCGCGCCACTGTCAGGACGCCGACCGCGACATATCCCGCTTCGGCCCGCTCGGATCGGCCGCTCAATTGAAGTCGCTCGTCCGCCTGCTTCAGCAGCGCCCGAAACTCGGCGATCCCCACCTTATCGTTGAATGTCGCTTCGTAGTCCGCTCGTGGGAAGGGCAGAAGGGCCGTGATGCGTTGCCCGAGGGCAAGCGCCTCACGCGCCACGATCCGGTCAGCGCCTTCAGCCAGCGGGGAATTGATGTCAAGCAGGCGGCCACCTGACCAACCGGCGGCCAGCATCGCTTTCGCAAGGCCCGACAGCACGCTGGCGACGCGCCGGGCAAGCTTGCGCTCGGAAACGACGAGCCTTTGGGGGCGATGACCGGTAACGCCGATGCGGAGCATGGCCCGCATTCTACCGGTCCGCGCCGCTAGCTTCACAGGAAATCAGTGACGTCGACCTGGTCCACGGCCGCCTTCTTGGCAAGTTGGTAAAGCGTTTCCAATTGGCTCGGGTTGTCGAGGCTGCGCATTCGCGTGAGCTGCCGGGCGGACGGCGGCTTATTCCCCGGCATCATCGGGGCCAGCGGCTCCGCCTCCAGCCGCAGGTCGTAGCGCTGGAATTGAATGAGTGGTGCGCAAGGACCGGAACCGATGCCCAGCACGTCATCCGCCATGTCACCGATCTCGCCGTCGATGCGCCAGGGTCGGCGTGAATTGGAAATCCACTGCAGAAGCGTGAGGGACAATGTCTGAGCGTCCGTAATCATCGTACGAAGCGCGACGACACCGAACCAAGCCGCAATCTTTCGTTGCACGAAGCCGTAGTGAATGAGATCGCGCCAAATACCCGTGCCAACGGAAATCAGCTGGAGCTTGTCGGGGGCGAGTGGCCACTGCAAGCCGTGCCCTTTGAGGCGCGCGAGCATGAGGAGAGCGAGTGCCGGGTTGTTAAACGGCGAAACGCCACCATCAATGAATGTGCCATAGGGGCGATCCGTTTCGATCGGCAACCGTTTTGGCTCGAAGACCGTGGGTGCCGCGGTCGAAGCACGAATCAACTCGGCGAGCTTGAGATCCTTGTTGTGCTGGCCGGGCCCCTGTCCATCCCACCACTGCGAGGCCGGATTGTTGGACACGATCCACCAAGCGCTGCCCGTGTCCATACGTTTGGTCACGATGGCCAGGCGAGTCTTGAGTGCAGGATCAGCGAGTGTCATTTGGCCGAGCGTCTCAAACAACCGCTTTTCAAGTTCACGTTCGTCGAACCGCGAACGGAAAACACCTAATGCGATTGCGCGGCCAAAGATCTCCGGACACCACAGCCGAAAGGTCGTGCTCACGCGTTCCATCGGCCAGCCGAGAGCCAGCATCGTCGCGATAATGGAGCCGACCGAGGTTCCGCCGATGAGGTCGAAGTGCTCGCCCAACACAAGGTCGGGCTGGCCGAGTTCTGTGCGGAGTTTCGACTCCATACGCTCGAGAAAGGCGATTGTTACGACACCGCGAACGCCCCCGCCGTCCAGGGCAAGGATGCGTTTGGGCTTCAGCTGGGCAGGGGGAGTATCCATGAAACTGAGCAATCCTTATGTGTCGGATGGGGTTTGCGAACCCGAAGTGAAGGTCAAAGTCTGCCCCGTAGGTCGACAAACCGCCATCCCCCTTCGAAGCAGCAGCCGCCCCGCCGGTTATGCGGCCTGCCCGGGACAGCTCTTGTGATGCCCCCGCTATCGCAAGTTCTCAAGTTCCTCTGCCGCGAGGTCGCGCGCAACGGGATCGGTGGACTGCCTGGCCAGCCGCCGCAAGATTTCGACGGCGGCTTTCCGGTCCCGAGGACCGCCTTCGCCTGCGGCGAGCATTCTGGCGAACTGGAAGCAACCTTGCTCGTCGCCGCGATCGCACGCCTGATTGAAGTGCGAGCGCGCCGCCGCCAGATCGAAGAGTTCCAGCGAGGGATCGCTCCGGATCCGGCCGAGATTGACGAGTGCGCTCGTCGCGCCGAGCTCCGCGGCGCGCTCAAAAAATCCGACGGCTTTGTGCAGATCGGGCGTCACTCCATATCCCTGGGCGTACATGGCGGCAAGATTCGCGATCGCGCTCGCGTGATTGAAATGTGCTGCGCGCTCAAAGCAGTCGCGAGCAGCTGACAGGTCCTGTTCGCCGGCTTTGCCTTCCAGATGATAGACGCCGAGATTGTAGATTGCGCTGACTTCACCGGCCTTCGCCGCCGCCTCATAGCATCGGCGTGCAAGCTCAAGGTTCGGCACCACCCCATGGCCTTGCGCGTAGATGGTGCCGAGGTTGTCGAGTGCGTGTGTGTTTCCCATGTGCGCAGCCTTCTCGAACAACCGACGTGCCTCCGTCCAGTCCTGCCGAACACCACGCCCGCTCGCGTGCAGGACCGCCAGATTGGCGATCGCATCGTCGTCGCCTGCGGCGGCCGCGCGCTCGTAGTACGCGAATGCCTTGGCGAAGTCGCGCGGCACACCAAGTCCGCGTTCGAAGATGAGGCCGAGGTTGGTCATGGCTTCAGTGATGCCCCGGCTCGCGGCCTCCTCGAAGTGCCGCCGAGCCGTGGCGCTGTCCTCAACGACGCCGTGACCTTTCAAATACATCAGCCCGAGATTGAAGTAGGCCGCACTCGCGCCTTTGCCGGCGGCCGCTTCAAACAACACGCGCGCAGCCTCGGCATCCTTGGGCGCGCCGAAACCCTGGAGATAGTCGCGCCCAAGATTGACGAGCGCCTCGCCGCCGTCATCGGCCATTGCGGCTTGCTGTGCCCTGGGGCCGAGGTGGGCAACAGTGTCACGCGCGCTTGCCGCGGGGCCCTGCTCTGCCGACGTCTCGGCCGCCGCACGTTGACGAGGAGCAGCACTCGCCGTGACATGCGCGTCTCCCGCCTCGATGCGTCGCGCCAATTCGAGCGCCTCGGGGGCAAGCGGATCCTTCCAATTCTCAGTGGCCCAGCGTCTCAATGCGACGGGATCGTGGGCCGCGGAATAGTCGAGGAACTCAATGAGGCCCGGCCGGCGCACGAGGCTCGAAACGCCGCCGAGCACCTTCCGCCAAGGCATCAGGCCGTCGCTCACATCGCCATTCCAAGTGCCCAAGTCCTCCGCATGGATCATGTTGAACGGGGCTGGCAACACGCATTGCGTGAAGAAGGTTGCGATCAGCTTGCCCATGCTGCGCGCCTGCTCGGCCTCGCCCAAGACGTGCATCGATCGCGCCGCGGCGGGCGTCCAGCACACGATGACGCAGCGGCTGGCGCTCAGCGCGTGATTGATCTCACTCAGGAATGTCGCACCGGGCTGCAGTTCGGCATCGAACCAGACGTCGAATTTTAGGCGCGCGAGTGCCGCAGCCAAGCGCTCGACGCGGGCACGTTCCTCCCGTTTGTAAGAGATGAAGACGTCCGGCATCTTCCTGCCCCTCACTTGCCATGGTAATCATATAACGTTTTGGACCTGGCCAACAATGTGAGAGCGCAGATGGCCGAGGAAAGCCCCTCAAGTCGATTGCGGTCCGCCGAGGCTGGCAATGCCGAAGCGTGCTTCGAGGTCGGCTGTCATTATACTCATGGACAGAATGGCTTCGTGCAGGATCACGATTTGGCCCGCCGCTGGCTGTACCGGGCGGCTGAACTGAGCCCAAAATTTGCTTTCGAGGTCGGACTCTGGCTCGATTTGGGCGATCCACCCTTCGAACGCGATCCCGTCCTGGCTCTCTCGCTTTTTCGAACTGCTGCTGCGCAAGGGGACCAGGGCGCGAGGTTCGAAGTCGCACGCAGATCCGAGGACCAGGAGGCCGCAAAGGTCGTCTATCTCGAGGTAGCGTCGAGGAGCGGCAGCTACTCGACGGATCTGGCAGCCGTGCTCCTCCTCGGCGAAGAAACGGCGAAGAAATACATCACTTGGAAATCGAATGTCTGCTTCGACCGGGCGGAACGGCGTCGCGTGCTGGAAAAATTGATCGACCCGAACCGCCGTCGTGGTCTGTTCCGTTGGCGCGCACCTTGGGAATAGCTGCCAGCTTCTACCGCCGGCCGAGACGTCAACTTATCGGCTAGGCAATTTTCGGGCTCACAGTTAGGCTCGCCGCATTGGCCCCCGCAATAGCGCGATGCCCGGCGGGAATAGGTCGCGTCATGTTGCACAGCGAGATCATTTTCGCCACTGACTTGGTCATCACAGGTTTTCGGGAAACAACCTATCGAACCCAGTTCCATGACCCCCAGCCAACGCGAGGATTGATCCGAAGCATCGACAGGTAACGTGGGAGTGAAACAAGATGCAAGAAAAGGTAGCTGAGCGAGGCACCGCATCCGATACGGCGCCGGCCCTGAAAGGGATCAAGGTTCTCGACCTCACGCAGTTCGAGGCGGGCCCGTCGTGCACCGAGGCGCTGGCATGGCTCGGCGCCGATGTCGTCAAGGTGGAAGAGCCCAATCGCGGCGAGCCGGGCCGCTGGGGATCCAGCGACCGCACCGACGCCAATTCCCACTATTTCATCTACTACAACCTCAACAAAAGCAGCGTCACCTGCAACCTCAAGACCGACGAGGGCAAGGCGTTGCTGAGACGGATGATCGAGAAGGCGGACGTGCTCGTCGAGAACATGGCGCCAGGGCACCTTTGCGCGCCTGGGCTTCGACTACCCGCGGCTGGCCGAGATCAATCC
The DNA here is from genome assembly GCA_963775035.1 of uncultured Alphaproteobacteria bacterium. Classification (GTDB taxonomy): domain Bacteria; phylum Pseudomonadota; class Alphaproteobacteria; order Rhizobiales; family Hyphomicrobiaceae. Next base: position 261,655 of record CAVZHG010000012.1, on the reverse strand, counting down.
GCGTCTGATCTTCGCCCAGGTCAAGGGCTTCGCGCCGGAGAGCCCGCACGCGAATTACTTGTGCTTCGACATGATTGCCCAGGCGATGGGCGGCACCATGGGCATCAACGGCCATCCCGACGCCCCACCCATCCGACCGGGCGCGACGATCGGCGATACCGGCACGGGCATGCTCTGCGCCATGGGCATTCTCGCCGCCCTGTATCAGCGCATGACGACCGGACGCGGCCAGCACGTCCAGATCGCGATGCGTGACGCGATGCTGAACTACTGCCGCACGCCGATGAGTCGCCAGGCCTCGCGCGACGACCTGCAGCCGCGTGGTGGCAATGGCGTCGTGGGGACGGCGCCCGGCGGTCTCTATAAGTGCGCGCCGGGTGGGCTCGACGACTGGTGCTACATTTTCGCCTCCAGGGGCAACGAGGACCATTGGCGCCGTCTGGTGCGTGCGATCGGTCGCGAAGACCTGCTCGACGATCCGCGAATGGCGGATGGCACCATCCGCCACAAGAACCAGGCAGCGGTCGACAAAGCGATCACGGACTGGACGTCGCAACGCACGAAACATGAGGTGACGAAGGTCATCGCGGGGGCCGGCGTCCCATGCGGCGCCGTTCTCACGACGCTCGAGCTGCTGCACGATCCGGACCTGCATGCGCGGGGCATCATGCAGAAGATCGATCATCCCGTGCGCGGGTCGGTCACGGTGTCGGGTTGGCCGTTGCGCATGTCCGATACCAAGGTCGCGCTCAAGTGCGCGCCGGCCCTTGGTGCCGACAGCGAGGCGATCTACGGCGAGTGGCTCGGCTGCTCGGCCACCGAGGTCAAGGACATGCGGCAACGCAAGGTGATCTGACGTAGCCCCTCGATACTGTAAGCAAACAACAATGCGCAATCTCGCGGTTGAGATCATTCGTTCCCAAGGAGGAAAACCATGAGCGAAGTCGACGGCGCTACCCTGATAGCGCGAAGCCTCAAGCAGCAGGGCATCGATCACATGTTCGGCGTCGTCGGGTTCCCGGTCGGACCCGATCGCCACGGCCGCGCAGAAGGAAGGCATCAACTATATCGGCATGCGCAACGAGCAGGCCGCCTCCTACGCGGCCCGGGCCTACGGCTACCTGACCGGCCGGCCCGGCGTGTGCATCACGGTGACCGGCCCCGGCGTCGTGCACGGCCTCGCCGGTCTCGCCGACGCGCAGCAGAACTGCTGGCCGATGATCCTGATCGGCGGCGCCTCGGAGACCTATCGCGGCGGCATGGGCGCGTTCCAGGAAGAGCGCCAGGTGCTGATCGCCTCGCCGTTCTGCAAGTTCGCGCACGGCATCGAGAGCGTGCAGCGCATTCCCTACTATGTCGAGATGGCGACGCGGCACGCGATCTATGGCCGTCCCGGCGCCTGCTACCTCGACATGCCCGACGACATCATCACCGGCAAGTGCGACCTCGACAAGATCGCCCAGGTCGAGCGCGTGCCCGAGCCGCCGCGCATGATTGCGCCGCAGGAGAACATCGAGGCGGCGCTGAACCTGCTCGAGAAGGCCAAGAACCCGCTCGTGCTCGTCGGCAAGGGCATGGCCTGGGCGCGCGCCGAGGACGAGGTCCGCGCCTTCATCGATCGCACGCAGATGCCGTTCGTGCGCTCGCCGCAGGGCAAGGGCGTGGTGCCGGACGACCATCCGCTGTCGGTCGCCGCGGCGCGCACGCTGGCGCTGCAGCAGGCCGACGTCGTCTTCCTGATGGGCGCGCGCTTCAACTGGATCTTCCACTTCGGCCAGTCGCCGCGCTTCGCGAAGGACATGAAGGTCATCCAGCTCGACATCGCGCCGGAGGAGATCCACCACAACAAGCAGACGGAAGTGGCGCTCGTCGGCGACGGCAAGGCCATCATGGCGCAGATCAACAAGGCGCTCGCCAAGCGCCAGTGGTTCTATCCGAAGGATACGCCGTGGCGCAAGGCGCTTGGCCAAGAAGGCGGCCGACAACGCGGCGACGATCAAGCCGCAGATCGACGACGACGCGGCGCCGGCCAACTACTATCGCGCCCTCAAGGATGTCGCCGCCTGGATGCCGAAGAACGCGGTGCTCTCGGCCGAGGGCGCCGGCACGATGGACATCGGCCTCACCATGCTGAACGTCAACGATGCCCGCTCGTGCCTCAACGCCGGCACCTACGGCACCATGGGTGTCGGCCTCGGCAACGCCATCGCCGCGGCCATCGTGCATCCCGACCGGCCGGTCATCCACCTCTCGGGCGACTCGGCGATCGGCTTCTCCGGCATGGAGATGGAGACGCTGGCCCGCTACAATCTGCCGGTCAAGATCGTGGTGCTGAACAACGGCGGCATCGGGCCCGGCATGCCGGAAATCCCGTCGAACCCGATGATGAACCTGAAGCCGAATGCGCTGATCTACGGCGCGCGCTACGACAAGGTGATGGAGGCCTTCGGCGGCTTCGGCGCCTTCGTCCAGGACCCGAAGGACATCAAGAAGGCCCTCGACGAGGCGATGAAGTTCCCAGGGCCCGGCGCTCGTCAACGTCGTGCTCTCGCAGGAGCTCCGCCCGCAAGCCGCAGCAGTTCAAGTGGCATAGCTAAAGCGTCGGACCTTAAATGCGACCCACGCCTGGGTCGGCCTCAAAGTCGCATTTAAGGTCCAAAGACGCTTTAGAGTCATAGCGTTCTAAAGCAACTTTGGACTTTAAATTCACTCCCCGCCTAGCCTCGAGGTGAGGTGAATTTAAAGTCCGTTGCTTTAGCAGGGGCAAACGAGATCAGTCCGCTTTGAGCTGGAACGACTTTATGGTCGGTCGCGCAGTCAGCTCCTTGACCAGAGTCAGCAGCGGCGTTTCCATCAGCGGATACTCGGTGGTGATCGGCCCGGCCTCCTTCAGCGCGCGATATTGCGCGTCGTCGTAGAAAGCGGCGAGCAGCAGATCGTCGTCCGAAGCTGAAGGGCCCTCGCGTCCTGCGGATGCGGTCGAGCGCCGGCGGAACCAGCGCGCCCGGCCGCTCCATGATCGGCTGCGCGCCGCGCGTGATCTTGTCGTAGAGGTTCGGGTCGATCGGGCCGGCGATCTCACCATAGCCGCCGCGGACATAGAGGCGCACCTCGTCCGGGCACGGTATCGTAGCGCTCGCGCCCCTTGTCGCGACCGACGACGTTCAGCACCGCCTGCGTGACGATGTACTGCGCGAAGGGGCTGACGACGATGGGATAGCCGAGATCCTCGCGGACATGCCATGCCTCCTCCAGGATCTCGTCGAGGCGGCCGCGCGAGGCCCATGGTCTCGAGCTGATAGGCGAGGTTCGATACCATGCCGCCTGGGCATTGGTGCTGGAAGTGGAACTCGTCGTACTCGTTGGGCGTACCGACGGGCTTGCCCTCCTTCTCGGCGATGTACGCGAGTCGCTCGGCCACCTCCCTGACGGGTCCGAGATCGATGGGCACGTCGTGGCCGCGCCGGCGCAGATTGCGCGGCGACGCGCTCGGTCGGTGCGTGCGAGACGCCATTGGCCAGCGTCGATGTCGCGGTGTGCACGACATCGACGCCGTGCTTGACGGCCTGCAGGACGACATAGGGCGCAAGACCTGAATTGCAGTGCGTAGTGGATCTGCAGCGGCCGATTGCCGAGCACCTTCTTGATCGCCGGCACGAGCGTGGCAACGCGCTCCGGCGTCAGCAGTCCGCTGGCATCCTTAAGAAACACGGCATCGACGCCGAGCTTGATGAGCTCCTGCGCCTTGCGGACATAGTAGGCGTCCGTGTGAACGGGGCTGAACGTGAAGACGAGGCCTCCGGCCACGTAGAGCCCGTGTCGCTTTCCAGCCTTGATCGGGATCTCGAGATTGCGCATGTCGTTCAGCGCATCGTAGGGCGTGTGATAGCGCATCCCGTTGGCGGCGAAGCGTTCCGCGGCCAGCTCGACGACATCGTCGGCAAAGAACTCGAACGTGAAAAGGCTCTGGCCGCGCGTGTGGATGATGAGCGGCGTTTGCGTGACCCAGGACGAGAGCAGCCGCATGCGCTCCCACGGGTCCTCCCGCAGATAGCGGACGCACACATCGAAGACGGCGCCGCCGACGAGATCGATGGCCTCGAAGCCCGCCCGATCGAGGCGCGGCGCAATATCGCGCATCATGGCGGTCGTCATGCGCGTCGCCCACAGGCACTGGTGCGCGTCGCGCAGCGTCACGTCGATGAGCTTGATTGCGCGTGGAGCTGTCATGGGAGTTCACGTCTCCAGCCTGTTGCGCCAAGTGCCTGAGCATGGCTGATTGGATCGCCACCCGTATCTGGCGTAGAGCTTTGCGTATCAATCATCAAGACAGAACGTCTCACAATCGATAGATGTCGATTGCAGAGCTATCGGGCGAACATGCGAGGCGCGGATGCAATCCGGACCGGACCCTTATTTCAGTGTTGCGGGGCAAACCGTCCTGGTCGCCGGTGGCGCTGGCGGGCTCGGGGCGCCTTTGGCGAAGGCGCTGTCGGCACGCGGCGCTCGCGTCGTCGTCGCGGACGTCGACGGGGATCGCGCCAAAGCCCTTGCCGACGAATTGAGCGCGGCAGGTCGCGAAGCGATAGCCGTTCGGCTCGACGTGGTGGACGGTACGTCCTGTGCGGCGGCCGTTGATGTCGCGGTGCGGCAGTACGGCCGGCTCGACGCTCTCGTCAACGCCAGCGGCATCTACAGGGTGGCGCCGGCGCTCGAACTGACCGACGCCGAATGGGAGATGACACTCGATATCAACGTGACCGGCGCCTTTCGCCTGGCGAGAGCGGCGGGCAAGGTGATGATCGAGCAGCGCCACGGCAGCATTGTCTCGCTGGCGTCCGTTTCCAGCGCCGTGGCAAACCCCAACTACGCCGCCTATGCCGCCAGCAAGGCCGCGGTGGCCCACATGACGCGCGTGCTTGCCGTGGAATGGGCGCGCCATGGCGTTCGCGTCAATGCGATCGGACCCGCCGTGACGCCGACGCCGTTGGCGGCGCCGATCCTCGCCACGCAAGCCTCGCGCGACGCAGCACTTGCGCGGATACCCATGGGGCGCTTCGGTTCGCCCGACGATCTGGTCGCGGTTACAACGTTCCTGCTCTCGCCAGGGAGCTCGTTCGTGACGGGGCAGACGATCTATGTCGATGGCGGTCGGAGCATCAGCTGACATTGGTGGCCACTACCGCATCGTTGAAAATGTGAATGCTCTCAATCCCGGTACACAGCATCATGAGCCTCACGCACGACGACGTTCAAGGGATTCTCAAAATCATCGACGCCGCCGAGCATCTCGAAGAGATCGAAATCGTTCGTGATGGTTTCCGGCTTCATGTCGTGCGAGGCGGCGGCGAAGTGCGGCGAGATGTGCAGCGCGTCGTCCCGAGCACTATTTCAACTGTGGGTGCGCCGACGCCCATGCCTGCTCGTCCCACTTCCGCCGCGAATTCAGCCGACGCGGACGTCCCGCCCGGCGTCGTGGTCCTTCGCGCGCCGATGCTTGGCACCTTCTATCGTGCCCCCGCGCCCGGCGAGAAGCCGTTCGTCGAAGTCGGCCAGCGGGTTCGCGCGGAGGATACGGTGTGCCTGATCGAGGTCATAAAACTGTTCAACTCCATCCGTGCTGGCGTTGACGGCGACGTCGTGAAGATCCTTGCCGACAACGGGAGTCTGGCCGAGTTCGACCAGCCCTTGATTTTCATCAAACCCACGTAAGGCCAGCACGCATGCGAGCGCCGCCCTTCCGACGCATCCTGATCGCCAATCGCGGTGAAATTGCCGTGCGCGTGGTGCGCGCGTGCGAGCGCCTGGGGATTGAAAGTGTGGTCGCCGTCTCCACCGCGGATCGCGACAGTCTCGCGGCGCGGATCGCGACGCGCGCCGTATGCATTGGCCCCGCGCCTGCGCGTGACAGCTATCTGCGCCCGGAGGTGCTCGTCATGGCCGCCATGGGTACCGGCTGCGAGGCGATCCATCCCGGTTACGGTTTTCTCTCCGAGCGGTCCGCCTTTTCGCGATTGTGCCGGGAGAAGCGCGTAACGTTCATCGGGCCATCGCCGGAAGTGATCGATGCGATGGGCGACAAGATCTCCGCGATCGGTCACGCCGAGCGGGCCGGCGTTCCGCGCGTGCCGGGCTCGGGTCGGATCGCAGATGCCGCCGACGTCCGATCTTTCGCCCGACAGCACGGCTATCCGATCCTGGTCAAGGCCAGTGCCGGCGGCGGCGGGCGCGGCATGCGCGTGGTGCGCAGGGAAGAAGACATCTCGCGCGAGACCGACGCCGCCGCGGCGGAAGCGCTGGCGGCTTTCGGCGACCAGACGCTGTACGTTGAAAAATTCATCGAACGCGCGCGGCATATCGAGATACAAGTGCTCGGCGACAGCCATGGCACTGTCGTGCATCTCGGGGAACGCGACTGCTCGACACAGCGACGTCATCAGAAGCTCATCGAGGAGGCGCCGTCACCAGCCCTCGACGCGCGCTTGCGGAGCGATCTCGCCGAGGCTGCCGTGAGATTGGCAAAGAGCGTCAACTACGTCGGCGCCGGCACTGTCGAGTTCGTGTTCGATGATGATACGCAGCGATGGTACTTCCTCGAGATGAACACGCGCATTCAGGTCGAGCATCCCGTCACCGAGATGGTCACGGGGCGTGATCTCGTGGCTGAGCAGATACGAATTGCCGCCGGGGAGGCGATATCGTTCACGCAGGACGAGGTCTGCATTCGTGGGCACGCGATCGAGTGTCGCATCAACGCTGAGGAGGCGACGCGCAATTTTGCGCCCGTGCCCGGTCGCCTGCAGGCGTGGAACGCGCCGGAGGGCCCTGGCGTTCGTGTCGATACGCATTGCTTCCCCGGCTATGTCGTGCCGCCCTATTACAACTCGCTCTTGGCGAAAGTGATTGTGCACGGAGCCGATCGCGGCGAGGCCATCGCGCGCATGGCCGACGCGCTGCGCCATCTCGAAGTTGTCGGTGTGCCGACGACGACGCCGTTTCATCGCCAAGTGATCGCGCACGATGATTTCAAGGCTGGGCGCATCACCACACGATGGGTCGAGCAGGAATTTCTTGACCCGGCCCATGCGCCAAAGGCTGCTCATTGAGAGCGGCGGGAATCCGTCGGCAGGTTCAGGTAGCCGGGTATGGCTGCCGTCAGCGTGCCGACACTGGTCCAGGGACTGTCAGGCGCCGGTATCCAGAGGCGGCGGCTCGCGGGTGAAGCCATGCCGGGCTTCCGCGATCAGCGCCGCCATTGCCGGCTGGAGCGCAAACCGCTTGGAGACGACGAGGCCGATCGAGCTGACGACCTCGGGATCGACAATCGGAATGGCCCGCAGTGATCCCGACAGGTCGAGCAAGTCGCCGACCAGGCTCGAGACGACGCTCACCCAGCGGCCGGTACGCACGTGTGTGGTCAGCGCGAGGATCGAATCGGTCTCGATGGCGGGGTGAACCTCGATGCCCTGGAGGCGCAGCACGTCATCGATGATGCGCCGCTGCTGGAGGGTTGGCGCGAAGAGGCAGAGCGGCAGCGTGGCGAGATCCGACCATGAAATCTGGTGTCGGTCGCCGAAACGGCCGCCGACTGTCGTGAGCAGCAGATAGTGCTCCTCGTAGAGCGGGACTTCGTCGAGTTCGTCGTTGGGCACGCCGCCGATGTAGCGGACGCCGCCATCGATCTCGCGCTGGTGCAAGAGGTTGACGATCTCGTCGGACGTGCGCGTGATCAGGGTGAACCGGACAGTCGGATGACGGAGCTGGAACGGCGCCGTCAGCGAGGCGATGAGCGGCATTGCCGCGGGCATCGCGGCAATACGGAGCTGCGCGCCCTCGCCTTGCTGCATCCCGAGTACGTCCTGGCGCATTGCCTGCACGTCACCGACGAGACGCCGCGCCCAGACCAGCATCCGTTCGCCTTCCGGCGTGAAGCCGAGGAAGCGCGACGAGCGCTTCACGAGGGGGACGTTGAGCATTTCTTCCAGTTGCTGGATGCCCTGGGAGAATGTCGGCTGCGAGACGCCGCAGCTTTCGGCGGCCCGGCCGAAATGCTTCTCCCGTGCCAGTGCGATCAAGAATTCGAGCTTCTCGAGCACAGCGATCTCCAGTTAGGACGCAGGTGCCAAGTCGCCGAATTCCGACCGGCGCCATCGGATCGCACGATGCGTCACCCATCCCGCAAGCGGCGCCCAGGCGGCGACACGTTTCAGGGCATTAGGCGCATGCTGTTGCGCCGGCAAGCGCCAAAGCATGTGCCGCAGTCGTTCGGGCTGCAAGGATCACCGCTTCGCGACTCGCTATCATGTCCGATGCTCCGTAGTGGCGCCGGCGCATTTCGTCGAGCGGCAATTCCGTAAAGTCCGGCAGGGGAATGGGCGTGTAGTCGACCGGTTCGGAAACGCTCACGGCTCGACCTCGTCATAGGTTCAGCGGGCGCGGGTTTGCATTGCAGCATTCGCCACGCGATGAGTGTGCGGCCGGCAATCATACGCCGGGGCTCGAGACGATAGGAAGCTTGTGTCGGGTGGCTGAACCCGGAGAGACGCGCTCGATCCGAGCGGTCGAAAGACCATTTGCAGCGCGCGCATCCCTGACATAGGCTCGGTCTTCTAACGGTCGCGCGTCGACCGATCTCAAACGAGCTGCAACGCAGCCGTTCAACGGGGAGCCGAACATACGATCCGTCTGACACTTTGCCAAAATTCGGCCCCCTATAAAAACCGTCAGGGAGGCTTCGTCCATGACCGGCGAAGGCAAAAAGGGCACCGAACGTACACGGCGTGAGTTTCTTAGCGACCGCGACGGCGCTGGCAGGCGCCGCGATGGTGGGCTTGCCGCGCGAAGCGGCGGCGGCGCAAGCGACACCCCAAACGCGGCGGCACGCTGCGCTTCGGGATGCGCGACGATTCCGTCGGCCTCGATACCCATCGCAACTTCATCTACTTCGTCTCGCAGCCGTTGGCCGCGCTCACCGGCGGTCTGCTCGACTTCAATGCCAAGATGGAGCCGGTCGCCGGCCATCGCGACGGAATGGGACGCCTCGGCCGACCTGAAGACCTGGACCTTCAAGCTGCGGCGCGGCGCCGAGTTCCACAACGGCGAGACCATCGACGCCCAGGCGATCAAGTGGAACATCGAGCGCATCCTCGATCCCAAGATCGGCCATTCCTTCACCCGCTCGGCGTTGACGGACGTCGAGCGCGTCACGGTCGACGACAAGCACACGGTGCGCTTCCATCTCAAGGAGCGCGAGCGCGGCCTTCGACACCAACCTCGTCTACTACCCCGTCAACCTCATGGCGCCGGGCTCGGTCGACAAGGCCGACACCCATCCGGTGAGCTGCGGGCCGTTCAAGTTCAAGTCGTGGAAGCGCTTCGACACCTGCGAGCTGGTGCGCTTCGAGAATTTCTGGGAGACCGACGCCGAGGGCAACTCGCTGCCCTATCTCGACGGCATGATCGGCAAGCCGAAGAAGGAGGATCGCGTGCGGCTGACCGCGCTGCGGACCAACGAGGTCGACCTGATCGACAACGTCGCCTACGCCGACGCGCCGAACTTCATCAAGGAGCACGGCGGCTCGTACAACACCTGGCTGGTGCCGCAGGTCGGCACGGCGTTCATCGCCTTCAACCTCAAGAACGGGCCGTTCTCGGCAAAGGACAATCCCGACGCCCATCTGCTGCGCATGGCGGCGGCGCACGCGATCGACCACCAGGGCATCCACGAGGCGGTGTTCAACAAGCAGGGCACGATCGCCAAGGGGTTCTACAGCGAGTCCAGCCCGTGGCACGGCAAGGACATCGCGTCGTGGCCGCAAGTTCGATCCCGACAAGGCCAAGGCGATGCGCAAGAAGGCCAACGGCGGCGACGCCAAGCTGCTGATCATCGCCAACGACAGCTTCCCCTACATGCAGCAATCGGGCGAGCTGGCGCACGCCATGCTGAAGGATGCCGGGCTTCGACGTGACCTTCGAGATCCACCCGACGCCGGTGATCCAGGACAAGTACAACAAGGGTACGTTCGATCTGGATTCGTCGGCGAACAGCTACCGCATCGATCCCGATGGCTGGTTCTCGCGCTCGATCCTGTCGACGGCGCCCGAGACGATCCGCCGCCACGGCTACAAGAACGAGAAGGTCGACCAGCTGATCCTCGCCGCCAAGGTCGAGCGCGACAAGGCGAAGCGCCTGCAGATGTACAGCGACGTCGATTCGCTGATCAACAAGGACCTGCCGCTGATCTACACGCACTTCGTGCCGCTGATGCAGGCCGGCACCAAGCGCATCAAGGGCTACAAGCCGTCGTTCACCGGACCGTTCCAGTACGCCGGCGGCGGCCTGCGGACGACCTGGCTCGAGGGCTGACCGCGACTCATCGCCGGTCATCCGCCGCGACCGGAGCTTCACCGATGCTTGCCTACATTCATACGGCGGATCGCCTATCTCGTGCCCGTCCTGCTCGTGCTGACGGTGGTGGTCTTCACCTTCGTCGAAATGCTGCCGGGCAACATCGTCGACACGCTGGTCGGCACAGAGGGCAACAACGACCCGGAAGTGCGCAAGATCCTCGAGAAGGAGTACGGCCTCGACCAGCCGGTCTATGTGCGGTATGCCAAGTGGCTGTACCGCGCGGTGCAGCTCGACTTCGGCAAGTCGCTCGTCACCCGCCGGCCGGTGACGGTCGAGCTGCTGCAGGGCATACCGGCGACCGTGTATCTCGCGGTCGTCGGCATCATCGCTGTCGATGCTGATCGCCGTGCCGCTGGGCACCATCGCCGCGGTCCGGCGCAACACGCCGATCGACTACACGGCGCAGGTGACGTCGCTGGTCGGCATCTCGATCCCCGAGTTCTGGTTCGCGATCCTCTGCGTGCTGCTGTTCTCGCTCTATCTCGGCTGGCTGCCGTCGTCCGGCTTCGTCAGCCCGTTCGTCGATTTCTGGGGCAGCCTGCAATATCCTGATCCTGCCGGCGGCGGCGATCGGCTTCCGCCAGGCGGCCTACACGACGCGGCTGACGCGTTCGAGCATGCTCGACGAGATGAACAAGGAGTACGTCGACACCGCGCGGTCGCTGGGCTTGAGCGAGCGCAAGGTGATCTTCAAGTACACGCTGCGCAACGCGATGATCCCGACCATCACCATCAGCGGCCTGCAGCTCGCCAATCTCCTGGGCGGCACGGTCGTGCTCGAAACGATCTTCGCCTGGCCGGGCATCGGGCGCGCGATCTTCGAGGCGATCATCCAGCGCGACTATCCGCTGATCCAGGCCGGCGTGCTGGTGCTGGGCGTGATCGTCGTCGTCATGAACCTGCTGGTCGACCTGACCTACAGGTTCCTCAACCCGCGCGTCAAACTGGGCTAGGCGGCACCGACGATGACGGAACTGCAACGCACCCGCAACGCTCGCCGGCCTCGCCGACGCACGCCTCGTGCCGGCGCTGCCCGGACGCGGCACGCGACTGGCCGCGGGCATCTCGCGCGCCTGGTACGAACTGCGCAAGAGCCGCACCGCCTTCGATCGGCTTCTGTCATGCTGGTGCTGCTGTTCGGCGCCTGCATCGCCACGCCGTGGATCGCCACGCACGATCCGATCAAGCAGAGCTATCGCGAGCGCCTGGCGCCGCCCAGCGAGAAGCACTATCTCGGGCACCGATCGCCTGGGTCGCGACATCTACTCGCGCCTGCTGTGGGGCGGACGGCGGCTGGTCGCCATCGCGCTGCTCGCGGTCGCCTTCGGCTTGTCGATCGGCATCCCCTACGGCGTGCTGTCCGGCTATTTCGGCGGCAAGGTCGATACGGTGGCGATGCGCATCGTCGATGGACTTTTGGCGTTCCCCGGCCTGCTGCTCTACCTGCTGATCGTGACCCTGGCCCGGGAATGGAAACTCGAGGGCATCTACAACGATCTCATCCTGGTCTTCGCGCTGGGCTTCGCCTTCACGCCGGAGGTGGCGCGATTGTCGCGCGGCTCGGTGCTGGCGGAGAAGCAGAAGGAGTATGTCGAGGCGTCGCGCGCCATCGGCGACGGCAGCTTCAGCATCGCGCTCAGGCAGATCCTGCCCAACATCATCTCGCCGCTGATCGTGAATGCCACGGTGCGCCTGGGCTACGTCATCCTGATCATCGCCGCGCTGTCGTTCCTCGGGCTTGGGCACGCCGCCGCCGACGCCGGATTGGGGCTCCGACCTCAGCGCCGCGCGCGACTACATGGAAACCGCGCCGCTGATCGCCGCCTTCCCGGGTCTCGCCATCTGCTACACGGTGCTGGCCTTCAACCTGTTCGGCGACGGCCTGCGCGACATCCTCGATCCGCGGCTGGCGGAGCGCTGAGGCCGTCACGTCGCGCGCGAATGCGCTCTAGAGATTGTGGCAGGCGACCTGGCGGCCGCCGCCGACATCGACCAGCGGCGGCTCGACCTCGCTGCAGATCGGCGTCTGGCGCGGGCAGCGGCCGCACAGGCGGCAGCCGGGCGGCGGGTCGATCGGCGTCGAGACCTCGCCCTGCAACGTCAGTCTGCGGCGGCGGCTTGTCGGGATCGGCCTCGGGCACGGCCGCCAGCAAGGCCTTGGTGTAGGGGTGCAGCGGCTCGGCGAACAGCGGCGCGGCCGGTCCCGTCTCGACGATCTTGCCGACATACATCACCGCCACGCGATCGCTGATGTGGCGGATCACGCTGAGATCATGGGCGATGAACAGGTAGGTCAGTCCGAGCTCCTCCTGCAGATCCCTGAACAGGTTGAGGATCTGCGCCTGGATCGACACGTCGAGCGCGGAGACCGGCTCGTCGCCGATCACCAGCTCGGGGTCGACCGAGAGCGCGCGGGCGATGGCGATGCGCTGGCGCTGGCCGCCGGAGAACTCGTGCGGATAGCGATCGATGTGCTCGACGCCCAGCCCGACGCGGCGCAGCAGCTCCAGCACCCGGCCGCGCTTTTCGGCCCAGCTCTTGGCCAGGCCGTGAATCTCCATCGGCCGGCTCAGGATGTGCATGATCGTCTTGCGCGGATTGAGCGAGCTGTAGGGATCCTGGAAGACGAGCTGGATGTCCTTGCGCGTCGCCCTTCATGCGCGCGGGAGAGAACGACAGCAGGTCCTCGCCCCTCAGCCTGACTTCGCCCGACGTCGGTTCGATCAGTCGCGTGACCAGCCGCGCCGTGGTCGACTTGCCGCAACCGCTCTCGCCGACCAGGCCCAGGGTCTCGCCGCGGCGGATGTGGAAGTCGATGCCGTCGACCGCCTTCAGCAACTGCGCCTTCTCGCCCGCCAGCTTCGAATAGATGTCGGCGTGCAGCGCGAAATGCTTGGTCAGGCCCTTTGACCTCGAGCAGCATGTCGGTCGGCGGTCATGGCATCACGCCCGCCCGTGCAGGTGGCACGCCGCCTGATGGCCCGGCGCGATCTCGCGCATCGCCGGGACCTCGCGCCTGCAGATATCCATGGCGTGGGCGCAGCGCGGATGGAATTTGCAGCCCGTTGGCGGGTCCATCATGTTGCACACCGTACCGGCGATCGGCGTCAGGTACTTGGCCTGGGTGTCCAGCCGCGGGATCGAATTCAGCAGCCCCACCGTGTAGGGATGCTGCGGGTTGCGGAAGATCTCGCGCTTGGCGCCGAGTTCGACCAGGTGCGAGGCGTACATCACGCCGATCGTGTCGCAGGCATGCGCGACGACGCCGAGATTGTGGGTGATGAAGATCAGCGACATGCCGAATCGATCGATCATGCTGGTGATCAGCTCGAGGATCGTCGCCTGGATCGTCACGTCGAGCGCCGTGGTCGGCTCGTCGGCGATCAGGAAACTCGGATTGCAGCTCAGCGCCATCGCCAGCATCACGCGCTGGCGCATGCCGCCGGAGAACTCGTGCACGTAGCTGTCGAGCCGCTTTTCCGGCGAGGGAATGCCGACCAGCGCCAGCAGCTCGATGACACGCTCGCGCGCCTCCTGCTTCGACAGGCCGAGATTGGTGCGCAGCGCGTCGGAGATCTGCGCGCACACCGTGAACACCGGATTGAGCGCGCTCATCGGCTCCTGGAACACCATGGCGATGCGCCGGCCGCGCAGCGCGCGCATCTCGGCGTCGCTCAGCTGTCAGCACGTCGCGACCCTCGAAGACGATGCGGCCGCGCGGAATCTCGCCCGGCGGATCGGGGATCAGCCGCATGATCGAGCGCGCCGTCACCGACTTGCCCGACCCGGATTCGCCGACAAGCCCGAAGGTCTCGCCACGGTGCGACGGTGAAGGACACGCCATCGACAGCCGTCAAGCTCGCCACGCCGCAGGCGAAAGCGCACGGTGAGTTCGTCGAGTGTCGAGAACCGGCTCGGGCATCGTGCATCTCGCGCGTCGCAGGATTGACGGGATCACGGGCGTGCGAAGAGCATTCAAGGCTGTCGGCGGGGAGCGTACGGGGACCGCGCTGGTTAGGCAACCACGCGAGGACCGAGCCGGTTGTTTGTATTGCGGTGCATCAAATCGACTGGGATTGAAATCGGGTGGCACTCATATTGCAATTTTGTGTCGTCGGCGGATTTTTTCGATGTCGGAGAATGGTGCACTGCCGCATGCGCAGGGCTCAGAGAGCCCTTGAACACCGGGAAGCGATCGCCGACAATAAGTCCGGACTTGATCAAGGCTGAGCGCACGCGCCGCCAGCACGGAGCGCGAGGGACGACGTTGCAGGACAACGTTGCACAAGATGGCAGGCGAGCGCGCAGGCGCGCTGCCGGGCGCGAGGCGATGGCGACGGGCCCGCAGGCGGCGGTAGCCCCGCCGGTCCTTGCCATCGACAACCTCCACGTCCACTTCGTCACCGAGAACGGCACCGTGCGGGCCGTCGAGGGCCTGAGCTACTCCGTTCAGCCCGGCGAGATGGTCGCGATCGTCGGCGAATCCGGCTCGGGCAAATCCGTCTCGGCGCTGGCGGTCATGCAGCTGCTGCCGCCGAACACGGCCCGCATCATCGACGGCTCGATCCGCTTCGAGGGCCGCGAACTCCTGGGGCTCGACGAGGAGGAGATGCGCCAGATCCGCGGGCGCCACATCTCCATGATCTTCCAGGAGCCCATGACCTCGCTCAACCCGGTGCTCACCATCGGGCTGCAGATCATGGAGCCGCTGACCATCCATCTCGAGATGAGCGAGGCGGCGGCGCGGGCACGCGCCATCGAGCTCCTGACGCTCGTCGGCATCACCGATCCGGAGAGCCGGCTCGCGCAGTTCCCGCACCAGCTTTCAGGCGGCATGCGCCAGCGCGTCATGATCGCGATCGGCCTCGCGTGCAATCCCAAGCTGCTGATCGCCGACGAGCCGACCACGGCGCTCGACGTGACCATCCAGGCCCAGATCCTCGAGCTGATGAAGGACCTCTCGCGCCGCCTCGGCGTCGCCGTCGTCATCATCACGCACAACCTCGGGATCGTCGCGCGCTACGCCGACCGCGTGAACGTCATGTATGCCGCCCGGCTGATCGAGACCGGACCGGCGGAGGCCGTCTTCGCGCGGCCCGCTCATCCCTATGCGCGCGGCCTGCTGGCGGCGGTGCCGCGGCTCGATCGCGGACGCATCGCCAAGCTCGCGACGATCGAGGGCGCGCCGCCGAACCTGCTCGACCCGCCCGAAGGCTGCCGCTTCCGCCCGCGCTGCCGCTACGCGATCGAGGCATGCGAGCGCGTGCCGCCTGCGGTGGAGGTCGAGGCCGGGCATTTCGCCGCCTGCCACCGCGCCGGTGAGATCGACGCCCTCGAGCAGGCGACAGCACCAAGGACGACGCGGCCGCGGCGTCGGCCGATGCGAGGCCGCACGGCGAGCCGATCCTCGACATCCGCCACACGTCGAAGTTCTTCCCCGATCGGCGGCGGCTTCCTGCGCGGGCCGCCAAGGCTGGTGCAAAGCCGTCAACGACGTCTCGCTGCAGATCATGCCCGGCGAGACGCTCGGCCTGGTCGGCGAATCCGGCTGCGGGAAATCGACGCTCGGCCGCCTCGTGCTGCGCCTCGACGATCCGACCGCCGGCGAGATCGTGTTCGAAGGCGAACGACCTCGCGCCGCTGATCGCGATCGCAGATGACCGACGTGCGCAAGCAGATGCAGGTCATCTTCCAGGACCCGTACTCCTCGCTCAATCCGCGCATGACCGTCGGCCAGATCATCGGCGAGCCGATGCACGTCCACGACATCCGGCCGAAAGCGGAAATTCCCGGCCGCGTCGCCGAGCTGCTGCAACTCGTCGGCCTCTTCCCCTACATGGCGCTGCGCTATCCCCACGAGCTTTCCGGCGGCCAGCGCCAGCGCGTCGGCATCGCCCGGGCGCTTGCGGTGGAGCCGCGCGTGATCGTCTGCGACGAGGCCGTCTCGGCGCTCGACGTGTCGATCCAGGGCCAGGTGATCAACCTGCTCGAGCATCTGCAGCAGCGGCTCGGCCTGACGTACCTGTTCATCGCCCACGATCTGGCCGTCGTGCGCCACATCTCGAACCGCGTCGCCGTCATGTACCTCGGCCGCATCGTCGAGCTACGCGTCCGTCCGACGAGCTGTTCGCCGACCCGCGCCACCCCTATACGCAGGCGCTGCTGGCCGCCGCGCCGGTGCCCGATCCCGTCATCGAGCGAACGCGGCCGCGCACCATCATCACGGGCGAGCTGCCGAGCCCGCTGAACCCGCCATCGGGCTGCGTCTTCCATCCGCGCTGCCCCAAGGCGACCGAGGACTGCAAGAAGGCCGTGCCCGAGACACGCGAGACTTAAGACAGGACACACCGTCGCCTGCATTCACGCCTGACGAACATCCCAAGGGGCGCGGAGCAACCAGCACCCCGGCAAAGCTCGAACACCAACACGGAGGAAACCGAAGATGAATCGCACGACTAGACTGGCCATTGCTTTGGCTGCGGCGGCGGTGATCGCCGCGCCCGCCGCCACCGCGCAGACACCCAAGAAGGGCGGCATCCTTCAGTTCGCCTCCGTCGCCGAGCCGCCGACGATCGACTGCCACGGCACGACCACCTTCGCGATGATCCATCCGGTGGTGCCGCACTACTCGACGCTGCTGAAGGCGATCGGTCCGCACGACAAGACCAAGATCGTGGGCGATCTCGCCGAGTCCTGGGAGGTTTCGCCGGACGGCACTGACCTACACGTTCAAGATGCGCCAGGGCGTGAAATGGCACGACGGCTCGCCGTTCTCCTCCGCCGACATCAAGGCGACCTACGAGCGCATCGTCAACCCGCCGGAAGGCGTCGTCTCGATCGCGCAAGGCGGTCCACCAGGACATCAAGGAGATCACGACGCCGGACGCGAGCACGGTTGTCTTCAAGCTGAGCAGCCCAACGCATCGATGATCCTGCACTTCGCGTCGCCCTTCAACTGCGTCTATAGCGCCGCGCTGCTGGCCAAGGACCCCACGCTATCCCTCGAAGCAGGTCATGGGCACGGGCGCGTTCAAGTTCGTCGAGTACGTCAAGGGCTCGCACTGGACCGGCGACGCGCTTCGAGGACTATTGGGACAAGGGCAAGCCCTATCTCGACGGCTACAAGCTCTTCTTCGTGCGCTCGGCCGCGGTGGTCGCCGGCATTCAGGGCGGCCAGTTCGACGCCGAGTTCCGTGGCCGCACGCCGCAGGAGCGCGATCAGCTCGTCGCCGCGATGAAGGACAAGGTCACTGTCATGGAAGGGCCGTGGGTGACGAACATCCTGCTGTCCTTCAACACCGAGAAGAAGCCGTTCGACGACATCCGCGTGCGCCAGGCGCTGACCATGGCGATCGACCGCTGGGGCGGATCGGCGAGCCTCGGCAAGGTCTCGATGATCAAGGATGTCAGCGGCGTCTTTCGGCCCGGCTTCGCCGTTCGGACTCCCGGTCGAGGAGCTGAAGAAGCTCCCCGGCTTCCAGCCCGACATCGCCAAGTCGCGCGAGGAGGCGAAGCGGCTGCTCAAGGAAGCCGGCGTCACCAACCTCAAGTTCAAGCTGCTCAACCGCACGATCGCCCAGCCGTTCACGCCGGCCGGCATCTACGCCATGGACCAGTGGCGCCGGATCGGCGTCGAGTCGGAGCACGTCCAGGTCGAGACCAAGCTCTGGTACGACGGCATGGAGAGCGGCAACTTCGACGTCTGCGTGCAGAACATCGCCGACTTCACGGATGATCCCAACGCGCAGTTCAATACGCTGCTCAGCAAGAAGGTGTCGGCGATCGCCTACTCGCGGCACACCGACACCAAGATCGACGACATGTACACGCTGCAGTCGGGCACGGTCGATCCGGCCGCGCGCACTCAAGATCGTCCACGAGCTCGAGAAGTACGCGCTGACGCAGGCCTACAACGTCCCGCTGCTGTGGTATCAGCGGATCATCGTCAACAACGAGAAGATCAAGGGCTGGGAGCTGACGCCCAGCCACTTCACCGGCCAGCAGCTGACCGACGTCTGGCTCGACGAGTAGGCAGGAGCACCATCCCTCTCCCTGCGCGCGCGGGGAGAGGGGAACGCGCTTGGACGCATCCACCGGATCGGACACCATGATCGGCTATCTCCTCAGCCGACTGCTGCTCGTCATCCCGACGCTCATCGGCGTCGCCGTCGCCGTGTTCTTCCTGATCCGGGTCATGCCCGGCGACGTCGTGACCGTGAAGCTGCGGGCCGACGGCGTCGCGGTCAGCGAGGACGCGATCATCGCCGAGCGCAAGCGGCTCGGCCTCGACAAGTCGATCGCCCACCAGTTCGGCGAATACATGGGGGGGCTGGCGCACTTCGATCTCGGCAAGTCGCTGTGGACCGGCGACAAGGTGCTCGACGAGATCCTGCTCCGCTTCCCCGTCTCGCTGCAGATCGCGATCATGGCGACGCTGATCGCGGTGCTCATCGCCATTCCGCTCGGCACCATATCGGCGATCTACCGCGACACCTGGATCGACTACACCGTTCGCGTGATCGCGGTCTCGGGCCTCGCGATTCCGAGCTTCTGGCTCGGCATGATGATCATTCTCGTGCTGCTCGGCGTGTTCAACTGGTTGCCGAAAATCGGCTATGTCTCGATCTTCGAGAATCCGATGGCCAATCTCGCGGCGCTGTTCTGGCCGGCGCTGTCGGTCGGCTATCGCTATGCGGCGGTGGCGACGCGCATGATGCGCTCGGCGCTGCTCGAGGTGATGCGCGAGGACTATATCCGCACCGCGCGCGCCAAGGGCGTGTTCCGCCGCATCGTGATGCGCCGCCACGCGCTGCGCAACGCCATGCTGCCGGTCGTCACGGTCATCGGGCTCGAGTTCGCCTTCCTCATCGGCGGCCTCGTCGTCACCGAGCAGGTGTTCAACATCAACGGCATCGGCAAGCTGTTCGTCGACGCCACCGACGCGCGGCGACTTCACTCTGATCCAGGGCCTCGTGCTGCTGATCGCCATCATCTTCATTCTCGTCAATCTCGTGATCGACCTGCTCTACGCATGGCTCGATCCGCGCATCCGCCTGAGCTGAGAGGGAGCCGAGACCATGGCCGACGTCGACATTCACCCCATCAGCACTGACCCAGGCACGGCCGCGCCGGCCCAATCCGGTGCTGCACTTCATCAAGCAAGCAGCCGCTCGGGTTCGTCGGCTTCCTCGTCATCCTGCTCTATTTCGGGTTGGCGCGTCGGCGCCTACTGGATCTCGCCTTTCCATCCCGAGGAGATCGACTTCGCGGCCATGCTCACCGGCCCCAACCGCGAGCACTTCATGGGCACCGACCAGTACGGCCGCGACGTCTTCTCGCGGCTCGTCTACGGCGCCCGCACGGCGCATGGCGGTCGGCATCATCTCGGCCTTCCTCGGCTGCACGGCCGGCGCGCTGATCGGCGCCACATCGGGCTATTTCGGCGGCCGCATCGACAACCTGATCCAGCGCATCGTCGACATCATGCTGGCGTTTCCGATCATCGTTCTGGCGATGGTCGTCGTCGCGGTGCTGGGCAAGCGGCTGCTGTTCGGCGTCGACGTCAACCTGATCATCGCCATCGCCCTGCCGATGGTGCCGAAGATGGCGCGCATCGCGCGAGCCTCGACGCTGTCGATCGCCGCAGATGCCGTTCATCGACGCGGCCCGCGCCGCCGGCTACAGCCACGCGCGCATCGTGCTGCGCCACATCGCGCCCAACATCGCCGCCCCCTACCTGATCATGGTGACGGCGTTCATCGCCCAGGCGATCCTGCTGGAGGCGAGCCTCTCGTTCCTCGGCCTCGGCGTCACCGAGCCGACGCCGGCCTGGGGCCTGATGCTCTCGGGCGCGTCCGCCGACTTCTACAAGGCGGCGCCGTGGATGATCCTGTTCCCCGGCCTCGCCATCACGCTCGCCGTGTTCGCCTTCAACCTGTTCGGCGACAGCCTGCGCGACTGGCTCGACCCGAAGATGAAGGGCTAGCTCAGGCCGGCCTCGAGCGGAGGGGGACTGGTAGGCGAGGGCGGCGATGCACCGCCTCCCGCGGACGAGAATGCCGCGGCATGAGGCCATCGGCGAACGGGTCGCCGGGATCGCGATGAAGCGTGGCCTCGGCGGTGACGTAGGCGCGGCCGGTGATGCTGGGGATGATCGCGCCGTTGTCCGCCAGCGCGATAGCGCGCGACGAACGAGCTACCGACGATGCTCTCCTGAACCCAGTCGGCTGCCGGGTGCGAGCTGCCCGTCGGCGGCGAGACACGCGATCTTTGCGCTCGTGCCGGTGCCGCAGGGCGAGCGGTCGTAGGCGCCGCCCGGACACAGCACGAAATTGCGGCTGTGCGCGTCGGGCGACTCCGGTGGGCCGAAGAACTCGATGTGATCGATGGCGCCGCCGTTCGCGCCGACGATGCCGGCGGCCGCGAGTGCGTCCTTGATCGCTTCGGCGGCGAGCGTCAGGGCGCGGATGTTGGCCGAGCGCCAGATTCGCACGGGGCGTCATGGGTCAGGAAAAACCAGTTGCCGCCCCACGCGACGTCGCCCGTGATCTCGCCGAGACCGTCGACGGCGAGCGTCACGGCTTTGCGGTACCGGTAGCTCGCGGACGTTCTCGATGGTCGCCTGGTTGCGATCGGCGAGATCGACGGTCACGATCCCCTCGGGGGTCTCGAACCGGTGGCGTCCGGGTCCGATCCGGCCGAGATGCGCCAGCGTGACCGCGGCGCCGATCGTGCCGTGGCCGCACATCCCGAGATAGCCGACGTTGTTGAAGAAGATCAGGCCGGCGGCACAGGTCCGGTCCACGGGCTCGCACAGCAGTGCGCCGACCAGGGCATCGTAGCCGCGCGGCTCGTTGATCGCGAAGCGCCGGTAGCGATCGAACTCGCGGGCAAACAGCGCGCGGCGCAGCGACAGCGGCCCGCCCCCGAGCGGCGGGCCGCCGTCAACGATGAGGCGCGTGGGTTCGCCCTCGGTGTGCGAATTGACGACGCGCATCGGCCGATCAATGCTCGGTTGCCGACCACGCGCGATACCAGCTCCTGAACAGTTTGAGCTGGCTCTCGGCATAGCGCTTCTGGCTGGCGAGAGCGCGTCGCTGCCGTGCAGGTGCAGCTCGTACTCGCCATGGCCTTCGAGCACCATCAGATACTTGTAGTAGAGGACGAGATCGGTGCCCTCGTCGAACGACGACAGCACATAGAGCGCCTGCTCGAGTTCCAGGGCGCGGCGGCGCGCCAGCGCGTCGCCCGCGGCCGCCTTCGTGCATAGCGCGACGAGCTGAAGCACTTCCTTCGGCAGCACGTTGCCGATCCCGGTGATCGCGCCGACGGCGCCGCAATTGACGAAGCCGTGGAAGACCTGGGTGTCGACGCCGACCATCAGCATGACCGAGGGATCGTTGCCGGCGATGTGCTCGGCGGCGTAGCGCAACGGCGCGGCGCCGCCGAACTCCTTGAAGCCGACGAGGTGGGGATGGCGCCGGCGCAACTCGAAGAAGAGATCGGCCCGGGTCTCGAAGCCATAGTAGGGGCTGTTGTAGATCACGGAGGGGAGATCCACGCCCGCCTCCAGCACGCCGTCGAAATGGGCCCGCTGCGCGGCGACCGACGAGCCGCGCGAGAGAACGCGCGGAATGAGCATCAGGCCCTTGGCGCCGACCTTCTTGGCGTGCGCGGCGAGCGCGGCGGCGCGCTTCGGGCTCTGCGCCCCGGTCCCGACGACGACGGGCAGGCCGGCCTCGACGAGCCGCTCGACGCCTTCCATGCGCTGCTCGTCGGTGAGCAGCGGCCAGTCGCCCATGGAGCCGCAGTAGACGACCGCCGACATCCCCGCCGCGACGAGTTCGCGTCCCTTGCGCACCAGCGCCTCGAAGTCGGGCTTGCGGTCGCTCGTGCACGGCGTCATCAGCGCGGGCATCGTACCTCTGAAGATATTGGCGGACATGCTTGCCTCCGTTGTCTGGCCCGGCGCTCGCGGATGTGGCGCGCCGCGCTTGTTTCGATGCGCGCTAGTGTGCCAGCATGGCTCGCGGCGGTCTTGTCCGAACCAGGGGCGACGGCGCCTGAATCGGCACAATGCATCTGGAGTATCGGTGCGACGGATGACACGGGAAGAGGATGCCCGGGCTCGCTTCATCAAGGCGCTGGGGCGTCCGTTCGTCTACGACGACCTGTTCGATGCCATCACCGATACCGTCTTCTTCGTGAAGGATGGTGACGGCCGCTATGTCGCCGTGAACCGGACGCTGGCGGTGCGCACGGGACGCGCCCACAAGAGCGAGCTGATTGGCAAGACGGCGCGGGATGTCTTTCCGGGTGTGCTGGGCGAACTGATCGCGGAGCAGGACAAAGCCGTCCTGAGAGACGGGCGCCCGATCCACGGCAAGCTCGAGCTTCATCTCTATCCGACGGGGTCGCAGGATTGGTGCCTGACGTGGAAGGAGCCGATCGTCGGGCGCGACAACCGGATCATCGGGCTTTCCGGCATCTCGCGCGATCTGCAAGCGCGCGCCGGCCCCGCGAGCGTGATCGGCAACCTGTCGCGCGTCATCGAGCACATCCACGGTAACATCGACACGCCGCTGCGGATCGCGGACCTCGCCGAGTGCGCCGGCATGTCGCCCGATCAGCTCGATCTGCGCATTCGCAGCCTGTTCGGCGTCTCCGTGCGCCAGTACCTCGTGCGTGCGCGCATCGAGCTTGCGTGCAGCCGCCTGCGCCAGACCGATCAACCGATCAGCCGCATCGCGCTGGATTGCGGCTATGGCGACCAGGCTGCGTTCGCGCGCCAGTTCCGCAAGTCCGTCGGACTGACGCCGCGGCAATATCAGCAGCACATTGCCGCGGCCAACGAGGCCTCCTGACCGTAACGCGTCCCCGCGTCACCGCACCGACTTCAACATCGCATCGGGCAGCCAGGTGACGACGTCGGGGAAGACTACGATCAGCGCCACGACGACGAGCTGCAGGCCGATGAACGGCCAGATGCCCGTGTACATGTGCCGCAGCGTGATCTCGGGCGGGGCGATGCCGCGCAGATAGAAGATCGACGGTGCCATCGGTGGCGTGAGATAGCCGGTCTGCAGCATTACCAGGAACAAGACACAAAACCATTCCTTGTTGAAGCCGGCCGCGACCACCAGCGGTGCCGTGATCGGGATCACCATCAGGATGATGACCAGCGGTTCGAGCATGAAACCGGCAACGAAGACGATCAACAGGACGAGGATCAGCAGCCCATACTTGCCGACCCCGAACTCGGCCAGGAAACTTTGAATGAGCTGTAAGCCGCCGGAGCCGACGAACACGGCCGCAAACATCTGGCCACAGGCAACGATCGTTAGAATCATGGCCGTGATGCGAACCGTCCGCATGGCGGAGTCGCGCAGCACCGTATAGGAGAAGCGGCCGTAGGCGATCGCGAGTATGACGGTGCCGAGCGCGCCGGTCGCGGAGGCTTCGGTCGGCGTCGCGATACCCGCCATCATCGAACCGAGCACCGCAACAATCACGGCCAAGGGCGGCACAAGCACCTTCGCGGTCAACACCAGCTTTTGGGCTAACAGCGGCTCATCGTCGGATTTCGGCACTCGCGGGCCGTCTTGCGGCCGGATCGCGCACCGCGCAACAATGTAGATTATGTAGGCCGTGGCCAGCATCAAGCCGGGAATGAACATGCCGAGAAGAATGCGGCCGACGTCGGCGTTGGCGGTCGGGCCGATGACGACGGCGAGTACCGAGGGTGGGATGATCGTGCCGAGCGAGCCGCCCGCGCAGATGGTTCCTGAAATAAGCCCCTTGTTATAGCCGTAACGCAGCATGGGCGGGATCGCGAGCAGGCCGACCACTGTCTCGGTGGCGCCGACGACGCCGCTCGTGGCCGCGAAGATCACACACATAATGACTGTGCCGACCGCTAGTCCGCCGGGCAGGCGCCGGATCCACATCTGGATGACATCGAACAGCCGTCCGGCGATCCCGGTCTGCTCGAACATCGCGCCCATGAAGATGAACAAGGGCACGGCCGCCAGCACCTGGGCTGTCGCTGTCTCCTCAAGCTTCTGAATGCACTGGTAGAGCAGCCCTTCTAAACCGAACGAGCTGAGCCCGAAGACGATCGCCAGAGAAAGCATCGTCAGCGCAACCGGAAAGCCTGTCAAAATGGCCGCCAGAAGCGCAGGAAACATCCAGAGTGGCGACATCAAGAAATCCTTCCGGCAATGGTACGGGTGGAACGTGCGGCTCTAGCAGAGGTGGCGCGATCGGTAGGCGAGGCCTTGGTGTGCGGGCGCGTCGGACGGTTGCGCGTCAGACGCCGTGATCACCGGTTTCATTTGAATCGATCGGCTTGCCGGAGATCGCCGCAATGCGTTTCACGATCTCGGCGAAGATCTGGATGGCGAACATCGCGAAGCCCAGAACGAGCACGACGCGGAACGGCCACACCACGGGGTTCCAGCCGCCCGAGCCGGTGCGCTCGCCCGTCCGTATGCCTTCGAGCAGGTAGCCCCACAGGCCCCACGTGATCCATGCGACGACCGGAAAGATGATCAGCGTGAGACCGATCAGATCGACGTAATTCAAGTAGTGACGATTGCGCACGGTGTAGAGGAGATCGACGCGAACGTGGCTGTCGGTCGACAACGCATAAGCGATCGACATCAGGAACGCGCCGCCCATGAGGAACGTATTGAGATCGTTGCCCCAGGTGGTCGGTGCATTGAAGGCATATCTCAGCACCACGTCGTAGAGCATGAGTACGGCGAGCACGATGACGGTCAATGCGGCGAGCTTGCCAAAAAATTTGCTCAGCGCATCGATCGCGCGAACCAGTTGCTTCATGGTCCGTCACTCCACAATTCGGGTTGCATTTGGATGTGTCTGCGTGCCCGAGCCGTCCGGCCTCGCCGCTGGGGCGAGGCCGGATGACCGCCGATCAGCGGAGTTCGCTGCGGTATTGCCCAGCGGGTGCCCACTTCTTCACGAAGGCACGCTGGCTCTCGATGGCCTTCTGGAAGAAGCCACCTTCCGCGGCGATGTACTTGTCCTCCCAGGCGTGGGTCGCTTTGGCGACGCCGTCGATGTAGGCTTGGTCGACACGGATGATCTCGGCACCCGCCTCCTTCAGCTTGCCGAGTGCATCGACATCGAGGACATTGTTGGACATCCAGGAGTTGATCGTCGCTTTCTTCGCGGCGGCTTCGATTTGGGCCTGGGTGGTCGCGTCGAAACTAGACCACAGGGTCTTGTCGATGATGCACTCGAGGACCGCGCCCGGCTGGTGGACGCCGGGCAGGATCACGTACTTCGCGACCTTGTGGAATCCAAGCGGCAGGTTGATCCCAGGCGTCGCCCACTCGATGGCATCGACAACGCCGCGCTCAAGCGCTGGATACACCTCCGCGCCAGGCAGGATGACGGTCGAAGCACCCAGTGTCGTTGCGACTTCAGCCCAGGCGCCGGATGTGCGAATCTTCAAGCCCTTGAGGTCTTCGAGTGTCCTGATCGGCTTGCGCGAATGCATGTGGATTTCGTCCGAGTGCGAGCCGCACGGCAAGCCCACGACGCCGAATTTCTCGTCGCGCCATTGCCGCCACAGCTGAATGCCGCCACCCTCGTAGACCCAATGAAGGAGAGCCTCGATCGACGGTGAACCGACGTATCCGCCAAATATTGCGGCGGCTTTGTCGATGCCCCAATCGTAACCTGACCACGTGTGCCCCGCCTGAGCGACTTTTTTCTGGACCAACTCCGTGATTTTCAGCGGGCTGCCGATGGTGCCGGCGGGGAAGACCTGGAAGGTGACTTTCTTGCCCGTCAAGATTTCCGATTCCGTCGCGAAGCGCTTGGCGAAGGTATCGAAGTGAATTCCGCCCGGCCACGACGTCGCCATGCGGATATTCTGTTGTGCCGCCGCCGGCCCGGCCGACACGGCGATGGCACCAGCGGCCATGGCAGCCAATTTCCAGTTGAACATAGTGACGTCTCCCTTTGTTGAAACAGACACGGACGGATGCGCGATCCTGCGTGCAGGGCTGCATTTCAGCCTCTTATTGTTTGAGCGCGTAGATCGCCCCCGAACGAGAGTGCCGCCGGCTCGCCATATCTGGCAACCGAATTGTGTGTTTGAGCTTCAGTCGGGCGCACTGGACGTGACGAAAGTTCGAGCCTGGAGATCGGCACGCGCGGGTCGAACAACGGCTCGTCTGCCGGCTGAGCGATGGCGCGTTGGGTCTCGGGCGATGATGAATTCGCCGCAAGGGCTTTGCGGTCTGCAGACCCCACAGAGGCATGCGCGCTGCGTGCCGGGCGCCTACGGCAGTCTATAAGTTGATTGATTTATCAATTGGTTATGGCATTGATGATTTGTCGGTTTTCGATGCCCGATGACCGGGGTCGATGGCGTGCAGAGCAATCATTCGGCCTTCAGGCCGAACTCGACGGCCGCGGCCGAAATCCTTGCCGATGCTGCCGCGTCGTCCTTGAAGACATCGAGCGCCTTGCGCAAAGCGGTTGCGGCGACCTCGCGCTCACCAAGCACGACGCGCGAGCGCATGAGGCGGGTCCAGCCTTCGACATCGCGCGGAGAACGCTCAAGTCGATCGGCCAGACCATCGACCATCGAACGGATGGCGGTGTTGCGCTCGAGAGGAGGCATCGCTTCGAACGCGGCAATGTCTTTGGCGTCAGGTCCGTCACCACTCGTGCGGGCGGTGCCTGTCGGCGCCTGCGTGGCGGTTGCGAGTTGATCGCCTCCGGACGCTTTCGCCTTGGCCTCATCGTAGGCAAGCTTGAGCTCGGCTGAGTTCGGGTCGAGTGCCATCGCCTTCGCGTAGGCGCCGGCGGCCTGTTCGTAGCGCTCGGTGTGGTAGTAGGACCAGGCGAGCATCCGCCAGCCCTTGACGTCGTCCGGCGCGCTCGCGAGCCGAGCCGCCAGCTTTTCGATCATGGTGCTCACATCCGGCTGCATCTTGCCGGCGGACGGCGCCGGCGCCGTCCTCTTCGTTTCAGCGGAACGCGTATAGTCCTCGAGGCGCGCGACCGTTTCGTCGTGCAAGCCGGATCGCGACGATACGGGCGCCGCGGGCCGATCGCGCCAATAGGACGTCGCGGCGCCAATGCCGGCGACGACAAGAAAGACCGCGGCAGCCGCGATCGCCATGCCGGCAGGCCCGCGAAGATTTTCGCCAAACCTTGAGCTCGATGACCGCAGCCGAGCGGGAATTGAAGTCTCACTGCTCATGAGATCACCTCGTATCGTTCCGCGGTATCGTTCCGCGTCTGGGGCCGGACCCGTCATCCGCGATCGGTCAGAACTTGCGCCGCACTTCGGTACGGATGCCGAAACTATCCGGGCCGCCATCGAGGATCTGGTAGGTCGCATCGGCGCGGAACAGCCAGGCCTTCGTGAGCGGGATCTGATAGCGGACACCGAGGCCGTACTGCGGGCGCGGCGTGCCTATTCCGTCATTGGTGAAGGGCTGAACCGTGGCGACCTCGAAGAGAAGCTGCTGATCCAGATTGAAGAGATACTGCACGCCGATCGCGCCGCCCCAGGCGCCGGACGCGGTGTCGTCGAGCTTCGGGTAGCCGGTGAGCGCGTCGGTCTCGAAGTTGATGCCGACGTTTTTCAGGATGCCGGCACCATTGCCGTCGACCAGGGGCAGCGGGCTGCCGAAGCCGGCGAAGAAGTTGAAATAGGGGATCAGCGTGCTCGGCAGGCGCGTGACCAGGCTGTTCTCCGAAATGATGACAAAGCCGTCGTCGTTGCGGCCGTTGCCGTAATTTGCAAACAGGCGCGTCGAGTTCGACCAGCTATTGGCAAAGCGCCGGGAGTAGGCGGCGGTCGCGAAATGCGTCACCTGGCCGTCGACCGGGCCGTCGGTACCCTGGATCACAGCGTAGCCCGCTTCGACGTAGCCGCTGAAGGCGTCGAGGAAGATGGTTGCGCCAAAGAGGTTGGCGTTGTGCTTGTTCGGCCCGAGGAGCGCCACGTTGTCGACGTTGTCGTAGGCGGCAAAGAAGGTGGTGTCGAAGTTGGCAAAGCCGAGCTTCGCCGAGTTTTTCGCGGGGATGCTCACCGCGGCGCCGAGGATGGCGTCGTTCGCCCAGATGCCGTTCTGCAGGAACAGCGGGAAGAGACCGACGGTGAAGGGCAAGTCGAAGCCGGCTTGCTTGCCCGAGAAGCCGGAAAAGAGGGCGCCGAGGTCACCTTCGAAGAACAGCGTCTGCGGGTTGAGGTCGAACTCGCCGGTAAGTCTGCCGTCGCCGTTGCCGCCGCCGAACTCGTAGCGGGTGAATTTATTGTCCTTCTGGAGCGGCGTGAAGAACGCGTGGATGCGCTCGGTGCCGGTGAACTTGAAGTCGACGTCGAGGTTCAGCCGGGTCGCGATCTGGCCGATATCCCGACCCTTGTTGCCGTTGTAGGCGACCGCTGTCCGCCAATCGCCGTAGATCGAGAGGCCCGGAAGCAGCGGGTTCAAATCGCCGAGGAGGGTGCTGCTCGGTTCGTAGGCGCCGGAGGTGTATTGCGGGCGGCCGAGCTCGAGCAGTGGGCGCGGCGGGTCGACCTCGGTCTTGGCGCCGTAGACGTCGACCTGCGCCTTGGCGTCGTACTTCACTTCGTAGAGCGGATCGGGGCGGAAGAGAGCTTCCTTGCTGTGCGTGCTGCCGCCTTTGGCCGCTGCTGGTTCCGCGGCGGTATCGGCTTTCTTGTCCTGGAGAGGCACGTCTTTTGGGGCCGCGCCGACATACGAGGGGCTCGGCCACAACTTCTTCCACCAGCTCTCCTCGCGAAGTTCGTTGCCACCCTCGCCGGCTGCCGGGGCGGCGGGGGTATCGAGCGACCACTTTCTGACGGACACGGGCGCGGCCGAGGAAGTCGTCTTGCGGACCTCGCTCACGCCTTCGCCCGCCGCCGGGAGTGCGAAGGTGCCGGAGAGGACGAGGCAGCCGCCGGCGACCAGCGCGCAAGTCGCGGTCACTGTCCTGGCTTGGCGAAAAAGATTGCCATTGCAAGTCATATGGACGTCCCGTGTCGTGGTTCTGACCTGCGGGGTAGGGCCGGGGACCCGCCTTCTTGAACCCGTGCGGGTTCCCCGATCCCAAACCCTCGGCGGCTCGGCGCGCTCACTTCACTTCGAGCTCGACCGTCGAGGCCTTGAAGCTCAGCATCCGCTCGTTCATGCGCCGCTCCATGTCCTTGGTGGCACCGACGAAGCGCATGAAGTAGATCGGCTCGGCGCGGCTGCGCAGGCGGAACGCAAGGCGGTATTTGCCGGGCTTCGTGATCAGGTTCCCCGGCACCTTGTACTTGGCGAGCCTCTCGCCCAATGGCGGCAGCGAGTGGTTCTCCATGCGCACGAGCGGCGGATGGTTGAGAACAGAGGTCGGGATCTGGGGGGGCCGCAGATGCGGCAGCGGGTCGATGTCGAAGTTGACCGGCAGATACATCTCGCGATCCGTGCCCTTGACGTTGGTGGTCAGGAACTTGGTCTGGAAGTTCACGAGCTGCTGATCGACCTTGATGCGGCCGGCGGCGACATCGAGACTATGCAGGTCGGCCATGTCGCCATTCCCATCGACGTAACCGGACTCCCAGATGTTGCGGCCGTCGGGATCGATGAGGGCGACGTTGACCCAGATCTGCGGCTGCGCACCAAGCGAGCCGGACGGCAGGTTGTGCCCTGTATTGAGGTTCTTGATCTTGTAGGAGAAGGCCAAATCGCGGCCGATCCTCGCGTCGCCCTCGACGAAGGGACCGTCGACCTTGGCGCCGTTCTCCATGACCTGCCGCCGGACCTCGTCGCGCTTGTCGAGCCGGCCAAGATTCTCGTCGATGATCTGGCGGGCATCCTCGCGGTCGAGCGCATCGGCCCAGCGCTTGGGAAAGTCGATCTTGACCTTACCGGCCGCGACCTTCGCTTCGAATGCGGCGGTGCCCCAGCCGCTGCGCCAATCGAACTGCAGCCATTCCTGCATGGTGAAGGCCTTGGCCTTCACGTTGTGGGGGAAGATGCCGGGGTGCGCGATCGAATAGCCCGGGCCGATGAAGCGGTGGTTGGAATGCTTGCGGCCGGGATTGATCTCCTTGCCGCCGACCACGGCAGATGGCGCCGTCGTATAGCCCTCGGGTTTGCCGGGAACCTGGCCCATGTGGCAGTCCTGACAGGTGACGCCGGCCTTCCGGGCCGGGCTGTCGCGGTACTGATCCCACACGATTTCGAGCTTGATGCCGAGGTTGACGGCGACCTGATGGCAGCTGACGCAGAACTCCGACTTGGCGAGCTGCGGGTTCGTCATCATGCCGTTGTGGATGCTCGTGCCGCGCCCGTCCTTGCTGGTCTTGACGGAGTAGGTTTCCTTGTCGGCGAGGATGTCCTTGAGGACGCTTTTTTCGCCGGTGCCGTAGATCGGCTCGAAGATCTTGCCGGGCTCGACCCGGCGCTGGCCATCGACCTTGCCGTACTGCTCCTTGACCCGGTGACAGGTGATGCAGGTCACGCCTTCGCGCGAGATCTCGGCGCGCTTCCACAGTGGCGTCTCGCGGCTCTCACCGAGCTGCGTGCCGACCTGCGCATGGCAGCGCACGCAGAAGGTGCCGACAGTGCCTTGCGTGAGTTCCTGGAACTTCTGCTCGAACGCGTGGAACATCGGCGAGATCGACGCATAGGCGTGATTGGACGACGCCCATTCCTCGTAGATCTCCTTGTGGCATTCGCCGCATTGGGCCGCGGTCGGATACTGGGAGAGGGTCTCCTCGTCGACCACGGGGATCGGGGGCTTCTCGCCCTTCAAGGCTTTTGCCGTCATTTCGAAGATCGATAGCTGCCCCTTGCCATACGATCCCACTGCCGCGGGCAGCTTCTGTGCGGCGCCGACGGCGCTGGGCTTGGCGCTCGGGGCACCGGACGCCTCTTCCTCTTGCCGGGCCTTGGCTCTTTTCGCCTCGTCTTGCTTGATCAGGGCTTCGAGCGCGGCGACGGGATCGGTCTGCCCGGCCTGCGCGAGAATGAACCCAGGCTGCGCCCGCGCGTTCTGGAGGTGTCCGGCACTGCGGAATCCGGCGGCGGCGGTGTCGCCGAGAAATGCCGTGGAACCAAGTAGGGCGCTTGCGAAAGTGAAGGAAACGATCGAAGCATGCGATAATTGCTTTATCGCGTTACGCATTACGCTATTCCCCCGTAAATCCACCCTAATCCCCCACGGATTGCTGGGCGGTTGTCCCGATTTTCGTCGCTTGCGCGAAAACGGCGTCCCACCGCCGTACGGGATTGCTGTGTTGAAGTTCGAGAAGATTAATAAGAGAAAAGAGGCATGAAAGGGCCGCGTTCAAAGCAAAATCGTGACGATTGAATGTCGAAACATGAGATAAATGCTCATTCCGCGATTACTGCTCAATTGTCATTGCATGAATGCAATGAAATACTTTGAAATATGCATGAGTTGAGTAAAACGAATATCCGGCACCGCAGAGTGGCTCACACGCCGTGGCAAGTGCCGGGGACAACTCCTATTTGAGTTGCCGGTTCTCCATAGTTTTTGAGCTCCGGAGGTGGCATCGCGGCGTTCGGGATGGCGCGGCGCGGGACGCGGAGTCCCGCCGCGGTCGAGCGCCCACTTGCGACTGAAAATCGCCGGCCGCGCCCCATCTCTAACCATCAAACGGTCATGGTCTGACCACGATGGGGTTATATCCATTCGAGGCCTGCCAAGGCGCGATCGAGCCTGCAGAAAACCAGCGCTGTGAAACCGGGATATTCTCTTGCGACCCGCGTTCAGCGTCGGATCTCAATGGGGTGGTAAAATGACGAGCGATAGAAGAAACCGGCGTGTCCATTTTCGATCGGCGAAGGCGGGTGTTTCGGGGCTGGTATACGTGGTTTGCTGAGCATCCGTGAGAATACGGCAGAGGCCGGCGAGCCGCGCCGGCTGTAGACATGAAGTTCGTGCGTTCCGGGATCCGATAATGGCAAGAAGTCACCAGATCACGATCGGTGGAGATAGCTTTCCGGCGCGTCGCGGCGAGTTGCTGTTGGACGCGGCGCTGAACAACGGCATCGACCTCCCCTATGACTGCCGCGCCGGCCACTGTGGCACCTGCTGCGTGCGCGTGGTGTCGGGCGAAGTGCAAGGGGGCGAAGGCGCCGAGCCCGGCATTGTTCACGCGTGTCAGTGCCGGATCATCGGCGATGTGGTCATCGAGCCGAGCGAACCAACCGGTGTCCGCACGGTCGGCGGCGTGGTGACTTCCTTGCGTCCCCTGTCGCGCGACGTGATGGAAGTCGGCATCCAGACGGATCATGCGCTGCCCTACCATGCGGGGCAGTACGCGCAGGTGCGCTTCGCCGGCTATCCGAGCCGTCCCTTCAGTCTCACCCATCCGCTGCTCGACAATCCCAAAAGCCGTTCGGTGTGGTTCCATGTCCGGCGCATGAAGGATGGGCGCGTCACCTCGGCGCTCGGTCGGCGCATCAGGCCGGGCCATCGGGTGAAGCTCTCCGGCCCCTATGGCTCGGCGCACTTCCGTCCCAACCTCGACAGCCGGATGTTCCTCGTAGCCACCAGCACCGGGTTTGCGCCGATCTGGTCGATCGCGGTTGCGGCGCTGCGCGAGAACCCGGAGCGGGTGATGATGATCATCGCCGGCGGCCGCAGCGTCGAGTCGCTGTATATGGGGCCCGCCCTCGTGCGGCTGGCCCGCTTCCCCAATGTCGTCGTCGTGCCTGTCTGCAGCACGCCCCAGTCGTTGACCGACGCCGTGCGGCTCGGCCGGCCGACCGATTATCTGCCGCCGCTGGCGCCGAGCGACGTGCTCTATGCGTGCGGCGCGCCGGCGATGGTCGAGTCCGTCAAGGCGATCGCGGCGCGCGTCGGCGCGGTCTGCTATGCGGACCCGTTCCTGCCGACCACCGATGACGGCACCGAGGAAAGCGTGCTGACCCGCGCCAAGGGATGGCTCTCCGTGCCCTCCGGTTGGCCGATAGGCTCGCTCGCGCTCGATCGCCTCCGCAATCGGAGGGACCAGGAGACGCAGACGTATGGGGTGGCGGAAGCAAGGATGAGAAGTCATTTTCGGTCTTAGGGTGCGTAGCCTTCGGTCGATCGGATTCGGGCGCTGGGTGTCCTTCCGATCTTGCGTATTCTGGCTCAGCGGCCTGCTGACGATCCTCAGCGTCGCCGCGGGCGGCACGTTTGCGTCCGATCCGACCAAGATCGTCGGCCCGAACGCCTGCGCCGAATGCCACAAGCAGGAGGCGGAGGCCTGGAAGGGCACGCATCATTTCAAGACGTTTCGCGAGATGCCGCGCCGCAAGGAAGCGACCGAAATCGCGGAACGGATGGGCGTCCAGCGCATCCGATCGGACAGCTTGTGCCTCGGCTGCCACTACACGGTGGAGCAGAAGGACGACAAGAAGCAGCCGGTTGCCGGCATCTCCTGCGAGTCCTGCCACAGTGGCGGCGAGGATTGGATCAAGGTCCACAGCGGTTTCAGCGGCAAGACCGAGAAGACCGAGAGCAAGGCGGAGGCCGAGGCGCGCTGGAAGCTTGCCGAGTCCAAGGGAATGATCCGGCCGTCGTCGCTCTATCGGCTGGCGAAGAATTGCTACAGTTGCCATGTCGTGCCGCAAGAGGAACTCGTCAACAAAGGCGGCCACGCCGCCGGCAGCGCCTTCGAGCTGGTGTCCTGGTCGCTCGGCGAAGTGCGGCACAACACCTGGCACTCCAAGGGCAAGGAAAATGTGCCGGCAAGCGCCGCGCGCAAGCGGATGCTCTATCTCGTCGGGCCTCGGTGTCGAGCTCGAGACGGCGTTGCGCGCGGTCGGCAAGGCGACGGTGAGACGAACCTATGCGTTCGAGATGGCCAAGCGCGCCGACAAGGCACGCAAGCAGCTCGCCGCCGCGGCGAAAGCAGCGCCGAACGTGCCGGAGATCGCGAGGATGGTCGAATTCGGCCACTCCGCCGGCTTAAAGCTCAACAATGATCGCGTTCTGACGACGGCTGCCGACGGTGTTTCGAAGCTGCTCGCGAGCATCACCACGAAGTACGACGGCAGCACGATGGCCGGACTGGACAGCCTCATTCCGGGACCGGACACGTTCAAGGGGACAGCGAGAAAGGCCGGCGCGGTCGATTGATTACGGTTGGTCGGCGAACTGGCGTCGTTCGAGGAGGGTGGAACCAACGCGATGAGCGATTTTGGGGGATCGCGATGAGATCGATGGCGCGGCGCGCGTCGGACGGATCGATCGGCGGCCGCACAGTCCAGGGCCTTTTGATTGCTGCCATCTCCGGCGGCCTGTTTTGGCTCGTCTGGATCTATGGCAACGGGCTGCGCGATCCGCGCTATCTCGATGGCTGGCTGCTGGCCGGTGTCATGGGCGTGCAGGTCTATTTCCACGTCGCCCGCAAGAGGGGCGCGCTGCCACCGAAATCCGCCCTGCGCTGGCGGAAGATCCATATTTTTCTCGGCTATCTGCTGATCGCGGTTTTCATCTCGCACTCGGATTTCTCGCTGCCGGACACCGGTTTTGAATGGGCGCTGTGGGCGAGCTTCGTGCTGGTGGCATTGAGCGGCGTCGTCGGCACCTATCTCACCTGGTCACTGGAGACCAAGCGCCGGATCGACGACGGCGTCACCTATGATCGCGTCCCGAACCTGCGCGCCGAGCTGGCGCAGGATGTCCACGCGGTCGTCACCCGGACAATTCCGGCGGCCACTGCGATCGGATTGCCGGCGCCGCCCTATGACGCCTGGATCATGGATCTCTACACCACGCAGCTGCGGGACTTTTTTCAGCGGCCGCGCAACTACACCGCCCATCTCATCGGTTCGCAGCGGCCGCTCAAGCGGCTCACCGACGAGATCGACAACCTCTACCCCTACGTCGATCCGGAGGGCCAGGAGAAGCTCGCGGCCATCAAGAGCCTGATGATCGAGAAGGACCGGCTCGATTTCGCGCGCGTCTATCTCGGGCTCTCCAGGGCCTGGCTGTTCGTGCACGTGCCCGCCACGTATGGGCTGATCGTGCTGACGGTGGTGCACGTCCTCGTCGTCTACGCTTTTTCATCGGCGGCTTGGTGGTGATGCGGCGACCGGCATGGATCAGATCGGCGCGACCGCCGAAGGACCAGAGGCAGGCGCCTCCCACCTCGCTGCGCGACCGTCTCGCGATGCTGGTCGGGATTGCGACCGGCGTCGGCGTGATCCTCGCGTTTGTCCTCGCCAACAACATGCAGTTCCTGATGCCGGGGCAGTTGGCGAGTGTGCACGGCTCGATCGAGAATTGCAGCGCCTGCCATACCAAGAGCGGCAGCAGCAAGTTGAGCTGGATGCAGAGCCTCGTCACCGGCGACCGGCACGCCGACAGCAACGCCTGCCTCACCTGCCACAAGATGGCGGACACGGCCTTCAACGTGCACAGCACGTCGCCTGCGGTGCTGAAGCGGAGCACGGAGCGGTTGACGAAAGTCGCGGCGCAAACACCGGCGCCGCATTCGGCCCGCGCGCAGAGCGCGGTCTTCCCGGCCGATGACGTGGCCGCGCGCGGACTCTACTGTTCGACCTGTCACCAGGAGCATCAGGGCGCCAAGTTCAAGCTGAACAAGATCACCAACGAGCAATGCCAGTCCTGCCACGTAGTCAAGTTCGACAGTTTCGACGGCGATCATCCGAAATTCGAGAACTATCCGTTCAAGCAGCGCACGCGTCTGATCTACGATCATGAAGGTCACTTCGGGAAGCACTTCCCGGAAGTGGCGAAGAAGGATCCGGCGCGGCGCGTGCCCGCGACCTGCGCGACCTGCCACAGCACCGGCAAGGACAAGCGCGTCATGGCCGTGGCGCCGTTCGAGCAGACGTGCACCTCCTGCCATCTCGACCAGATCACCGGCAAGGAGCGGGTGAGCGGCCCCAAGGGCGTCGCCTTCCTGGCGCTCCCCGGTCTCGACCTCAAAACGCTGAAGCGCAAGCGGGCCCAGATCGGCGAATGGCCGGAGGCGTCCGAGGCGGAGCTCACGCCGTTCATGAAGGTGATGATCAGCCGCAACGCGCGGGGGCGCGCGCTGATCAAGACCGTCGACAGCCTCAATCTCCAGGATCTGAGCCGGGCGAACGACGCCCAGATCAAGGCGGTGGCTGGTCTCGTGTGGGAGATCAAAGGGCTCCTCTATGCGCTGATCAAGGGCAAGGCGTCGGACGTGCTGGCCGATCTCACGATCGGTGACATGGGCAAGCTGAGCGCGGCGCTCATCGCCGATCTGACGGCGAGCATTCCCTCGGACGTGGTCATCAGCGCGCATCAGCACTGGTTGCCCAATCTCGGCGCGGAGATGGCCGAACGCATGGTTGCGCGTGGTCCGGAACCGGGCGGCTGGGTCACGACGATCGCGGGATCGAACGCGCCAGTCGATGACGAAGCGGCGGGTGCAGCCAAAGGTGGCTGGCGTGTCGAGGTTGATACCGACGGCGGAGAGTGAGCGCGCGCCCACGCCCGTCGCAGCCGAGCCGGAAGCAGCCGCTCAGAAGGCCGAACCCACAAGCGCCAAGCCCGGCCGGGAGGCGCCCGCCGCCGATGCGCCCCCGCGGGCCAAGGCGGCGGACCAGAGCGACGATCTGCTATTCCCGACGGCCGAGGAGCTGCGCGCGAGCAAATCAGGCGCGCGGGAGACAACGAGAGCAGCGCCGCCGAGACCCGCCGCCGCACCACCGGAGGCGGAAGCCAATCCGCCGGCTGGCGCTCCAGTGGCCGCACCGGCGCGCGCCGAACCCGCGGTGGGCAGGCCTCGAGCGGCGGCTGCTCCCGTGCTCAGCATCAAGAGCGACGTCGATCCCGAGAGCTGGGCCGAGTATGGCGGCTGGTATCGGCAGGACTACGCGATCTTCTATCGACCGACGGGCCACAAGGACAAACTCATCTACTCCTGGCTCTATCTGACCGGTCCCCAGGCGCCGAAGGGCTCCAAGAGTCCGGCGGCGGCGGTCTTCAATGTGCTCACGAGCAAGGACGCGCAGGGCTCATGCACGAAATGCCACAGCATCGACGACCTCAAGGGCAAAGGGCGGATGGTCAACTTCACTCCGCCATCGGGCGAGAGCAAACAGGGACGATTCACGAACTTCATCCATGAGCCGCACTTGAGCATCGTCGACAATCGCGGCTGTCTGACTTGCCACGACCTGGAGAAAGGCCGTGCCTATCTGAAGAGTTTCGAGCAGGGCAACCCGCACGCCTTCGTGTCCAACTTCGGCGCGGTGAAAAAGGACGTCTGCCAAGCCTGCCACACCAGCACCATGGCGCGTCAGGACTGTCTGACGTGCCACAAGTATCACGTGGACGGCGTGACGACGCCGGTCATGGACACGAGGAATCCGATGGAATAACGCGGGGGCGCGGCGCCAAATGGCGGCTCACCGCGTCGGCAGAAGAGCTGCGTTCTCGGCGCGGATGCGGACGGCGAGCACCGCGGCGTTCAAGACGGAAAAGACTATTCCATAGGCGACGAGCCCGAACGCCATTGGCAGCACGAAAATCTCGGCCGCGACGACAGCGTAGTTCGGATGCGAGAGGAAGCGATAGGGACCGCGGCGGATCGGCGGCGTGCCGGGCAGCACGATGACGCGCGTCGTCCAGCGTGGGCCGAGCGTGCCGAGAACCCAGACCCTGAGGCCTTGCAGCACCACGAATACTGCGAGCCAGCCGTAGTGCGGGTGGGTGCCGATTGCCCCGAGCCAAAGCCCGGCGAGCCACGCCGCGTGTAGGGCGACGATTGCTGGATAGTGCGCGGCGCCGTGCTCGACGCCGCCGTCTCTCTTGAGCCGATCCTCGTTGAAGCGCGAATAGACAAGCTCAGCGAGGCGCTGGGCCGTGACGAGGGCGAGCACGGCGACGGCGAGGGGATCAAGGTGGAGCCAATCGGGAATCATGTGGACGTTCCCTTGAGCGTCACGGTGCTCAGCGTGAAACCGGGCCCGAACGCCATCAGCAGCGACCGCGGCGGCAGGCCCGCGGCAATCGCGCGCTCGAGCACGAACAGCGCGGTGGGCGCCGACATGTTGCCGTAGCGCGCGAGGATTGCGCGCTCGTGGTCGAGGACGCCGGCTTTCAATGAGAGACCCGTTTCGATGGCCTCGACGATCTTGGCGCCGCCGGGATGGCAGATGAAGCGGTCGATGCTGTCGCGCGAGTGGCCCTGGCGCTGGAGGATGCCGTCGACCGCGGGACGCAGATGCTCCAACGCGAACGCCGGAATGGAGCGGTCGAAGATGACACCGAAACCCTGCTGGTCGACGTCCCAGCCCATGATGTCGAGCGTATCGGGCCAGATATGCTCGTCGGCGGCCGTGATCCGGGCGTGGCCGTGCGCATTCGTGCGGATGACGGCGGCCGCTGCGCCATCGCCGAACAGCGCCAGCGCCACGATGTTGGCCTTGGTCAACTTGTCGAGCCGGATCGCCAGCGAGCACAGCTCGACGGCGACCAGCAGCACGATGCTGCCGGGTCGTGATTCCGCCATGCGCGCGGCGATCGCCAGGCCGGTGACGCCGCCGGCGCAGCCCAATCCGAACACGGGAACGCGCGCGATATCGGGGCGGAAGTTCAGCTCCGCGGCCGCCCGCGTCTCGAGGCTCGGCGTTGCGATGCCGGTCGAGGATACGGTGACCACGCAGTCGACATCGGCGCCTGAGATGCCGGCCCGCTCCAGCGCGACGCGTGCTGCGGCGACGAACAGTCGCGTGGCTTCGGAAAGATAGACGTCCGTGCGGTCGGCCCACGACTGGTCCTGCTCGTACCAGTCGCTCGGCCGCACGGCATGGCGCGTTGCGATGCCGGCGTTTTCGAACACGGGGGCTAGGCGTTCGAACTCGGGCATCCGCAGGCCGAACACACGTCGCGTGCGTTCGGCAACCTCCGTCTGAGTTGCGGAGTATTTAGGTACGGCAGTCGCAATCGAGCACAACCGTGCTTCGGCTTTGGGCAAGGTCGTGCCTCCCAGATTAAACGCGAAACAACCGGGATGTTCGAGGTTGCGAGCGATTGACGCCACGCAATCGCGACCAAAAAAAGGAGGAACAGTCACTTCGAGCGCATGCCCGGCCGCGGCCATCGGCTGCAGTGC
The DNA here is from genome assembly GCA_963775035.1 of uncultured Alphaproteobacteria bacterium. Lineage (GTDB taxonomy): Bacteria > Pseudomonadota > Alphaproteobacteria > Rhizobiales > Hyphomicrobiaceae. Next base: position 222,125 of record CAVZHG010000012.1, on the reverse strand, counting down.
CGGCCGACAGCGGAGTCATTGGCGGTGGTTCAGTGGGACTTCACACTGGATACACCGAGGTGCTGGTCGAGCACCTGCGTCTCGTTGGCGAGCGCTGCGGCGGTGCCCTGGAACACGAAGCGACCGGCGGAGAGCACGTAGACATCGTCTGCTGCCGACAGGGCGAGCTGCAGGTTCTGCTCGACGAGCAGGATCGCCTGGCCCAGCGACGCGCAGCCGCTGCATGATCTCCTGCACCTGCAGCACCAGCCGCGGCGACAGGCCTTCCGAGGGCTCGTCCATCAGGATCAGCTCCGGGTTGGCCATCAGCGCTCGGCCGATCGCCAGCATCTGCTGCTCGCCGCCGCTCAGCGCGCTGCCGGGATTGTCGATGCGCTCGGCGAGCTGCGGAAACTCCTTCAGCACCTCGTCGAAGTCCCAGCGCTTGCGCCGCCTGAGCATCGTCGGCGCGGGACGACGAGCGGGCGAGCACGCTGGTCGGCAGCAGCAGGTTCTCGCGCACGCTCAGCGATTTGAAGATGCGCCGGCCCTGCGGCACGATGGCGATGCCCTGCTGGGCGATGGCGTAGGGCGGCAGGCCCACCAGCGAGCGGCCGCGGAAGACGATGTCGCCGCTGCGCGGCGGCGTCAGGCCGGCGACGGAGCGGATCAGCGTGGTCTTGCCCATGCCGTTGCGGCCGAGGATGGCGGCGATCCGGCCTTTGGGCAGCGACAGGCTGAGCCCCTGCAGGACATAGCTGTCGCCGTAGTAGGTGTGGATGTCGGTGACGGTGAGGAGCGTTTCAGACATGGCCGAAATACACATCGCGAACGTGGGGGTCGGCTTGGATCTCGCTCGGGCGTCCCTTCCGCCATCACCTTGCCGCGGTTCAGCACGGTGACGCGGTCGGCGAGCCCGAGCGCGACGTCCATGTCGTGCTCGATCATGACTAGGGTGATGTCGCGCGGCAATTCGCTCGCACCATGGCGAAGATGCGCTGGCGCTCGCTCGGCGACAGACCCGCGCAGGGCTCGTCGAGGAACAGCACCTTCGGTCGCGTGCCGAGGGCGAGCGCAAGTTCGAGCTGCCGCCGCTCGCCGTAAGACAGCAGCTTGACCTGATAGTCGGCACGGTCGCCGAGGCCGACCGCCGACAATCCCGACACGACCTGCTCGCGCACCCCCGGAAACGCCGACGACCGGGCGGATCATGACCCATTTGCGCTGATCCGTGCCCATGATCGCCAGCGCCATGTTCTCAGCTCAGCGTCAGGTCGGTGAACACGTTGGTGATCTGGAAGGTGCGGCCCATGCCGAGCTTGGTGCGCTGCGTACTCCGGCTCGCGCGTGACGTCGTGGCCATGAACACCCCACGTGGCCGGAGGTCGGCCTGCAGGGTGCCGGTGATGCAGTGAAAGAGCGTCGTCTTGCCGGCGCCGTTCGGGCCGATCAAGGCGCGGCGCTCGCCGGGCGCGACCGTGAACGTGACGCCATTGACGGCGCGAATGCCGCCGAACATCTTGCTACAGATCTCGCACCTCGACGGCGGCGGTCATTCATCGCGCTTGCCTCCCGCGGTTCTGACGCGCAGCGGCCGATGCGATCGAACATGCCCGACGATGCCGTGCGGGGCCCACAGGATGGTGACGATGAAGACGACACCCATCACCGCGGAGTGCAGTTCGAGAAAGCTCGCTGACCCAATTGCGCAGCCCGAGGAAGACGCCGGCGCCGATGAACGGGCCGATGATCGTGCCGCGAGCCGCCGACGATCGCCATCAGCGCCACCTCGACCGAGATCGTGGAACGAGGCCGTGACCGGGTTCACGAACTTGTTGTAGTAGACGTAGAGCACGCCGGCGAGGCTGGCGATCAGCGCCCGACAGGACGAACGCCGCGTAGAGATGCGCGTCGTGCGATAGCCGAGGCTTTGTCATGCGGCTCTCGCTGCGCCTTGATGCCGCGCAGCGACAGGCCGAAAGGCGATGCGGATGAAGACGCCGTAGCCCAGCGCACAGGCGACCACGACGGCCAGCACGAAGTAGTAGTAGGCGATCTGCGACTGGGCGCGTGACGCCGCCGATCGGCCGGTGCGGGGACATTGGTGATGCCGTTGTCGCCGCCGGTGAAGGACGCCCAGCGGTAGGCGGCGCCCCAGACGATGTAGCCCATCGCGATGGTGATCAGGATGAAGTAGACGCCGCGCGTGCGCACCGCGGCACCGTAGACCAGCGGCGAGCAGCGTGCCGGCGAGAATCCCCGCCGGGCGCGGCGATCAGCGTCGGCTACGCCGTAGCGCACCTGGAGGATGGCGACGGTATACGCGGACACGGCGAAGAACGACGCGTGGCAGACGGAGAACAGGCCGGCGTGGCCGAGCAGCAGGTCGACCGAGAGCGCGAGCAGGCCGAAGATGAGATCTGCGTGAGCAGCGCCATCCAGAACGGGCCGGCCGCCAAGCGGCGCCAGCGAGCGCGCGCAGCCAGCGCGATCAGGGCGACGGCATTGCTGATCGGGTGGGCGCGCACGTCTAACCGTCCCTCCCGAAGATGCCCTGCGGCTTGAACAGCATCAGGATGGCCATCGGTCCGAACAGCACGAAATAGGAGAATTCCGGCAGAGCCAGCGGCCGTAGGCATCGAGCAGGCCGACGATCAGGGCGCCGATCATGGCGCCTTCGAGGCTGCCGAGCCCGCCGAAGATGACGACGACGAGCGCGTAGACCAGGATCTCCCATTCCGCGCCCGGATAGAGCGTCAGGAAGGCGCCGCCGACGACGCCCGCCATGCCGGCGAGGAACGAGGCCAGCGCCGAGACCATGCACGAACAGGCGGTCGATGTTGATGCCGGTGGCGCTGACGATCTCGCGGTCGTCGACGCCGGCGCGCACCACCGCGCCGATCTGCGTCTTGCGGTAGAGCAGCCACAGCACGAGCGCCGACCAGCGACGCCGAGCGCGATCAGCAGCGAGCCGGTAGGTCGGGTAGATCGATGCCGCCGGGCAGCTCGCGTCGCGCCGCGCAGCCACATCGGCATCGGCACCTTGAGATTGTCGCCGCCCCAGATGTGGAGCGCGACATCGCCGATCACGAAGGCGACGCCGACCGTGAGCAGCACCTGCGCCAGATGGTTCTCGCCGATCCGCCGGAGCAGGAAGCGGTCGACCAGGAAGCCGAGCGGGATCGATCGCCAGCCCGCCGACGAGAACGCCGAGCGCGAAGCTGCCGGTCGCGCGCGCGACCGACAGACCGATGTAGCCGCCGATCAGGTAGTAGGCGCCGTGCGCCATGTTGACGACGCGCATCAGGCCGAACGTCAGGTGAAGCCGCTGGCGAGCAGGAACAGCAACGCGGCGAGCGAGATGCCGTTGATCGCCTGAAGGATGGCGCTGGTCATGCGGCGTATCGCAGGTGTCTGACGTATGGCAGCGCCGCGGCATCTCGAAGCGACGGCGACGGCGCCTGACCAGTCGGCCGTGCGCCGACGACTACCGCTTGTACGGTCCCTGCTTGAGGAACTCCTCGGGCGTCCAGGTCCAGAACTGCGACACGGCCGGATAGGTCTTGACCGGCACGTTGGTCATGACCTCGCCGAGCACGGGGTGCTTGATCTTCTGGATCTTGGAGATGTAGACGTTCTGGATCGGATTGTCGTAGGCGTCGAGCTTGAGCGGGCCGCGCGGCGCCTTGATCTCGACGCGTGCGCATCGCCTTGAGGAAGGCCTCCTTGTCCTCGACCTTGCCGTTGATCTGATCGATCGCGGTCTTGGTCCACAGGCCCGCGGTGTAGGCCGACTCGGCGAACCACGACGGCAGCCGCTTGTACTGGTCGCGAACGCGTCGACGAACGTCTTGTTCTCCGGCGTGTCGAGGCCGGCGGCATAGTGCAGCGAGTTGCCGATCATGCCGATGGCGCGGTCGTCCATCTGCGGCAGCACATCCTGGTGCATCCAGTAGCCGCCGTAGATCTTGAACTTCTTGTCCATGCCGAAGCTGAACCACGCCTCGAACAGGCGGATGCGATCGGCGCCGACGACGACGGCGACGACGGCGTCGGAGCCGGGATCGATCGAGGCGATGGTCGGGCCGTAGTCCTTGGTGCCGATCGGGTTCCAGATGATCTTGGCGACCTTGCCGCCAGCCGCCTTGAAGGTCTCGACCGTGCCGAGCGCCACCTCGTGGCCCCAGGTGTAGTCCTGGGCGATGAAGGTGACGTTGCGCGCGCCGAGTTCCTTGTAGAGGTAGTCGCCGAACGGATGGCCGATCTGGCTGGCCGACGACGGCGGTGCGCACCACGGTCGGCGTGCGGCTCCCACTTGGTGACGTTGTCGGCGCCGGCGGGATCCATGACCAGCGGGAATGCCGGTCTCCTTGCTGACCTGGGCGACGGCCGGACCTTCATGGCCGCACAGCGGGCCGATGATGAGATGCACCTTCTCCTGATGGACGAGGCGGCGCGCCTGGGTGAGCGCCTGATCGGGATTGCAGGTGGTGTCGGCGATCACGAGTTCGACCTTGCGCCCGCCGGCCTGTTACTTGGCCTGCTCCCAGAACAGCTTGAGGCCGTCGACCATGTCCTTGCCCGGCGTCGCGAGCGGCCCGGTGAGCGGCGCGAGAACGCCGATCTTGATCGGGTCGCCACTCTGGGCGCTGGCGGCGCCGCATCCGAGGGCAAGGGTAACAAGGCTCGCGCCGATGGCACGCGCCACGCATGAGCGGCTCGGTTGATGGATCATAATTCCTCCCTGCAGAACATTTGTTTTTTGTCACTGCCCGACCGTGCGCCAGCAGTGCTTTGGTACTGATATATTGCTAGCATGCACCCTACTGGCTGTACATCGAGAGGTGGGGCAGCAGCACCATTGTCAGACTGGCGGTATAATCCGCGCGCGCGGTTGGCGGATTTCGGAAATACATTCGAGCGGAGGGGAAATGTTGCGGAGCGGGAGCACACCCGAGAAATCTCAAGTCATGCAGTCTGTGTCGACCGGCCCACGCTTCGGACAATCCCAATCCGGCTCCCGCCTCGAGGATCATGCGCTCGTCACCGGCGCCGGGCGGTTCACGGATGACATCTCGCTCCCCGGTCAGGCGCATGTCGTCTTCGTGCGCGCGACCGTCGGGCACGCCGACATCCTCAGTATGGATGCGTCGGCCGCGGCCGCAATGGCGGGCGTCATTGCCGTCATCACCGGGCAGGAACTGGTCGACGCCGGCATCGGCCCGATTCCGCCGATGGCCGTCTTCACGGGGCGCGACGGCAAGCCGATGGTGTCGGCGCAGCATGCCGGCTGCTCGCCGCGACGCGCGTCCGCTACGTCGGCGAGCCGGTCGCGCTCGTCGTCGCCGAGACCGTGGCGCAGGCGCTCGACGCCGCCGAGGCCGTGGTGATCGACTATCGAGCAGCTGCCCGCCGCCTCCGACGTGACGCGCGCGATGGCCGCCGGCGCGCCGCAGATCTGGCCGGAAGCAGCCGGGCAACATCGCGCTCGACTGGGAGGAAGGCGATACCGCGGCGGTCGACGCGGCCTTCGCCGCGCGCCGCGCACGTCGAGCGCGTGCGGCTCGCCGATACGCGGCTGGCGCCGTGCGCCATGGAGCCGCGCGCGGCGCTCGCGACCTACGACGCCGCCAGCCGAGCGCTACACGCCTGATTGCGCCGCACGCAAGGCGTCGGCGATCGTCCGCAAGATCCTGACCGAAGCCGTGTTCAAGGTGCCGGCCGAGAAGATCCGCGTCCTCACGCACGATGTCGGCGGCGGCTTCGGCATGAAGGCGCAGACCTACGCCGAGTATGCCGCGCTGCTGTATCGCCGCGCGCCAGCACCGGCCGACCGGTGAAATGGACGCGCGACGCGGCTCGAGAGCTTTCTCGGCGACACGGCCGGCCGCGACGGCGTGCTCGAAGGCGAGCTCGCGCTCGATGCCGAGGGCCGGTTCCTCGGCACTGCGCATGCGCACGTACGTCGGCATCGGCGCCTACACGACGACTTACGTCTCGATCTTCGCGACCTGGAACACCAAGAACTGCCTGTCGAGCGTCTACGCTATCCCGGCGATCGACTTCAACGCCAAGGTGGTGCTGACCAACGCGGCGCCGCTCGGGCCCTACCGCGGCGCCGGCCGGCCCGAGGCGATCTACCTCGATCGAGCGCCTGATCGACGGCGCCGCGCGCGCCATGAACATCGACCGCGCGGAGCTGCGGCGGCGCAACATGATCCCGCGCGTCGGCGATGCCCTACAAGACGCCGAACGGCCCGATCTACGACAGCGGCGACTTCGCCGCGATCCTCGACAAGGCGCTGGCGAACGCCGACTGGAGGCACGTTCCCGGCGCGGCGCGCGGCCTCGGAGCGCGCGGGCAAGCTGCGCGGCATCGGCATCGGCTGCTTCCTGGAAGTCGCGGGCGGCATCCTCGAGGAGACCGTCGGCCTGCGCTTCGAGGCGGACGGCAAGGTCGCGCTGCGCACCGGCGTGCAGGCGATGGGGCAGGGGCATCTGTCGACGTTCGCGCCGTTGGTCGCCGAGCGGCTCGGCGTCGACCCGAGCGCTGGTGCGGCTCGTCCAGGGCGACAGCGACGAGGTGCCGCGTCGGCACGCCGAGCGTCGCCTCGCGCTCGATCATGATGGCCGGCAGCGCCACGGCGCTTGCCTGCGACGCAGCGATCGAGAAGGGCAAGGCCGGGCGCGGCGCATCTGTTCGAGGCCGCCGCCGAGCGACGTCGAGTTCAGCGACGGCATGTTCCGCGTGCGCGGCACCGACCGCGCCATGCCGATCCTGGAACTCGCCGAGCGCATGCGCACGCGCAGAGCTGCCGGAGGCGCTGGCGGGCGGGCTCGACAACGTCGCCAAGTTCATCTCGCCGCAGATGAGCTTCCCCAACGGCTGCCACATCTGCGAGGTCGAGATCGACCCAGATACCGGCGTCGTCAGCGTGGTCGGCTATGCCGCGGTCGACGATGTCGGCACGATGCTGCAACGAGACCATCGTCGAGGGCCAGATCCACGGCGGCGTGGCGCAGGGCCTGGGCCAGGTGCTCGGCGAGCAGCGTGGTCTACGGCGACGACGGGCAGCTCGCTCACCGCCTCGTTCATGGACTACGTCATGCCGCGCGCGCGACGATCTGCCGACGCTGTCGGTGCACCATCACGTGGTGCCGTGCACGACCAATCCGCTCGGCGTCAAAGGCGCCGGCGAATCGGGCGTCGCCGGCTCGCTGCCGGCCGGCGTCAGCGCGGTGCTCGATGCGCTGGCGTCGCGCGGCATCACCGCATCTCGATCTGCCGATGACGTCGGCTCGTATCTGGGCGGCGCTCCACGAGAAGCAGGCGGCGGGCGGATCATAGAACGCGAGCGATCGCCGACGCGGCGCCGAAGGATCTTGAGTGGAGACGTCTTCCATGCTGCGACCCGAGAACCGCCTCTTCTCGTTTGCCATCGTCGGCGATACGCACGTCAAGCCGACGACCGGCGACCAGTCGGCGCCGTGGAAGGTCAACGAGAAGGCGACCGGTCGCGCCCGCTTCATTGCACGCGAGATCGCGCGCTACGATCCGCAGTTCATCGTCCACCTCGGCGATCTCGTGCACCCGATTCCCGAACTTCCGACGTTTTCGGAAGCGGTGGCGTTGACGCATGAGGTGTTCCGCCAGCACCACAACATCATGCACGTCCTGCCGGGCAATCACGATATCGGCGACAAGCCCAATCGCATGATGCCGGCGAAAAGCATTCGCGAGAGCTGGATCGCGATCCACGAAGCGAATTTCGGGCCGAGCTGGCGGTCGTTCGATCAGGGCGGCGTGCGCTTCGTGCTCATCAACAATCCGATCCTGAACAGCGGGCTGCCGCAGGAACGCGCGCAGTACGCCTGGCTCGAAGAGACGCTCGCGAGCGCGGGGCAGCAGCGCATCTTCGTCTTCATGCATTACCCGCTGTTCCTGCTCAGTCCCGACGAGCCGAGCACCTACGACAACATCGATGATCCCGCACGCTCGCGGCTGATGGCGCTCATGACGAAGCACAAGGTCGAAGCGGTATTTGCGGGACACGTGCACAACATTTTCTACCATCGTCTCGAGGGGCCGGAGTTCTACGTGATGCCGGCGACGTCGTTCGTGCGGCAGGACTACTCCGAGATGTTCCGTATCGAAGCTGCACGCCGAGAACGGTCGCGACGACGCGGAGAAGCTGGGCTTCGCCATCGTCGATGTCTATGCCGACGGGCACGTCGTGAACTATCTGCGCAGCTACGGCGAGGAGATCGACGCCGATGCCGCGGGGCGCACGGTTGCGAGGCGAACGACCGACCTGCTGCCGCACCCAAAGAAGCCCGGTGGCGCGCCGTTCGGCGTCTTCATGCGCCATCCCTGGAGCGAGACCGTCACGCTGCCGCAGAACGGGCCGATGGACGAGTTCGTCCGCAAATGCGCGCGCAACGATTATCAGTTGGCGGCGCTGTGGCGCATGGGCATCCGTCATCTCCGGGTGCCGGCGAGCGACGTCCATGGTGCGTGAAAGCCGCGCGCGGATGGGCGATCTGGTCGCCAACGGACACCGCTTCACGGTGTCGGGCTTTGGCGTTCCGAGCGGCGAGCAGCTCCGCGTGACTATGGAGAGTGCGGCGCTCATCGATCGCTACGAACTGGTCTTGCCGTACGATGAAATGGTGCCGCGCAAGGATGAGATCGCCGCGTTCCGCAAGGCGTTGGGCAAGCCGGTTCTGCTGGCGCCGGTCGCCACGTCCGCGGATACCGCGAAGGTCGGCTCGAAAATCGAGCTCTTCGTTGCGCATGGTTTCGGTCCGAGCCGCGTGGCCGATATCGACACGCTGCTCGCGGCCGGTGTCGGCGCCGACGGTTACGTCGTGCGCGCGGAAACCGGGGATGACCTGCCGGCGCTGGCTGAGCGGCTGAGTGCGTGGGGCGACGCCCGCGGCCTCGCCATGGACCTGCATTTGCGGATCGCCGCCAATAATCCGGCCACCAACGTGCGCGACGACGACGCGATCCTGCGTGCCGCGGTCGAGCTTTTCGCTTGCGCGCTGGCCTTCCCGAAGGTGACGATGCTTTTCGATCCCCTCATGGATCTGGACCGCGGCTACTTCGTGCGCCATGGTCTCATCGACCGCCGCTGCAACTCCCGTGCGGCTGGGCTGGCCGTGGAAGCATTGAGCGCCTACCTCGGCGGGGCGCAATCATCCGCGCGGCCGTACAGACTGAATGCCTCGGTCGCGGGGACAGCGCGCGTGCTCGAGCTGAGCCGCGACGGGCTTCTCGCGCGGATCGTGCTGCCGCTCCCTGGTCAGCGCGTATCACTTGGCGACAGCCTGCGGGCAGGGTTTGCGGCGCCACCGCTGGCCGTTCCGCTCGATGCGCCCTGGGTCATCGACCCTGATCTCGGATCGAGCCTGCAATCGTGCGACGGCTCTTGGCTGGAGCACGTGGCCGGCCCGACGCTGTTGATCGGGCGGAGTGCTTAGCTCAGCGGGCGACGACGAACCCGTCGTTGAGCAACTGGCGGTGGAAGCTCAGGATGTGATCGCGCTTGGGGCAGTCGAACCACAGGCCGCCGCAGAGGTCTTTCAACCGCTTGCGGCCAGCGTGCGCGTCGGACAGCGGGAGGCCCGCGCTTTCCAGGAGTACCGTGCCGAGGTAGGGCACGTCCAGAATATCGGGGCTCGCAATCTTGGGCGCAAAGCGAACGCCGTTGATGGCGAAGAACGTCTGATAGCCGAGCGAACCGCGACCGACGAGTACGTCCTCGGCCTCGGTGCCGTCGCCGTAGCCGAGCAGGACGCGCGTCGCCATCGGATGATGATCGCCGTAGCGGACGATCAGGAAGCGCTCGGAGGGGAAGCGGCGCTCCAACTCGCTGACGAGATGCTGGTAGTCGAGCCGGGAGAGCCACAGGCGACGCAGCACCTCATGCATCTCGGGGTGCGTGCCCGGCCCGCCCCCGGGTACCTCCAACTGCGGCTCGTAGGTGGCATCGTAGGGCCAGTGGCCGGCCATCGTCTCGATGAACGTGAAGAGAGGCGCGCGTGAGGTCTCGACGTGGCGCGCGATCTCGGCGAGCGCGTTGTCATAGTAGAAGCGGTCGCGCTCGTTTTCACGCGTCGTGCCCTGGTCCTTCGCATCGCGCAGGTCACGTGATGCCGACGCTCGTGAAGAAGCGTTCAGCACCCGTGAACGAGCGCAGCATCGGGTAGAACATCACGTTGCGATAGCCGCACTTCGTCAGGATGTTGGGCAGCGACTCCGTGATCTTCCCGGTCATCAGGCGCTGCACGAAAAGGCGCATGCCACCGAACGAGTAGGTCGAGAGCCCGGTCATGACCGAGAACTCCGTGAGCACCGAAGCGCCGCCGTACGTCTCGACCCGGAGCCGGTAGGCCTGGCCATTGTCGGAGCGGAAGAAGTCGTCGAGCCTCGGGTCGTACTTGAGGCTCGGGAACAGCGAGGGCTGAACCGCGGACTCATGGTGGATGAGGATGATGTGCGGCGGATCCGGCGACGGTATGCAGCTTTCCTTGGGCTTGCAGCGGGGGCATCACCACCGATGCCGCGGCCGCTGCTTCCATGAGCTGGCCGCGCATCAGCGTCTCGATCGTCTCGGACCACGAACGGTAGAAGGACGATACGTACATGCCCTGTACTCGAACAGCATATGGCGCCGCTCGCTCGACCGAGAGGCCGGCGGCTGTCGCGCCTGTTGCGAAGACGAACAGCAGGGTGGCGGCAACCGGACGGGTCACACGCGCTGGCTCCATGCGCCAGACGACGGCCGATGCGAGCGCCGCCAGCATGACCAGAAAAAGTGCTGCAAAGACCGAGCTGCCATAGTTGGCGACGAGAAAGCTCAGGTTGGTGATCGACATCAGGTAGTAGGTGATGTCGTAGGCGTGCAGCACCATGTTCATGTACTTGAGCTTCAGCGACGAGACTGTGGTCACCAGCGCGACCTGCGCCACCGTGATCACGGCGGCGAACAGCAGGCGCCGCGTGAGCAGCGCGACAAGCGCGCCGATCGACGCGCAGACGAAGATGGTGAGAAGGACCGTCGCCGGCGGCCCCTCGGTCCACGCGATCCAGGAACGAGCGCCAGCGCGAGGACGGCGCAGACCGCGTTGATGGTGGTGGCGCGCAGCGTCGGAATGGTGAATGGCCACCAACGGCGCCGGCCATCACCGGCGTGGCGCGCCGAGCGTGAACGGTCACCCATCCGCGGATGGGGTAGAACGGGGTCTTCTTGGCTCACGCGTCACCGCCGGGAGGTCGGAGGTATTTGTCACAAATGTATCATACTCCGAATTTCTGCTAGACGCCATGCAGATTTATGGATCATCGTTTCCGGGGGTAGTCGGGAGTCGCCGGACGGCCGTTGTGATGGCTTTGGCGACCGGATACCGTCTCTCCGACGTCCACGTTAACCGTTGGCGCCAGGGCCGAAACAGGGATCCGCGCACGATGACCATGACGCCAGCCGTCGCAGAGCTGATCGCCAACGTCAGCGAGCCGTTCGAGCGCGCCCGCGCCATGCCGCCGAGCGTCTACACGAGCGCAGAATTCCTGGACCGCGAGCTGGCTGACGTATTCGCCAAGGAATGGGTCACGGTCGGTCGCGCCGATGCGCTCAGGAAGCCCGGCGACTACGTCACGTACGAACTGGCGGGCCAGCCGATCTTCGTCATCCGCGACAACGACGGCGCGCTACGCGCGATGTCGAACGTGTGCCTGCACCGGATGTCGACGCTGCTCGAGGGCGCCGGCAACAAGCGGGCGATCGTGTGCCCTTACCATGCCTGGACCTACAACCTTGACGGCACGCTAAGAGCGGCGCCGGCGATGCAGCTCAATCGCGAGTTCTGCGCGGAGCACTATCGGTTGCCGCCGGTGCGCTGCGAGGAGTGGCTCGGCTGGATCATGGTGACGCTCAACCCGAAGCTGCCGCCGGTCGCCGAGCATCTCGCCGAGGTGCAAGGCTACATCGACGACTATGGCATGGAGACCTACACCGAGACCTTCCGCGAGACCCACATCTGGGACACCAACTGGAAGATCCTGGCTGAAAATTTCATGGAGAGCTATCACCTGCCGATGTGCCACGCCGGCACCATCGGTGGCCTCTCCAAGCTCGATGAGATGGATTGCCCGCCAGGCCTGCCGACGTTCAACTACCACACGATCCTGAAGGACGGCACGCTCAAGATCGCTCTCGCGCATCCCGACAACACGCGCATGAAGGGCGACCGCCGCCGCACCACGTTCCTGCTTGCCGTCTATCCGAGCATGCTGGTCACGCTGACGCCCGGCTACTTCTGGTATCTGTCGCTCCACCCGCACGGAGTCGGCCAGGTGCACATGATCTTCGGCGGCGGCATGTCGCCGGATTTCGTCAACTCGGCGGATGCGCAGGCGAGTTTCGCCCAGCTCAAGAGGCTGCTCGACAAGGTCAACGTCGAGGATCGCGGCTGCACGGAGCGGGTCTATCGCGGCGTCTCGGCAGGTGCGGCGCGGGCCGGGCACCTGAGCCATCTCGAGCGCCCGAACTACGATTTCGCCCAGTACCTCGCCGAGAAGACCGGTGGCTTCAAGCGGCAGTTCGGCTGAGGCGGGAGCGAACGGCGCGGCGCGATCGTCGCGCCGCGCCGTCCCGATTGTGATCCTCAGCTCGTCTTGGCTTTCAGCTCGTCGAGTTGCTGGCGGGCGCCGGCGATCATGCACGAGAGGTCAGACGTCAGCATCACCATGTCGAAGCCGCGCTTCACGGCGCCGGCAGCAAACGCCGCGCTGGCGCAGTGCATGGCGGCCTTGATGCCGGCCTTGTGCGCGGCCTTCAGGATCTTGTCGCAAGTGGCCAGATGGAGCGGATCGGGATTGTCGCCGCGCGGCGCAAGACCCAGTGCGAACGAGAGGTCGGCCGGACCGATGTAGACGGCGTCGAGACCAGGCGTGGCGCAGATGGCGTCGAGGTTCTCGAGGCCTTCCTTGGTCTCGATCATGGCCATAATGATGATCTCGTCGTTGGCTTTCGACTGATAATCGGCGCCGCCGTACTGGACGGCGCGCACAGGACCCGATGAGCGCATGCCGACCGGCGGATAGCGGCACGCGGCAACGGCCATCGCGGCTTCGGCGGCGGTGTTGACCAGCGGTACGATGATGCCGTAGGCGCCGAGATCCAGCGCCCTCATGATGGCCGCCGGCTCGTTCCAGGCGACGCGCACGATCGGGGTTGTGTCGGTCTGCGACACCGCCTGCAGCATGGGCAGGACGCTGTTCATCTCCGATGTGCCGTGCTGGAGGTCGACGCACAAGCGCGTCGAAGCCCTGGCGCGCCATGACCTCGGCGGTGAACCCGTGAGAAACGGAGAGCCAGCCGAGCGTCACGCATTTGCCGTCGCGCCACATCTGCTTGATCTTGTTCGGTCGCATCGTTTCATCTCCCGTGTTGTTGGTTACGCGAGCTGCTCGCTGGCGCTGAGGACGGCACTTTGATAGCCGATCCGGCGGCGTTTGCCGCGTGGCTTTTTCCGCGGCATGGCCGCATCCCATTTCGACATCGGCGGCCGAACCGGGGATTGCGGGTTGCAGCAACGGGGCGGCGGTCGTCACCGCATGAAATGCAATCTAAAATCAACATTGTGGACCTCGGATGCGGCGGCATCGCTTAACGCGGAAGCGCTGGGGTTGCCGCCCGCCATCGGCTGCAATGCTACAGTCGGCGCCATCGGCAACGACCGACGGAGGCGCGCCATGAAGCTACCGACCCACAACCGCTACGACTACGTGCCGATCAACCGCCGCGAGGACTACTCGTGGCCCGGCGGCAAGCGGCTCGCGGTCTACTTCTGCAACAACATCGAATATTTCGCCTTTGGCGCGGGCCTCGGCTCGGATTCGACCGGCGGGCCGGCGCCGCAGTCGCAGCGCAACTACGCGTGGCGCGACTACGGCAACCGCGTCGGCATCTGGCGGATGTTCGACCTCTTCGACGACCTCGGCTGCCCGCTCGCGCACAATCTCAATGCGATGATCCTCGATCATCACCCGCAGATCGGCGAGCGCATGATGCAGCGCGGCGACGAGTTCGTCGCGCACGGGCGAACGAACGCCGAGCGCCAGGGCGATCTGTGGGAGGAGGACGAGGCGCGCCTCATTGCCGAGACGACCGAGACGATCAGGAAATTCACGGGCAAGCAACCCGCGGGCTGGATGAGCCCATGGCTGTCGCAGAGCCGCCAGACGCTCGATCTCCTGCAGGAGGCGGGATACCTCTATCAATGCGATTGGCCGCTCGACGATCAGCCGATCTGGATGCGCACGCGCAAGGGCCGGATACTCAACATGCCCTATCCGGTCGAGACCAACGATTCCCCGATGATGGTCATGCGGCTCCACACCGCCGAGGAGCTGTCGACGACCTGGATCGATCAGTTCGACGAGATGCTGGAGCAATCGCGGAAGGGGCAAGCGCTGGTCTGCCCGTTCGTGCTGCACACGTTCATTCTCGGCCAGCCGTTCCGGTTGCGGCAGCTGCAGGCGCGTCATGCAGCACATCCTCAAGCACCGCGACGAGATCTGGCTGACGAAGCCCGGCGAGATCGCGGCGCATGTCGCGAAGCTGCCGGCCGGCGTCGTGCCGGGCTCCTGAGTCAGAGGCGCAGCACGCGGCCGTAGCCCTGCACCTTGGTGTCGACGCCGGCGAGCGCAGGCAATGCCACAGGCTCGCCTGGTTGGCCGAGACGACGGGCCGTTGCAGCGTCTGCTCCAGCGCCTCGATGATACGCGACGCAGCGAAATCCGGTGCCGGCGATCAGGACACCATCGGCCGCGGCGGGGCAGGACGAACGGATCTGGTCGCTGAGCGGGTCGATCTCCTGCGCAAAGCCCATGCCGAGGCGGTAGAGATCGCCCGGCGGGACGTCGCGCCATTGCGGGCCCGGGTCGTAGCGCAGATGGCCCGAGAGCGTGACGCCGAGGTCGGCGAAGTAGCGCAGGCCCGCCGCTAGCGTGTCGTCGCCGAACCATGGCGGCAGGACGAGGAACGGGTGCGCTATCCCCGAGGCGCTGAGCGCGGCCAGGCAATCCTGGCCGTTGGTGGTGACGATCACGCCGGGCGCAAGGGTGCCGGCAGCCATGATCGTCGTCAGTTCCGCGACGATCGCCTCGTCCCAGCCTTTGCCGCCGAGAAAACTGCTCGAGCTGTGCCCGATGACGACAGCCGAGAGACGCATCGCGGCGAACTGGCGGGCGCCGCGGATGAGATCCTCTTCGAGGTCGACGCCTCGACGGTCGGCGCGCCAGCGGGCCCAGGGTGCGCGCGCCGTGACGCGGGCCGCGTGCACCGAGACGTCCGGAGGAACCATGGCCCACCACTCCGCTTCCGGCACGCATTCGTTGCCGACGATGAACATGCCGATGCGGGCTTCAGTGCCCCAGTTGTCGCGGCTCGCCATGAGACACGCTCTCCCCGTTGCCGACCCCCTCATCGGGGGTTCGGGAGATGTAAGTCATTGGCGACTGCTGTGCCTCAGTTGCCGAAGAAGGACAAGAGGCCTACGGGCGTTGTCTTCTGCGGCGGCGGCGTCGGGTACTCGCCCATCGCCGCCGCAACCTCGGTATAGAGCTTCGGCAACCACTGCGGAGCGCCGGCCTCGATCGCCGGCACGCCGCGACGGCGGAAATCGCTCGGCGCAATGATGAGCTGGATGTTGCGCGTGCCGACTTCGGCGGCGAGCCAGAAAATCTCCTCCGCTGCCTCGTCGCCGACCGCGAGACAGCCGATCGATGACGCCTTGCCGTGGATCATGATGTCGCCGCCGAGATCGCGACGCCCATCCTGCGCCGCCATCTTGCGGTCGAAGGTATTCGGATAGTTGACGCGCAGGGAGACGTGATAGCGGCTGTGCGGATTGAGGTAGGAGATCGCGTAGATGCCTTCCGGAACCTGCCGGTCACCCTGACGCAGCTTGGGTCCGGCACCGCCGCTTGCCGCCAACACCCGGTAGCGATGGATGAGCTTCCACTTCCCCGCGTCGTCGCGTCCGTACATGTCGACGGTCTTCTCGTCCTTGATCGCGACGAGGCCGATTTCCCTGGGCGGCCAGGCGATCTTCGCCGTGGCAAAGCGTTCGCGGACCCGCTTGCTCGCGCCGGGTGCGATCTGCGCGAGCCGCTTGAGCAGCGCATAGTCGCGGATCGGCGGACGGGACTGCGGCAGCAGGCGCGGTGCTGTCGGGCCTGAGGGCGGCGGTGTCCAGGCGGAAACGCGCGGCCCTTCGGCAGGCGGCGCGATCTCGGGTCGCGTCTCGGTGGACCAAGGCGCTGCGATCTCGCGGTCGATGGTGCCGCGCAGCGGTGGCAGGTCATCGGCGGGCGGCAGCACCAGCATCGCGATGTGGTCGGCGGACATGAAGGAGAAGCGATCGAGCCGGAGTGGCCGCGCCGGCGTTGGCCCTTCGACGAGCGTCACCACGCGTGCCACGGTGATGCTCGGCGGTGCTTCGGCCGGGCGCGCGACGGCGGCCGCCGGTTCAGGGATAGCGATCCCCGGGTGACTGGTCGCGAAGACGCCCATGGCGCCCGCGAGCGAGGCTACAGCGCCAAGCGCCAGGAGTGCAGGAGTGCGCAATCTCGTCCCTTTGTCGCGCTTGGCACAGCAACTCGTGACCGCGGCGGAGTATGACCGATTCGCTGGCGCAAGCCGAACCGTGCGACGCCAGAGCGGTTCATCCAAAACGACTCACTCGAAACAACTCACAAGTTGCCGTTTCTTTGCGGCGAAAGGCTGGTCTCAAGCGGTCATCTCGATGGCAGGCCCATATGGACTGGTCATGGTGAATGCCGCAGCATTCGTGGTTTCGACCCATGTCCGGAGCGCAAGGGCGCCGGCTGGTGGCGAGATTGACAGCGTTTGCGGAATGCCTTCACCTGCCGCAATCACATTTCGAGGCTGCCATGCAACTCAACGTCAAGACAGCCCTGGCATCGCGGACGCACGACGTCGACGACTTCGCCGCGGCGCAGGAGTTTTTTCACAGCCGGGGATGGACGGACGGCCTGCCCGTGGTGCCGCCGACCGAGGCGGCGGTCGCAGCGTGCCTGGAGTGGGCGGGGATGCCGCCCGATCAGCTGATCGGCATCGAGCCGGTGCGCGAGCAGCCGATCACGGCCGAGAAGCTCGCGATCAATGCGGTGATGGCCGGCTGCCTGCCGATGCATTTCCCGGTCGTCGCGACAGCGTGGCAGGCGATGCTGAAGGATGAGTTCCTGCTGCACGGCGTGACGTCGAGCACCGGCGGCTGCGCGATCCTGGTGATCATCAACGGTCCCGATCCGTCTGGAGATCGGCGCCGGCGGCACGTTCAACGCGCTCGGCAACAGCGATCGCGCGACGGCGGTGATCGGCCGCGCGATCCGGCTCGCGCTGATCAACCTGATGGACGTGCGCCCCGGCGGCATCGATCGCTCGACGCTCGGCCATCCCGGCAAGTATTCCTACTGCTTCGCCGAGGACGAGGAGGACATGACGTGGCAGCCGCTGTCAGTCTCCAGCGGGGGATGCCGGAGGGCACGTCGGCCGTCACGGTGTTGGCCGTCGTTGGCGCCGCGCCAGATCATGAACGAGTGGACGACCGATCCGAAAGAGATTCTGGAGACGTTCGCCGCCGAGATGCGCGCCAACCAGCTCCACTATTCGATCTACGGCGGCAACTACGTCATCGTCATCCCCAAGCAGCTGCGCGATCACATCCAGGCGGCCGGCTGGAGCAAGCGGGATATCGCCGAGTTCCTGTTCGAGCGCGCCCGCGTCAAGCGCGGCGAATGGGCCAACGTCGGCAAGGGCTCCGTGGTTCGCGACCGCGCGACGAAAGTGCATCCGGCGCTGCAGTCGCCCGACGATCTGCTGGTGGTCGCGGCCGGTGGCCCGGCGGGCGGCTTCGGCGCGGTCATCCCGCCGTGGATGGGCAGCAAGACCCGGGCCGTCACGGCGGCGATCGGGGCGTGCGTCGATTGCGAGCCGCCGAAGGGTTGAGGCAGGAAGCTGAGGGCAGACGTGACATGCGGATTCTCGATCCCACCAACGAAATGAAAAGCGCGGGCGTGCAGCTCGCGCCGCGTCTTGCCTCGCTCGCAGGGATGACCGTCGGCATCATCACCAATGCCAAGGAAGGCACGCAAGGGCTATTTCACGCACCTCGAGCGCCTGCTGCGCGAGGAGATGGGCGTCGCCGATGTGGTGTGGCGCGACCAAGTCCAACTACAGCGCGCCGGCGATGCCCATATCGTCAAGGAGATCACGAACTGGCACGCGGTGTTCGCCGGTGTCGGAGATTGAGGGTCGCTGCTCGTCGTGCAGTCTGCATGACACGATCGTAGCGGAACGGCAGGGTGTGCCGGCCGTCGGCGTGATGACGACGCGCTTTGCGAGCGCGGCCGAGCTCATGAGCCGCGTGCTCGGGCATGCCGGACTTCCGGTTCGCCGTCATCGACCATCCGATCAGCAGCGCGTCGGATGAGCGGCTCGAGGAATACGCGCGCGCGACCATCGCGCAGGCCCGCCAGATCCTGCTGGCGACGTAGCCTCTCGCCCGGTGTTGGAACCGGATCGTCACGTTCCGCGTTATGCGCTTGGTAATGTGACAGCGGAGGTGCGCCATGACTGCCCAATCGAGATCGAAACTTCCGCAGCATTCGGCTGGGCATGCCCAATGGCGCCGGCGATGGCCCGGGTACCGGTTTGAGTGTCCAGTCGGCGTACGATTGGGTGACCGATACGGCGCGAAACAATCCCGTCCTCGCCGTCGGCGGCGCGGTTGCCGTTGGCGCGCTGGTCGCCATGGCCGTGACGTCGCGCAAATCGACGCCGCCGTCACGCGTGCGATCCTTCGAGCGGCGGATCAGGCGCGATATCGCGTCGGCGGAGAAGGCGTTGCGCAAGAGTGTAGACAATTCCGGTCTCATGTCCGGATTGGCGGAGATTCCGACAGCCGTTGCGTCGCGGCTCGGGACGTGGGACACGGCGCAACTCGAGGCGCTCATGGAGCGTGCCAGTCACCTCGCCGGGCAGGTCGCTGCACGCGCGTCGGCGGTGATGCGGGCGCGGGGCTGACGCGTCGCGGAACAATCGTGGCTGCCGCGTGTTCCAGACGTATGACGCAGAGAACCATTCCAGCGAGTGGCGTGACAGCAGTGATCGCGCGCCTCAATCCCAACCGGCGGTGGGTCGGGGACGGCGATCGCGATCCCGTGCCGCAGCCCAATCCGCCACCACCGCTGCCGCCATCGATCGATCCGTCGCGTCCAGAGAGCAACCCTCCGCCACCGCCACCCATTCCGGTTCCCGATCTGCCGCCGCCGGGCGCGCCGCCCCTGCGCCGCGGACGTACGCCGCACCGATAAATCAATTCAAATTGGCGCCAATTGCCGCGATCAGCCGCAACCTGCGTGAAACGCGCCGCGACATATCCTCGCGAAAGCGTGATGTGCGTGATGCAGCCCCCGCGAAACCCGTCGTATGGGCTCCCGTATCTCCTACAGCTCACTCATAGGGCTCACGACATCGCGAACAACCGGGACGCGCGTACCGTACCGGAGACCGTGGCACGCAAACCGCACCATCTCGAGACACTATCGTCTCGTCATCACAACAGGAGCAGTACATGAAAAGGATCTTCAGCACCCTCATCGCCGTCGGTCTGCTGACCGGCGCCGCGCAGGCAAAGATTTTCGACGAGTTCAACAATCCGGCCCTGCCGCTGCCGCGCTCGTCCGACGGCATCGCCGGCAACGACAAGTTCCGCCAGGCGCTGCCGCGCATCAGCAATGACGACTTCCAGGCGCCGCTGCCGGTCGCCGCGCCGTCCGTCGACATCGTGATCGCGACGCCCTGAGCGTCCGCGATCCTGTAATCCACGAGCGTCCACGCTTCGAGGCCAGCAGCCCGACCAGGTTGCTGGCCTCTGCGTTTGCGGTCAGGGCGCTGGGGGCAGGAGACGACCGGGCGCGTTGACGAATGTGCGCCGCCCGCGCTTGAGGCCGAGGATCGGACGCGCGATCTCGGCGACCGCGTCACCGCCGCGCACGCTCGGCGACGACGATGAGATCGGCGGGATTGCCGACGGCGATGCCGTAGTCGCGGAGGTTCATCAGCCGCGCCGCCGAGCGTGGTGACCATGTCGAGGCAGCCGTCGAGATCCTGCGCGGCGGCCGAGCTGCGCGATATTGGCGTAGAGGTTGGCCATGCGGATCAGCGAGCAGTCGCCGAACGGCGTGAACGGATTGAGCACGTTGTTGGTCGCGAGCGAGCAGGTGACGCCGTGCGCGTGAAAGCGATCGGCGCGGGTGACGCCGCGCGGCACGTTGTGGTCGGCGGCGCGGCCCATCAGGAACAGATCGGTCGACGGCAGCACCGTGACCGCGACGCCGGCGTCGGCGAGGCGCCGGGCCATGGCGATCTGCTCGGCGAGCGGGATCGCCGGACAGCTTGGTGACATGGCCGACGGCGACGCGGCCGCCGTAGCGATGCGCCGCGGTCTGGCGCAGCACCTCGTCGAGGTGCATCCACGACGGGTCGAGATCGAAATCGAGATGGAAGTCGATGTCGAGATCGAAGCGCCGCGCGATGGCGAAGATGCGCGCGATCTGGGTCGATGGGGTCGGTGTCGGTGTAGGGGCAGCCGCCGATCAGGTCGGCGCCCTCCTTGCAGGCCGCGACCAGCAGTTCCTCGGTGCCGGGATCGTTGGTCAGTCCCTCCTGCGGGAAGACGCAGATCTGGAGGTCGAGCGCCCAGGCGTAGTCGCGCTTGAGGCGGCTCAGCACGTGAAAACTCTTGAGGCCGATGCGCGGGTCGACCTCGACGTGGGTGCGCATGAACTGCGTGCCCGCGAGGATCGCCTTCTCCAGCGTGCGCCGCGCGCGCGTCTCGATGTCGGCTTCGGTGAAGGCGGCTTTGGCGCGCGCGGTCTCGGCGATCGCTTCCTGCAGCGTGCCTTCGACGATGCGGCAGCGGTCGAGGATGCAGGACTTGTCGAGGTGGATGTGGGTTTCGACGAAGCCCGGCAGGACGGCATGGCCGCTGACGTCCTCGATCGGCGCGTCGCCGGCGGCGAAGATCGGGCGCGATCGCGGCGATGCGGCCGTCGCGAATGCCGATATCGACAGGGCCGCTCGCGTGGCCGGCCAGACGTGCGCCGCGCAGGATGAGATCGAAGGCATGGTCGAAGCACCTATTCCGTCGTCTGCAGCCCGCCGAGATAGGCCGCTTCGAGCGCCGGATCCTCGCGCAGGATCGCGGCGAGATCGGACGCGCACGATGCGGCCCGATTCCAGCACATAGCCGCGATCGGCGACGGCGAGCGCCAGCGCCGCCATCTGATCGACCAGCAGGATGGTGACGCCGCCGTCGCGCAGCTCGGCGAGGACGTCGAACAGTTCGTCGATCATCGCGGGCGCGAGGCCGAGCGACGGCTCGTCGAGCAGCAGCATGCGCGGGCTTGCGCCATCAGCCCGCGCGCGATCGCCAGCATCTGCTGCTCGCCGCCCGAGAGCAGCCCGGCGCGGCCGTGCAGCCGCTCGCGCAGGCGCGGGAAGCGCTGCGAGCAGCGCCTCGATCTCGGCGTCGAGCGTCGGCGCCGTCGCGCGCGTAGGCGCCGAGCACGAGGTTGTCGCGCACGCTGAGCTCGGGGAACACCTGCCGGCCCTCCGGCACCAGCGCCAGGCCGCGCGCGGCGATGCGGTGCGCTGCGAGCGCGCTCGATCGGCGCGCCGTCGAGACGGATCGTGCCGGCGACCGGGCGCAGCAGGCCGGTCAGCGCGCGCATGGTCGTCGACTTGCCGGCGCCGTTGGCGCCGAGCAGCGCCACCATTTCGCCCTGGCCGCACCTCGCAGCTCGACGCCGTCGAGCACCGGCACGCGCGCCGTAGCCGGCGGTGAGCGCCGACGGCGTCGAGCACGAGCGTGCGGCGTGCCGGCGAGCGGCGTGGCGCGCGGGCGCGGCCGCGTCGTCGCCGCTGCCGAGATAGGCCTTGCGCACGCTCGGGTCGCTGCTGCACGTTCGCGCGGCGTGCCGGCCGCGATGGCCGCGCCGGCATCGAGCACGACGACGTGGTCGGAGATGCCCATCACCAGCGCCATGTCGTGCTCGACCAGGATGACGGCGATGCCGACGTCGGCGATGCGGCGCAGGACGGCGCTGAGCGCGTCCTTGTCGGCGCGCATCAGGCCGGCGGCCGGCTCGTCGAGCAGCAGCACGCTCGGGCCGCGTCGCCAGCGCGCGGGCGATCTCGACCAGCCGGCGGTCGACGTGCGGCAGGTCGCGCGGCGGGCGCGTCGAGCGCGCCCTGGTAGCCGACGAAGGCGAGCAGGCCCTCGGCGATCGCGCGGTCGGCGGCCGACGCGGCGACCGCTGAACGGGATGGCCGAGTCGGCCGCGCGCGCAGCGCCGATCAGCACGTTGTCGAGCACGCTCAGCGTGCCGAACAGCTGCGTGGTCTGGTAGGTGCGCGCGATGCCGGCGCGCGCGACGCGCCAGGCCGGCGCGCCGGCGAGCTCGGTGCCGCCGAGACGGATGCTGCCGGCGTCGGGCGCGATAGAAGCCGCCGATCATGTTGAGCACGGTGGTCTTGCCGGCGCCGTTGGGGCCGATCAGGCTGGTGACGCGGCCGGGCTCGGCGGTGAAGCGCGACGTCGGTCGCCGCCTTGATGCCGCCGAACGCGATGCGTGAGGCCGCTGACGATCGAGCGGCGCGCGCGCGCGCCGCGCGCCGAGGAAGCTCGCGAGGTCGAAGCTGCCGGCGTCGGCGCGGGCGCGCGTCGATGCGCGCGCAGGCAGCGCGCGAGCGTGCCGAGCGATGCCCTCCGGCGCGAGCCACAGCACGACCAGCAGCAGCGCGCCGAAGAACAGCAGGCGGTATTCGGCGAGACGCGAGAGCAGCTCGGGCAGCACGACGATGACGCGGCGCCGACCACCGGGCCGAGCATCCAGCCGGCGCCGCCGACGATCACCGCGAGCAGGAACAGGATCGACTGCGAGAACGGGAACGAGCTCGGCGCGACGAACATCGATCAGCGGCGCGAACAGCGCGCCGGCGAGCGCCGGTGAACACCGCCGAGAGCGCGAAGGCGATGGTCTTGACGATGACCGGATTGAGGCCGATCGACGCGGGCGGCGATCTCGGTGTCGCGCACCGCGCACATCGCCTTGCCCCAGGCGCTGCGGCGCGAGGCGGTGGAAGAACAGCAGCGCCAGCGCCGGCCAGCAGCGACCGCGAGCAGCGCGATCCCGCGCTCGCCGGAGACGCGACGCCGAACGCGCGGCTGCGGGATGCCCATGAGGCCGTTCTGGCCGCCGGTCAGCGTCGCGCCATTCGATGGCGCCGTGCTCGACGATGAAGGCGAAGGCGATCGTCACCATCGCGAGGTAGGGGCCGCGTGACGCGCAGCGCCGGCAGCGCGAGCAGCGCGCCGACGACGCCGGCGACGCAGCGCCGGCGGCGGGCAGCGCGAGCCAGAAGCTGACGCCGCTGCAGTCGTCAGGATCGCCGACGGTGTAGGCGCCGATCGCGTAGAAGCCGACGTGGCCGAACGAGACCTGGCCGGTGAGGCCGAGCAGGATGTTGAGGCCGACGCCGACGATCGTCGGTGAGCGCGACCAGCGCCAGGACGAACGGCGTGTAGCCGTCGCCGATGCACGGCGACGCGCGAGCCCGGCGACGGTGAGCGCGAGGATCGCGCCGGGCACGGCGAGGCGCGTCACGGCCCATCGCCTCAGACCTTCTTCACCGCGGCGCGGCCGAACAGGCCGTTGCGGCATCAGCGCCAGCGCGACGATGACCACCGCGAACATGACGATCTGGGTGTAGCCCGAGCCGAGCAGCGCGGTGATCAGCGCCTCGATGACGCCGTAGAGCAGGCCGGCGAGCATCACGCCCCAGGCGCGAGGTGATGCCGCCGAGGATCGCGACCGCGAAGGCCTTGATGCCGAACAGCGTGCCCATGTCGGAATGCACGCTGAACAGCGGCGCGATCAGGATGCCGGCGAGGCCGGCGAGCGCGGTCGACAGCGCGAACGACGGCGGCGATGGCGGCGTCGACGTCGATGCCCATCAGGCGCGCGGCGTCGGGGTTCTGCACCACCGCCAGCAGCGCCTTGCCGCGTGCGGGTGCGCCGCAGCGAACAGGGCGAGCGCGGCGGCGATGGCGAGCCGACCACGGGAATGACGAGCTGCAGCGGATAGACGCCGGCGCCGAAGATCTGCGACCGGCCGCTGTCGACAGCATCGGCGGGAAGCTGCGCGGCTCCTTGCCGAAGGTGAACAGCACCGCGTTGTCGAGCACGATGCCGCCGGCGACGGTCGCCATCAGCCAGGCGTTGGAGCCGCGCGCCGCGAACGGCCGCACCAGCGCGCGCTCGACCACCAGGCCGAACGCGGCGCACAGCGAGAAGCGCGGCAGCGACCGCGAGCGGCAGCGGCCAGCCCGAGCGTGACCGCGAAGGTGTAGCCGAGCACGGCGCCCAGCATCATCGAGCTGCCCTGCGAGAAATTCACCGTGTTCGACACCACGTAGGTGACGTGGAAGCCGAGCGCGATCAGCCCGTACATGCTGCCGAGGCCAGAGCCCGGAGATGATGCGCCGAGGTGACCAGCATGCGTCGCGCCTTCCGCTCGGCCGTGCAGCGGCGGCCATGAGCGGAAACGGCGCCGCTGGCGCAGCGCCCGTCGCCGGATCGTCGCGCTGCTTACTTCGTCAGCGGCAGGATCTCGCCGTCGATGAAGTGCGTGAAGATGTAGTCGTCGGCGCCGAGCGCGTCGTGGTTCGTCGGCGTGAACGGCTTCTTGTAGGCTCTTGATCAGGCCGTCGTAGCTGTCGATGGCGTAGAAGGCCTCGCGGATCTTCGGGCCGTCGAGCGAGCCGGCCTTGGCGATCGCCAGCGCGGTCAGGTGCATCGCGTCGTAGGCGTTGGCGATGCCGACCGCCGGCGTCACGTCGGCCAGCGATCTTGATCTCGGGATACTTCTTCTTCAGCGCCTCCAGCACCGCGCTCGCCCTTGGGCGAGAGCTTGCCGGAGAAGCTGTAGGTCTGGATGAAGTGCACCTTGGCCGCGCTCGGGCCCGCGAGTTCGGTGAAGCGGCCGCCGGCCGGGCCCCAGTGCGACACGATCGGCACGTCCCAGCCCATGCGGTCGAGCGACTTCACCACCTGCGCGGACGGCGCGACGTTGGCGACCAGGAACAGCGCGTCGGCGCCGGCTGCCTTCAGGCGCGTCAGCTGCGGCACCACGTCGACGTCGTTGGTCTCGAACTTCTCGATGCCGGCGATACGGCATCTTCTTGGCCGCGAGCGCGGCCTTGCAGGCCCTTCTCGTTGGACTCGCCCCAGGGGTTGTTGATCAGGATCATGCCGGGCTTCTTGGCGTGCGTACTTCTTGACCGCGTAGTCGACCAGCGCCTTGTCGACGATCTCGTCGACCGCCGAGACGCGGAACACGTAGTTCTCGGCGGCGCCGTTCGTGGTGATCGGCGTGCCGGCCGCCCACACGCCCATGAACGGCACCTTGCTGCTGGTTGGCGAACGGCACGATGGCGAGCGACACCGGCGTGTCGAGGCCGCCGAACAGCGCCGCGACCTTCTCGCGCTGCACGAGCTCGCGCGCGGCGATCGCGCCCTTGGCCGGGATTGCTCTCGTCGTCGCGCACGAGCAGCTCGACCTTCTTGCCGAGCAGGCCGCCCTTGGCGTTGATCTCGTCGATGGCGATGGTGAGGCCGCGCACGATCGCCTCGCCGGACTTGGCGGACTGGCCGGACATGGCGGCGACCAGGCCGAGCTTGATGGTCTCCTGGGCGGACGCGGCGCCGGGTATGAGGAGGGCCGCGGCGGCGGCGCCGGCGAGGAGCGTGCGGCGTGTCAGGCGGCTGATCGGCATCAGAGACACGGCATGGGAGGCCCCTTTCGCAACAGGCGAGGACGATCGTGATCGCGCAAAGTATCCGCGCAAGATTGCATACACTTTATAGGCGGCTGGTGGCACCGCGATAATGCCCATATTGCTGGCGATATTTCTGGCTCACTGCTGCGATTATCAGGCAGAATTGATCCACAATATTGGATACGATATATCGAACGGTATGCATGCTGTTTCCGGCCACCCGCCAACCCTGGAGCGACCATGACCGCACTTCGCAGCCGACGCCAGCGCATCCGATGAAACCGCGAGCGCCGCCGATATCGTCGAGCGATTCCTCGTCGCCTCGATGGTGCCGGACCCCGAGACGGCGGCGCGCTACATCGCCAGGAGCTGAAGATCACCTTCACCGGCGGGCGCAAATACGGCCACCCGAGCGAGACGGCGGCGTTCAACGCCAGGCGCTACAAGTGGGTGAAGAAGAAGATGGAGCGCACCGACGTGGTGCCGGGCGTCGGCGAGACCATCGTCTACAATCTCGGCACGCTCTACGGCGAGTGGCCCGACGGCACGCCGTTCGAAGGCAACCGCTACGTCGACCGCTTCGTGGTGCGCGGCGGCAAGATCGTCCAGATGGATGTCTGGAACGACAGCGCCGAGCGCCTGCTCACGCGCAACGGGATCGAGGCCTAGCGCGCGGGTAGCGCGCCGGCGCTTGCGGCGGGCGTTGGCGGGGCGCCGCCCGGTGATCGTCGCGGGCACGTAGGCGTCGAGGACGTCGCGCAGGTCGCGCCGCTTCTGGGTCATGGTCTGGATGAGCGCGCGGTCGGCCACCGCGGCGAGGTGGTGGTCCATGACCTCGATTGCCGCCGCGGCGTCGCCGGCGGTCAGCGCCTCGATCACGGCGCGGTGCTCGCTGACCGCGCACTCCGAGGAATGCGGGCGGCCGTAGATCGCGAGGATCAGGCCGGAGCGCGAGGTCACCTCGCTGACGTAGCGCGTCAGCAGCGCGCTTCCGGTCATCTCCGCCAGCACGATGTGGAATTCGCCGGCGAGGCGGATCGACAGCGGCTCGTTGTTCCCGCGGGCGGCTTCCTCGCTGTCGACATGTTGATTCAGCTTCGTCACCTGGTCGCGCGTGAGCTGCCCGGCGAGCCGCATGACGACGAGCCGCTCCAGACCGCGCCGGACGTCGAAGATGTCGCGCGCCTCGTCCCAGCTCGGCTTGGCGACGGCAGCGCCGCGGTTGCGCCGCATCTCGACGAGCCCTTCGGCGGCGAGCTGCCCAAGCGCATAGCGCACCAGTGTACGGCTGACGCCGAAGCGCTCGCCGATCGCGTCCTCCGGCAGCTTGGCGCCGGGCTCCAGCGCCTGCTCGATGATGGCGTGGCGCAGCGCGCGGTAGACCGCGGACGCGCGTGCACTGCCGATCTTGGAGGGGTCCTTGGGCATGGGCTGGGTCGCTCGAAGCTGATTGGATCTCGCTTATACGCTGGCCCGCGGGCGCCGCGCACCGCCAAAGTGGGGATCGATTAATGCAGCGGTGCGCGGGACTCGAACCTGCGTGGTTCGGCGCTCACGGCATCCGTTTGCAGCGGATCAGAACCTGCCGCGCGCGAGTTGCTGGCCGAACGGCGTGCGGCAACCGCCGGACATCGCCGGCAGCACCAGCCACGCGCCGCCGGCATACAGCTCGCGCACGAACCCGGCGCGCACGCCGCGGACGAGGATGAAGGTTTGGCCGGCATCCAGGAGGAGCGAAGGGCCGGCGGCCACCGCTTGCATCGATGTTTCCGGCGGGCCGAACACGACGACGTCATGCGTCGGCTCGGCGATGACGACAATGGCGGCGAGGCCAGCGAACAAGAGTGCCGCCACGAGCAGGGCCGAGCCGACGAAGCGGCTGCACCGCTGTGGAAGTGTGCGTTGTGCCATCCCACCGACCTCAATAGTCGTAGACATGCTCCAACTCGGCGCCGGTGTCCTTGAGCTGCCGATCAACGAATCAGCATGCCATTTTAACGTCAATTCCGATTCGGCTCCAGCCGGGCGGCGCCTGCATCGGCACGAGAAACAGGCGTTTCCCGTCGAGTTTTCCGGCAACGGCGTCGTCTCGGGCAAGAACAGTGATGAGAATATCGTCGTTGCCGGCGATCTCGACCATATCACGGCCGCGGGCGGCGAGGCCGAGGAGGATCTCGGTGAATGCGCGATAGCGGGGCGTTTCGATCACGGTGCCGCCGCCGTCGATGGGGTCGATGACGACGATGCGCGGGTCGGCGGCGAGGTCGGCGGGCTCGGCATTGCGCACGACGCTGCGGATCTTGAGCTCGGCGCGGGATGGCGCCGGCGCCGAAGCCGATGAGCTTGGCGTAGACGGCCTTGAAACCGTATTCGAGCGTGAGGGCTGCGCGGCGCTCGATGCTGCGCAGGGGGCTTGTGAATGTGAATGGCGTCTCGCGCCAGAACTGCCAGAGTTTTGCGCCGAACGGGATACTCGTACCACGGCGTCTGGCGCAGGAATTTGGCGTAGTCGTCGGCGACGGCGAGCGCGAAGGTCGTCCTCGGGCGTGCGGTTGGCGCCGCGCAGCCACGCGGTCAGGCGGCCGATGGTGCGCTCGTAGGCGCCTTTGATGCCCATCTCGGCGGCGAAGCTGACGCCGATCGTGTAGAGCGTCACCTTGTATTCGAGCGAGATCGGGCCGCGGCTCGAGGCGTGGCGGGTGAGATCGCAGAGGCTCGACCAGAAGCCGGAGACGGCCGCGAAGTAGGCGAAATCGGATTCGCTGCCGGCCCGCATGACGCCGGCGAGGTCCTCGTAGGCGTGGACGATCGCCCATTCGGGGTAGGTGAGGTAGCTGTTGACCTCGTCGCGGCGGTGGGCGGGCGCGAGCAGTGGCGTGTAGGTGTTGGCGCGCGGCGGCCGGCGTCACCTGGCAGGACATCTCATTGCGCGCGATCGGGATGGCGGCGCCGAGCACGATGACGCCGAGCACGATGAGCGGCCACTTCAGCCAGCGCAGCACGCGGCGGGAGGGCGTGGCCATTACATGGTTCCCGTTCGCGGCGCCAAGAAGAAGCCGGCGAAGACGGCAAAGCCGCCGAGCGCGAGGTGGGGAAGGTTGGCGAGGACCTTGAAACCGAACGGCAGGTTCTGCACGCCGTGGATGAGAATGCCGAGATCGAGGATAGCCCGAGCCGGTGACGAGCCCGAACAGGCCATCGAGGCCGTAGAGCGTGCCGAACAATTTCAGGAACGTGACGGACGCCGAGCGCGACCAGAAGGCGGCGATGGCAGCCCATACGGCGGAGGCGAGGTGAAGGAGGTCATCGTAGATGTCGAGGGCGAAGATGCCGAAGGAGCGGCCCTCCGCATCGGTGAGGCCGGGGACGTAGTTCAACGCGGCGGCGACGATCAGGGCGCCACGGCATAGCCGAAGGCGATCAGGCGTATGATGTCCATGGTCGTGGGTCCTCAGCGGCAGCTCAGCGGCGCGCATTCGTTGGCGAAATAGGTCTGCCACATGGCGTTGCGGAAAAGAAGGCGCGGGTCGTAGTGGCGCTTGCGCTCGATGAAGCGCGCGACGTTGGGGTAGGCGGCGGCAACCTGGTCGCGCCGCGCGTGCAGGCGGTAGGGCAGGTAGAACGCTGCCGCCGATCGCCGTGACGCGGTCGATGAGCGCCTCGGTGACGCGGATCATTTCCGCTTCGGCATCCGGCGTGAACTCCTGCGAGAACGACATGACGGCGGCGATGCGTTCCTCGGGCGCGAACGCAAGGACGCTGTCCTTGTCGGGGCCGACGTAGCGAAGCGTCACGTTGAGGAATTCGAGCGACGATGATGGGATGATCGCCTTGCAGGCGTCGATGAATTCGCCGAAGCGAGCTGGCGGCACGAAATACTCGTGAAGGATGTCGGTCCGGCGGGTGTCGCGGCTGCGCAGGTTGGAGACCGGTTCGTTGATCAGCGAGTTGCGCGTGGTGATGCCGGAGCCGGACATCGGCTGCACGACGGTTTCGAAGAACCAGCGCGTGCGCTTGATGCTCTCCCAGCCCGTTTGCGCGCGGTACACTTCGCGCGAGAGGGACGAGAGCATTCCGCCGGCGCCGGCGGGCGGCAGCGCTTCGAGCGGGGTCTCGGTCGGGCGATAGGTGACGAGCAGCGCTTCCTCGAAAAAGTCGCTGCGCGAGACGTTGAGGCGGCCGTAGGCCATGAGCGTCGGTGGCGCATTGCGGACCGCCTCGATGAAGCGGGTCGCGAACGCTTTGGCCGGCATGATGTCGTAGGTCGGCTGCAGCGCCACGTTCGCGACCATGTCGACTTCGAGATCGAGGATGATGCCGACCATGCCGTAGCCGCCCATGGCGAGCTTGAACAGCTCGTCGTTCTCGGTGCGCGAGCACGTGACGATCGAGCCGTCGGCGAGCATCAGGCGAAGCGAGCGCACGGTGCTGCCGAAGGGCCCGTAGGGCACCGGCCACCCATGCGCGTTGACGCTGAACGTCGCGGCGATGCCGAAATCGTTGTTCGACTGCATGACCGCGGGCGAGAAGCGAAGCTTGTCGAGAGCCGCGATGACCCGCAGCCAGCGGACGCCGCCGTCGACGAGGTAGGTTTTTTCCTGGGTATTGGGCTCGACGCGCCGACTGTCGAGGGTGATCGCTGTGCCGTCGCGCGGCAGGCTCTGGCCGCCCATCGAATGGCGCGCGGCGCTGACGGCGACGGGGCGTCCTTCGGCGGCGGCGGATTTGAGCTCCTGGCGCAGTCTCTCGACGATACTTGCCTGCTCGCCGTCGCGCGAAATCCAATGCCGGAACACCGGCGTCGGGCTGAGCTGGCTCGCGTCGTTGAGGATGATGCGCGGCGCGGCGTCCGCAACATCGGGAAGGGCGGCATTGAGCGCGACGAGCGCTCCGCCCTGCATGAGTTGGCGGCGCGTAAAATCGGTCATATGCAACTCGCTCGCTTCAATGGCGCGGACGGGCCGCCGATCAACGCAACATCTCCACCAGGGTATCGCCAAGCAATTTCGCGAACCCCTGGGGATCCTCGACCTGGGGAATATGACCGATTCCCGGCATGATGGCGATCCGCGAGCCGGTGATGAGACTCTGGATATCCTGACCCTGCGCGAGCGGCGTCAGGGTGTCCTGGTCACCCCAGATCACGGTCGTCGGCAGTTTCAGGTCGGCATAGCGGTCGCGGTTCGCGCTGAACGCGCCCCGATCCACGGCAAGGAAGCTCTTGAGCCAGTTGCCGAGGTCTTGGGTGCTGCGTTTCAGCGTCATCGGGGTCTGCAGAATGGCGGCGACATCGTCCGTCGCCTGCTCCTTGCGGTGGAGCATGGTTGCGAGCAGCGTGCGGGTGAGCAGCGGATTGGTGGCGGTGGTCGCGACGAGCGTATCGCGCAACCAGGGCTGGTCGAGGACCCAGGCAAGCGCGCCCTCCGGGTCGCTGGCGGGGCCATCGGAAATGCCGAGCGCGCCGGCGACGAGTACGAGGCCTCGCACCTTTTGCGGATGGCGCAGCACGGTCTCGACCGTCGGGCCGGCCCCGAAGGAATGGCCGACGAGGGTGGCGCGCGTCGATTCCGAGTGCGTCGAGGGCGTCGGCGATACGGTCGGCCTGCGCGGCACGGGAATAGTCGGGCGGCTCGGGTCGGTCGGAGAAGCCGAAGGGCGGCAGGTCGATTGCGATGACGCGGAATGCCTAGCTCGGCGAGGCTCTCCATGGTATCGCGCCACAGCCCGCTCCAGGCGGCGGTGCCATGGATGAGCACGACGGGCGGGCCATCGTTGGGGCCGGCCTGCTGGAGGAAAATCCGGCCGCTGCGCGTTGTCGACGAATTGGCCGTGCGAAGGCGCGAGATCGGCGGCGGTGTGAATCTCGCGGAAACTCGCGGCGACGCGGAAGCCGACGGGGATGAGGACCACGAGCGCGACCAAGGCGACGAGCGACCAGGCAGCCAGCCGCCTTCCGCGTCTCTTGGGCGGCGGCGCGGCCACCGGCTCCGCGCCGCGGCGCTGCAACTCGCTGCGAATCTGTGTCAGGTCCAAATCCAGGGCCTCGCTGCCGGGGGGCGGGACCGTGACGCTAGACGCCAAAAGTTTACTTGGCGTTGATCTCGGCGAGTTGCCGGAGTGGGCAGCTGTGGCCGCGTGGCGTCGACAAACTCGCGTACGCGCCGTAGCGTAAGACGTTGTGCGAACCGAGACCAACACGCGTCCAACCCAGTTTACCAAGGCCGCATAGCATGAAAATCATCGACTGCCAGGTGCACACCTACGAGCGCAACCATCCGGGACGGCCATGGGTCGGCCACTTGCAGGGCCCGCCGGAGGTGACCGGCGACGACATGGTGGCGGCGATGGACGCGGTCGGCGTCGACGGGGCGCTGCTCATTTCGCCCTACGCCATGTATCGCTTCGACGGCAGCTACGCGCGCGAGGTGCACAAGAAGCATCCCGGCCGCTTCGGGCTGATCAAGCCGTTCGATCCGAACGATCCGGCGGTCGCCGAGCAGATCGCCGAGTGGGCGGGGCATGACGGCACGGTTGGCGTCCGCATCATGCTGAATCGCGACCTCTCGACCGACCCCGCCGATCCCGGCATCAACCGCGTGCTGGCGGCGGGGGCGCGGCATGGACTGCCGGTCAATCTGCTGGCGTGGGGGCGGCTCGAGCAGGCCGGCGCGCTGGCGGCGCGCAATCCCGAATACGCAGGTGGTGATCGATCACGTCGGGATGCAGCAGCCGTTCGCGCCGCCGGCACCGGCACAGCCGTACGCCGACCTCGACAAGGTGCTGGCGCTGGCGGCGCACAAGAACGTGGCGATCAAGATTTCAGGCGCCTGCACGCTGGCGCACGAGCCGTTCCCGTACAAGGACATCTGGGATCCGCTCTGGCGTATCTTCGATGCGTACGGGCTCGATCGCTGCCTGTGGGGGACAGACTGGACGCGCGCGGTGGCGCTGCTGACGTACGCGCAGGGCGTCGACGCCTTCCGCGTCACCGATCGGCTGTCCGACAGCGACCGCGCGATGCTGATGGGCGGCGCGCTGGCGCGGATCTACAAGTGGGCGCCGAAGTGATCCGGCGCCCTGCGGCTCAGCCCGGCAGGATGTAGGGCTTGGCCTGCACGTCGTAGTCGGGATAGCCGACCGTTTCGCGGAATTCGGCGGGTGTGAGCGCGCCTTCGGCCTCGGCCTTGCCGGCTTTGAGCGCGGCGAGACCTGCTTTCATGCCGGCGATGGCCGGTGACAGCATACCCGTCGGATAGGTGCCGATTTTCAGGCCCAGCTCGGCGGCGCGGGTCTGCGTCGGCGTCTCACGTGGCGCGCCGGGCGAGAGCACGGCGAAGGAGGGCCGCCCCTTGGCGGCGGCGACGGCGCGGCGGACTTCCGCTTCGTCGACAGGCGAATCCAGGAACAAGATGTCGGCGCCTTCCTCGACATACATCTCGATGCGGGCGACGGCCTCGTCCATGCCGGCGGTCGGCCGGCAATCGGTGCGCGCCATGACGAGAATGCCGGAGTCCTTGGCGGCGGCGATCGCGGCGCGGACCTTCATGCGCGCTTCCTCGCGCGGCAGGCACGGCTTGCCGCCGGACGTGAGGGCGCGCGGCGTGATCTTGTCCTCGATGAGGATCGCGGCGGCGCCGAGGCGGCCGTAGGCGCGGACGGTGCGCTGTACGTTCATGGCGTTGCCGTAGCCGTGGTCGCCGTCGGCGAGGACGAGTAGATCCGGGGCCGCGGCGCGGACCATGTTGAGGGAATCGAACATTTCCGCGAACGAGATGACGTCGAGATCGGGACCGCCGAGGCGGCTTGCTGCGACGCACGATCCCGACATGAACGCAGTCTGGAAGCCGGCGGCGGCGGTAAGCTTGGCGCTCATGCCATCCCAGACCGCGGGCATGACGACGAAATCGGGCTTGGCGAGGAGGGCGCGGAAGCGTTCGGGAGGTGTCATGCGAGGTCACTTTCGGGCGGAGGGGCGGGATCGGTCGCGGTGGGCGAGGCGGGTCATTGTCGCCGCGGCGGCGGCTACCAGCAAGGGGCAAGTGGGTATGGCGCGGCCATGGCGGCATGGCGTGGCTCGACAGGCGCGGGCAGAATGTGATCTGTGGTGGGCGCCATCAATCAACAAACGCAGCCGGGGAGCATCACCCTTGACCACATCAGGCAGTAAGGATCTGCTCGTGAGCCGCGAGGACGGCGTGCTGACGCTGACGTTCAACCGGCCCGATTTCCGCAATGCGCTGACGCCAACCATGCTCTCCGGCCTCGCCGAGGAACTGGCGGCGGCCGAACTCGACGCGAGCGTTGGGTGCATCGTGCTGACGGGGGCAGGCGGCGCGTTCTGCGCCGGCGGCGACGTCAAGGCGATGGCGCAGGCGCATGCTTCCGGCGCACCGCTGGACCCGACGCAGCGCATGGAGCGCCAGCGCATGAGCCACCGCGCGACGTCGCTGCGGCTGACGCAGATGTCGAAGCCGACGATCGCGTCGCTGCCGGGCGCGGCGGCGGGGGCCGGCCTGGCGCTGGCGCTGGCGTGTGACATGCGGATCGCCTCCGACAAGGCGGCGATGACGACGGCGTTCGCCAAGGTCGGCTTGAGCGGCGACTACGGTGGCACGTATCTGCTGACGCAGATCGTCGGCACGGCGAAGGCGCGCGAGCTCTATCTGCTCGCCGATCGCATCGACATGACGGAAGCGCTGCGGCTCGGGCTGGTCAACTGGGTGGTGCCGCCGGAGCAGCTCGCGGCAAAGACGATGGAACTGGCGAAGCGGCTCGCGAGCGGCCCGCGGATCGCGCATCGCCTGATCAAGGACAACCTCAACCGCGCCTTGAACGCGACGTTCGCCGAATGCCTCGACATGGAGAGCGCCAACCTCTCCGAGGCACGCCAGACCGACGACCACAAGGAAGCCGCGCGCGCCTTCGCCGAGAAGCGGGCGCCGAAATTCAAGAGCGGCTGAGCGGGAGCGAACTGAAATAGAGCGCAGAAGCGCCGATCGGTTGGGGAAACGGGAAGCGCCGAGCATGAACTTCGATTTCAGCGACGACCTGAAACTGTTGCGCGATCAGGCGCGCAAATTCCTCGCCGACCGCTGCCCGCCGGCGACGGTGCGCGCTGTTCTCGAGGGCAGCGAGCCCTACGACCGAGCACTGTGGCGCGACATGGCGGCAATGGGCTGGACCGGGGCGGCGATCCCGGAAGCCTACGGCGGCGCGGGGCTTGGCCATCTCGGGCTGTGCGTGCTGGCGGAGGAATTGGGCAGCGTATTGGCACCGGTGCCGTTCTCATCCTCGATGTATCTCGCGAGTGAGGCGCTGATCGCGGGCGGCAGCGAGGCGCAGAAGCAGGCGTGGCTGCCGAAGCTCGCGGCGGGCGAAGCGATCGGCACGCTGGCGGTGGCGGAGGGGCCCGGCAAGGCCGATCCACGCAAGCTGCGCGCGACGTTCCGCAACGGGGTGCTCAGCGGCGAGAAGATGCCGGTGCCGGATGGCGGTGCCGCCGACATGGCGATCGTTGCGGCGCAAGGCGATCGCGGCGTCGTGCTGGTGATCGTCGACCTGCGCGGCGCGGGCGTCACGCGGGAGACCGTCGAGACGATCGATCCGAGCCGGGCGCACGCGCGGATCGTGTTCGACGGTGCGCCAGCCGAGGTGCTGGGCGCGCCGGGGGATGGCGAAGGGCTGCTGCGCCGGGTGATGGACCGCGCCGCGATCCTGTTTGCGTTCGAGCAAGTGGGTGGCGCGCAGCGGGCGCTGGAGATGGCGCGCGACTATGCGCTGGAGCGCTACGCGTTCGGGCGCCAGATCGGATCGTTCCAGGCGATCAAGCACAAGCTCGCGGATGTCTATGTCGCGACGGAACTAGCGCGATCGAATGCCTACTACGGCGCCTGGGCGCTGTCGCGCGATGCGGTCGAGCTGCCGGTTGCCGCGGCGGCGGCGCGCGTATCCGCGAACGAGGCGTTTTTCCTCGCCGCGAAAGAGAACATCCAGGTCCACGGGGGCATGGGGTTCACGTGGCAGTTCGACTGCCACCTCTACTATCGCCGCGCCAAGCTGCTGGCGCTGACGCTCGGCAGCACGCGGGTGTGGAAGGAGCGCCTGATCGGGCAGCTCGAGACGGCCAACGCGCCGGCGTAAGCGCCGCATCGGGATCGGAGGGCACCATGGATTTCGACGACACAGCGGAAGAAGCCGCGTTCCGCACGAAGGCGCGAGCCTTCCTCGATGCCAACAGCGAGCGGCGCGAGGCCGGCGTCGCGGCGATCTATCGCGCCGGCAGCGAGAGCGCCGAGTTCCGCGGCAAGGCGAAGGCGTGGCAGGCGAAGAAGGCCGATGCCGGCTATGCCGCGATCACCTGGCCGAAGGAATGGAGCGGCGAGGGCGGCAGCGCGATCCAGCAGGTCATCTACGACCAGGAAGAGGCGAAGTACGCGATACCCCGCGGCATCTTCGAGATCGGGCTCGGCATGTGCATCCCGACGCTGTGCACGTGGGGCACGCAGGCCCACCGCGACCGCTATGTGAAGAAGGCGCTGCGCGGCGAGGAGATCTGGTGCCAGTTGTTCTCGGAGCCGGCGGCGGGATCGGATCTCGCGGGGTTGCGCACGCGGGCGGAACGCGACGGCGACGACTGGGTCATCAACGGCCAGAAGATCTGGACGTCGGGTGCGCAGTTTTGCGATTTCGGCGTGCTGGTGACGCGCACGGATTTCGCCGCACCCAAGCACAAGGGGCTCACCTACTTCTTCCTTGACATGAAATCGCCGGGTGTCGAGATCCGGCCGATCAAGCAAATCTCCGGCGCGTCGCACTTCAACGAGGTGTTCTTCACCGACGTGCGTATTCCCGACAGCCAGCGCCTCGGCGCGGTGGGTGACGGGTGGAAGGTGTCGCTGACGACGCTGATGAACGAGCGCTACACGATCGGCGGGCGCGCCGGCGTCGATGTCGACGACGTGATCGAACTCGCACGTAATGTCGAGCTGGAGGACGGGCCGGCGCTCAAAAATCCGGTCATCCGCGACAAGCTCGCCGACTGGTACGTGATGAGCCGCGGCCTCAAGTACTCGCATTTCCGCACGATGACGGCACTGTCGCGCGGCGAGACGCCGGGCGCGCAATCGTCGATCGGCAAGCTCGTGACGGCCGCGAAATTGCAGAACATGTCGGCGCTGGCGATGGATCTGCTCGAGCAGGGCGGCGTGATCACGGATCCCGAGTATGCGCCAATGGCGGCGCTGTTCCAGACGACGCTGATGACGTCGCCGTCGGGGCGCATCGCGGGGGGATCGGATGAGATCCTGCGCAACATCATCGCCGAGCGCGTGCTGGGGCTGCCGCCGGATATCCGCGTCGACAAGGATGTGCCGTTCAATCAGCTGCCGACGGGCAAGAAGAAGTAGCTACGCCGCGGCGGGGGCGTCGGCGACCTTGGCGTCGATCAGTGACGCGATCTCGTCGCGGCTGAAACCGTGCTCGCCGAGGATTTCCCAGGTGTGCTGGCCGACGAGCGGCAGCGTGCCGAGGCGGGTGCCGTCGACGAACGGCGCGATGCCGGCGATGTTGGGGACCGGCACGGCGGCGGGAAGGCCCGGGACGTTCAGCCAGGCAATGAGATCGATCGCCTTGACCTGCGGTTGCTCGCGGAAGGTTGCGTGGCTGTTCAACCGCTCGTGCATGATGTCGGCGGCGGTGAGGCGTTCGAGCCAATGAGTGGTCGGCCGCGCGGCGATGAGCGGGCGGACGTGCGCGAGCAATTCGGCTTCGTTGGCGACGCGGACGTCGGAATTGGCGAACCGCGGATCGTTGGCGAGTTCCGGCTCGCTGATGACACCGCAGAATGCGACCCATTGTGCCTCGCGGACGACGAGGAACTGGAGCCAGCCGTCGGCGGTGCGGAAGACGCCGCTCGGCATGGCGCGGCGGACCTTCGTCGCCTTCGAGCGCCAGCATGATCGAGCGGATCACCTGCATGGCGTTGGCGGCTTCGAGCAGGCTCACGGGTATGTGGCGCCCGCGCGGCTCCTTGAGGCGCGCATAGAGCGCAGCCGACAGCGCCTGGAAGGCGTAGAGGCCGGTCGACATGTCGATCATCGGGAACGGCACGCGGTGGGGGAGGCCGTCCTCGCCTTTGTTGTCGACCATGAGGCCGGTGAAGGCCTGGAGGACGGGGTCCATCGCGGGGCGGCCGGCGAGCGGGCCGGTCTGGCCGAAGCCCGAGACGGAGAGGTAGAGGATGCGGGGTTCGCGCCCCGCGACCGCGTCGTAACTGAAGCCGAGGCGCCCGAGGACGCCGGGGCGGAAGCCTTCGAGCAGCACGTCGGCGCCCTCGATCAGTCGCCACAGCACGTCCTTGCCGCGCTGGGTTTTCAAATCCAGCGCGACCGAGCGCTTGCCGAGGTTGGTCGGGATCGAGTAGGCGGTGTGGGCGCCGTAGCGCGTGGAGATGGTGCGGCTCCAGTCGCCATCGCCGGTCGGCTCGACCTTGATGACGTTGGCGCCGTGCTGCGCCATCAGCATCCCGCAGTACGGACCCGCCACGCCCTGCGCGAGGTCGACGACCTTCAGCCCGGCGAACGGCGCGTCGTAGCCCATGAGCGAACGCTACCTGATTGTTGAAGCTACCCGGCTTCGTTGCTGAAGACGATCGTGCCGCTGGCGGCGAACATGCCGCCGACGCCGTGGCAGACCGAGACCTTGGCGCCCTTGACCTGGGCCGCCGCGGTGCCGCGCATCTGGCGCACGCTCTCCTGCAGCGCGTACATGCCGTACATGCCGGAGTGCATGTAGCTGAGGCCGCCGCCGTTGGTGTTGATCGGCAGCTTGCCGCCGGGCGCCGAGTGGCGCTCGCCGATGAAGGCCGCCGCTTCGCCCGGCTTGCAGAAGCCGAGGTCCTCGAGGCCGTAGAGCGGCAGATGCGCGAAGGCGTCGTAGATCATGAGGTGATCGACGTCGGAATGCTTGATGCCGGATTCGTCGAACGCCTTCTTGCCCGAGACGCGGAAGGCGCGCGACGACGTGAAGTCCGCCATCTGGCTGATCATCGGCGATTCGACGCTCTCGCCGGTGCCGACGATGTAGACGGGCTTGGTCTGGAAATCCTTGGCGCGCTCGGCGCTGGTGAGGATGAGCGCGCCGCCGCCGTCGGTGACGAGGCAGCACATGAGGATGCGGAAGGGGTAGGCGATCATGCGCGAGTTGAGCACGTCGTCGACCGTGATCGGCGTCTTGAAGGTGGCGCGCGGGTTCTTCGCCGCCCACTCGCGCTGCACGACCGCGACCATCGCGAGCTGCTCCTGCGTGATGCCGTAGTGTCTTCAGGTAGCGCAGCACGGGGATGGTGAACATCGTCGGCGGGCCGAAGACGCCGAACGGCGCCTCGAACTGGCCGGCGAGGCTGGCGGGATAGGGCGGGCGCGGCGTCACGCGCGACGCGCGACTTGCCGCTCTCGCCGTGGGTGATGAGGACGGTCTTGCACAGGCCCTCGTTGATGGCGGCGGCGGCGTGGCGGACATGCAGCATGAACGAGCAGCCGCCGACCGCGGTGCCGTCCGCCCACGTCGGCGTGATGCCGAGGTAGTGCGCGAGCGTCACGCGGCGTCTCGCCGGCGGTGGCGATGCCGTCGATGTCCTTGGGGCCGAGCCCGCAATCCTTCATGGCGTTGAGGGCGGCGTCGGCGTGGAGCTGGATCTGCGACATGCCGGGAATGACGCCGAGGTCGGTCGTCTCGGCGGCGCCGACGACGGCTACGGATTTCTGTTTCATGGTGTCCCCGCGATTACTTGCCGGCCGGCTTGAACAGCGCCAGCGTGATGTCGTCGTTCTGCTTCTCGAAGGTCGCGACGAGCGGCATGTCGAGCACCAGGGCTTCCGGCGTCTGCGGGCAGCCGACGATGTTGGTCATCAGGCGCGGGCCTTCGTCGAGTTCGACGACGGCGATCGCGTAGGGCGCGGTGAAGCCCGGCGAGGGGCGGGCATGGATGACGTAGCTGTAGAGCTTGCCCTTGCCGCTCGCCTTCATCACCGACACGGCGCGCGAGCCGCAGCTCGGGCAGAACGGGCGCGGCGGGAAGTAGACGTGGCTGCAGCCGTCGCACTTCTGCAGGCGCAGCTCGCCGGCCTTCGTGCCTTCCCAGAAATGCTTCGTTTCGGGCGTGGGTGCGGGTAGGGGGCGGGATCCTTCGGCCACGGTGTCCTCCAAGGTGGTTTCTTGAGGCTATCTTGCGCGATAACGCGGCCGGGCACAATCCGGATAGGCTGCGCCGGGCGCAGGCCCGTATCGGTTGGGAGGGTGGCCGCCGATTGTGGCATGGTGCGCGGATATGACAGGGCCCGAGAGCGGCTCGTCAAGGGAGAGTGCGCCGTGACTGTGGTGATCGTCGGCGCCGGCATCGGTGGTCTGACGCTGGCGCTGAGCCTGCATCAGGTCGGCATCGCGGCGCGCATCTATGAAAGCGTCGAGGCGCTGGAGCCGCTGGGCGTCGGCATCAACCTGCTGCCGCATGCGGTGCGCGAGCTGACCGAGCTGGGCCTCGCCGAAGAGCTGGCGGCGACCGCGATCCCGACGTCGACGCTGACCTACGTCTCGAAGCGCGGGCAGACGATCTGGTCGGAGCCGCGGGGGCGCAGACGCCGGATACAACTGGCCGCAGTTCTCGATCCATCGCGGCGAGCTGCAGATGATCCTCTATCGCGCCGTGCTGGCGCGGCTCGGGGCGGACGCGATCCGCACTGGGCATCATCTCGCGGCGTTCGAGCAGACGGGCGAGGGCGTGCGCGCGCATTTCCTCGACCGGCGCAGTGGCGCGGCGCGCGGCGACGCGGAGGGCGCGCTGCTGATCGGCTGCGACGGCATCCATTCGACGCTGCGGGCGGCGTTGGTGCCGGGCGAAGGGCCGCCGAAATGGAACGGCGCGATCCTGTGGCGCGGCGTCACCGAGAGCACGCCGTATCTCGACGGCCGCACCATGATCATGGCCGGCCACGAGCGGCAGAAGTTCGTCTGCTATCCGATCTCGCGGCGCGCGCTCGACGAGGGGCGCGCGGTCGTCAACTGGATCGCGGAGCTGAAGTACGATGCCGAGCACGCATGGCGCCGCGAGGATTGGAACCGCGCCGGCCGGCTCGACGAGTTCCTGCCGCAGTTCGAGAGCTGGCAGTTCGGCTGGCTCGACGTGCCGGCGCTCATTCGCGGGGCGAAGCGCGTGCTTCGAGTATCCGATGGTCGATCGTGATCCGCTGGCGCGGTGGGGACAGGGATCGCGTGACGCTGCTCGGCGATGCGGCGCATCCGATGTACCCGATCGGCTCGAACGGGGCATCGCAGGCGATCCTCGACGCGCGCGTGCTGACGCGGGAGTTCCGCGCGCCATGGCATCACGCCTGAAGCGCTCGCGAGCTACGAGGCCGAGCGCAATCCGGCGACGGCGCGCATCGTGCTGGCCAATCGCGCCAACGGCCCCGAGCAGGTGATGCAGATGGTCGAGGAACGCGCGCCCGGCGGCTATCAGCGCATCGAGGACGTGCTGTCGCTCGACGAGCTGGAAAATGCGGCGGCGGGCTACAAGCGGCTCGCCGGGTTCGATCGCGAGACGCTGAACAGCCGGCCACCGATCGTCGAGGTCAAGCGATGACGGCGTCAGAAGAAACGCAAGACTGACGTCCGAGGCGGCGATCGCCAAGCTCGATGACGATCTACGCGACTGCGTCGGGCGCGCTTGAAAATGCGCTCGACCGCTATCTCGCGACGCGCATTGCGCCGACGACGGCCGAGCGCGCGGCGTTCTGCTATCCGCTGCTGCGCGTGACCTATGAAGGCGGCGACCGAGCCGCCGCCGTCGATCGGCCGCGCCTTCGCCAAGCTGCAGCGCCCCGGCGTCTACGAGACGACGATCACGCATCCCGAGCTTTTTCGCGCCGTATCTGCTGGAGCAGCTCCAGCCGCTGGTCGAGGAGTATGGCGCCGAAATCGAGGTGACGGCGAGCCGGCAGGAGATCCCCTATCCGTATGTCCTCGAGCGGATCGAGGAGGTGGCGCGAGCCGGGCGTCAGCGCGAGCGAACTGGCGCGGCATTTCCCGACGCCGAACTTGGCCGCTGTCGGTGACGAGATCGCCGATGGGCTCGCGGATCTCAAGCCCGGCGCGCCCTATCCGCTGGCGCTGTTCGATGCGGCGCGCATCGACTACTCGCTGCGCCGTCTCGTGCACTACACGGGCAGCGACTGGCGGCATGTGCAGCGCTGGATCGCTGCTCACCAACTATCACCGCTATATCGACCAGTTCGTGCAGCTACGCGC
This sequence comes from uncultured Alphaproteobacteria bacterium, assembly GCA_963775035.1. Lineage (GTDB taxonomy): Bacteria > Pseudomonadota > Alphaproteobacteria > Rhizobiales > Hyphomicrobiaceae. The sequence goes on along the minus strand of CAVZHG010000012.1, from coordinate 179,906 downwards.
GCGGCCATCTGACGCGGCGATGGCGCGTTCGATCATCTGGTGCTGCCGGGAAATGTCGTGATCGATCGCGGCATGTCGGCGGCCGAGGCCGAGCGCTCGCTGCGACGCTCGCACTGGCACCGCTACCAGATGCCGGCGTATCACCTGACAGCGGCCGCGGCGGCGATGGCGTGACGCTGATCAACATCGGCGTCGGCCCGTCGAACGCGAAGAACATCACCGATCATCTGGCGGTGATGCGCCCGCACTGCTGGCTGATGGTCGGCCACTGCGGGGGCTTGCGCGAGAGCCAGTCGATCGGCGACTACGTGCTGGCGCACGCCTATCTGCGCCAGGATCGCATTCTCGATACGCTGGTGCCGCCGGAAATTCCGATCCCGGCGCTGGCCGAGGTGCAGGTGGCGCTGCAGGATGCGGCAGAGCAGGTGACGGGCCAGCATGGCGAGGCGCTGAAGCGGCGGCTGCGCACCGGCACCGTCGTCACCAACGACGACCGCAACTGGGAGCTGCGCTACGCCCAGGAGCGCAAGCCGCATCAATCTCTCGCGCGCGATCGCGGTCGACATGGAGAGCGGCACGATCGCGGCGCAGGGGTTCCGCCTCCGGGTGCCCTACGGCACGCTGCTGTGCGTTTCGGACAAGCCGCTGCACGGCGAGATCAAGCTGCCGGGCGCGGCCAATGCGTTCTATGAGACGGCGGTCGCACAGCATCTCGAGATCGGGCTCGCGGCCATCGAGCTGCTGAAGCAGCGGCGCGAATACGCTGCATTCGCGCAAGCTGCGCTCCTTCGACGAGCCGCCGTTCAGGTGACGCTCGGCAGCGCGACGGAGTGACACGGCGGCACCGTGGACACGATTGAGGACCGAATGTGGCCTCGTTCTCCGTGCAAATCAGGGTTGCGGCGATACCCCGAGCGCGCGAAGCGCACTAGAGAATAAGGAATGAGCGAGGCGGTCGACCAGAACGAACTCACCCTGACACCGTTCGATACGCGGCCTGTCGGGGGGATCGTTTTGCACGCCGATCGCCAGTTCAATATCGCGCTGGTCGTGGCAACGGTCGCACACCTCCTATTCCTGGTGAGCTTCATCTCCGCCGAAAGCCGCCATCTCGGCGATCCCGGCGGTGCCAGGGACGGGATCAGCGTCGATTTCGTGAGCGAAGCCGACCTGAGAGAGTTCGGGACGGTTGCCGACAAGGCGGCCGGTCCGCTGGCACCGCCAACGCCTCCGCCGCCGCAGCAGACTGCGTCGGCAGCCGGCGCCGCCGGAACCACCGCCGCCTGAGCCGCAGGCACAGCCGGAAGCCGAGCCGCCGCGCCGGAGCCTCGCACGCCGGCGCCGGAGACGCCGTCGCCGCCTGCGCCGCAAGCACAGCCGAAGCCCGTGCCGCCGGATCCCTCGCTCGAGCAGCTCTTGAAAATTCCAGCGCAGGTAGCGTTGCCGCACAGCCTGGACCCGCCGAAGCCACCTGAGCCCGCGAAACTTGCCACGCCAGCGAAACCTGCCACGCCCGCGAAGCCCGAGGAAGCGCGCCGGCCCCAGCCGAAGCAGCGGCAGCGCACGACCTCGCTCGATCTCTCGTTGCCACCGTCCCGTTCATGCGCGCCGTTGGGCGGCGGCGGTGCGGGTTTCGAACGGCCGGCAGGCATGACGCGGTCGGGCGAAAACGATGCGTTCGCGCGCGGCGTCATTGCCGCCCTGCAGCGGATGATGCCGCAACTGCTCGACACCCGTGGCCGCGTCACCGTGCGGATCTTGCTCGATAAGGATGGCGGCCTCGTTCGCACCGAGGTGATCGTCCCGTCGAGTATCGCCAGTCTCGACCAGAGCGTCGTGTTCTCGACGCGGCAGGCGAGTTTCCCATTTCCGCCGCGCAACGCCAATTCAGCCGACCTGATGTTCCTCATAACGTACATCTATCGCTAACCGGCGCCGGGTTGCCGTCGCGCCGCAACGCTGGCAGGGTAGCGGCCAGCGGACGCCATTTTTCTCCCAGCAAACGAGGACCACGCGGATGAAAGCCATCGTGATCGGTGCGGGCATCCTTGGCGCGAGCACGGCGTATCATCTCGCGCGGGCGGGCGTCGGCGTCACACTCGTCGATCGGGCCGACGAAGGCCGCGCGACGGCGGCGGGCGCCGGGATCGTGTGTCCGTGGGGCTCGGCGGTCGAGGACCCCGCGTACTACGCACTGCTCGCCGGCGGCGCGCGCTACTATGCCCGCCTCGTCGCCATGCTCGCCGAGGATGGCGAGAGCGATCTCGGCTACGCCAAGGTCGGCGGCCTCTACGTGCCGGGCGACGGGCCCGAACTCGATGCCACGGAACGGCGCGCGCGCGCCCGCGCGGTCGGGGCGCCGGAGGCCGGCAGCATCGAGCGGGTGTCGGCGGCGGAGGCGCGAAACTGTTTCCGCCGCTGCGACCGGATCAACCGGGGCTATTCATATCGGGTGGCGCGCGCGTCGATGGCCGGCGCGTGGCGGCGGCGATGCAGCGTGCAGCCGCTAAGCATGGCGCGCGCCTGGTGACGGGATCGGCCGAGCTCATCATGCACGGCGCGCGTCGGCGGGCGTCACCGTCAACGGCGAAACGATCGAGGCCGACGCGGTGGTGGTGGCGGCTGGCGCCTGGGCGCCGAAATTGTTGGAGCCCGCCGGCGTGCGGCTCGGGGTGGCGCCGCAGCGCGGCCAGATCATCCATCTGCGGTCGCCAGGGACGGAGACGGCGCACTGGCCGATCCTGATGCCGCTCAGCAGCCACTATCTGCTGGCGTTCGAGGATTCGCGTGTCGTCGTCGGGGCGAGCCGCGAGACGGGTACCGGTTTCGACTATCGTTTTACGGCGGCGGGGGTCGCGGAAGTGCTGAACGCGGCGCTCGACGTGGCGCCGGGGCTCGCGTCGTGGACGCTCCATGAAATCCGTATCGGCTTTCGGCCGCTCGCCGACGATTTCCGTCCAAAACTCGGCCGCGCGCCCGGCATCGACAATCTGATCATCGGCAACGGTCTCGGCCCGAGCGGGCTGTCGATGGGGCCGTATAGCGGGGCGATGCTGGCCGACCTGACGCTTGGCAAGGCGCCGGCACTCGATCTCGCGCCGTACGCGCTTGCGTAGTGTGCGCTGCAGCGCAGAACGCTATGCGCAGAGGGGCTGCACGCAACCGGCTTGGGCCGGTGGACATTGTGCCGTCACGCGGTAGGCTGTGGCGCAATCTTTCCCACACAGAACGTGGCCGATGCCCTCAATCCGCGAAGACCTGACGATCCCGTACGCGCTTGCCGACGTGTGGCCGCTGCTGGCCGATCCCGCGCTCGTCGCCTCGTGCATTCCCGGTGCGACGCTGTCGCCCGATCAGTCGGACGGGCTGTGGCGCGGCTCGGTCAAGGTCAAGTTCGGGCCGACGGTTGCGGTGTTTCGCGGCGAAGCCAAGCTCCACTTCGATCACACGGCGCATCGCTGCACGATCGACGGTCGCGGCATCGATGGGCGCGGGGCGTCGCGCGCGCTGGCGTCGGGCGTGGTCGAGGCATCGGGGATGCGACGACGCACCTCGCGATCGACGGCACGTTCAGCGTCACGGGACCGCTTGAGACATTCGCCAACGCCGGCGGCGTCCATGTCGCGCGCGCGCTGTTGCAGGAGTTCTCAGGCAATATCGTCAAGGTCATCGCGGAGCGGCATGGCGCTGTGGCATCGGCGGAGAGCCCCGCGGTCGTCGTTGCCGAGGCGCCGGCGCCCGCATCATCACCATCACCTCGGCCCGCCGCGGCGGCCGAGATCAGCGCCGTCCGCATCGGGTGGCTCGCGCTCAAATCCTGGTTGAACGGACTTTTCGGCAAAAGGACACGATAGTTATGGCCAAGGCTCTCTCGACATCGGACATGCTCGCCAAGGCGTTTCAAGCGGAGGGCGTGGACACGCTCTTCACGCTCATGGGCGACGCCAACATGTACTGGTCGACGGCGATGGCCGAGCTGCCGGGGATGCAGGTCGTGCACGCGCGCCACGAATTCGTGCGCCTGCTCGATGGCGGAAGGTTACGCGCGGGCGACCGGCAAGGTCGGCGTCGCGTCGACGACGTGCGGGCCGGGCTTCACGCAGATCATGACCTCGCTGACGATGGCGGCGCGCGCGAACACGCCGATGGTGGTGTTTGCCGGCGACTCGCCGATCGCGGCGGCCTGGTATCTCCAGGCGCTCGACATGGCGCCGCTGGCGCTGGCGACGGGCGCCGCGTTCGTGCCGATCCGCCACATCGATCGCGCGCTCGACAACATCCGCGAGGCGTTCCAGATCGCACAGGTCGAGCGCCGCCCGGTGGTGCTGAGCGTGCCGATGGATATCCAGAAGCTGCCGTGGCCGCATCTGACGGACTACACGCCGTCGGCGGAGCTGGTTCCGGCGCAGCAGCGGCCGATCCCCGATCCGGCGATCGTCGATCGCGTCGTCGACATGATCGCGGAGGCGGAGCGGCCGATCATCGTCGCGGGGCGCGGCGCCATGTGGTCCGGCGCGCGCGACGCGGTGGCGGCGCTGGCGGCGCAATCGGGCGCGCTGCTCGCGACAACGCTGCTCGGCAAGGGACTATTTGACGGCAACCCGTTTGCGCTCGACGTGGCGGGCGCGTTCGCGAGCGATTTTTCGCGCGAGCAGTTCGCCGAGGCCGATCTCGTGATCGGCATCGGTGCCGGGCTCGGCCGCTACACGACGGAGGGCGGCTATCTCTACCCGAACGCGCGCGTCGTGCAGGTCGACGTGAACCCGCGCGGGCTGTGGCAGGGCCTCAAGACGGCCGATCTGCATGTCCGCGCCGATGCGCGCGCGACGGCGGAAGCGATCCTCGGTCGGCTCCAGCAGCGCAACATCAAGCGGACGGGGCTCAGAACGCCTGAGATGGCCAAGCTGATCGCCGGCGACGCGCCTGACCGCAAGACGTTCCCCGATCGGGCGAACCTGCTCGATCCGCGCAAGGTGATCCTGGAGATCGACCGCGTGATCCCGAAGGACTGGGACATCGTGATCGGTGGTGGGCATTATTTCTCGATCGCGATGACGCACATGCGTGGCCGGTCGGCGGAGAAGTGGCACGTAATCAACGATTTCGGCGCGATCGGGTCGGCGCTGGCGGCGGCGATCGGCGTTGCGCAGGCGCGTGGCGACGGCAAGGTGGCGCTGATCGAGGGCGATGGCAGCCTGATGATGCACATCCAGGAGTTGGACACGATCCGCCGCCACGGCATCAAGATGCTGATGGCGATCATCAACGACGGGGGCTACGGCGCCGAGTTCCACAAGTTCCGCGCCAACGGCGTCAATCCGGACGGCGCGATCCACGGGCGCGGCGATCTCGCGGCGGCGGCGACGGGCTTTGGCTTGCGCGGCGCGACGGTGAACCAGCTCGGACGCACCGAGGGGCTGTTCCGCGAGCACACGGCGGCCAACAACGCAGCGCTGTGGGACATCCACACCGACGATCTCATTCCGTCGCGCAGCTATCGCCGCGTGCATTTCGGCGAGGTGTGACGCGCGTCCTGCCAAGAACGATCAAAAAATGCTGCACAAGGGAGGTTCCAGATGGCCATCATCGACGCGCAGATCCACCTCTGGGGCAAGGGCGTGCCGACGCGCCTGCATATCGAGCGGCCGTACCTCGTGGATGAAGCGATCCGCGACATGGACGAGGCGGGCATCGACGGCGCCGTCATTCATCCGCCGAACTGGGATGAAGATTCAAACGAGTTGGCGCTTGCGGCGGTGCGCGCGCATCCGACTCGCTTCGTGATCCTCGGCAACTTCCCGCTCGATGAAATGGCGAGCCGCGCGCTGGTGCCAGCGTGGAAACAGCAACCGGGCATGCTGGGGCTGCGGTTCTATTTCAGCGATCCGCGCAAGCAGACGTGGCCGATGGACGGGACCATGGACTGGTTCTGGCCGGCGGCGGAGAAGGCGGGGTTGCCGGTGGCGCTGCTGGCGGACGAATTCCTGCCGCTACTCGGGGAGATCGCGGCGCGGCATCCCGGTCTGAAACTGATCGTCGACCACATGGGTGCGCATCGCATCTTCCACGGCGGCGAGGCGGCGTTCGTGACGCGGAAGGATCTGGTCGCGCTGGCGAAGCTGCCGAATGTTGCGGTGAAGCTGACGGGCGGGCCGTTCTACGCCGACGACACCTATCCGTTCCGCAGCCTGCATCCGCACTACCGGGCGCTCTATGACGCGTTCGGTCCGCGGCGGCTGTTCTGGGGCACCGACATCACGAAGATGCCGTGCTCGTGGGCGCAGTGCGTGTCGCATTTTCGGGAGATCGACTGGATCCCGGAGGCCGACAAGAAGCTGATCATGGGCGACGCGATCTGCGACTGGATCGGCTGGAAGCGCGGCGGGTGATGGGGGCGCGTGGATCGCTGAGTTAGGTCGCGAACCCATAGACAGTAGTCAGGTCACATGACGAGTGCGCCGCAACGATATCGGCAGCTTTGGGGGACGGTGCTGACGCTACTTGGTCGCGTCCGGAAAGCGTGGATTTGAGTCGGAGCGGTCATCTTCCCAAGCATTGCAGCGGGCGGCGCCAGCCGGCGTGCGGCAGACTGTCTGGACGTCACGACGGCTGTCTCGGTCTACTCGAACGTCACCGGAGTCTGGCTTTTCCTGTTCACATGCAGTGAGAAGATATCCGGTCTGGCGTAATGCCCGCTGGCGTCGAACTTACGGCGCGAGGCGCGCGCAGCCCCGACATCGATCTCAGCGATCAGGAGCCCCTTCTGCTTGCGCATCGGCCCCGCAACGGCGCCACCGAAGGCTTGTAGACGACGGCGTCGCCCCCATTGATCCACTCGTCCTTGTTCGGGAAAAGCTCGTCGCGGTACGGCACGCCTTCGGGGATGTCAGAGGCTTCCAGCGCCGTCGCACAGCCGACGACCCAGCAGCCCCCCTCGCGCGCGATGTGCTGCATCGTCGCGAGCCATGTGTCGCCGCTGTCCCATGTCGGAGCGACATAGATGTCGATGTTCTGCGCGTACAGCGCGTAGCGCGCCAGCGGCATGTAATTCTCCCAGCAGATGAGCGCGCCAACGCGGCCGACCGCGGTATCCACGACGTTTAGGCCCGAGCCGTCGCCGAAGCCCCAGACCATCCGTTCCGGATTGGTCGGCATCAGCTTGCGGTGGTTGTTGGCCAGCCTGCCATCCGCGTCGATGATCGCGCAGCTGTTGAAGAGCGTGCTGCCGCTGAGTGATCCGTCGAGTTCCTGGTAGCCTACGACAATCACCACCTGGTGCTCCTTCGCCGCGTCCTGAAGCGGCCGCAGACCATCCTTGCTCAGGTCGACTGAGTTGGCCTGCGAGAGAGCGTAAAGCTCATCCGTCTTTCCCATCCCAGCACCCGGTGGCAGTCGCCAGACGAAGGTGGGGTAGCCGGGCAACCAAGTTTCGGGAAATACCACCATTGCGCAGCCCTGGGCCGCCGCCTCCCTAACAAGCTCGACCGCTCGGGCCATGGACTTCGCGAGATTGAGGTAGACCGGCGGCTGCTGAACAACAGCGATTTTCATCGTATTTCCTTCGCACCCGAGGCTCGGCAAGAGCCACGCTAGCACGCTGGCCGTGCTTGCTTCAGTCATTTCGGCTCGCGTCACTGCCGACCGCCCGGCTATCACACGGATGAAGCGAGGGCCCGCCGCGCGGCGGTAGCTGCTCCTCTCAAGAGTTCACACCAATCGCGCCATGGCGTGGGCGGCGATGGCGGCGCCGAAGGCCTGGAACAGCGTGCGGTTGACCGGATTGCGCTGGGGGTCGTACTCGGCGTGCCACTGGACGCCGAGCGCGAAGCCCGGCGCGTCGGCGATGCGGATCGCTTCGAACGTGCCGTCCTCGGCGACGCCCTCGACGACGATGCGCTCGCCGGGCTCCAGGATGCCCTGGCCGTGGAGCGAATTGACGCGAATAGTCTCGCAGCCGAGCAGTCTGGCGAAGGTGCCGTCGGGGACGAGGCGGACCTCGTGGCGGTCGGCGAAGACGACCAGCGGATCGGGATGGATGTCGCCGTTCGCGAGCCTGGGCATGCGGTGGTTCATGCGGCTCGGCAGGTCGCGAATCTCGGGATGCAGCGTGCCGCCGAAGGCGACGTTCATCTCCTGGAGACCGCGGCAGACACCAAAAATCGGGATGCCGCGCGCGACGCAAGCGTCGATGAGGGCGAGCGCCACCGCGTCGCGGTTCTCGTCGTAGGGCTCGTAGCTTGGATGCGGCTCGGCGCCGTAGCGCGTCGGATGGACGTTGGCGCGGCCGCCGGTCAGGAGAACGCCGTCGACAACTTCGAGCAGCGCGCCGATGTCGACGATGTTCGGCAAACTCGGGATGACGAGCGGTTGTGCCTCCGCCACCTCGGCGACCGCATACAGGCTGCGTTCGCCGGACATCTGGGCGGGAATGCGGTTCTCGATCTGATGCGTGTTGGCGGTGACGCCGACGACGGGCTTGCGCATGGCCGTGGTCACCGCCCCCTGCGGAGATCGCTGAAGGCGTCGTCAAGGCGGCCGAGGGCTTCCTCGAGGATCGGGCGCGGCGTCGCGAAGTTGAAGCGCAGCCAGGAGGCGCCGCCGGGGCCGAACTGCTCGCCGGGGCTGGCGAAGATGCGGGCGCGCGACTTGATGCGAGTGGAAACGTCCTCCGGAGTGAGGCCGGTGCCGGCGAAATCGACCCAGCCGAGGTAGGTCGAATCGAGCCGCATCGAGCGGGCGCCGGGGGCGGCGGCCTCGATGCGCGTGTCGAGCATTTCGCGATTCTTGGTGAGGTAGGGGAGCAGCGCGTCGAGCCAGTCGTCGCCGGTGCGCCACGCGGCTTCCGTCGCGACCATGCCGAAGGCGTTGTAGGAGGCGAGGCCGCCCGCGAGGATGCGCGCGTCGAGGCGGCGCTTCAGGTCTGGGTTCGACGTGACGCAGGCGCCGACGTGAGCGCCGGCGAGATTGAAGGTCTTGGTCGCGGCGAAGCTCGAAATCAGGCGATCGGCGACTTCCGGCGCAGCAGTGAGTGTCGGTGTGTGGCGGGCGGCGCCGAGCATCAGGTCGCAATGGATCTCGTCGGAGCACAGGATCAGGTCGTGCTCGATGCAGAGTGCCGCAAGCGCGCGGATTTCCTCGGGCGTCCATGCGGTGCCGCCGGGATTGTGCGGGTTGCAGAAGAACACGACCTTGGTGCGCGGCGTCAGCTTGGCCTTGAGGGCGTCGAGGTCCATCACGTAGCGGCCGTTGGCCTCGACCAGCTCGGCGTCGAGGATGCGCCGGCCGTTGGCGACGATGATGCGGCGGAAGGCGTGGTAGGCCGGTGGGAAGACGACGACCTCGTCGCCGGGCTCGCTCACGGCCTGGAGCGTCAGGCCGAGGCCGGAGACGATGCCGGGGGTCGGGCTGACCCAGGCCGGTTCGATCGTCAGCTTGTGGCGGCGCGCCAGCCAGTCGGTGAGCGCCTTGGCCCAGGTGCCGGTATCGGCGTAGTAGCCATGGACGCCGCGCTCGACGACCTCCTGAAGGCCGCGGTGACACCGGGCGGGGCGGCGAAATCCATGTCCGCGACCCACATCGGGATCGCGTCGGGCGCGGTGATGCCCGAGAGCTTGGCGATGTTGTCCCACTTCGACGCGTGCGTGCCGCGACGCTCGATGACGCGATCGAAATTGAACATGGCGGTGGGAATTCCTGACGGTTGTTGCGATCTGGCCCATTGATGGGGGCGCGGCGCGCCGGGTCAAGCGGGCGCGGTCCGCCATGCCCGCCTCTGGTGCAGGGGAGGGTCAGCGGCTCCACATATCGGGGCGGGGCGTGCGCGCGGGCGGGGCGCTCAGAAGTCCTCGAGCAGGCGGCCGAAGCCCGCTTTCCGGTCGGTGATGCCGCGCGCGCGGAGCGCGTGCCAGTAGGTCGCGGTGTTGATGGCGATCACCGGTTTACCAAGCCAGAGCTCGGCCGCGGCGGCGAGGCGGACCATCGAAAGGTTGGTGCCGACCTGGACGATGGCGTCGACGTCGTCGCCGTCGAGCGCGCGGATGGCGTCGCGGCACTGGGCGGGCTGGACTTCGGCGATGCCGGTCCAGGACGGGCATTGGAGCGCGGTGTCGCGCACGACGGTGAGGCCGACGTCGTGGAAGTAGCGCTTCACCTCGGTGTTCATGACCGGCCAGTAGGGGGTGAGGACGGCGATGCGGCGGATGCCGCCGAGCGCGGCGATTGCGGCGGACGTCGCCTGGCTGCCGGTGGTGATGCCGAGGCCGGTTTCGTCGACGATACGCTTCGAGAAAATCTCCGCGCCCTTGGCGCCGCCAAAGAACGACAGTGCCGAGATACCCATGACGAGGTAGTCGGGTTCGCACGTCATGACGGAGCGGATCGCGTCCATGACGTTGCTGCCGATGGTGTCGATGCCGGCTTTGAACGAGTCGTTGCTCAGCGCCTTGGTGTTCGGCGTGAAGATGCGGCTGTAATGGTTGGTGACGCCGGGCGGGCGCATGTCGTCGAAGTCGGGTTGGACGATGGTGTTGGTCGACGGCGCCATGACGCCGAACTTGCAGCGCCAGCCGAGAGCGTCAGCCATCGTTCCAGTCCTTCGGTTCTGTTATTCGGCTGCGGCGCGCGCGGCGGCTTGCGGCCATTCCGGTTTGTCGCCACCGAGCTGCGGCGTCGGGCGGATCCAGCGTGGCGGCGTCTCGGAAAGTCTGAGCAGCGGACCGAGATGCCGGATCGGGCCGGACTTGGGATGGCTGTCGATGGAAATCGCGGCGAGTTCGGCTGGGTCGATCTCCATGTCGGCTCTGGGAAACTCGACCTTGCCCTGGCGGTGGATGAACATGCCGGATTGGCAGAGCGAGACGCGGACGTGATAGCTGCCGCCGTCGCGGGCGCGGCGGGCGAGCGCGAGGAGGACGCCATAGGCCGCGAGATAGCCCGTGGTGTAGTCGCAGGCGGCGGCGGGCAGCAGCATCGGCGCTTCCGGGCGGTTGTCGTGGCAGATGCCGGTCATCGTTTGCGCGACCTGCTCCCAGCCGGCGCGATGACTGAAGGGGCCATCGGCGCCGTAGCAGCTGATCGAGGTGTAGACGATGCCGGGGCGCAGCTTGGCGAGTTCCTCGGGTGCGAAGCCGAGCTTCTGCATCATGCCGGGGCGGTAGCCTTGCGAGAAGACGTCCGCATCCCTGACAAGCGCCTTGAGGCGGGCGGCGCCGTCGGCCTGTTTGAGATCGAGGAAGCAGCTGCGCTTGCCGTGGCTGGTGTCGATGACGTGCTCGGGGATCTGCGGCAGATGCGGGGCGGTGACCATCAGCACTTCGGCGCCGTGCTCGGCGAGCGTGCGGGCGGAAATCGGGCCGGCGAGAATGCGCGTGAGGTCGAGGACGCGGATGCCGGAGAGCGGGCGGTCGCCCGATGGCATCGGCTCGGGATCGCTGTCGCCGATTTTCATGATCTCGACGATCGGCTTGCCGGCAAGGACCTTGCCGTGCGGCGTCGCGAGCCACTCGGCGTTGGTGCGCACCATGCCGCCGCAGACGCGGGCTTCGTCGATCGCCCCTTCGAGGTCGAGCGCGTCCCATTTCGCGACGGCCTTGCCGACGGAGTCCGCCGTCGGCTCGCAGCCGAGCAGCTTGGTCATGCGCGCCTGCAGGTTCGGCAGGCCGAAGTGCGGCAGCACGAAGCGGCCGTCCTTGGTCGGCCACGGCTGTGTGATCCGGCGCATCGCCTCGTGGCTCTCGCTGACCACGGGCTTGAAGGCGCCGTCGGGGCCGGGGCGCTGGAGATAGCTGGTGCTGCGCAGGCCGGCGGCGGCGTGGCGCACGTCGATCGACGCCTTCTGGCGGCGGCCGGTTTTCAACTCCCAGATGTCGGAGACCGCGACGCCGACGCCGCCGAGGACGGCCGCGCACACGTCGCCGATCTTGAAGCGCGTCGAGAGGACCGGATCGTTGCCGACGATGTCGACCTCGCCGGCTGCAGGAGTGCCGCGTCCACGGATCGCCATGACTTCGTCGAATGCCGTTGCCATTGTTTCCTCCTCACGTTTCTGGTGCGCATCATGGCGCGCCACGGCCAGCACGTCCAGTTATGCGTCCGATCACGGGGCGCATGCCCTGTGAGGGGGCGGCTTGTCATCCCGGCCCCTGGGTCGTAGCCTCCGGGTCAGGCGCAGGAAACGTCACACACGAGGCTCACATGAAAAAGCGCACGCTCGGCAGAAGCGGACTGGAAATCGCACCGTTGGTTTTCGGCGGCAATGTGTTCGGATGGACAGTCGACGAGAAGGGATCGTTCACGCTGCTCGACGCGTTTGTCGATGCCGGATTCGATTGCGTGGATACCGCCGACGTCTATTCGAAATGGGCGGCCGGCAACAAGGGCGGCGAGAGCGAGGCGATCATCGGCAAGTGGTTCAAGGCGCGCGGCAGCCGGGCCAAGGTGATCCTCGCGACCAAGTGCGGCATGGAGATGGGGCCCGACAAGAAGGGGCTGTCGAAGGCGTATATCGTGCGCGCGGTCGAGGATTCCCTGAAACGCCTGCAGACGGATTACATCGACCTCTACCAGTCGCATCGCGACGATCCAGAGACGCCGCTCGATGAGACGATGGCCGCGCACGCGGCGCTGGTGAAGGCCGGCAAGGTCCGTGCGGTCGGCGCGTCGAACTACAGTGCGGCACGGCTGAAGGCATCGCTCGACGCAAGCGCCAAGGCGGGCATCCCGCGCTACGAGACGCTGCAGCCGCACTACAACCTGTGCGACCGCAAGGATTTCGAAGGCGAGGTACAGGATCTCTGCGTCAAGGAGGGCGTCGGCGTCATTCCCTATTACTCGCTGGCGAGCGGATTCCTCACCGGCAAGTATCGTTCGGAAGCTGATCTCGGCACCAGGGCGCGGGCGGGCGGCGTCAAGAAATACATCAACGCGCGCGGCTTCGGCATCCTGAGGGCGCTCGATGCGGTCGCCGAGCGGCACAAGGCGACGCAGGCGCAGGTCGCGCTCGCGTGGATGCTCGCGCAGCCGGCAATCTCGGCGCCGATCGCCAGCGCCACGTCGACGACGCAACTCGCCGACATCCTGAAGTGCGCATCGCTGAAGCTTAGCGCCGCGGACCTCACGGAACTTGCGAAGGCGAGTGGGTAGCTATGGAGCGAGGCGCTCGAGCGTCTCGCTGATTTCGTAGACGCTGGAGATCGCGAGGTCAGGGCCGTAGTCGACGCCCTCGCGTTCGGCGCGGCGGCGCAGGCCGGCTTCGTGCACCTCGAGGGCGTCGCGCGCGAACGGCATGTCGCCGGGATCGAGGATGCGCAGGTAGCCGTCGGCGTCGCGGGCCGGCATGATGCGGCTCTTGACGTGCCGGTTGGGCGACCAGGGGATGTCGAGAATGCCGGCAGCGGCGGCGTTGATCGTGCCGAGTGCTGCGTCACCGTCGCCCATCTCCAGGATCTTGTCCATCACCGGCACGACCTCGCGGCGGATCAGATCGCACTCGGCGGTGAACTCGGGCATCGTATCGAGGCGCAAGTTGCGCGCGAGATAGATCGCCATCCGCGTCATGCGCAACCCCTCGGCGTTGGCCTTGGGCGTGGGAATGCCGAACGCTTCGTGCGTCGATTTGGTGGTGATGGAGTTGGCGCCGCCGACCGCGGCGAGCGTGCCGCCGTAGACGATGAGGGCGGCTGATTGGGACTCGTCGTGCGGCCAGGCACCCATCCAGTGCAGCGACGTGATCGGCGTGAACATGTCCATAAAACCGAAGCGCTGGAGATACTCCTGCACGAGCACGCGGCACATGCGGATCGCGGCGGCGTCCTGGACGAGGTGCATCGTCTGGCCGAGTTCGAGGCCGTAGTGACGCACGCCCTGGTTGGCGGCGAGGAGTGCGTCGATGATGGCGGTGATGATGGCGATCGAGGGCGGGATGTTGGTGCCGGTGAGGAAGCCGGGCTGACGCCGGTGCAACTCGACGCCGTGCTCGAGGTAGAGCGCGGCGAGACGGTCGAGGTACTGGTAGTTGCGGATGCCCTCTTCGAGCGAGGTCTCTTTCGTATAGGAAACCGTGTAGGCGAGGCCGGAGCCGAGATAACCCGAGAAGCCGGCGGCGTAGCCGACTTCGGCGGTCAGGCGCGGGAACGAGGTGCCGGAGAGCACGATCGCCGGCTTGTCGATGGCGTCGATCAGCTTGGCGGTCTCGATCGGGCCGTAGTTGACCATCGGGAATCCGTTGAGCATCGAGCGGCCGGCCTTGCGGCTTTCCTCGACGCCGCCTTGCGCCTTGTCCCACTGCTCGTTGCGCGTGTAGCTGTCGGTCGTCGTCGGCACGATGTCGGCGAGCCCGACCTTGTCGAGTTCGGTCATCAGCTCGATCTGGAGTTCGAGCGTGCCGAAGCCGCCGCGCGGCTGCGTCAGGCATTTGCCGCTGACTTCGGCCTCGCGAAAGACGTGGGCGAGCTGCTTGTGCTTCGGCATCGCCTTGTGGCGGGCGACGGCTGAATCGAGGTCGACGAGCGCGCCGGTCGGCCAGCGCGCGAGGTTTTCCCGGCGCATGGCGGCGAAGGCGTCGGCGTCGATCTCGCGCTGCGAGAAATCCGCGCGGAGCTTGCGCGATGTGGGTGCGATGCTCATGCGGCATCCCTTTCCTGAAGTGATCGCAGAGACGCCCGCGCGAGCGCAAACGCGGCGTCGGGTTCGAGAGCGGACAGCAGGCCGCTCGCATAGAGGAGGTAGTCGGCGTCGATGTAGAGCGTCGGCTGGAGCGGCCGCAGCGAGAACGGTGCGGCGGGATCGGCAAGTGCCGCGCGGAGCACGGACGCCGGCGTCGCGCCGTGGGCGAGCGGCCCGCCGGTGCCGATGACTGCTGTTACGGCCGAGAGGTCCTTGCCGCGCTGCATGGTGACGGGGCCGTGGACGGTCTGCACGATTTCGGACGTGCCGGCGTGGCGGGCGACGGCGATGCCGACAGCGGTCCAGGCGAGGGCCTCGTCGAGGGCGACGTCGGCGGCGTTGGCGGGGAGGCGCTGGATGTCGGCTTCGATCGCGTCGAGCGTGGCGTCGAGCTGGGCTTCGCTGATGGCGAGGCGGGTCGCGAAGGCGGCCAATGCCCGCCGTTTCCGCGATCGTGCGGGCGTTGTGGCGGACGCCGAGATCGCCCTCGACGGTGCGCTTCACGAACGGCTCTGGGAGGCCGTACTGGACGACGCCGTCGCGCCGCGGCGCGCCGATGGCGACCGAGTGCACGTCGGTGGTGGCGCCGCCGATGTCGACGACGAGGATGTCGCCGAGGCCGGCGTGGCGTGCGGTGCCTTGCGAAAGCAGGCGCGCGCCCTCCATGACGGCGGCAGGGGTCGGCATCAGCACGGCGTCGAAGCGGGCGGCGGCGCGGTCGATGCCCTTGGCGTGGACGATGCGGGCGATGAAGACGTCGCGGATGGCGTCGCGGGCGGGATCGATGTCGAGGACGCCGAACGACGGCATGACGTTGCGCGTGAGGATGGCCGGTTTGCCGGATGAGGAGAGGCGCGCGACGATGTCCTCGGCGACGTCGCGGTTGCAGGCGACGATCGATCGGGCAATCGAGCGCGGAGGTCGCGAGGCGCTCGCCGTTGTGGGTCGCGACGTCGCGGTTGCCGCCGTCGGTGCCGCCGGCGAGGAGGACGATGTCCGGCGCCAGCGCCTCGATGGCGCGAATATCCTCGCCGGTGAGGCGGTAGGCGAAGGCACCGACGAGTTTGGCGCCGGCGCCGAGGGCGGCCTGTCGCGCGGCTTCAGCGGTCAGCTCCTTGACGAGGCCGATGGTGACCATGCTGCAGGCCGCCGGCCGCCGAGGACGTCGCGAGACGATGCGCGAAAGTAGGGAGGCCGCCGAGTTTCGTGCCGAGCGTGGCAAGCGCTTGATCGAGCCCGACCGTGACGTCGGTCGTGACAGTGGATGGGCCTTGCGCCGACGCGAGCACGCGAGGTGCGTCGAGGTCGACGGCGCGCAGCTTGGTGTAGGTGGAGCCGAAATCGATGAGGAGGGCCGCGCGCATCGTCGGGGGCTCAGGCGGTTGCAGCGGTGCCGGCGCGCGCGGCGAAGTCGCCGTTGAGCGCGTCGACGACGGCTTGCGTGCGCGTGCCGGGCGGGAAGGCGCGATTGAAACCCATGGCGAGGAAGGTGCGTTCGGTTTCCTCCCAGCTTCGTTTGCCGACGACAAGGTTGCCGCCGACGTAGAGGAGTATATCGTCGAGGCCGGCTTCGAGGCACTGCTCGCGAAAGCCGCGGCAGTCGAGTTCGCCGAGGCCGTAGAGCGAGGAGACGAGGATGGCGTCGGCGGCGGTTTCGACCGCGGCCTTGATGAAGTCGGCGGATGGCGTCAGCGCGCCGAGCGAGATGACGTGGAAGCCGGCCTTTTCGAGCGCCATCGAGAGAATGCGATTGCCCACGATATGGGTGTCGGAGCCGATCACGCCGGTGATGAGCGTCCGGTTGACGGCGGCGCCGATGGCGCGGGGCGCCTGCAGGGTGTTTTCGGACATCGTCATGTCATCCATCGTCAACTACGTGACTGTGCTGTGGGCGCCCGCGTGGGCGTGCGCGATGCGAGCGGCGGCGATGCGGACGTCGTCGAGGACCAGCGATTGCCCGGCGCGCAGCAGCATCTCGCCGCGTTCGACGGCGATCGGGGGCGCCGCGAGCGACGATTGCTGGCGGAGGTAGCCGTTCATCTCGCCGGCGTTGGTGATGTGGTGGCGCGCGACGCACGCTTCCATCCAGCAACCGAGATCGCTGGCGACGCCGTTGCCGAGGACCGGCTCCATGCCGAGATCGCGGATCAGCTTGAGCCCGTCGGCGAGCGCGGTGAGGCTCACCATTTTCATGAGTTTCAGCTTGACGAAGCCGGCGCCGAGGGCCGCGGCGCGCTTGATGTCCTCGAGGTCGTAGATGGATTCGTCCAGCATGAAGGGCACGGTGCTGACTTTGGCTGCGGCGGCGGCGGCGTCCCAGTCGTCGGCGTGGCAGGGCTGCTCCAGCAACTCGATCGAGTCCGGTGAGAGCGAGGAGGCAAAGCGCACGCCGTCGGCGGGACTGTAGCCCTGGTTGGCGTCGATGCGGAGTTTGGCGCGGCCAGCGTTGCAGCGCTGGATGAAGGCGACGCGCGCGAGATCGGCATCGACGTCGAAGCCGGCCTTGATCTTGAGCGTGCCGAAGCCGGCGGCAACCGCGGCTTCGATCTCGCGTTCGATGCCGGAGAAGTTGACCGAATTGATGCCGGCGAGGAGCGGCACGCCCTGATCGACGTCGACGGTCAGCAGCGGATGGCGCTCGGCCATCTCGATGGCGGTGATGAAGGCGGTGAGCGTGAAGGGCGCGTCGGCGAGGTCGCTGCGGGCGGCGGCGCGGGCGGCTTCGGGGCTCAAACCGACGAGCTTCGCGCCAGCGCCTGCGCGCGCGGCCACGCGTCCTCGATCGTCTCGCTGGTGTAGCCGGTGAGGATCGTCGCCTCGCCGTAGCCGACGCTGCCGCCGACGACGATCCGCGCGAGGATGGTGTCGAAGGCGGTGACGGCGCCGAGCGCGAGTTTGTAAGGCACCTTCAACGGCAGCCGCACGCGATCCAGACGAACATCCTCGATCATGCCTGTGCCCTCGCCCGGTGGTTCACGCGATGTCCAGCAGCAGCTTGCCGCGGGTGGCGCGGCCTTCGATGGTTGAGTGCGCGGCGGCGGCCTGCGCGAGCGGGAATTTCTTGTCGATGGCGACGTGGAGCGCCCCCTCGCGGTGGGCGGCGAATAAGTCCGCGGCGCGGGCGCGGATTTCCTCGGTGGTGGCCATGTAGTCGGCGAGGTGCGGTCGTGTCAGGAAGACCGAGCCGGCTTCCGCGAGGTCGAGAACGGAGACCGGATCGGGCTGGCCCGAGCTGGCGCCGAAGCTGATGCAGACGCCGCGGCGGCTGAGTGCGCGCAGGCTGCGAGGGAGCGTATCGCGGCCGACCGAGTCGTAGACGACATCGACGCCGCGGGTGTCGGTGAGGCGGCGCACTTCCTCGCCGAAATCGACGTCGCGGTAGAGGATGACGTGATCGGCGCCGCGCTCGCGGGCGATGCGGACCTTGTCGGCGCTACCGACGGTGGCGATGACGGTGGCACGAGCGCGTTTGGCGAGCTGGATGAGGAGCTGGCCGACACCACCGGCGCCGGCATGGACGAGGCAGGTGTCGCCGCGTTTGAGCGGGAACGCCGAGTGGGTGAGGTAGTGTGCCGTCGAGCCTTGCAGCATCAGTGCGGTGGCAATGGCGGGATCGGTGCCGGCGGGAACGGGGACGACCTTCCAGGCGGGGACCACGGCATATTCGGCGTAGCTGCCGCGCGCGAGGCAATAGGCGACGGTCTCGCCGACGCGGAGGCCGGTGACGCCCTCGCCGAGCTGCTCGATGCGCCCGCACCCTTCCATGCCGAGGGTCATGGGCAGAGGCGTCTTGTAGGTGTGTGAGCGGGCGTAGCTGCCGTCGCGCATGTAGACGTCGATGTAGTTGACGCCGGCGTGGGCGAGACGCACGAGGACCTCGCCGGTGCCGGGACGTGGCACCGGCACATCGGCGAGCTTCAGGCGCTCGGGGCCGCCGAAGTGTTCGATCTGGATGGCCTTCATGGCGCAGTACCCCGCGTCGTCTCCGCCTGCCGGCGGGCATTTTTGCGCCGACCGAGCCAGTCGCTGACCAGCGGATAGACGAGCGCGAGGACGACCAGCGCCATCAGCGAGCCGCTCACCGGACGGGTGAAGAAGATAGTCCAGTCGTTGGAGAAGCTGATCATGGTGGTCATAAAACTCGTCTCGGCGAGCGGGCCGAGGATGGCGCCCAGAACCATCGGCGCGATCGGGAAGCGGAAGCGCTCGAACAGGTAGCCGAGGATGCCGAACGAGACGATCACCCAGAGATCGCCGGTCGTCGAGCGCGAGGCCATGGCGCCCATGAAGCAGAACATGACGACGAAGGCGGAGGTGATCGCCTCCGGGAAGGCAAGGACGCGGACCAGCATCTTGATCGCGAAATAGCCGATGATGCACATGCCGATCACGCTGGCGAACACCGCCGCGAAGACCGCGTAGACGACGTCGCCCGACTTGAAGAAGACGTGCGGGCCGGGCTGGATGCCCTGCAGCATGAAGGCGGCCATGATGATGGCGGTGGCGCCGGAGCCGGGAATTCCCATGGTGAGGAGCGGCACCATGGCGCCGCCAACCGAGGCCGTGGCGGCCGCCTGGGGTGCGACGATGCCCTCGGGGATGCCGGTGCCAAGCTCGCGCCGGCGCTTGCCGTACTGGCTCTCGAGGCCGTAGCTCACGAACGAGGCGATGGTGGCGCCGGCGCCGGGAATGACGCCGATGAGGAAGCCGACCAACGATCCGCGGATGAGGCTCGCGCGAACAGCGAACACCGCGGCGAGGCTCGGGAGCTTCGTGCGGATTCCGCTCATCGGTGAGAGGTTGACCGACGCCGATCGCTGCTCCATGCGCGAGAGCACTTCGCCGAGGCCGTAGGCGCCAACCATGACGAGGAGATATTCGATGCCATCGGCCAGCACGGGGATGCCGAAATCGAAGCGCAACTCGCCGTAGGTGGGATCGGTGCCGACGCTCGAGAAGAGGAGGCCGAGCGACAGCGAGATGAGCGCCTTGGGGAGCGAGCTGCCGCCGAGGGAGACGACCGAGGTCAGGCCGAGCAGGATCACCGCGAAGTATTCAGGCGTCGACAGCTTGAGTGCGATGACGGCGACGGGGCCCGACAGGAACACCATCGCGATTGCCGCGAAGAGGCCGCCGGCGAGGGCTGCAAAGAGCGTCCAGCCGAGCGCGAGGGCGGGTTCGCCGGCGCGCGCCATCGGGTAGCCGTCCCACAGCAGCGGCACGTCGATCGGCTCGCCGGGAATGCGGAACAGGATCGAGGTGAAGGCGCCGCCGTAGGTGCCGGACACGTACATGGCGGTGAGCAGGATGACGGCAGGCGTGATGCCCATGCCGTAGGTGAAGGGGAGTGCCAGGACGACGCCCATCACCAGCGTCAGGCCGGGGAGGACTGCGACCAGCAGCCCGAGGACGAGACCGACGATGAGGAACAGCAGGTTGAGCGGTTGCAGGACCGTGCCGAAACCGTGGAGGAGATGGATCAACGTGTCCATTCTCAGCGTCCCGATTCCGAAGTTCGCCTGCGCTCAATCCCAAGGTCCGGAGCGAACTTCGGAATCATAAGGGACGCTGAGAAGTCATAGAGTTGCTAGTGTGGTTCAGATCGAGAAATTCGATCTTGTGGATGCCGCGACCGGTGTCGAATTTCTCGATCATCACACTAGCGGACACCCAGAAGCGCCATCAGGGACAGGGTCAGCTCCTTGAACGGGCCCTCTCCGTGCGGCAGCGAGACGTAGACGATGCGCTGGAAGACGATGAAGAAGACCAGCGCGCCGACGAGCGAGATGCCGGTTGCCCGCAGCAGGCGCGTGTAGCCGGCCGCGAGCATGATTGCCAGCAGCAGGAGGAAGGTTGCGATCACGAAGCCGACATAGGGGATGATGGCGACATAGCCGAGCATTGCCGCCATGCCGACCGCCGCATATCGCGGGTGGCGGTCGCCGGCGCCGTCGGTCGCGCCCGCGAGATCCTGGCGGGCATCCTCCTCGTGGCCGGCCGAGCGGCTAGCCTTGGCGATAAGAATGCTGGTCTGGTCGTCGGGTCGCGACTTGAAGAATGCTTCCGCGATGCCCCAGATCGCGGCGCCGATCATGAGGACGAGAATGATCTTCGGCCACAGGTCGGGACCGGCGCGGCCGAGTGTGGTTGTGATGGCGAAGTCGTTGGCGACGGTCCACAACCAGACGCCTGCGCCGAGCACGATCGCAAACGGCCCGGCGCGCCGCACCAAGTCGAGCAAAGCCGTTGGCCCCGTCCTCACCGGCCTATTGCCAGATCGATTTGAGCGACTTGACCTGTTCCGCGATGTAGGCGGTCGCCGCGTCCCCGACGATGACGCTGTCGGGGTCGGCCCAGGCCTCCTCGAGGAATTTCTTGAACTCGCCGCTGGCGCCGGCCTTCGCCGTCTCCTCGCGCAGCAGCTTCAAGCGCTCCGGCGGCGTGCCGGCCTTCGCCATCAGCGTGCGGTACTGGTCGAGCACCAGGTCCATGCCGATCTCCTTGGTGATCGGGATGTCCTTGAACGGATGCACCTTCTCGTTGGCGAGAAACAGCACCGGACGGAGTTGCTTGCTGTCGATGAAAGAGCGGACGTCGCCCGCCTGCTCGTAGAGGAGATCGGCATGTCCGCCGAGCACCGAGGCATAGCGTTCGGCGGGCTTGGCGAAGGGAACGGCGACGAGTTTCAGCCCGCGATGCTTTTTCATCTGCTCGATAGCGAGCTCATCCGGCGTGCCGAGGCCGGTGACACCGACTTTGAGCTCGGTCGTCTTGGCTTTGGCTTCGACGTCGGCCCAGGTTTTGAACGGGCCGCCTTCCTGGACGAAGAAACCCGACGGCTGCTTGATCAGCACCGCCACGGTGGCGAGGCTGTCGAGCGACCAGCGCTGCGCGCGGGGTGCTGCAAGGAGCGACAGCGTATCCGCGGTGATAAGGCCGAGCTGATAGCCCTCGGGGTTGCCGTTGAGCAGCTTGTTGAGGCCGGTGACGCCGGAGCTGCCGGCGACGTTCTCGACGGGCAGCGAAACCTTCAACGCCGGTTCGAGCAGCTTGCCGATCATGCGGCCGGTTTGGTCGGCGCCGCCGCCCGGTCCCCACGTGACGATCATCTCGATCGGGCGGGTCGGGTAGTCTTGAGCGGCGAGGGGTGCGATGGCAGCGGCAATGAGTGCCCCGGATACGGCGGCTGCCGCTATGAGGCGCGCGCCAGCGGGCGCGAACGTGGCGTGGTGCATCAATCTACAGTCCTCCCCGGACCAGTGACTTAATTTGTTTGATCGGCACAGTCAGGTGCCGCGTGTTGCCCGTCATGCATCGGGCCCACCCGAGGATAGCCGGGCGGTGGACTGAAATATGTCAGCGTGGTGACATTAGGCGCCTCCTGGGACGGGCGTTGCGTCCGGTTCAGTGAGCTACGGCATCAGGCTGCTCAGGCCCGCGACGTCGTCGATGAACAGGCGGCGGCCGGACTTGGCAATGTAGCCCGCCTGGGCGAAGCGGCCGAGGATGGCCGTCACGGTCTGGCGGCGCGAATTGACGAGCTGCGCCAGTTCCTCGTGCGTGAGCTGGACTTCCGATCGCGCCCCGTAAGTCTCGATTTCCCTATCGCGCCGCGAGACCGCCAGCAGCACCCGCGCCAGCCGCTGCTCGACGCTCTGAGCCTGGAGATCGCCGACACGGAAATGGAAATCGCGCATCCGATCGACCAGCAGCCGGATCAGGTTGAGGCCGAGCTCGCGGTCGGCGAGGATCAGCGATCGCGTTGCCTCAGCCGAGACCTTGGCCAGGAGGGATGGCTGGTTCGCCTTGGCGCTGGCATCGCGCCACGGCACGGTCGCGAGCGACGTGAGGCCGAGGATGCTGCCGGGGAGATGGATGCGCAGCAGCGTCTCATGGCCGGCGAAGTTGAGGAGCGTCGACTGCGCTTCGCCCCTGAGCAGCAGGAAGATGTGTTTGGCGGGCTCGCCCTGGCGGTAGATGATCTCGCCACGCTCGTAGGTCAGCTCGACGCCGCTCTGGCAGAGCTTGTCGACCTGCGCGGGCGCAAGCGTCGGCGTCAGCTCCTCGATGACCCCGATGCTCAATTCCCGCATGCGACTGGTTCCGTGCGCGAGTGTCCGGGCGGCCATGGCAATTGCTCACGCCGGCCCCAGTCTGGTGCCATACCGGATGATGCGCAAGCTGTCGCACGCCCGCAGGAGTGCTGGCCGCGCGAATAGTTTGGACGGTGTTAACCGGCGAGCGGCCCGGCTTACGGCCGATGGCCCTCCTTGCAGCCGTAGCGTTCAGAATGCAGACTACTTCCTGGCAGGTCGCGAGAGCGGAGGGAGTGGCGGATGAGCGGGGGGCGGGCGTGCGGTTCAGTCGCCGGAATTGTACTGGTGGGCCTGCTCCTCGTGGCCGCGAGCGCGGCGGTGCGCGCGCAAGGAGAGTCGTTGCCCGAGGTGTCGATCACGCAGCGGCTCAGTACGCAGGAAGCCGACGAGGCCGACCAGCTTACCACCGCCCTGCGCGCGCTCGTTCGACAGGGCAAACAAAAGGAAGCGCTGGAGATGGCTCAGCGGGCGCTTGCCGCAGCGCAGCGCCAGCGCGGACCGCGCCATCCCGAGGTCGGGAACCGGCTCCACGATCTCGGCGTGCTCTACCGCGATCTCAGCCGACACGCCGAGGCGGAGGAGACGTTCAAGCGTGCTCTGGCGCTCCTCGAAAAGGCGCAGGGGCCCGAACACGCCGACGTTGCCCGGGCGCTCAACAGCCTGGCCCGGCTGTACCACATCACGGGGCGCTACGCCGAAGCCGAGCCGATGCACAAGCGCGCCCTCGCCATCCGCGCGAAAGTGCGCGGACCCGATCATCCCGACGTCGCCCGCTCCCTCGGCAGCCTCGCCCGGCTCTATCAATCGATGGGCCGCATCGGCGAGGCCGAGCCGCTTTTCCAGCGCGCGCTGGCCTTGCGCGAGAAGGCGCTCGGGCCCGACCATGCCGACGTCGCCCGCAGTCTCAGGGCACTTGCGGTCCTCTACCAGGTCCAGGCGCGCTACGCCGATGCCGAGCCATTGTTGAAGCGCGCGCTCGCCATCCGCGAGAAGAATTTCGGCGTCGATCATCGCACGGTCGGCAACATTCTTATCGATCTTGGCGCGCTGCACCGCATCCAGGGCCGCCCGGGCGAAGCGGAGACGCTGCTGAAGCGCGCGCTCGTCATCCACGAGACGACCTTCGGTCCCGAGCACACGAGCGTCGGCGACGACCTCGAGCAACTCGGCATCCTCTATCGCAATCTCGGTCGTTTTGGCGAGGCCGAGCCGCTGCTGCAGCGGTCGCTGATGATCCGCGAAAGTTCGTTCGGTGCCAAACACCTCATGATCGGCCATAGCGCCAACAATCTCGCCGACCTCTACCGCGGACAGCGCCGCATTGCCGAGGCCGAGCGCTACTACAAGCGCGCCATCGAGATCCTGGAGCAGAGCCTCGGCGCCAACCATCGATTGCTCGGCAATACGATCATCAATCTGGCGGAGCTGTATCGGATTGACGGACGCCTCGCCGATGCGCTGCCGCTGTACGAGCGCGGCCTGGCCATCCATCAGCAGTCGCTGCCGCCCGATCATCCCGACATCGGCATCGGCCTCACTCGGCTGGCGTTGCTGTATCAGGCACAAGGGCGCCTCAACGATGCCGAGCCGCTGCTGCGGCGCGCCCTGGAGATGCGCGAGAGGGCGCTCGGCCCCGATCATCCCGCGGTCGCGAGCGCGCTCAACGGCCTTGCCACCCTTGCGGTCGCGCGCAGCGACTGGGCGCAGGCGGCGCAACTCTGGCGGCGCAGTACCGACCTGATCCGGCGCCGCGCCGAGGCGGGCGTGCCGGGCGACGGTGACGGCGAAAACAGCGAAGCGTTGCGCGCGCACTGGCAGTTCCGGCGGCTCGTGAAGGCGGTCTACCGCGCCGGCGAGGACCGGAGCGGCGATGGAGCGGCGGCGCGCGAAATGTTCGAGATCGCGCAGTGGGCGCTGGGCTCGGAGGCGGCGGCGTCGGTGGCGCAGATGGCGGCGCGCGGGGCCAGCAACGATCCGGGCCTTGCCGGCCTTGTGCGCGAGCGCCAGGATCTCACCGGCGAATGGCAGGTCAAGGACAGGCAGCTCATTGCCGCAAAGAGCATGACGCCGGACAAGCGGTCGCTGAACTCTGAGGCGGCGCTCACCAGGCTCCTGGCTGCGATCGACGCGCGTATTGCCGAGATCGACCGGCTCTTTGCGAAGGATTTTCCGGACTACACCGCGCTTGCGAGGCCACGGCCGATCTCGGTCGCCGACGTCCAGGCGGGCCTCAGGGACGACGAAGCGCTGGTGCTGTTTCTCGACACGCCCGCGACGCTGCCGATGCCCGAGGACACGTTCGTCTGGGTGGTGACCAGGACCGGCGTGCGCTGGGGGCGGTCGGCGCTGGGCAATCGGGTGCTGACGCACGAGGTGGGGGCGCTGCGCTGCGGTCTCGATGCGACGGCATGGAGCGGCAAAGGGGCCGAACGGTGTGCGTCGCTCGTCGGCGTCGATCGCGATCGGGCCCCAGTGGCCGGCCAGCTGCTGCCCTTCGATACCGCGCGCGCGCACCGGCTCTATACCGCGCTGTTCGGCGGCGTGCAGGATCTGATCCGGGACAAGCATCTCCTCATCGTCGCGTCGGGGGTATTGGCGCGATTGCCGTTCCAGGTGCTCGTGACGCGCCCGCCGGGAACGGGCGACCTGCGCTCGGTGCCGTGGCTCGCGCGGCAGCACGCCACGACCATCCTGCCGGCGCCGTCGTCGCTGAAGTCGCTGCGCCGTATCGCACGGCCAAGCGCGGCGCGGCTGCCGATGATCGGCTTCGGCAATCCGCTGCTCGATGGGCCGGATAGCCGGTTCGCGGATCTTGCCAAGCGCGCGCGGGAGAGGCAGCAATGCCCCGACCGGCCCTTGCGGCGGCGGATCGGCGAACTCGTCGCCGTGCAGCGCGGGGTGGAGCCCGTAGTGACGCGCGACGGTGCGGTCGATCTCGTGCGGCTGCGCCAACAGATGCCGCTTCCCGAGACGGCGGACGAGATCTGCGCGGTGGCGCGCGACGTCAAGGCGGACATGCGGGAATTGCGGCTCGGTGCTCGGGCGACGGAGCGGGAAGTCAAGACGCTGAGCGCGCGCGGGGAGCTTGCGCGGTTTCGCATCGTGCACTTTGCGACCCACGCCACGCTGGCAGACCAGCTCAGGGGCGTCACCGAGCCGGGACTGATCCTGACGCCGCCCGAGCAGGCCGACGATTACGACGACGGCTATCTCTCGGCGACCGAGATCGCCGGCCTGAAGCTCGATGCCGAATGGGTCATCCTGTCGGCGTGCAATACTGCGGCGGGCAGCGACAGCGGGGCGGAAGCGCTCTCGGGCCTCGCGCAGGCGTTCCTCTATGCCGGTGCGCGCGCGCTGCTGGTGTCGCATTGGGCGGTGGATTCGGACGCGGCAGTCAAGCTCGTGACGTCGGCGGTACGCGAGATCGCCCGCAATCCGCGCCTCGGCCGCAGTGAAGCGCTGCGGCGGGCGACGCTGGCGATGCTCGATGCAGGGGAGGCAAACCAGGCGCATCCGGCATTTTGGGGGCCGTTCGTGGTGGTCGGCGAAGGTTCGGCACAACGGTAGGGGTGCGGCGCGCCCTGGCCGCGTACTCTGGCGGAGGGAGGCGGTGTCCTCTAACATCGGTCCCGGGTGAGCCCGATCGAAGAGAGGTTACGCGATGAGCAACCGGCTGGGTCTGAAATTCGCGTCGCAGCGCGAGGCGGTGTCGGCGGCGGAATGGGAGGCGCGGGTCAATCTCGCGGCGTGCTTCCGCCTCGCCGATCACTACGCCATGTCGGACATGATCTACACCCACATCACCGCGCGGGCGCCGGATAACCCCGAGCACTTCCTGCTCAACCTGCATGGCCTGCTGTTCGACGAGATGACGGCGTCGTCGTTCATGCGCGTCGATCTCGGCGGGAACATTCTATCGAGACCGGACGTCGATCACGGCTACGGCCTGCACACCGCGGCGTTTGTTATTCATAGCGCCATCTATGCGGCACGGCCCGACGTGATGGCGGTCATGCACACGCACACGATCGCGGGGATGGCGGTGTCGTCGCTGAAGTGCGGGCTGCTGCCGCTGACGCAGACCTCGCACCGGTTCTATCCGCGCATCGCGTATCATGATTTCACCGGGCCCGAGCGCGATCCGGCCGAGCGTGCCAAGCTCGCGCAGCATCTTGGCCGCGAGAACGTGATGGTGCTGCGCAATCACGGACTGCTGACGGTCGGCCCGAGCATCGCCGAGACGTTCAACCGGATGTACGGGCTCGAGCGGTCGTGCCAGGCGCAGCTCGCGGCGATGGCATGCAACACCGAGCTGAACACGTTGTCGGACGCGGTGGTCGAGAAGTCGACGGCGATGTATGCGCCGGGAGCGGTGCGGCCCTACGGGTTGTTGGAGTGGCCGGCGCTGCTGCGGCTGCTCGACCGCAAGGATCCGTCCTACCGCGAGTAGGCGCCATGGGAGAGCTCGACCGAGCCACCAACGCGATTGCAGCCGCTCATCCGATCATCGTGTTCGACGCGCAGTGCGTGATGTGCTCGGCGAATGCACAGTTTGTGCTGCGGTATGACCGGCGCGGGCATTTCCGGCTGGCGTCGATGCAGGGCGAGGTGGGTGCGGCGCTCTATCGGCGCTTCGGCATCGATCCTGCGGACCCGGAAAGTTTGATCGTGGTCGACGGCGCGCGGCTCTATCGCGACAGCGACGCGATCCTGGCGATCTATGCGGGTCTCGGTCCACCGTGGCGCGCCTTTGCCGTTGCCGGTCGCGTGGTGCCGCGCTTCCTGCGCGATCCCGTCTATCGGTGGATCGCGCGCCATCGCTATCGGCTGTTCGGGCGGCGCGAGGTGTGCTGGGTGCCGTCGGCGAAGGACGCGGAGCGCGTGCTCTGAGCCGCATCCTCGTCCTCGGCGGCTACGGCGGTTTCGGTGCGCGACTGTCGCGACGATTGGCGGCGCGCGGGCATGAGGTGATCGTTGCGGGGCGAAGTTTGGCGAAGGCGCAAGCGCTTTGTGCCGAACATCCGGGGATGACGCCGCTCGCCGCCGATCGCAAGGGCGATGTCGGCGGGGTGTTGGCGGCGCGCCGGCCGGAAGTGCTGATCGATGCGGCGGGGCCGTTCCAGGATGGTGATACGGCCGTGCCGCTGGCGTGCGCGCGGGCGGGTGTCGCCTACATCGATCTCGCGGATGCGCGCGCCTTCGTGACGGGGATCGGCGCGCTTGATGAGGCGGCGCGCAAGGCAGGTGTGGCGATCGTCGCGGGGGCATCGAGCGTGCCGGCGCTGTCGGGTGCGGTGGCGCGGCGGTTAGCCGAGGGGCTGGATGCGGTGCGCACGGTCGAGATCGCGATCAGCGCGTCGAACCATGCGACGGCGGGGGCGTCGATCGCGGCGGCGATCCTGAGCTACGTGGGACGGCCGTTGCGGCTGTGGCGCGGGCGGCGCTGGGATCGCGGCTGGGGCTGGCAGGAGCTGCGGCGCGAGACGTTTCACGTTGCGAGCACGGGCCGGGTCGCGGGTGCCGGCGACATCGCCAACCGCTGGCTGGCGATCGCCGACGTGCCGGACCATGACCTGCTGGTCGAGGCGCTGCCAGGGCGGCCGTCGGTGGTGTTTCGTGCCGGCACCGAATTCGCGGGCCAGACGATCGGGCTGTGGCTGCTGAGCTGGCCCGTGCGGTGGCTGTCGATACAATCGCTGGCGCGGGCGGCGCCGCTGCTGCTGCCGCTCCAGCGCCTGAGCCGGTGGCTGAGCGACGGCAGCTCGGCGATGATGGTACGCGTGAAGGGCGAGGCGGGCGGCGCATTCGTCGAGCGGCAGTGGACGCTGATCGCGGCGGATGGCGACGGCCCGGAGATCCCGACGCTCGCCGCCGTGCTGCTGGCGGAAGCGGCGGCGGCGGGGACGATCGCGCCGGGCGCGCGCGATGCCGGCCGGCTGCTCGATCTCGACGCGTTCGAGCCGCTGTTTCAGACACTGGCGATCCGCCACGCGATCACCGAGCGGGTGTTGCCGCCGCCGCTCTATGCGCGCGTGATGAGTGAACGATACGACGCGCTGCCGGAGGCGCTGCGGGCGATGCATCGGGTGTGCGGGGATGCCGGCGCGTCGGGCGAGGCGACGGTGGAACGTGGTGGCACTATGGCGGCGCGGCTGATCGCGGCGGTGATGGGGTTTCCGCGCGCGGGGACGCATTCGCTCCATGTGAGTTTCATCGAGCGCGACGGGATCGAGGCGTGGACGCGGACATTCGGCGACCGGCGTTTCACCAGTCACCTGAGCGAGCACAGGGGGCGGCTGGTCGAGCGGTTCGGGCCGCTGCGGTTTCAGTTCGAGCTGCCGTCCGATGGGCGCGGGCTCGAAATGCGCATGGTTGCCTGGAGTTGTTTCGGGGTGCCGCTGCCGCTGGCGCTGGGCCCGCAAAGCGTCGCGCGCGAGTGGGACGAGGCGGGGCGGTTCCATTTCGACGTCCCGATCGCGCTGCCGCTGGTAGGGAGGATCGTGCACTACCGGGGTTGGCTGGTGGTGGACTGAGTTTCCAGGCCGGCCGGTGCAAAGCAGTGGCCCATCCACCCCCGAGGGGGCTATAGTCCGGTCCAAGACTGCCGGACGGTCGTGCGACCGAGCCGGAGCCCCAAAGGTTGGAAACTGTTGCTGGAGGTTCGCTCATGGCCGTTGCAGAAGCCGCAATCAAGAAGCCCATCCCCTTCGATACCAAGCACCTCGACAAGCTGATGGATGACGCCGGCATCGATGTGCTGGTCGCGACCTCCAAGCACAACATCCAGTATCTGCTCGGCGGCTATCGCTTTTTCTTTTTCGACACCATGGAGGCGGCCGGCACGTCGCGCTACCTGCCGGCGATCGTCTACCAGAAGGGCAAGCCCGAGAACGCCGCCTATGTCGGCTGCACGATGGAGAATTTCGAGCGCGAACTCGGCAAATTCTGGCAGCCGACGCTGAAACTCGGCACGACCGGGACCAAGGCGACGATGAGCGAGGTGGTCGAGCATATCGCCAAGCTCGGGCCTGTCAGGCGGATCGGCGTCGAGGCCGGCTTCCTGCCGGCGGACGGCGAGGCGGTACTGCGGCGCGGGATCTCCAACGTCGATCTGGTCGATGCGGTGTTCCCGCTGGAGCGGCTGCGCGCGAAGAAGACGCCGGAGGAGATCGGCTACCTGCGCGAGGTCGTCTGAGCGCGTCGTCGATTCCATGATGACCACGTTCAAAAAATATTGCGTGCCCGGCGCGACCAAGCTCGAGGTGGTGGAGGCGCTGCGCCGCGAGGAGGTCAACCGCGGGCTCATCTTCGACTACTGCCTGATGACGGTCGGCACGAGCCTCAACCGCGCGCCGTCGGAGCAGCGGCTGGAGAAGGGCGATATCATCTCGCTCGACTCGGGCGGCAACTACAAAGGCTACATCGGCGACCTCTGCCGCATGGGCGTGGTCGGCGGCAAGGTCGATGCCGAGTACGAGGATCTGCTCGCGTGGGTCGACGAGGTGCAGCAGGCGGTGCGCAAGCCGATCAAGGCCGGTGCGCGCGGTGGCGACATCGCCGATATCGCGGACCGGATGCTGGAAGTGTCACCGCACAAGAAATACACGCACTTCATGGCGCACGGCATGGGTCTCGTGACGCACGAGGCGCCGCGGCTTCAGGATCATCCGCGGATGTCCTACGAGGGCTATGACAAGACGCGGCCGCTCGAGGCCGGCTACGTCATCTCGATCGAGACGACGATGGGCCATCCGACGCGCGGCTTCGTCAAACTCGAGGATACGATCCTCGTCACCGACAAGGGCTACGAGGCGCTCGGTGATGGCTATCGCGGTTACAATGCGGCAGGTGGTGGCTGACCTCGCAGGCGCGGGTCGGCCGATTTCAGGAGAATGGATATATGTCCGAGCCGCGAATGACTGTTGGAGTGGCGTCGAATGATCGTCGCATGTTCGAGATCCAGGTGCCGAACATCGGCAAGATCGTTTGCGAGGCCTCGACCAAGCTCGACGGTGCAAGCTCCGGTCGAGAGGATGAGCGCAAAGCTCTGGCAAAACTCAATGGGCGGCAGCTCAGCGAAGCTTTGATCAAGGCGATGGAGGCCTACTGACGCTAAAGCAACGGACTTTAAAAGCTCCTACTTTAAAGCGTCTTTGGACCTTGAATGCGACTTTGAGGCCGACCCAGGCGTGGGTCGCATTTAAGGTCCGACGCTTTAGCCGAGCACCACCATTGAATCGAGTGGCAGGCCGAGCATGACGCGGCCGATGGTGACGAAATTTGCAGGCCGGCCCTGGATCTGTTGCGACGCCGAGTGGGCGTCGCGCAGCCGCCGCTCGAACGGGTGGATCGGGAAGATCGCGGTCTGCCCGGCGGCACGATAGGCCTCGGAGGCGATCTCGACGCCCTCGGTGATGACGTAGGTGCTCGCGAGTTTCAGGTTGGCGCGCTCGATCAGCGGCAACTCACGCGCGGCGATCGCCTTGTCCCAGACCTCGTCGATGGTGGTGTGCAGGTAGGCGCGCAATGACCGCAGCCGCGCTTCGAGCACGGCGAGTTGTGACTGGAAGACGGGGCTTTCCATCAGTGACGACGGCTGTCCGCGCGGCGTCTTGGTGGCGGCGAGCGCGGTGAGGTCGCTGACCATGCCTTGCGCGATCCCGAGCATGAGCGCGCTGAAGGCGGTGGCGTAGGCGTAGGTGGTCGGGAAGATGAAGAGGTCGCCGGGCGCGACGCGCTCATGGTCCTTGTCGCGGTCGATGGTTTCCTCCTCGGGCACGAACAGGTCGGCGACCTCGTAGGTGTAGCTCGCGGTGCCGCGCAGCCCGAGCGTGTGCCACATGTCGTCGATTTTCGCTTTCGATTTGACGAAGAGGGCGGTGCGGTCGAGGTGGCGGCCGTTGGCATCTTTGCGCGGCGTGCCGTCGGCGTTGAAGACGTAGCTGTGGCCGCCGAGCAGGGTGGCGTTGGCGCAGCCGCTGGCAAAGGTCCATTTGCCGGTGATGCGGTAGCCGCCGTCGACGGCGATCGCGCGGCCCTGGATGCCGGCGCCCCAGGCGAGGACGGCATCGGCGGGGCCGAACAGGCGGCGCGCGGGTTCGGGTTTCAGGTAGGCGGCGGACATCGCGCAGCCGGCGGCCTGGCCGAGGCACCAGGCGGTGCTGGCGTCGGCCTCGGCGATGACTTCGATGGTGCGGGCGAGTGTTTTCAGGTGCGCTTCGTCGCCGCCGAGCGACCGCGGCAGCATCAGCCGGAACAATTTCGCCTTGTGGAGCGCGGCGACGATGTCGGGGGGAGGGCGCGTTCGGCCTCGATGCGGTTGCCGGCGGCGCGCAGCGTCTCGGCCACGCTGCGCGCACGGGCGACGGGGTCGCCAGGCGCACGGGCGACGGGGTCGCTCGATGCGTCCGCGACAGGGTCGCGGGCGGGGTCGATCGTGTTGCTCCCGCGGTCCCTCGGGCTGGCCATGTCGCGCAATCCTCGCCTGAGTTATCGTTTTCTGTTTTGTACAGTACATGATCGGCGTTGTCTCTTGCCGGGGCTGCGCGGCTGGGTGTGCCTGCGGGCGTGGTTATTGGATCTGATGGAGTGGACCGTGTCGACTTCGAATGCGGAGATCCTGGATACGGTGCGCGCACAGAAGCGGGACGGTCGCGGCGCTGTTCGATGCGCTGAGGGCGGGGAGCCTCGATGCAGCGGGGCCGGGTGTGACGCGCGACACCTATGGCGCCGGCGAGCAGTTCGGCTATCGCGTGATCGCTGAGCGCGCGGCGGCGATGGGGCTCGAACAGCGGTATGATCACGCCGCGAACCTGTTCATGACGCTGCCGGGGCGCGATCGGGCGCGGCCGCGGATCATGATGGGCTCGCACCTGGATTCGGTCGCCAACGGCGGCAATTTCGATGGCGCGGCGGGCGTGATCGCGGGGCTCGTGGCGACGCGGTGCCTGGCAGCGCTCGGGATCGCGCCGGCGTGCGACGTGACGACGATGGCGATCCGCGCCGAAGAGAGCGTGTGGTTCGAGGTCTCCTATATCGGCAGCCGTTCGGCGTTCGGCGTGCTGCCGGATGGGGCGCTGGAGGCGCGGCGCGTCGATACGGGCCGGACGCTCGCCGAGCACATGGCGGAGTGCGGCGCCGACGTCGCGGCGGTGCGGGCGCGGACGGCGTCGCTGAAGGCTGAGGATATCCGCGCGTGGGTCGAGATCCACATCGAGCAGGCGCCGCAACTGATCGAGGCGGGGCGGTCGGTGGCGATCGGCACCGGCGTGCCCGGCAATTTCCGCTATCCCGAGATCAGCATTCATGGCGAGTGGGCGCACGTGGGATTGCCGCGGCGATTCCGGCATGACGCGGTGCTGGCCGCGAGCGATTTCGCGCTGGGGCTCGATGATATCTGGAAGGCGGCGGATGCGGCGGGGCGGCCGATGGCGTTCACGATCGGCCGGTTCGCGACGGACGCGCGCGAGCACGCGCTGACGAAGGTTGCGGGGCTGATGACGCTGAGCCTCGACGTGCGCGCCTACGAGCGGGCGCATCTTGCGGCGCTGGAAGCGGAGACGCTGGCGCTGGTGCGCGCAATAGAAGCGCGGCGAGGGGTGCGGTTTGATCTCGGCAAGCGGGCGACGGCGGACGTGGCGCCGTCCGATCCGGGGCTCCTGCGCGATCTCACGGACGCTGCCGCCGGGCTTGGTATCGAGACCATGCCGCTCGCCAGTCCGGCCTCGCACGACACCGCGACATTCACCAACGCGGGCGTGCCGTCGGCGATGCTTTTCGTGCGCAACGCCAACGGCAGCCACAACCCGCACGAAGCGATGGAGATCGACGATTTTCTCGACGCCGCGGCGGTGCTGAGCGCCTGGCTCGTTCGCACGGTCGCGGACTAAGGCTCGGGCGCCACGGACGCCGCGACCCAATGACCTATCGGCGGCTGCGCCTTGTTCCGGGCGCGCGGCTGGGGCATTCATGGAGGCGAAGATCGGACAGGCATAGGGAGGCAGCGTGGCACGACGGCGGGCAAGGGTGGAGGACGCGGGCGCGGACGAACAGTCCGGCGGCTCCGGACGCCGCTCGCTCAGGCCGCTGCTGGCGCTGAAACCGTACATCCTCCGCCACCCGGGAATGCTGGTGCTGGCCGGTGTCGCCATGGTCGTCTCGGCGCTGGCGATGCTGTCGGTGCCGCTCGCCGTGCGCCGGATGATCGATTTCGGCTTTTCGGGCAACGACGGCGGCTTCATCGACCGTTATTTCGCGGTGCTCGTGCTGATCGGCGTCGTTCTGGCGGCGGCAAGCGCGGCGCGGTTCTATTTCGTCAACTGGCTCGGCGAACGGGTGGTGGCGGACGTCCGCTCGGATGTCTTCCGGCACCTGATGACGCTCGGCCCGGCCTTTCACGAGCAATCGCATTCCGGCGAGCTGATGAGCCGCCTCACCGCCGATACGACGCAGATCAAGGCGGCGGCCGGCACGGCGCTGTCGCAGGCGGCCCGCAACACGATCATGCTGATCGGCGCGCTGGCCATGATGTTCGTGACGAGCCCGCGGCTGTCGGGGCTGGTGCTGGTCGCGATCCCGCTGATCGTGCTGCCGCTGGTCGCCTACGGGCGCGTCGTGCGGCGGCTGTCGCGCCACGCGCAGGATACGCTTGCCGACGCCTCGTCGCTCGCCGCCGAGACGCTGGCGAGCATTCGCACGGTGCAGTCGTTCGTTGCCGAAAAGGGGCTCGGCGCGCAATTCGTCGGCGCGGTCGAGACATCGTTCGGCGCCGCGAATTCGCGGCTGAAGGCGCGGGCCGGGCTGACGGCGGTGGTGATCCTGCTGGTCGTCAGCAGCGTCGTCGGCGTGCTGTGGTACGGCGCAGCACTCGTCGTCGCGGGCGAGATGACGGGCGGGCGGCTCGGCCAGTTCGTGCTCTACGCGCTGTTTGCCGCCGGCGCGCTGGCGGAGCTTTCGGAAGTGTGGGGTGAAGTCACGCAGGCGGCGGGCGCGGCGGAGCGGCTGACCGAGCTGCTCGTGACGCCGCCCGAGATCGTGTCGCCGCCGCATCCGGTGGCGCTGCCGAGCCCGGCGCGCGGGCGCATCGATCTCGAGCATATCGGCCTTGTCTATCCGACGCGGCCGGAGAGCGCGGCGCTGAGTGACGTAACGCTGCGGATCGTGCCGGGCGAGCGGGTGGCGCTGGTCGGGCCTTCGGGATCAGGCAAGAGCACGCTGCTGGCGCTGGTGCAGCGGCTGCGGGATCCGACGTCGGGTCGCGTCCTCGTCGACGGCGTGCCGGCGCGTGACGCGGACCTCGGCGAGTTGCGCCGCCGGATGGCGCTGGTGCCGCAGGACGTGGCGCTGCTGGCCGGCTCGGTCGCCGACAACATCCGCTTCGGCGACGACGATGCGACGATGGCCGATATCGAGCGCGCCGCGGTGGCAGCCCAGGCCGACGGGTTCATCCACGCGCTCCCGCTGGGCTATGCGACGCGGATCGGCGAGCGCGGCGTGACGCTGTCGGGCGGCCAGCGCCAGCGCATCGCCATTGCCCGCGCCCTGTTGCGCGAGGCGCCGATCCTGCTGCTCGACGAAGCCACCAGTGCGCTCGATGCCGAGAGCGAGGTCGCGGTCCAGCGCGCGCTCGATGCGGCGATGCGGGGGCGCACCACCATTGTCGTCGCGCATCGGCTCGCGACCATCCAGAAAGCCGACCGCATCGTCGTGCTCGACGGCGGGCGGATCGTCGAAGAGGGCACGCACGGCGAGCTGATGGCCCGCGGCGGCCTCTACGCCCGCCTCGCGACACTGCAGCTCGTGATGAGTCCGGAGATCGAGGCGGCGCAATAGTGCCGCCGACGCGTGCGGCCCGCGCCAGAGGCGCGGCGGGGCTGCCTCCCGGTCGAATTCTCACCTTGCGATCTACGATCGCTACAGATGGTCCAAGCTTCAAATTTCAAAAAGGCGGGGGTTCCGGGGGTGTCCCCCGGTTGGGGTGTCCAGACCGGGTACATGGTGGACAGGTGTACGAGGACATAGCTGACAGATCAGGGTTTCCCGAGCGGCAATTGATTCGGGGGCTCTCATGGGTTGGCAGGAGGTGTCCGTCGTGCAGTCGCGTCGCGAGTTCGTGAAGCTTTCAAGCCAGGACGGGGCCAACGTGGCCGAGCTGTGCAGGCGTTTCGAGATCAGCCGGACGACGGGCTACAAATGGCTCGAGCGGGGGCGCTCGGAGGCTGCGCCGTCGTTCGAGGATCGCTCGCGGCGGCCGCATTCCTCGCCGGCGTGGCGTGTTCGAGGTCCGCTTTCTCCACCATCTCGTCGTCGAGATCGATGTGCGTGAACCCGAAGACGAGGCTTGAAATGTGTCAACCATGTCCCCGCACGACTGTCAGCTATGTTTCCGGTTTGGACAGGGGTGCGGGGACCTAGTCCCCGCGTCGCGAAGCGACCCGTTGCGACGTTGCTGATCGCGCCTGCGGCGCGAGCGAGGCCGCGGCCTCGCGCTTCGCCCACGCCGGAGGCGTGTCTTCGACACGACGGACACCCCCGGAGCCCCCGCCTTTTTATACTTTGGAAATCGGTGCTGCTGTTTGCGCCAGGATCCATTCGAGGAACGGTGGCGAGCCTGCTGTGATGTCGAGAGCGACAATGGCGGGGTTGTCGTAGGGGTGCAGGCTGCGGACGGTTTCGACGATGCGGTTGGCGAGGGTGGCGCGGGATTTGATGATCATGGCGCATTCGGTGTCGCGCTGGCGTTGCCGCTCCCACACGTAGATCGAGACCATGCCGGGGAGGATGTTGACGCAGGCGGCCAGCCGATCGTCAACCAGCCGGCCGCCGATCCGCTCGGCTTCGGCCAGCGAGGGGAAGGTCGCGTAAACCAGAATGGGCGTGTCTTTTTCCATGGCTTGCTTCCGTCGTCCGGAGCCTTCTACAGTGCGGCCGCGCCACTCCGCTGCCGGCTCGGCATCATGGAGCGTTGCGCGGCGGGATGGAAACCTGATGGCCGGGATCGGCAAGAAATTCGAGCGGATCGCGTTTGTGGCGAGCGACGTGCCGGAGGCGTGCGCGGCGCGCGACCGGTTGGTTGCGAGCTACGGCAACGCCGAGCCGCACGATGCCGACGCCATTGTCGCGCTCGGCGGCGACGGCCTGATGCTGCAGACGCTGCACCGTTTCATGCGCGATCGCATCCCGATCTACGGCATGAACCGCGGCTCGGTCGGCTTCCTGATGAACGAGTTTGCCGAGAACGACCTGATCGGGCGCCTCGAGCGGGCCGTCGTGACGCAGATCCATCCGCTGGCGATGACGGCGACCGATGCGACAGGCGCGCGCCACCAGGGTCTCGCGATCAACGAGGTCGCGTTGTTCCGCCAGACGCATCAGGCGGCCAAGCTGGCGCTGTCGGTGAACGGCCAGGAGCGGCTCGACGAACTGGTCTGCGACGGCGTGCTGGTCGCGACACCGGCGGGATCGACGGCCTACAACCTTTCGGCCTACGGCCCAATCATTCCGATCACCGCGCAGCTCCTCGCGCTGACGCCGATCAGCGCTTTCCGGCCGCGGCGCTGGCGCGGCGCATTGCTCGCAAACACGGCGCGGATCGGCATCACGGTGCGGGAGCCGACGAAGCGGCCGGTCAGCGCGGTTGCCGACAACGTCGAGTTTCGTTCGATCGTCGAAGTCGAGATTTCGGAGGCCTCCGACATCGACCTGTTCATGATGTTCGACCCCGACCACGATCTCGATGAGCGGATTCTATCGGAACAGTTCCGCTATTGAAGTTGTTGCTCAGCGATAGCGATGTGTGGTCGAACAGGCGGCGCGCCGTTCGCCGCGCAGGATTAATCTAGAAACTAGGAACAAATTCCTGCGGCTTGCAGTGTGCGTTCGCGCGCGCAATTCAATCCCGGCGGGCGGCAGGGTATAGTCGATTCGATCGGGACGGAGACCGCGATGGCCGGACTTTACTTCGAGCAGTTCGAGATCGGGCGCGTTTTCGAGCATGCCATCACGCGCACCGTGACGGAGATGGACAATACGTTGTTCTCCTGTCTCACGCTCAACGTCCAGCCGCTGCACCTCGACCACCACTTCGCCGCCAAGACCGAGTGGGGCAAGCCGCTGGTCAACAGCCTCTTCACGCTCGGCCTGATGGTCGGCATCTCCGTTGCCGACACGACGCTCGGCACGACGATCGGCAATCTCGGCATGACCGATGTCCGCTTCCCGCATCCAGTCTTTCATGGCGATACGATCCACGTGACGACGGAGATCGTGTCGGTGCGCGAGAGTTCGTCGCGGCCCGACGCGGGGATCGTCGAGTTCCTCCATCGCGCCTATAACCAGGACGACGCGCTGGTCGCCGAGTGCCGCCGCGCCGGCTTCATGCGCAAGTCGCCGGTTGCCGCGTAGCGCCGCGATTTTTTCATCGAATGACCGTTGCGATGGCGGGCGCGGGCGCGTAGACCGCAACTGCGGTCTAGAGTACGTTCGCGTGTCATTGAATCCGGGCGATCGTGCGAACGTGCTCTAAACTTCTGTTTTAGAGTCTGATTCACGTTGTCGATGCGCGCGCCAGCGCTCGCATCTCTAGCGATCAGGCTTTATGGCAATTCGATCGGAGCGCGCATGCGGTCACTGCTATTCGTTCCAGCCGACAGCGAGAGAAAGCTCACCAAGGGACTGGCGAGCGGCGCCGATGCGCTGATCCTCGATCTCGAGGATTCCGTCGCACCCGCCAACCGCCCGGCCGCGCGCGTGCTCACCGCGGCGTTCATTGCGGAGGCCCGCACGGCCGAGCGGCGGCCGCTCCTGTACGTGCGCATCAATCCGCTCGATGGTGACGACTGGGAAGCGGATCTTGCAGCAGTCATGCCGTCACGCCCGGACGGCATCGTGATGCCGAAGCCGAACTCCGGCGACGACGTGAGCCGCCTGTCGATCGCGCTTGCCAGCGCTGAAACCGAAGTCGGCGGCACGCCGAATGGGACGCGCATCCTGCCAATCGTGACGGAGACGCCGCTGTCGGTGCTGCAACTCCACTCCTATGTGGGTGCGAGCACGCGCATGATTGGCATGAGCTGGGGCGCGGAAGATCTCGGCGCCGTGGTCGGCTCGCTCGCCAACCGCGACGAGCGCGGCCAGTTCACGTCGCCCTATCGCCTCGTGCGCGACCTCTGCCTCATCACCGCCGCCGCCGCCGCGATCGAACCGATCGATACGGTCTACGTGAATTTCCGCGACACCGCCGGCCTCGAAGCCGAAACGCGTGATGCTCGCCGCGACGGATTTCACGGGCAAGATGGCCATCCATCCCGATCAGGTCGCGCCGATCAACGCGATCTTCACGCCGACCGAAGTCGAAGTCGCCCACGCGCGCGCGGTCATCGCCGCGTTCGATGGCGTGGCCGGCGTCGCCAGCCTCAACGGCATGATGCTCGACAAGCCGCACCTCAAGCTCGCGGAGAAAGTGCTGACGCGGGCGAAAGCGGCGGGCGTGGTTGGGTAGCTCTCAATACCCCACCGCCATGCCGTCTTTGCGGGGGTCGGAAGCGCCGATGAGGATGCCGGTCGCGGGGTCGATCTGCACGATCTGGCCGCCGCCCCACGGGTCTGCGCGCCACATGACGGGGTGCCCGGCGGCGGCGAGGCCCTCGTAGACAGCCTTCGGCATCGACTTTTCGACCTGGAGGTGGCCGTCCTCGAAGAACGCGCGCGGATGGTCGAGGGCTTCCTGGGCATCCATGCCGTAGTCGAGGACGTTGGTCATGACATAGGCATGGCCCATCGGCTGGAAGTTCGCGCCCATGACGCCGAACGACATCCAGGGCTTCCCATCCTTGAACGCGATTGCCGGCACCAGCGTGTGCATCGGCCGCTTGCCGGGCGCGATGCAGTTGCGGTGCGTGGGATCGAGGACAAAACCCTGGCCGCGGTTCTGCAGCGTGATGCCGGTCTTGCGGGTGACGATGCTGCTGCCGAAACCGGAGAACAGCGAGTTGATGAAGGAGACGGCCATGCCGCTGCTGTCGACGACGGTGAGGTAGGTGGTGTCGGTTCCGGTCGGCTGCGGCACCGGGCCGAGGTCGTCGCGGCGCTTTTTGCGGTCGATGCGGGCTGTCAGATCATTGATGGTCGCATCGGACAGCATGTGCTCGACGGGTACGTTGGCCATCACGGGATCGGCGACGAAGGCGTCGCGCATGGCGTAGGCGAGCCGGCTCGCTTCGGTCATGACGTGATAGCGCTCGACCGACAGCGGATCGGTGCCCAGCGTGCCGAGGCGGTCGAGGATGCGCAGCATGATCAGCGCGATGATGCCCTGGTTGTTCGGCGGCATTTCGTAGAGCTCGGCGCCGCGGTATTTTACCGAGATCGGCTCGACGTAGGTCGCCTTCTGGGCGGCGAAATCTTCCATGGTGTGGAGACCGCCGAGTTCGCGCAGTTCCGCCACCATGTCGGCGGCGATGTCGCCGGTGTAGAAGGCGTCGCGGCCCTTCTCAGCGATGGCGCGGAGCGTCTTGCCAAGCTCGGGAAAGCGCACGATCTCGCCGACCTTCGGTGCGCGGCCACCCGGTAGCAGATGCTGGCGCGCGCCCACGTGCCACTTGAGTTTCTCGGTGTTCGAGGCCCAGTCGTGGCCGACGCGCGGCGAGACGACGTAGCCACCCTCGGCGTACTCGATGGCGGGTGCCAGCACATCGGCGAGGGTGCGGGTGCCGTAGTCCTTGAGCAGCATCGCCCAGCCGTCGATCGCGCCCGGCACGGTAACGGCGTGCGGCGACTGCGTGACGATTTTCTGGATGCCCTGCCGGGCGTACCACTCGGGTGTTGCCGCCATCGGCGCGCGGCCCGAGGCGTTGAGCGCGACTGGGTTGGTGCCGGGCTTGGCGATGAGGGCGAAGCAGTCGCCGCCGATCCCGGTCATCGCGTGCTCGACGACGCAGAGCACCGCTGTCGCGGCGATCGCGGCATCGACGGCGTTGCCGCCCTTCTTGAGCTGCTCGATGGCCGCGACGCTCGCCAGCGGGTGTGACGTCGCGCACATGGCCCGCGTGCCGTAGACCGGCGAGCGGCCGGGAAAAGCGAAATTGCGCATCAGCAGAAACTCCTGTCGGGGCGGATGGGGCGCGAGCGGGCGCGCCCAGTGGGCAAGGGATTGGGGGACCGCAAGCGGGCCATTCCTGCTGACGTGTCTACCAGCCCGGGCAGGCTTCGCCAATATTGGGTATGCGGCTCGTCGAGCATAGGGTTTATGCACAAACGCCGCGAAACTCCCTATCATGGGCAACAGCTTCCTCCTCGGACAGGACAGGCGATGCACATCCTCGCGCGCGGCGATATCTGGCAGCGCCTGCGCCTCGCAAGCGGCCTCGTGCTGTTCGTGTTCGTCGCGACGCATCTAGCGAACCACGCGCTGGGGCTGGTCGGCATCGACGCCATGCTGGCGATGCAGGACGCGCGCAAGGCGGTGACGCGGACCTGGATCGGATCCGGTCTGCTGCTCGCTGCTTTCACCATCCATATCGCTCTGGCGCTGGTGCGGATCGCACGGCGGCGAACGTGGCGGATGCCGCCGTGGGAGGCGCTGCAGATCGCGAGCGGGGTGGCGGTCCCATTCCTGCTCATGCCGCACGTCGTCTTCAATCGCGGCGCGGCCGTTATCTCCGGCACCAACGACACCTATGTCTTCGAACTCGTGCACATCTGGCCGGACTTTGCCTGGCCGATGGTGGCGCTGGTCGTGGTGGCGTGGCTGCACGCGTGCATCGGCTTGCATCACTGGCTCTCGCTGGTGCCGGGCTATGGCCGCGTGCAGCCGTGGCTACTGGCGATCGCGGTGGCGCTGCCGGTGACGGCGATCGCGGGGTATACGGTGTCGGGCCGGGAGGTGGCGACGCGGATGGCGGCGCCCGGCGCCTACCAGCAACTGATTGCGACGGTGCGCGGGCCTGATGGCGTCGCCCAGGAGACGCTGAGCGCGCTCAACGATCGCGGGCGGCTGGCTTTCCTGGCGCTGCTGCTGGCGGCGGTCGCGGTGCCGGTCGTGCGGGAGCTGCGCGGGCTCGCGGGGCCGCGGATCGCCATTCGCTACCGTGCCGGCCCGACGGTACGCGTGTCACCCGGCGCGACACTGCTCGAGATCAGCCGCGCCAACGGGGTGGCGCACGCCTCGGTGTGCGGCGGGCGCGCGCGCTGCTCGACGTGCCGGGTCGGGATCGAGGACGGCCTCGAGAGCCTGCCGCCGCCGGGTCCAGCAGAAGCGGAGACGCTGGCCCGCGTCGGCGCCGCGCCGAATGTCCGGCTCGCCTGCCAGATCCGCCCGACCGCGGATCTCGCGGTGGCGCGCCTGGTCAATCCGCAGGTGACCCGGCCCGTGCAGAGTTTCACCTCGCCCCAGGCGCAGGGCGTCGAGCGCACGCTCGCGGTGCTGTTCCTCGACGCGCGCGGGTTCACGGAACTCAGCGAAAAGCGCCTGCCCTACGACGTCGTTTTCATCCTCAACCGCCTGTTCGCCGAAGTCGGCGAGGCGATCGGCGCGGAAGGCGGCCACATCGACAAGTACATGGGCGACGGGCTGCTGGCGCTGTTCGGCGGCGGCGAATTGGATGAGCCATCCGACGGCTGCCGCGCGGCGTTGCGGGCTGCCCACGGGATCGACCTCGCGCTCGAACGTCTCAACCGCGACCTGGCCACGGAACTCGGCCGTCCCATCGCGATCGGTGTCGGCATCGAGGTCGGGCCGCTGGTGATGGGGCGGATCGGCCATCCGGCGACGGCGGCGATGACGGTCATCGGCAGCACGGTCAACACGGCGGCACGGCTGGAGGCGCTGACCAAGGAGAAAGGCTGCCAGCTCATCGTGTCGGAGGACGTGATGACGTGCGCGGGGCGCGGCGACCACGGTTTTGTACGCGAGACCGTCGCCATCCGAGGCCTTGCCGCGATGCGCGACATCGTGCTGGTGCCGCGCGGCCGCGATCTCGTGATTATCGGCTAGCGATGGCGGTGGCGCGCCATTCGATCCTTCTGCCGGTCAGCGCCGCGCCCCACAGCAGAGGTAATAGGGTCCTCTATGGCGCTTGCTGGGAAGCAGTTTGAGGCGTGAGATTGTATCGTTTGGCAAGTTCATCAATCGTGTTGAGAGCGATGGCATTCCTTACCCTAAGCACCCAAATCCATGCCTCCGCCGCAAAAATGAAGCAACAGAGCGCGGCAACAGGCAATAGCACAGGTATTGCGGGCGCTGCGCTGTCGGGCAAGAAATCACGCAGTGTTTGAGATGCCATGGAACGAGCGGGCACGCTGAAAGTCAAAACATTGGCTGCAAGCACGATAACGGCCATCATTGCAAATCGCGCCCATTGCCACCAACCCGTTATGTATGTCCTGATGATTTGTAGTTGCTCGAGGCGATGGAACTGACTGGCTTGTTCGTATTCTCGCGCTGTTGCTGAAATGATAGGATTCACACGCCCGACAAGTATTCTCCAAGCGAACACATTGACGACTAGAAAGAAGATCAAGGCGACGCTGACGCGCTCGTCACTCGAACTCGCCCATAACAAAGCCGCCGCGACGACGAATAGACCGACCACGGCAACGATCACTTGAAGCGGGATGTTGCCGCCAGCCGGATCACGCCGATAGACCTCTTTTTGAACGTTGGCATCGATTGTCGTGCCGGCCACCCAGCAGGCATAGTACACAGCTAGTGCTATCCGCCGAATGTAGGTGGGTTCGGCATTCTCGATGGAAGGCAGGGGAATTGCACTCAGTTAAATCCAGGCAAACAGACCGCCAAGATCAAATCTGGTCCTCAGGTCCCCGGGCACTTGGGCGGCAGCTGCTTGGCGCGGCGCCACACGTACGTCTCGCTCAGGAACTTGACGCCGAGGTAGCCCATGACCTGGAGGGTCTCGGGATTGCGCAGGCGTAGCTCGACGTCGAACGCGGACCCCTGCTCGGGATCGTAGATCCAGCCCTTGTCCCAGGAGCCGTCCGACTGCGGTTTGACGTCGCCGATGATCTGGAGGCCGCAGATCGGGGCGCCGCGCTTGGCGGCGTTCTTGTTGAGGTC
This sequence comes from uncultured Alphaproteobacteria bacterium, assembly GCA_963775035.1. Taxonomy (GTDB): domain Bacteria; phylum Pseudomonadota; class Alphaproteobacteria; order Rhizobiales; family Hyphomicrobiaceae. The sequence goes on along the minus strand of CAVZHG010000012.1, from coordinate 136,079 downwards.
GTCGATGAGCGGCTTGCCCTTGGCGTCGTTCGGGTTCTCCAGCCAGACGATGCGCCCGCACAGGTTGACCGGCTCGGCCGGTTTCGCGGTGGGCGGCGGCGGTGGGGCGGCGGCACCCGGTGGGGGAAGCGCGCCGCAGGGGGCGATTTCGACCGCGCCGCGCCCGGTATGATCGATCCACACGCCCACCGCACCGGGATCGATCGCGCCCGGAGGCGGAACGGCGGGAGCGGCCTGCGCGCCCTTGCGGGGCTTGGGCTGCTGGGCTTCGGCAGGGGCGAAACCGAGGGCGGCGACCACCGCAGCGGCGGCGCAGAGGAGCGCTGCAGCCGTCAGTCCGCGGCTTGTCGGCAAGGCCGCTCCGCGGCGGGCCCACCGAGTTTTTAGAGAAGTCATATCCATGTGGTTATCCTGGATTGTGCCTCTCGATGAGGGTCAAGTGCACCTGTCGAGGGTGGTAAATTATCGAAGTGTGGCAGCGGCAAGGCGACACAGGCTGTGACGGATGCCTCGATTTCGCCGTAGACTGCGTTGAATGAGCGGCACGATCCGGCCAGCACGTCCGGGTCGGCCGATTTACTACGATCGTGCTGCGGCTGGCATCGCGTGGCCGGCTTTCCTATATAACGGGCGCGGACGCGTGGCGTTCCCAGCTCCTTCGGGGCGGCGCTCAGACCATTGCCGCGACGTTGGAGCTCCTGGGAGCACTGGCGCCGGACCGCCGGACCGCCGGGCTCGGCGCGGGGCCAGCGGCGGACCACAGCCTTCACGGACGTCGACCAAGGACGATTTGGCATACACATGGTTTTGACGCTGGCGTTCCGCAATCTGTTTCACGACCGAGTTCGCCTGGCGGTGACGCTTGTCGGCATCCTGTTCGCGATCGTCCTGGTCGCGGTGCAGCTCGGGCTCTACCAGGGCGCCCGGCATATGATCATCTCGATGATCGACAATTCCGAGGGCGAACTCTGGATCACCTCGTTCGGCGCCAAGAGTTTCGAGGAGGCGGGGCTGCTCTCGGGCCGCGAGCGCCACGCCGTACTCTCGGTGCCGGGCGTGACCAGTGCGACGCCGCTTGCCGTCGCCTTCACGGAATGGCGCAAGCCCGCCGGTGGCTCGACGCTGATCGTGCTCGTGGGCACGGATCCGGCGGACGGCGGCCTGGCGCCCTGGAATGTCGTGCAGGGCGAGCCGGGCAGCATTGCCGAGCCGCACGCGGTCGCCATCGACAAGACCTACATGGAGAGCCTCGGGGTCAAACAGGTCGCCGAGATCGCCCAGGTCGACCAGACCCGCGTCAAGGTCGCGGCGCTGACCGACGGCATCCGCTCGTTCACCATGGCGCCCTACGTGTTCACCTCCCTCGGCCGCGCCCGCACCATGCTCGGTATGCAGGCCGATCAGTCGACGTTCCTGCTCGTCAAGCTCGCCGATCCGATGACGACCGAGGCCGTGCGCGACGAGATCAAGACGCGGCTCTCCAACGTCGACGTCCTGACGCAGGCTGAATTCCGCAACCGCAGCCTCGATCACTGGCTGTTCGGCACCGGCGCCGGCGTGGCACTGATCGGTGGCGCCATACTTGGCATACTCGTTGGGACTGTGATTGTCGCGCAGACGCTCTATTCGAGTACCAAGGACCACCTCCGCGAGTTCGCGACGCTGCGTGCGCTCGGCTCGTCCGCCGGCTACATCCACCGCGTCATCCTCACGCAGGCGGCGCTCTCGGCGGTGCTCGGCTACATCCTCGGCATGGCCATATCGATGGTGGTCGTGCACTTCAGCGAGCAGACCGCGCTGCCGATCCTGATGACGCCGGAGCTGGCGATCGGCCTGTTCGTGCTGACGCTGGCGATGTGCGCGATCTCGGCGGTCTCGGCCATCGTCAAGGTCACCAAGATCGACCCGGCCATGGTGTTCGCCCGATGAGCAGCGAACTCGTTCTCGAAGCGACGGATATCGTCAAGGATCTCGGCCAGGGCGCCGGCCTGGTGCGAGCGCTCAAGGGCGTGAGCGTAACGCTGCGCGCCGGCGAACTGACCCTGCTGATGGGGCCTTCCGGATCGGGCAAGACGACGCTGCTGTCGATCCTCGGCTGCATCCTCGCCCCGACATCGGGGAATATCCGCATCGCCGGCACCGACACCGAAGGTCTCGGGCCCGAAGCGCTGGCCGACGTGCGCCGCCAGCACATGGGCTTCGTCTTCCAGACCTACAATCTGTTTCCGACGCTGAATGCCGAGGAGAACGTCCGCCTCGCGCTCGACGTGCGCGGCCGCAAGGGCCGTCTCGCCACCGACCAGGCGCGCGAGACTCTGACCAAGGTCGGGCTCTCGCATAAATTCCGCTCCTATCCCGGCAACATGTCGGGCGGCGAGCAGCAGCGCGTGGCGGTTGCCCGCGCGCTCGCCAGCCAGCCGTCGCTGCTCCTCGCCGACGAGCCGACCGCCGCCCTCGACAGCGAGAACGGCCAGTCCGTGATGGCGCTCCTCGCCGAGATCGCGAAGGACAAGAGCCGCGCCGTCCTCGCCGTGACCCACGATCATCGCACGCTCCCCTACGCCGACCGCATCCTGCGCATCGAGGATGGCCTGATCGTCGACGATGAGCGTCCCGAACGCGAGCGGAGCGTCCTCGTGGCGCCGCCGCCGACCATTCCCCTGAGCGAAATGCGGAGCAATGGCGCGCCGCCGACCGAATACCCCGACAACGGCAGCCGCTCGTCGAAGAAACGAAAGAATAGAACCCATGGATAGCAATCGCTCGACGATCTCCAGCATCTTCCTCGCGCTTGCCATCGCAGCCGCCGTGGCGATGGCCGCGTCGTACTACCTCCCGCAGGCCAACGTCGCGAGCAAGCTCGCCGCGAAAGCGACGACCAAGCCGCTGCCGAAGGTGCGCTGGGAGGCGGCTGCACCCGGCCGCGTCGAGCCCAACGGCGGCGAGATCCGCATGGGCTCGGTGATGCCCGGTCGCATTGTCGACGTGACGGTGAAGCCCAACGACCGCGTTACGGTTGGCGATCTGCTGGTGCGACTGAGCGACGACGAGGCATTGGCGCGGCTCCATGCGGCGCGCGCGGAGGCGGCCGTCCGCAAGCGCGAGCGCGACACCGCCGAAGCCAACCCGCCCGAACTGGTGCGGACGCGGCGGCAGGCGCAGGACGCGGCTATGGACGCGGAAACGGCGCTCTCCCTGGCGCGCGCGGAAATGGACGCGGCGTTCGTCACGTATCGCCGCGACGCGACGACTGCGGCGCTCGAGCAGCTCGATCGCCAGCGCGCCAGCGTGCGTGACGCGGAGACGAAGCTCGAGACCGCTCGGACGACGCTGCGTCGCGCCGAGGCGGCCGCCGGCATTCCCCTGCCGACCCGCGTCGAAGCGGGCCTGATCGCGGCGCGTGCCGACGTCTCGCTCGCGGAGACTGCGCTCGAACGCTCTCGCATCCGCGCCCCGCGCGACGCGACCGTTCTCAACATCAGCGCCCGGGTCGGCGAGACGGCGACGCCGTCGTCGGAGCAGGTGCTGCTGTTGCTGGGTGATGTTTCGGCGCTGAAAGTGCGCGCCGAGGTCGAGGAGCGCGATGCCGCCAAGGTCCGGGTCGGCCAGCTCGTGGTGGTGCGTTCGGATGCGCACCAGGAGCGTGAGTTCAACGGCAAGGTCGCAAGCCTCGCGCCGTCGCTCGGGCCGGGCAAGCTCGGCCAGCGCGGCCCCCGGCGGCCGAGCGATGTCGACGTACTCGAAGTCGTCATCGACATGGACGGCCAGCCGCCGCTGCTCACCGGAATGCGCGTCGACGTCTTCTTCAAGCCGATGGAAACGGTGGACGGCGCGAAGAGCACTAATTAGTTGCCGCGGTCGCCGACGGCTTCGCCTACCGGCGCCGCGGCGGCAAATTGCCCGGTTGGAATTTTCACCTGGCGGCCTTCGGCCGCTACGCACTTCTCATGTAGCGGTCGAAGACCGCGAGGCTCGAACGCCGACCGGCGAGGCAGCTCCGCGGCGCCAGTAGCCGAAGGCGTTGGCGTCCGCGGCAACTAATCAGCGAAGTCATTCGCTGTAAGGATCGCCTGGAAATCCACGCCTGCTGCCTTGAACGTCTCGGTGGCGCCTTCGAGGCGGTCGACGATGGTGATCACGCGATCGACGATCGCGCCCGCCGCCTGGACGGCGGCGATGGCCTTCATCGCCGAGCCGCCGGTGGTGGTGACGTCCTCGACGATGACGACGCGGCGGCCGGCCAGCGTCTGGCCGGCGGGGAGCCCTTCGACGAGGCTCTGGGTGCCGTGATCCTTCGCCTGCTTGCGCACGAAGAATGCCGGCAGTGGCCAGCCCTTGTGCTGGCTCGTGACGGCGACGGCGGTGGCGATCGGCACCGCGCCCATTTCGAGGCCGCCGACCATATCGACGCTGCGCCCGGCCAGCGCCGCGCAGACGAGAACGCCGATCAGGTGGGCGCCCTCCGGGTCGAGCATGGTCGGCTTCATGTTGAAGTAGAAGCTGGAGCTGCGCCCCGAGGCGAGCTTGATCTCGCCGCCCTTGCTGAAGGACCGGGCCTTGATGATGTCGATCAGGCGGGCTTTATCAGCGGCTTGGCTGGCATCCTTGGTCATATCCTATCTCCCTGAGGCTTGGCGTGACTGGTCGGTGGTAAGGCGCCGCGTGTCAAGTCGGCCGGCGCGTGCTATGGAGCCGCGTCCACAGCCGGAGAGCACACAATGTTCAACCCTGAAACCCCGCCCGAACTCGCCGTAACCCGGTGGCTGAACAGCAAGCAGCCGGTAACGCTCAAGTCGCTCAAGGGCCGGGTCGTGGTGCTGGTGGCGTTCCAGATGCTGTGCCCGAGCTGTGTCGACAAGGCGCTCCCCCTGGCGCGGCGGTTGAGCCAGCGCTTCAACGCCGAGCAGGTCGCCGTCATCGCGCTGCATACCGTGTTCGAGAACCACGATGTGATGACCGAGAAGGCGCTCGAGGTGTTCCAGAAGGAATACAACTGGCCGTTCCCGATCGGCATCGACAAGCCGGACGGCAAGGGGCCGCCGACGACGTTTGCGACATACCAGATGCAGGGCACGCCGTCGCTCCTGGTGTTCGACCGCGCCGGGCGGCTGCGGCGGCATTATTTCGGCCAACCCGACGACATGCTGATCGCCGCCGAGGTGATGTCGCTCGCGATCGAGGATGCGGACGGCGGTCGCGAGCAGGCGGCCACGGTCGAGCGCAAGCTCGCGGCGACGCTGGTGATGCCCGGACATGGACATGATCACGGGCATGACCACGATCACGATCACCACGGCCATGACCACGAGCACGGCGACGCCTGCGGTTGCGGGCATGACCACAGCCACGACCATGGTCATCACCACGACCACGGCCACCACCATGGCCACGATCACAAGCACGACCACGCGCCGGCGCCGCGCAAGGGCTAATGTGATGATCGAGAAATTCGCCATGACTCGCGGCACGGTATCGAGCGAGTTTCTCGATCTGAATCACATTAGCAAATCTATGATTCTAGTGTCCCTTTTGATTCCGAAGTTCGCTCGGGACACGAGCATCGAGGTTGGGCGAACTTCGGATCAGGGACACTAGCCAGCGATGGCGAACGCGCTCATGCAGCGGTTCCCCGAGGCCGCGTGGATCGACCCGGGCGCGGCGGTATTCGGCGCTGTCGCGATCGGCGACGGGTCCAGCCTGTGGCCCGGCGTGGTGATCCGGGCCGAGCTGCTGTCGGTGACCGTCGGGCGTTTCGTCAATCTCCAGGACCACGTCATGGTCCACGTCGGCTACGGCACGCCGACGACGATTGGCGACTACGCGTCGATCACGCATCGGGTGGTGTTGCACGGCTGCACGATCGGCGAGAACTGCCTGATCGGGATCGGCGCGACGGTCATGGACGGGGCGGTGATCGGCGCCAACTCGATCGTTGCAGGCCACACGTTCGTGCGCGAGGGCCAGGTCATCCCGCCGAATTCGATCGTCATGGGGACGCCGGCCAAGGTCGTGCGCACGGCCGACAATTTCGTCGCCAACCGGCTCAATGCGTGGCTCTATCATCGCAACGCCCAGGCCTATGCCAAGGGCCATCACCGGGCCTGGGACGGCCCTGAATTCGAGGCCGCCCGCGCGGCTGAGCGGGCCCGGCTCGAGGCCCTTGCCGCGTCCGGCCCGGCTCGCTGAGCGCGCGTTGCGCTCAATTGATCCACAATGGCGCCGAATCTTATGCCAATAGGGTGACGATGGGTCGCCAGTTGAACATCCTCCGACGTGCCATGTGGACGCTGTTCGAGAACGCTGGGTTCTCGATGTCGGGCGCGGTGGCGTTCACGTTCCTGCTGTCTCTTTTTCCGTTCTGCATCTTTCTCGGCGCGCTCGCCGGCACGATCGGCGGCCGCGATCTCGCTACCTACGCCGTTGCCCAGCTCTTCCAGTCGGTGCCGGAGCCGGTCGCCAAGGCGTTGGCGCCGGAGATCGAGCGCGTCATGGGCACCAGCCAGTTCGGGCTGCTGACGGTCGGCGCGGCGATCTCGCTGTTTTTCGCGACCAGCGCCGTCGAGACGCTGCGGGCGGCGCTCAATGGCGCCTATCGGGTGAAGGAGGGCCGCTCGTATCTGTTCTGCCTGCTCCAGAGTGCGTTTCTCGTCCTGATGACGGCGGCGGGCATGCTGGCGGTGGCGTGGGGCGTCGTCGTCGGGCCGATGCTGGCGGCCAGCATCGACAACGAAGCGGTGCACTGGCTGCTCGACCGGGGCCGGTTCTCGGTCGGCGTCCGCTACACGGTCGTGCTCACGGTGACGTCGGCGCAGCTCCTCGCCTACCATCTGTTTCTGGTGGCGGGGCGGCGAAGCTTTTGGGACGTCTGGCCGGGCGTGCTGCTGAGCGTCGTGCTGTGGATACTGCTCGCCCAGCTCTATGCGCGTTGGCTCGGGATCAGCGACTACTCCCGCTTCTATGCCGGCCTGACGCAGCTCCTGAGCGCGCTCATCTTCTTCCAGGTGACGGCCATGGTCGTCATCCTCGGCGCCGAGTTCAACCGCGCGCTCACCGAGGCCAAGGCCAGCACGTAAAGGCTGAGATACCGCGGCGGATCAATCACATCACGATCGAGGAGCGATATCAAATGGCGGCATCGTCTGCCCCCGCACCCGGCGCCATCGCATTCGGTGATTTCATGAAGGTCGATATCCGCGTCGGCACCATTGTTTCAGCCGAGCCGTTCCCCGAGGCGCGCAAGCCGGCGATCAAGCTGAAGATCGATTTCGGCGCCGAGATCGGCGTCAAGAAAAGTTCGGCTCAGATCACCAAATATTACGCGCCGGAGACGCTGATCGGCCGGCAGGTCGCCGCGGTCGTGAATTTTCCGCCGCGCCAGATCGGCCCGTTCATGTCGGAGGTCCTGACCCTCGGCTTTCCCGATGCCGACGGCGAAGTGGTGCTGATCTCGCCGGAGCGCGCGGTGCCCAATGGCGGGCGGCTGTTTTAGCGCCATCGCAACAACCCAAAAGAAAAAGGCCGGGCAAAATGCCCGGCCTTCATACGTGAAGTTTCCAGCGCAGCTATCAGTGATAGCGACGGTAATGGCGGTGATACACGGGCACGCACTTGCGATGACACTTGCGGACCCAATAGGTGCAATACCCGCTGTAGTTCCGGCTCGCGCAAACGCGATAGCAGTGGGTATGGCACTTGTAGGCGACCTGGTCGATCGCCGACTCGCCCGCCGCCAGCTTGTCCAGGAGCGTCATGCCGCCAGGGGCTGCAGCCGATGCCGGTGCACTGCCCGCGATCCCCATCACAGGAAGCAGCAACAGCGCCAGCGCCATCAGAATCTTCCGCATTCCAAACCTCCCAATTTACCTACGATTGACGTCTCATCCCGGCTCGTCGAGCATACCATCATCGGGGCGTCGAATCGAGGGCGCCAATACAAAAAAATCTAACGTTAACAACCGTTCATCGCTGCGGCGCCCGACCGCGCGCGGGATACGGGAGCGGGCTCGCGAGGCGTCGCAACCCTTGGCGGCACAACTCTAGAGAGGGACCCGAATGATCGCGCGCAAGCCGCCCATGGTGCTGGTGTCGAGGGCGACGTCGCCGCCGTGGCTGCGGGCGATGTCGCGGGCGATCGCGAGGCCCAATCCGGAGTTGCCGGCGCCTTCGTTGCGGGCGTGGTCGAGGCGGTAGAACGGTTTGAACACGTTCTCGCGCTCGACCGAGGGGATGCCGGGGCCGTCATCGTCGACCTCGATGCGCAGCCACTGTGGTTCGGTCGCGGCGCGGACGACGATATGGTTGCCAAAGCGCGCCGCGTTCGAGACGAGATTGGTGACGGCGCGCTTGAAGGCGTTGCGCTTGAGTTCCAGCACCAGGTCGGTCGGCCGCTTGCGCAGGCGCAGATCGATCGGCACGCCGAAATGCTGGGCGTCGACATACACCTCCTCGAGGAGATGGCGCACGTTGGTCGGCGTCGCCTGCTCGCCGCCGTCGCCCTTGGCGAAGGCGAGGTAGTCCTCGAGCATGTGCTGCATCTCATTCACGTCGGCGCGCAGCGCCGTGATCTCCGGACCATCGCCGAGGAAGGCTAGTTGCAGCTTGAACCGGGTGAGTACGGTGCGCAGGTCGTGACTGACGCCGGCCAACATGGTCGTGCGCTGGTCGACGTGCTGGATGATGCGCTCGCGCATCTCGACGAAGGCCTGCGCCGCCTGGCGGACCTCGCGGGCGCCGCGCGGGCGGAAATCATCGCCGACCGTGCGCCCCTTGCCGAAGGCGTCGGCGGCCTCGGCGAGCCGCAGGATCGGCCGGATCTGGTTGCGCATGAACAGGATCGCGACGGTCAGCAGGACGACCGAGGTGCCGACCATCCATAGGAGGAAGATGTGCGAGTTCGAGGCGTAGGTCTGGTTGCGCGTCGCGATGAAGCGGAGGACGGCCTTCGGGTGCTTGACGCGCACCTCGACGTGGCGCGACTGGCCGACCGTATCGATCCAGAACGGCAGCGTCACGTGGCGGCGGATCTCGTCGGAAAGCGTGCGGTCGAGCAGCGCGAAGAAGGGCTTGGGCTGCGCCTTCGGCAGATCGTCCGGCGGCAGGATCTGCATGGAGATGCCGACTTTGTCGCGCGCCATTGCGACGAGTTTTTCGGGATCGTCGCTGATGCTGAAGCTCGAGTAGACCTCGATCATCGCGGAGATGTCGCGCGCGGTGGCTTCCGAGAGGCGGCGGGTCACGGCCTGCCAGTGGCGCTCCATGAACGTGAACGCGACGACGCTTTCCAGCAGCACGATCGGTGCGATGATGATGATGAGCGTGCGGGCGTAGAGACCCTTCGGCGCCAGCTCGGCGATAAATCCGGCCAGCTTCGATAGCGTCCCGCGCCAGCTGAACGGACCGATCCGCCGCCACCATTTCGGGCGCGCGGGGGGGAGCTCCAGCTCGCCCAATTCGTCCCGCGCCGCAACCATCGGATCGTCTCTCCGCGCCCTGAGCCGGCACTGCTTGCTGAGCCCGCCTATACCTCAATCGATATAGAGAATATACCCCTTGCCCCGCACCGTCTGGAGATAGACGGGATTGGACGGGTCCAGTTCGATCTTGCGGCGCAGCCGGTTGATCTGGACGTCGATCGCCCGCTCGCTGCCGGTCGAATTGTCGCTCGCAAGCTCGTGGCGGGCGATCGGGGACCCGGGGCGGGACGCAAACAGGCGCAGCAGGTCGCGCTCGCGTTCGGTGAGCTTTATCGCCTCGTCGCCGCGGCGCAGCTCGCCGCGCTCGACGCTGAAGGCGTAGTCGCCCATGCGGATCTCGTCGCGCGGCTCGTTGCCGATGCGCCCGCGCCGCATGATGTTCTGGAGGCGGAGGACGAGTTCGCGCGGCTCGAACGGCTTGGTGACATAGTCGTCGACGCCGGCTTCGAGTCCCTCGACGCGGTTCTCCGGCTCCGCCCGCGCGGTCAACATACAGATCGGAATCGGTGCGATGCCCTTGAGTTCGCGGGCAAGATCGAGTCCGCTCTCGCCGGGCATCATGACATCGAGGATGACGAGATCGAAAGCGAGGCCGCGCATGGCGGCGCGGGCGGTCGTCGTGTCGCGCGCGGTGGTGACGCGAAAGCCGTTGTCCTGCAGATAGCGTCCGAGCAGGTCGCGGATGCGGTGGTCGTCGTCGACCAGCAGGACGTGCGGGGCATTATCGGGCAAAGGCTCTTTGCGGGCGACGGGCGAAGCAAGCGTCATGGCTGGAACTCGCCGTTGAGGTCTTTGGGTGGATCCGGGTGATCGAGGAGTGCGGTCACCATCGCGCGGGTTTCCGGCTCGATCATGGCCGTGAGAAAGCGGCGGACGGCCGCTTCGGCGCCGGTGCCGCTGAGACCCGTCGCGCGCCGGATGCGCCGCGCTTGGGCGTCGACGAGGCGGCGCATCAGGGCCTTGCCCGCGGTCGTCACATGGAGGCGGCGCTCGCGGCGGTCGGTGTCGCCGGCCGACTGGACGACGAGGCCGCCCTCGACGAGCTGGCGCAGCACGCGGGCGAGGCTCTGCTTGGTGATGTTGAGGACCAGCAGGACGTCGGCCACCCGCAAGCCCGGATAGCGGGTGATGAAGTGCAGCACGCGGTGGTGGGCGCGGCCGTAGCCGAACTCGGCGAGGATCGCGTCGGCATCGCCGGTGAAATCGCGGTAGGCGAAAAACAGCAGCTCGATCAGCTGCACGGTCTCCGGCGAGGCCTCCTCGGTGGCGGCGGTCGCCGCGCTTCTTGCCCGCGTTTGGGGCCGCCGAAGCTGTCATGCGCGGCGTGGAGGGGCGATCTGAATTTACGTCAGTCATATTGACATATTTGAAGTCGATTGCTACCCGTGGCAAGCGCTTTGTTACGCTGAAAGACCCTCCTCGGGCGATTGGCGTAACGTCGGAGCTGCCGCTGTGGGCATGGTTTTCCACTGCCGCGGTGCGCCGTTCCGCGAGGGCGCCAAAGGATCGATCTGCGCACCTCTCGGCCTCCGAACGCTTGCCGATGGCGAGTATAGCGAGCGATGCCGTGGCGCCGGCGGTCCAAATCCCAAGTCCCGGGTCGAAATCCCGGGTTCGAGTCCCGGCCCAATCCCGCGGGAGGAAACGCGCATGGCTTCCGAGTTCATCTACTTCGGCGATCCCCAGATCTGGTACAACGGCAAGATCATGCCGTCCTCGGACGCCCGGGTGCATGTGCTGACCCATGGGCTGCATTACGGCTCGTGCGTGTTCGAGGGCGAGCGCGCCTACGACGGCCACGTCTTCAAGTCCCGCCGGCACACCGAGCGCCTGCACCGCTCGGCCGAGCTCATGGACTTCACGATCCCCTTTTCGGTCGATGTGCTGGAAGCGGCGAAGGCCGAGATCCTCGAGCGCAACGGGAGCGGCAATAAGTACGTGCGCGCGGTCGCCTTCCGCGGCGGCGAGAAGATGATGGCGGTCGCCGCCCAGCAGAACCCGATCCACGTCGCGATCGCAACCTGGACCTGGCCGTCGATGTTCGATCCTGCCGAGCGGATGCGCGGCATCCGGCTCGATATCGCCGACTATCGCCGCCCCGATCCCGCCTGCGCGCCGGCGATGGCGAAGGCGGCCGGGCTCTACATGATCTGCACCATCTCCAAGCACCGGGCCGAGAAGAAGGGCTATTCCGACGCCCTGATGTTCGACTGGCAGGGCCGGGTCGCGGAATGCACCGGCGCCAACATCTTCTTCGTGCAGGACGGCAAGCTGCACACGCCGCTCGCCGATTGCTTCCTCGCGGGGTTGACGCGCGAGACCGTCATCGATCTCGCCAAGAAGCGCGGCATCGAGGTCGTCGAGCGCCGCATCATGCCGGAGGAACTGGCGAGCTTCACCGAGTGCTTCATCACCGGCTCGGCGGCCGAGGTGACGCCGGTGCGCGAGATCGGCCCCTACAACTACCAGCCGGGCCGTATTTCCGAGCAACTGCTCAGCGATTATATGGCCGGCGTCACCACGGGCTGACCCGCGGCCCTGGGCCCCGCTTCACTGCCATCGTCCGAAATTTGCCTTTCCGCTGCGGCATTTGCGCAAGATCAATGCGCCGCCGGCGGGAACGCGCTAACATGGTTAAGACCGTGCAGAGGGTACCTGCGCGGGCGATCGCCCATGTGGGCTGCCGAGGCCAAAAAGAGCCAAGGAGATCGGGGGAAGGAAGCGGAATGCCGTGGCGGCCCAGAGCGGCCAATGCCACCGGCGCAGGAAGGAGTGCGGCGTTATGACGGAACGACAACTAGAGCGGCCGGGTGAGGCAGCGACTGCGATATTCGAGCAGTTGATCGCAACCACCGGACAGGCGACCAAATCGGTCGCGCCGATGCTGACCGGCGCGGCGCGCACGAACATGGAGTTGGCGTCGCTGGCCGCCCGGCGCGCGCAGGCCTATCTCGATCTGCCGAACACACTTGCGCAGTGCCGCGGTCCCCAGGACCTGTTCGCGGCCCAGGCGCGGTTCTGGCAGACGGCGCTCGAGGACTACTCGACGTGCAACCGGCGCATCGTTGCGGCACTGAGCGCGGGGAATGCTGTGGCGCCCGCGAGCGAGGAAGCCGGCGGCGCGCGGCGCGAACGCGACACGCTCTCATTCCCCGACGTCTTCAGCTTCACGCCGTGGGCGCTCCCGGACACCGCCCAGCGCCGGCGTGACGCGGAAGACCGCGCGGCTTGAACCCGACGCTCGGTTGCAGGCGCGCTATCGCACCTGCGCCTTGCGGGTAACGGGTGCGCGCCCGAGCGCGAGCGGCTCGAAGCGCTGGCCCATGCCGATCGCGGCGGCGGCCTCGGTCAGCGGTGCCCACAGTTCGCGTCGCAGCACCAGCGACATCCGTTTAGGGCGTGGCGCGCGGTCCAGTTGGCCGAACGACTGGCTGCCCATCCAGGCGTGCACTGCCTGCCACACCAGCGGCCCGGCGCGGCGATTGCCGATGCCGCGCAGCTGGACGATGAACGGCACGCCGACCTCGTCGTTGCGCAGGCCGAGTTCCAGCGTCGCGATCGGCTTGCCGCGCATCCGGATGCTGAACAGGCGCGAGCGCATGTGGCCGAGCCGCAGCGCATAAAGGTCGAGGCAGTTGCGCATCGCCGCGCATTCGGCAAACAGGTCCTCGGGACCGCGCAGCGCCACGATATCGTGGCCCATGGCCTTGCCGTCCTCGAACCAGGTGTTGGGAAATCCGGTGCCGAGCGCCAGCACGCCCTCGATCCGCTTGCGCCAATTGGCGGTTTCCTCGCGCGCCGACCGCGACCCGACGCGAGGCGTCCACGGGCGGCGCTGGACGCGCCCGGCGAGCGTCTCGGGGCGCTTTCCAAAGAACGCCCAGGCCAGCATCCACAGCGCCTCCGAGGGTGGCGCGGTTGGCGGCGTGAGGCGGGTATTGCGCAGGAACCACAGGCAGACGTCGCGGCCGGCGAGCCGGTCGGCGAGGCTGAGAAAATCGAGCCACGGCAGCATCGCGTCCGGCGACTTCGGCAGCGCGGGGACGACGGCAAGGGTGAATTCGCGATCGTCCGGCAGTTCGGGGAGCGGGCCGGTGAGGGCCGCCGCCGGCAGGCGCCTGAGCCAGAACGGCAACCCCAGCGTCTGCGCCGCCGTCTTGAGCCGGGCGCCGGCAACGATCGCTGCAAGACAGGCGTGGCGGCGCTCGGGTGTGCCGTAGCCGGTTGTCAGCGCGAATAGAAGTGCCGGAAACGACGTCGCGAGATCCTGGATCGCTCGCGTCGCGTCGGCGCCGAACGCGTCCGAATTGAGATCGAGCCGTTCGAGCGAGCCGGCGCCGAAAGCGAGGCGCTGGGCATCGAGCGCTGCGCCGGCGTCACTCGTGTTCGGTGGCTCAGTCTGGTTGCCACGCGAGACCATGCCCGCTGCCTCCACTTGCCGGCCGCCGCTGCATAGTCGCGGCCGCTTGGCGAACGGGTAGCGGCACAAGATGGCGAAACCGGGTGCGGCAAGAGCGCGTCAACCGGTTTTCGACAGCCTGTCATGCGGCGTTTTGCGCGTCCGTTGTTCTCGGGTTCAGACGAGGCCGCGGCGCTTGAGGTCGACGAGGATCCGCTCGACCAGCGCCTCGGGCGGCGCTTCGCCGCCAGCGATGCGGATCTCGGCGTGCTCGGGCGGCTCGTAGGGACTGTCGATGCCGGTGAAATTCTTGAGCTCTCCCGCGCGCGCCTTGCGATAGAGGCCTTTGGGGTCGCGCTGCTCGCAGATCTCGATCGGCGTATCGACGAAGATTTCCAGGAACTCGTCCGCGCCGAGCAGACCGCGGGCCATCCGCCGTTCCGCCCGGAAGGGCGAGATGAACGACACCATCACCAGCAGGCCCGCATCGACGAACAGTTTTGCTACTTCCGCGATGCGGCGGATGTTCTCGACCCGGTCGGCGTCGGTGAAGCCGAGGTCGCGGCTGAGCCCGTGGCGGACGTTGTCGCCGTCGAGCGTGTAGGTGTGGAGACCCATCGCGTTGAGGCGCTTCTCGAGCGCGGTGGCGATCGTCGACTTGCCGCTCCCCGAGAGGCCGGTGAACCACAGGCACGCCGGCCGCTGGCCCTTGAGCGCGGAACGGCTGAGCTTGTCGACCGCCTGCGCCTGCCAATGGATGTTGGTCGCGCGCCTGAGCGTGAAGGCGATCTCGCCGTGCCCGACGAGACCGCCGTCGACCGCATCTTCCAGCGTGAACAGCGAGGTCGGTCGCGGCGCCGGATCGCTGCGGTCAGCGGGATCGAAGACGAGCGGCTCGGCGAATGAAACATTGCACAGGCCGACGTCGCCGAGGACGAGCCGGCGCGCCGCCATCGGCTCGAGGGTTGCGGGGTGGACGCGATGCTTGAGCGTGCCGATCTGCGCGCGCGTTGCTTGGGTGCCGAGGCGGGCCACGTAGCTGCGGCCGGGCAGCATCGGCTTGCGACCGAGCCAGACGATGTGGGCGACGACCTGGTCGGCGAGTTCCGGCCGGCTCGTCGCGGCGCGTCGGCGCTGTGCCGTGGCGAGCCGCGCCACCGTTTCGGGCACAAGGCTGGGATGGACCACGGTGCGGTCGGTGGCGGGGATGCCGAGATCGCCGGCGAAGCGGTGCCACTCCAGCGCCGCGCCGCCGGCATCTCCAGCGATCGCCAGGATCGGGGCGGCGCCGGTGAGCCGCCAGGCCAGCAGGCAGGTGGCGCGCGCGGCGTCGGTCAGGTGGCTCGCGCCATCGGCGACGACGATCGCGAGCGCCGCCGACGGCAGGTGGTCGAGCAGCGGCACAACCGCGCCGGGGCCGTCGTCATCGGTGGCAATCTTGACGATGTCCAGGGCGAGGGACCGCGGCGCGACGGCGAGGCCCGCGAGATCACTCGCCACGCCGGCAATCGCCGCCGCGCGCCCGCAGACGGCCACCCGAAACCGGCCGCCTGGCCCGCTGCCGGCGTGCACGCCGTCGCTGTTCCCGATCGCCTGCCGACTATCCATCGCGCAATGAGGCTCCCGTGAGTGATCGTGTCGCCCGCCACCCCTATCGGCGGTTTGCGCGCCGCGCAAGATGCGTGCAAGCCTCCGCTGGGACAGGCGCCATGCCGATCCCCTGCTCGAAAATTGGTCGAAAGCAGCAGGCCTGCGCCGATTGCGACACTTGATCGTGCGCGCAATCTGTCGGACAAGAGCGCGCGTGCAACCAGGGAACCGCCGATGGCCATCCTCGTCGACAAGAGCACCAAGGTCCTTTGCCAGGGCATCACCGGTAGCCAAGGGACCTTCCACTCCAAGGCGGCCATGACCTATGGGACCCAGCTCGTGGGCGGCGTGACGCCCGGGCGCGGCGGGTCCAAGCACCCCGATCCCGAGATGGCCAAGGTGCCGATCTTCGACACGGTGCTGGAGGCGAAAGCCGCCACCGGCGCCACCGCGACGTCGATCTACGTGCCGCCGCCGTTCGCCGCCGACGCCATCCTCGAAGCCATCGACGCCGAGATCCCGCTGATCATCTGCATCACCGAGGGCATCCCGGTGATGGACATGATCAAGGTCAAGCGGGCGCTGACGGGGAGCTGGTCGCGGCTGATCGGGCCGAACTGCCCGGGCGTGCTGACGCCCAACCAGTGCAAGATCGGCATCATGCCGGGCAATATCTTCAAAGCGGGCAAGGTCGGCATCGTGTCGCGCTCGGGGACGCTGACGTATGAGGCGGTCAAGCAGACCACCGACGCCGGCCTCGGCCAGTCGACTGCCGTCGGCATCGGCGGCGACCCGGTCAAGGGCACCGATTTCATCGACGTCCTCGACATGTTTCTGTCCGACGCCGCGACCGAGGCGATCATCATGATCGGCGAAATCGGCGGCTCGTCCGAGGAGGACGCCTGCGAGTTCATCAAGCGCGAGGCGGCAAAGGGCCGCTCGAAGCCGATGGCGGGCTTCATCGCGGGCTCGACAGCGCCGCCAGGGCGCCGCATGGGCCACGCCGGCGCGATCATCTCCGGCGGCAAGGGCAAGGCCGAGGACAAATTCGACGCGATGCGGTCGGCCGGCATCGCCGTCGCCGACAGTCCCGCGAGCCTCGGCACGACGCTGCTCGCGGCACTGAAGCGCTGAACGGGCCGGGTGATTCGCGGACCGATCGCGACTGTGGCGATCGTCGCCTGAAGAATGTGCACGAAAACGTCACTTGCAGCGCATAGGTTGGCGTTTGCGCGCGGGAAATTTCCGCAGGACTCCTTATATATCCACAGTGCGCCGCCCGATTCGGGCGCGCCGATCGAATGACTACTCTCGCGCTAGGTTATGGGTTAAGTAGCGCCGCAATCTGAGCCGGCTGCGCCCCGATGGGCGGCTGTTTGCGTTCGGCTCCCGAAATCGCAACAGGACGAGACAGACCATGTCACGCCAGGATTCCAATCAAGCCTTCGCCCTCACCTCGTTTCTCAACGGCGTCAACGCCGGCTACATCGAGGAGATGCAGGCCCAGTACGAGCGCAATCCCGGCTCGGTCAGCGACCAGTGGCGGCTGTTCTTCCAGAGCCTGCAAGAAGAGCAAGCGGCCAACGGCGGCGAGACGCCGTCGAGCCCGTCGTGGGGCCGCACGCTCGATGAAATGCAGCCGACCGGCGAGCTGGTCGCCGCGCTGACCGCCGACTATGGCGCCAGCGAGCGCGGCGTGCGCGAGAAGATCTCGCAGCGCGCCCAGGAGAATGGCTACGACATTTCGCCGGCGTCATCGTACCGCGCGACGCAGGACAGCCTTCGCGCGCTGATGCTGATCCGCGCCTACCGCGTGATGGGCCATCTCGTTGCCGATCTCGACCCGCTTGGGATCTCCGAGCGCAAGATCCACCGCGAGCTGCGCCCCGAGACCTATGGTTTCACCGAGGCCGATCTCGACCGCCCGATCTTCATCGACAAGGTGCTCGGGCTCGAGACCGCGACGATGCGCCAGATCCTGCGCATCCTGCGCCGCACCTACTGCCGCCACATCGGCGTCGAGTTCATGCACATCACCAGCCCGGCGCAGAAGTCGTGGCTGCAGGAGCGCATCGAGGGGCAGGACAAGGAAATCACCTTCACGCGCGAAGGCAAGCGCGCCATCCTCAACAAGCTGATCGAGGTCGAAATCCTTCGAGAAATTCGCCGACGTCAAGTACACCGGCACCAAGCGCTTCGGTCTCGATGGCGGCGAAGCGATGGTGCCGGCGCTCGAGCAGATCATCAAGCGTGGCGGCCAGCTCGGCGTGAAGGAGATCGTCATCGGCATGGCGCATCGCGGGCGCCTCAACGTCCTCGCTAGCGTCATGAGCAAGCCGCTGCGCGCGATCTTCAACGAGTTCAAGGGCGGCTCCTACAAGCCCGACGACGTCGAAGGATCGGGCGACGTCAAGTACCACCTCGGCGCCTCCTCGGACCGTGAGTTCGACAAGAATAAAGTCCACCTCTCGCTGACCGCCAACCCCTCGCATCTCGAGATCGTCGACCCCGTCGTGCTCGGCAAGGTGCGCGCCAAACAAGACCAGCACGGCTGCAAGCCGGGCGAGCGCGGCGCCGTGCTGCCGCTGCTGATCCATGGCGATGCCGCGTTCGCCGGCCAAGGCGTGGTCGCGGAATGCTTCGGCCTCTCGGGCCTCAAGGGCCACCGCACCGGCGGCTCGATCCACTTCATCATCAACAACCAGATCGGCTTCACCACCAATCCGCGCTACTCGCGCTCGTCGCCCTACTGCACCGACGTCGCCAAGATCGTCGAGGCGCCGATCTTCCACGTCAACGGCGACAATCCGGAAGCCGTCGTGCACGTCGCCAAGATCGCGGCCGAGTTCCGCCAGCGCTTCCAGAAGCCGGTCGTCATCGACATGGTCTGCTATCGCCGCTACGGCCACAACGAATCCGACGAGCCGATGTTCACGCAGCCGCTGATGTACAGCACCATCCGCTCGCACGCGACGACGGCCACGCTCTATGCCAAGCAGCTCATCGACGAAGGCGTGATGAGCGCCGAGGATGAAGCGGCGTTGCGCCAGGAGAACCGCGCGCAACTCGACGAGGAAATGGCGGCCGCCGAGAGCTACAAGCCGAACAAGGCCGATTGGCTCGATGGCCGCTGGTCCGATATCGGCCTTGCCGAGGACGAGGCGCGGCGCGGCGTCACCGGCGTCGACATCGACGTGTTGAAGGACATCGGCCGGCGCATCACCAGCGTGCCGCAGGATTTCAACGCCCACCGTACGATCCAGCGGCTGCTCGATCGCCGCCGCGAAATGACCGAGACCGGCGAGGGTGTCGATTGGGCGATGGCGGAACTCCTCGCGTTCGGCGCGCTGATGAAGGAAGGATTTCCGATCCGTCTTTCGGGCCAGGACGTCGAGCGCGGCACGTTTTCCTCGCGCCACTCCGTGCTGATCGACCAGGAGAGCGAGCGCCGCTACACACCGCTCAAGTACGTGGCGCCCGACCAGGCCCGCTTCGAGGTCATCAACTCGATGCTGTCGGAAGAGGCGGTGCTTGCGTTCGAGTACGGCTACACGCTCGCCGAGCCGATGGCGCTCGTGATGTGGGAAGCCCAATTCGGCGACTTCGCCAACGGTGCCCAGGTGGTGTTCGACCAATTCCTGTCGTCGGGCGAGAGGAAGTGGCTGCGCATGTCGGGCCTCGTCTGCCTGCTGCCGCACGGCTACGAAGGCCAGGGGCCGGAGCATTCCTCGGCCCGCCTCGAGCGCTTCCTGCAGAGCTGCGCGGAAGACAACTGGCAGGTCGCCAACTGCACGACGCCGGCCAACTACTTCCACATCCTGCGCCGCCAGCTCCACCGCAAGTTCAGGAAGCCGCTGATCCTGATGACGCCGAAGTCGCTGCTGCGCCACAAGCGCGTGATTTCAAAGCTCGACGAGATGGGCCCCGAGACGACGTTCCATCGCGTGCTGTGGGACGATGCGCAGTCGCGCGAAGGCGAGAAGATCAAGCTCGCAGCCGATGGGAAGATCCGCCGCGTCGTGATGTGCTCGGGCAAGATCTACTACGACCTCTACGAGGCGCGCGAGGCGGCCGGCATCGATGACGTCTATCTGCTGCGCGTCGAGCAGCTCTATCCGTTCCCGGCGCGCGCTCTGATGCAGGAGCTCTCGCGTTTCCCGAAGGCGGAAATGGTGTGGGCGCAGGAAGAGCCGAAGAACATGGGCGCGTGGTCGTTCATCGAGCCCGGCCTCGAGTGGGTGCTCGATCAGGTCAAGGCGACGCACGCGCGCCCGCGCTATGCCGGCCGGACGGCATCGGCAGCGACGGCGACGGGCCTTGCGAAGAAGCATACGCAAGAGCAGAAGTCCGTGGTCGATCAGGCGCTCCTCTGAGAGGGGCGTGGTCAAATAGGATTGTGCGCGGCCGATCCGCGGCCGACGCGGTGCAGAGGCGGATGAAATGGCGATCGATATCAAGGTGCCGACGCTCGGCGAATCGGTAACCGAGGCGACCCTCGCCAAGTGGTACAAGAAGGCCGGCGAGGCGGTGGCGGTCGACGAGCCGCTGTGCGAGCTCGAGACCGACAAGGTGACCGTCGAGGTATCCGCGCCGTCGGCGGGCGTGCTCGCCGAGTTGTCGGTCGGCGAGGGCGAGACGGTTGCCGTCGGCGCGGTGATCGGGCGTCTCAATGAGGGCGGGGGCGGAGCGGCCAAGGCAGCACCGGCTGCGGCCCCCGCCAAAGCGGCATCGCCCGCGCCGGAGAAGAAAGCGCCGGCTCCGGCTGTCGCATCCGGTCCCGCGATGTCGCCCGCGCCGGCTGCGGCAAAGATGATGAAGGAGAAGGGCATCGCCGAAGGTGATGTCGCCGGCTCGGGCAAACGCGGGCAGGTGCTGAAGGAGGACGTGCTCGTCGCCGAGGCGCGGCCGAAAGCGGCGCCGGCTGCCGCTCCGGCATCGGCGCCGGTCGCCTACACGTCGCCGGTGCCGACGGTGCCGACCCAGCAGATGCGGCTGCCGTCCGCGCCCAACGACGAAGCGCGCGAGGAGCGTATCCGCATGACGCGGCTGCGCCAGACGATCGCGCGCCGCCTCAAGGACGCGCAGAACGTCGCGGCGATGCTGACGACCTTCAACGATGTCGACATGACCGCCGTGATGGCGATGCGCAACCAGTACAAGGAACTGTTCGAGAAGCGCCACGGCGTGAAGCTCGGATTCATGAGCTTCTTCGTCAAGGCGTGCATCCAGGGGCTGAAGGAGATCCCGGCGGTCAACGCCGAGATCGACGGCGGCGACGTGATTTACAAGAACTACTACCACATCGGCGTCGCGGTCGGCACCGAGAAGGGCCTCGTCGTGCCGGTGATCCGTGAAGCCGACCGCATGAACCTCGCCGAGATCGAGGCGAAGATCTCCGACTTCGGCCGCCGCGCGCGCGACGGCAAGCTCGGCATCGATGAGATGCAGGGCGGCACGTTCACGATCTCGAACGGCGGCGTCTACGGCTCGCTGATGTCGACGCCGATCCTCAACGCGCCGCAGTCCGGCATCCTCGGGATGCACAAGATCGAGGACCGCGTGGTGGTGCGAGGCGGCCAGATGGTGATCCGGCCGATGATGTATCTGGCGCTCAGCTACGACCACCGCATCGTCGACGGCCGCGAGGCGGTGACGTTCCTGGTGCGCGTCAAAGAGTGCCTCGAAGACCCGCAGCGGTTCGTGCTGGAGCTGTAGGCGCGCATGGCCACGTCATTTGATCTCGTTGTTATCGGCACCGGCCCGGGCGGCTATGTGTGCGCGATCCGCGCGGCGCAGCTCGGGCTGAAGGTCGCCGTCGTCGAGAAGCGCGCGACGCATGGCGGCACCTGCCTCAACGTCGGCTGCATCCCGTCGAAAGCGCTGCTGCACGCGAGCGAGCTGTACCATGAGGCGCAGCACGGCTTCGCTGCCATGGGCATCGACGCCAATCCGACGATCGATGTCGCGCGGATGCTCGCCTACAAGGACGAGGGCGTCAAAGGCAACACGGCCGGCATCGAGTTCCTGTTCAAGAAGAACAAGATCACGGCCTACCACGGGCTCGGCCGTATCGCGGGCGCCGGCAAGGTCGATGTCGTGCTGACCGCGGGTGGCACCGAGACGCTCGACGCCAAGCACATCGTCATCGCGACCGGCTCGGATGTCGCCAAGCTCCCCGGTATCGAGATCGACGAGAAACAGATCGTGTCGTCGACCGGCGCGCTGCTGCTCGACACGGTGCCGGAGAAACTGCTGGTGGTCGGCGCCGGCGTCATCGGCCTCGAACTTGGCAGCGTGTGGCGCCGGCTCGGTTCCGAGGTGACGGTGATCGAGTATCTCGATCGCATTCTCCCGGGCATGGATCTCGACGTCGCCAAGAGTTTCCAGCGCATCCTCGCCAAGCAGGGTTTTGCCTTCAAGCTCGGCTCGAAGGTGACGGGGATCAAGACGGCGACGGGCGGCTGTACGGTTTCGGTCGAGCCGGCCAAGGGCGGCGACGCCGAGCAGATCAAGGCCGACGTCGTGCTGGTCGCGATCGGGCGCGTGCCATACACGAACGGACTTGGCCTCGAAGAAGCCGGCGTCAAATTCGACGAGAGGAAGCGCGTCGCGGTCGACGAGCATTTCCAGACGAGCGTTCCCGGCATCTACGCGATCGGCGATGTCATCGCCGGGCCGATGCTCGCGCACAAGGCCGAAGAGGAGGGCGTCGCCCTCGCCGAGATGATCGCGGGGCAGGCGGGACACGTGAACTACGGCGCCATTCCCAGCGTGATCTACACCGCGCCGGAAGTCGCTTCAGTGGGGAAGTCCGAAGAGGACCTGAAGGCGGCGGGCGTCGCCTACAAGGTCGGCAAGTTTCCGTTCACGGCGAACGCGCGCGCCAAGGTCAACCGCACCAGCGACGGCTTCGTCAAGGTCATCGCCGATGCCGCGACCGACCGCGTGCTCGGCGTCCACATCATCGGTGCCAGTGCCGGCGAGATGATCGGCGAAGCGACTGTCATCATGGAGTTCGGCGGCTCGGCCGAGGATCTGGCGCGCACCTGCCACGCCCATCCGACGCTGACCGAGGCGATCAAGGAAGCCGCCCTCGCCGTCGACAAGCGCCCGATCCATATGTGAGGCGGAGTGGTGGGCGCTTACCCCCACCGCCATTTCGACTTGAGGTCGCGGATGATCTCGCGCGCGGCGTTGTGGCCGGGCGCGCCGGTGACGCCGCCGCCGGGATGCGCGCCCGATCCGCACAGATACAGCCCCGGGATCGGCAGCCGATAGTTGGCGTGCCCAAGAACCGGCCGCGTCGCGAAGAGCTGGTCGAGCGAAAGCTGGCCATGAAAAATGTCGCCATCGACGAGGCCGAAGCGCGTCTCGAGGTCGAGCGGCGACAGCACTTGCCGCGCGATCACCGAGGCCTTGAAATTCGGCGCGTGCCTGGTGACGGTATCGATCACGAGATCGGCGAAGCGCTCCTTTTCGTCCGCATTGGCCCAGGTGCGCGGTGTCGGCAGTTGCGGCGCGACGTGCTGCACGAACAGGCTCGCGACATGCTGCCCCGGTGGCGCCAGGCTGTCGTCGAGCGTCGACGGGATCAGCATTTCGACGATTGGTTCGCGCGACCAGCCGTCGCGGCGCGCGTCGAGATAGGCGCGATCGAGGTACTCGATGGTCGGGCCGATGACGATCCCGGCGCCGTGGTGATCCTGCTGGTTGGTGCCCGGCCGGCACAGGAAATCCGGGAGTTCCGATAGCGCCACGTTCATGCGGAACGTACCGGAGCCGGTCCTGATGCGCAGGAAGCGATCGCGCAGCTCCGGCTTGATCGCCGTCTCCGGCACGATCGAGCGGAACAGCAGTTTCGGCCCGATGCCTGACGCCACCGCGCGCGCGCGGATTTCCTCGCCGCTCTCGAGGATGACGCCCGACACCCACCCGCTGGTCATGCGAAGCTTGGCGACGCGCGCCTGCGTGCGGATCTCGGCGCCGGCCGCCCGCGCCGAACGCGGCGATCGCCTCGGAAATCGCGCCCATGCCGCCAATCGCGTGGCCCCACACGCCGGGCTTGCCGTTGACCTCGCCGAAGCAGTGGTGGAGCAGCACGTAAGCCGTGCCGGGCGTAAGCGGCGAAGCGTAGGCGCCGACGATGCCGTCGAACGCGAACGCGGCCTTGACGATATCGCTCTCGAACCAGGGGTCGAGAAAATCCGCCGCACTCTTGGTGAAAAGATCGGTGATGAGGCGCCAGCCCTCGACATCGAGGCCGCGCAGCCGCCGCGCGAGCCCCGCGCCCTTGACCAGTTCGGCGATGCCGCCGCCGACGTTGGGCGGCGTGCGCAGGACGAGATCGCGCAGCACGTCGGCGGCCTTCTCCAGCGCCGCGTCGTAGGCCGGCAGGCGCTCGGCGTCGCGGGCCGAGAACGCCGCGATGGCGCGTTGCCGGTTGGCGAGGCCGTAGGGCATGACGAGGCCGCGGGCGGCATCGATCGGCCAGAAATTCGCGACCGGACGCTCGACGATGCGCAGGCCGTGGTGGCCAAGCTCGAGGTCGCGGATCACCTTCGGATTGAGCAGGCTTACCGTGTAGGATGCGACGGAGTTGCGAAAACCCGGCGCGAAGGTCTCGGTCACGGCGGCGCCGCCGATCACATCGTTGGCCTCGAGCACGACCACGCTGAGCCCAGCCCGCGCCAGATAGGCGGCGCAGGTCAGCGCATTGTGCCCGCCGCCGATCAGGGCGACGTCGTAGGTGGGTGTGGTCGCTGCTGTCATGAGGCTCAGTTGGGCCGCGTCGGCGGGAGGAAGCAAGCCGTCACGGTGCGCACGGTAACCGCTATCCGGCGATCCGAGCCCCAACGCAACAAGGTCCTCCCCGCAAAGGAAGGACCTTCCTGCCCGACTTGCCACGCACTCGGCCCCGCACCAAATGCCCATCGGGCCCTCACGCGGCGGTCGATATGCTCAATTAACCATAATTGTGGCGATATGTCCATCATGTGACAGCGTTCGCTGGCGCCGTTTTCGCCGCCGCGATGGCGGAACGTTCGGCGGATTTCGCGTGCATCGAGGGTTGTTTGCCGGCGCCGGCGATGCGATGATTCCGCGTCGGGCAGCGCCCGATCCGTGCCCGTTTTCCAGCCACATTGCCGAGCCCCCTCCATGTCCAAGCCTGCCCTGATTTCGACCGGCGTCATGATGCCCCTGGTCACCCGACAGATCGATGAGGCGTTCGACGTCCATTGGCTGAACGAGCATTCCGATTGGGACAAGCTCTTTGCCGAGGTCGGCCCGAGCATCGAGGCGCGTGTGCACGGGCGCGCTGACCAACGTCGCGACTACCGCGGACATGATCAAGCGGATGCCCAATCTCAAGGTGATCAGCAACTACGGCGTCGGCTACGACAGCATCGACGTGCCGGCGGCCAAGGCGCAGGGCGTCGTCATCACACACACGCCGGAAGTGCTCAACGAGGAGGTCGCCGATATGGCGGTCGGCCTGCTGATCGCGACCGTTCGCGAGTTCAACGCCGCGGAGGCCTATCTGCGGTCGGGGGTTTGGCCGAAGCAGGGCGAATTCCGCTACACCGCTTCGCTGCGCGATCGTCACGTCGGCATGA
Source organism: uncultured Alphaproteobacteria bacterium (assembly GCA_963775035.1). GTDB lineage: Bacteria > Pseudomonadota > Alphaproteobacteria > Rhizobiales > Hyphomicrobiaceae. Next base: position 111,003 of record CAVZHG010000012.1, on the reverse strand, counting down.
TCGGTTTCGGGCGCATCGGCAAGGCGATCGGGCGACGGCTCGAAGGGTTCGGCATGAAGCTCAGCTACTTCGGCCGCAAGAAGCAGGCGGACGTCGCCTATCCCTTCTATGACGATCTCGTCGCCATGGCGCGCGACGTCGACACGCTGATCGCCATTCTCCCCGGCGGACCCGCGACCATGGGCTTGATCAACAAGCCGGTGCTCGAAGCGCTCGGGCCTCGCGGCATCGTCATCAACGTCGCGCGCGGCACGGTGGTCAACGAGGCCGATCTCATCGATGCGCTCAAGACCCGCACGATCCACGGCGCCGGCCTCGACGTCTACGTCAACGAGCCGAAGATCAACCCAGCCTTCCTCGAACTCGACAACGTGACGCTGCTGCCGCACGTCGGCTCCGGCTCGCAGTTCACGCGCGACAAGATGGGCCAGCTCGTCGTCGATAACCTCCTCGCCTACAAGGCGGGCAAACCGCCGCTGACACCAACGCCGGATACGCCGTTTAAAGGGTGGTAGCTCACTTCAGCGCAAGTTGCCGCGTGAGCGCGAGGGCCTCGTCGATGGTGTGTGCGTGGCAGGTGGACTTGCCATAGCCGGCCGGCGTGAACGAGTATGCGTCGCGCTGCCAGTACCACGCGCCCCGATAATGCGAGCCGCGGCGGACGATGACTCCGACCTGTTCGCCGGCTTCGGCCGCGCAGCCGGCAGCGGCGAGGTCGGCGTCGGTGCCGAGCGCGACGAGCAGCCGTTCTTCCATGATGCCTGCGGGCATGCGCACCTCCCAAAATAGCGAATGCGCCCGGCCCAGGGTGACGGCCTGTGCCCGGCGTCTCATGCGGCGACGATCAACTCATTCCCCAGCCGGTTGAATTCAAATTTGCCGGAATTATGCTTCCAATGCCATGATTTACATTGCTTAATCTAATCGACCGATGAAGGTCGCGCGCGCAATTGCAACGCCTGAATCAATACTTTCGTAAGCATGTCGGGGCCGCGCGCGCTCAGGCCCGGCCGGCTTCGTTGGCCTCGACCGGGCGGCCCAGCGCGCTGAGCGCGGTTGCGACGATGCCGGCGACGCTGAGGCCGGCGCGCTCGTACATCTTCTCGGGTTTGTCGTGGTCGATGAAGGTATCCGGCAGCACCATCGGGCGCACCTTCAGGCCGCGGTCGAGCAAACCCGACGTCGCGAGGAACTGGAGGACGTGGCTGGCGAAGCCGCCGATGGAGCCTTCCTCGATCGTGATGAGTACTTCGTGGTTCGCGCGCGAGCCGGCGGATCAAATCCTCGTCGAGAGGCTTTGCGAAACGCGCGTCGGCGACGGTGGTCGACAGGCCGAGCGCGGCGAGCTGGTCGGCGGCCTTGAGGCTGTCGGCAAGCCGCGTGCCGAGCGACAGGATGGCGACGGTGGAACCCTCGCGCATGATGCGGCCGCGGCCGATCTCGAGCGGAACGCCGACGTCGGGGAGTTCGACGCCGACGCCTTCGCCGCGCGGATAGCGCAGCGCGCTCGGCCGGTCATCGATGACGACGGCGGTCGCGACCATGTGGCGAAGCTCGGCCTCGTCGGCCGCGGCCATGATGACGAAGTTCGGCAGGCAGCCGAGGTAGGCGAGATCGAAGGCGCCGGCGTGGGTCGGACCGTCGGCACCGACGAGGCCGGCGCGGTCGAGCGCGAAGCGGACCGGGAGTTTCTGGATGGCGACGTCGTGCACGACCTGGTCGTAGGCGCGCTGCAGGAAGGTCGAATAGATCGTCGCGAACGGCTTGTAGCCCTCGGTCGCGAGGCCGGCCGCGAAGGTGACGCCGTGCTGCTCGGCGATGCCGACATCGAAAGTGCGATCGGGGAACGCCTGGCCGAAGTGGTCGAGGCCGGTGCCCGACGGGCATTGCCGCGGTGATGGCGACGATCTTGGGATCCTTGCGCGCTTCCGCGATCAGGCTGTCGGCGAACACCTTGGTGTAACCCGGCGCGTTCGGCTTCACCTTCACCTGGTCGCCGGTGATGACGTTGAATTTGTTGACGCCGTGATACTTGTCGTCGGACGCCTCGGCGGGCGGATAGCCCTTGCCCTTCCTGGTCACGACGTGAACCAGGATCGGCCCGTGGGTCGCGTCGCGGACGTTCTTCAGGACGGGCAGCAGCACGCCGAGGTCGTGCCCGTCGATCGGGCCGACGTAGTAGAAGCCGAGCTCCTCGAACAGCGTGCCGCCGGTCCAATAGGTGCGCGTCATTTCCTCGGCGAGCGCGGCGCGGCGTTCCCAATACTTGGGCAGGCGCTGGGCGAGCTGCTTCAGCGTTTCGCGGAAGTGGAGGTAGGTGCCGCTCGACGTGATGCGCGCGAGATAGGTCGAGAGTGCGCCGACCGGGGGCGCGATCGACATGTCGTTGTCGTTGAGGATGACGACGAGGCGCTCGTTGCGGGCGCCGGCGTTGTTCATGGCCTCGTAGGCCATGCCCGCACTCATGGCGCCGTCGCCGATGACGCAGACGACGTTGTTGGTGCGGCCGTCGAGATCGCGGGCGACCGCCATGCCGAGGCCGGCGGAGATCGAGGTCGAGGAGTGCGCGGCGCCGAAGGGGTCGTACTCGCTCTCGGCGCGCTTGGTAAAGCCGGAGAGGCCGCCGCCCTGGCGCAGCGTGCGGATGCGGTCGCGCCGCCCGGTCAGGATTTTGTGCGGGATAGGCTTGGTGTCCGACGTCCCAGATCAGGCGGTCGTCCGGGGTGTCGAAGACGTAGTGGAGGGCGACGGTCAGCTCGACCACGCCGAGCCCGGCGCCGAGATGGCCGCCGGTCACCGAGACCGCGTCGATCGTCTCGTGACGCAATTCGTCCGCGATCTGGCGAAGGTCCTTCTCCGGCAAGGCGCGAAGTTCGGCCGGCGTGCGGGCCTTGTCCAGGAGGGGCGTCTTGCTCACGGAATCGGGCATCTAGGTTCCAGACTGGGAATGGGTGCGGATTGCGGACCCGCGCCACGCCGTCAAGCGTAACCCAAGTCACGGCCAGTGCACGTATTATTATCCCATTCTACGCCTTCGGACGGCGCGAACGAAGGCGCCAAAGGTCGCAACTGCCGATCGTTTGGCTTAGCCCCGGAGCGCGCGCCCGGTATGCCTCACGTCGCCGTCCGTGTTCGCGCTCCGAACGATCAGATCCCCGGCGGCAGGAACACGCAGATGATGCGCATCTTGCCGTCGGTCGATCGGGCGCATGCACACGTGCATCCGGTGGTCCTTGGATTCGCGCCGAGGCATCGAGGCCGGGACGCTACCGGTGCCGTGCTTGGAGGTCACGACCAGCGTCGGTCCCTCCTGCAGTTCCGCACGATCGACCGGCGCGCAATCCATGCCGTGACAGCATTCGATCGGGTACCAGTCGTGCGCCCCTGCGGGCGCCGCCAACGTCAACGAAAGAAGTGCAAGTCCGAGTCTGAGAAACATGGTGACCTCGTGCGTTCAGCAGCTCACCGTGTTTCCTCCCCATCCTTCACGTGCTTCTTTTGCCCTATGGTCACCCTGGCGCGACGGCCGGGGATAACGCTGCGCCTCCCGCTCATGGGCGGCACGACCCATTCTCCCTCGATTCTCCGCCCGCAAACATCGGGTCAAGGCCACTCGATGGGCAAATACCGTCGGATTTCTGATCAGAATGCTGACGAAATGCGCGCGAACTCGACCGGAATCGCGGAACCTGTGTCCGGTCGGCATCAAATGCGCGTCGTGAAAGAACCGGTCCCGGGCTACTCCCGCGGGTCCAGCGGCTCGGTGCCTTTGGGGGTGCCGTCGCTGCCCAGCGTGAGCTTCTCGACCTTGGCCTCGGCCTGCTTAAGGAGGCGGTCGCAGTGCTCCTTCAGCGCCTCGCCGCGCTCGTAGATGCTGATCAATTCCTCGAGTTCGACGTCGCCCCGCTCGAGGCGCCCGACGATCGCTTCGAGTTCCTTGAGCGCGCGCTCGAAACTCATCTCGCCGATATCGGTGTGCCGCGCATCCTTGGCAGTCTGCGGCTTGGCCATTTGCATCCGTTTGATCTCCCGGGGGCCGGGCGCTACGACCCGGCGTCCATCAGTTCCTTGACGTGGAAGGCGACCGAGCGCGCGAGCCCGGTCAGATTATAGCCGCCCTCGAGCACCGAGACGAGGCGCCCGCCGGCCTGCCGCTGCGCGACCTCGGCAAGAGCGCGGGTCGCCCACGCGAAATCGCTTTCGACGAGCTGCAGATTGGCCAGCGGATCGTCGCGGTGGGCGTCGAAGCCGGCCGAGATCAGCACCACGTCGGGCCCGAAGCTCTTGAGCGCAGGCAATATGCGCGATTCCATGGCCTCGCGAAACGGTTCGCCCCCGTCGCCCGGCCGCAGCGGGGCGTTGAAGACGTTGCCGACGCCCGTTTCCCCAAGTGCCCCGGTGCCCGGGTAAAGGGGCATCTGGTGGGTCGAGGCGAAGAACAGGTCCTTGTCGGCCCAGAAAATATCCTGGGTGCCGTTGCCGTGGTGGACGTCGAAGTCGACGACGGCGACGCGCTCGGCGCCATGTTTCCGGCGCGCATACATCGCGGCGATGGCCGCGTTGTTGAAGATGCAGAAGCCCATCGCCCGCGCCGTCTCGGCGTGGTGGCCGCAGGGGCGCACCTGACAGAACGCGTTGGCGATGCCGGACTTCGTGTCCATCACGGCATCAACCGCGCGCAACCCCGCGCCGACCGCCCGCAGCGCCGCTTCCCACGATCCCGCCGAGAGGAGCGTGTCGCCATCGAGGTGGACGGGATGCTGCCCCGGCCCCGGGCGCAGCTGCTTGATGCGATCGATGTAGGCCTTGGGGTGCGCGAGGGCGATCCAGTCCTCGACGTCGTCGCGCAGCGGCGCCTCCTCACGCTTGAGCGTCGCGAACAACTCGTGCGCGAGCGCCTTGTCGATCGCCCGCATCCGATCCGGGCGTTCGGGGTGGCCGGGCCCGGTGTCGTGCTCGAGGAAGACGGGATGCGTGAGGAGGAGCGTTGTCATGCAGGGCTCGGTGAGTTAGGTGCGCGTCACGCGCCCGGCAGCTTGAAGAACGATGTCGCCACCAGGATCTTGTTCTCCTGGCTAACGAGCGCGCCGAGTTCCCCCGAGCGTTTGACGTAGGCGAGCCACTCGGGATCGACCCACAGCGCGGCGCGCTTGGCGGTCCGGTCGGCGAGGTCCTTGTAGGCCCACACATGAACGTAGGAATTCACGTCGCCGACTTCGGTGGTGGCGTAGAGCACGGGTTTGCCGAGATGGCGGGACTGGACTTTGAAACCGAATTCCTCGTACTGCGCGAGGTGGGCTTTGATCATGCCCGGCTTGAGGGTGTAGGTGCGGTGGTCGAAGATCATGAGGGTTCTCGATGGCTGGAGGGCTGCGGATCCGGCAAGCCTAGAGCATCATCGGGCCGCGCGGAATCGCTTTTGCGTTGCCTGGCGCTCCGCTCAAAGCCGCTTGGTGAAGTAGTACCGCCGGATACCACCGCCAAGCGTTTTATTGCTGGCCGACTGTGCCACTTCCTCGCGGACCAACTGGTAACCGGCGCGGCGATAGAGGGCCAGAGCGTCGCCCTGCAGCTCGGAGGTGCTCAACTCCAGGTGGGAACGGTTGCGCCGCCGACATTCTTCCTCGGCAATTTGCAGCATCGTGCGCGCTATACCACGACGCCGGGCATCGGGGTCGACGTACATGCGTCGCAGTTCCATCGCCGTCGCGGACGATGGTTCGAGGCCGAACATGCCAACGACACGGTCGCCGTCCACGGCAACCCAGAACGCCCCGTCTCTTTCCGAATAATAGTCCGCAATACGGTCGATCTCTTCGCTCAGCGAGAGGGCGATGTAGCCCTCGAAGGCATCCTTCAAATCGGGTGGTGCGAGCAGGCGGTTGACCCTTATGAACAGCGCGCGGACCTGGGCGGCATCCTCCGCGGCGAATGCCCGGACTTCGATTTGCGCGTTCATTGGGGCGTCGTCCCATCGTTGGCGATGTGTCGGGGCGAGCCGCCGGAGAAGTTGCCCGGGGTTATCGCAGCCGATCTCTTGCCGGCCAGGAGCTGCCAGTACCCGTCTTGGCGCTACTCAAATGCAACAGCCTCCGGAGAACCGGGGCGGGTCATCTCTTGCCGAAGGTGGGGGCCGATCTTGTGCGCGGGGTGAAGCTCTGTGGTTGTGGGGTCGTGTCGCTAGGCACGTCGCCGTGATCTCCATCGATTGAGATCGTCGGCGTCACGACGACTGTTCCGGACAGCATATCATGCCATGTGCGGCCCGAATGGTCCCAGAAAGCCCAGAGAAAGCCCAAGCCCAGGGGTGCCGCGGATATGCAGTAGCCGACCATGCGCAGAAAGGTCTGCCACAGTGTCGCGCGGCGACCCGTGGTCGCGTCGACGATGGCTAACGGAACTGTCCACTTACCCGGTGTTCCGCCAAGCCAGCAAATGGCGGCAACGATCAGGAGGTTGATGGCGACCGAGTACCAATTCGACAATATGTGTTGGAGAGGAACAAAGATCGGCACGAGCGCCAGAAGTGCAATGTCGGCCAGCAAGGCGTAGATGCGTCGCGACACCGGGGCGAGAACCGTGGGGTCCACGAGCAACTCGCGGCGAACACCGTAGAGATAGTAATAGTATGACGCTCGCCCGAGGATCCAAACGCAGAGCCCGAGGTGCAGTGTAATGAGCAGATGGATTGGATAGAAGGCGAAGAGCCAGCCCGCTGCCGGCAGAAGGAACAACAAAAGATACAGGGGATCTTCGAGGTAACGCGACATGCTGAAATCTCGCAGACAAGCTCTCAACGAGCCGCTCAAATTGAAGGGCAACAAATGCGATGGACGTACCCGCATCCTAGGCGTCGCGACTAAACCAAATCTGAACCGGGCCAGCTCAATCGTGCCAGCCGAGGAAATAATTCGTAGTGCATTCGCGGGCTTTCAACGTGCTATGACGACGAACTGGCCGCTGCCACGATCCGGAGATCCCGCATGACCACGACCCGGCCGCAAGCCGTCCCGACCAAGCTCATCGACAACGAGCGCGTCATCACCACGCGCTGGGACTTCGCGCCGGGCGCCGAGACGGGCTGGCATCGCCATGGCCACGACTATGTGGTGCTGCCGGTGACCGACGGGGCGCTGAAGCTCGAGGAGCCGGGTGGGACGGAACGCGTCGTGCCGTTGACGAATGGTGTGCCCTACTACCGCGGCGAGGGCGTCGAGCACAACGTCATCAACCCGACGGACCACCACGTCGCGTTCATCGAGGTCGAGATCAAGTAGGCCGGCCGATCACGTCGAGGATCGGCCCGGCGATCAGTTCGTGCTGCCGGCATTGCTGTCGGCCGCGGTGTCGGAGAACTTCGTCTTGCCTTCGAAGCCGGTCTTCACGTCGCCGAAAAACTTGGTGTCGTCGCCGGCGACCAGGGCCGGATTGCAGGTCGGCGCGCAGCTATAGGTCTCGCGCTTGGTGCCCTTGTAGAGGCTGACCTGCCGCGCGGGATCGCGAACCACGACGATGCGCTGGTCCTGGATCACGTTGCGGTCCGCGTCGAGGACGATGACGTTGGTGGTGCCGAACGTCTTGCCGGTGACGACCAGCATGCTGCTCGACTGGACGCTGATGTCGGCGATGCTCGGATTGCCGACGATGATTTCGGCAATCGGGCGCGAGACCCGCAGGAGCTGCGACTGGTCGTATCTGACGATGAGATCGTCGGCGCTGGCGGCAGGAGCGAGCGCGATCGACGCCGTCCCGAGCGCAATGAGCGCAACAACGGCGTGAGCAAAGCGGTAGGCGGCTTTGGCAGTCATGGTGGTCATCCTCGGCGCGCGAATGAAATGTTCGTTGCCGAGTTAGCCACCAATTGGTGAAGGAAATGGAAATGTCCGGCCCGCTTTGTCAGCCTCGAGGGCTGCCGGACAAGTCCTTCGGGACGGCAATGGCGACCACCTCGCCCTTATGGACGGTCAGCGCCAGCTCGCCCCGCTTGAGGCGCAGCGCATCCTCGCCGAACAGCTCGCGGCGCCAGCCCTTGAGCGCCGGCACGTCCGGCTCGCGCTGGCTGGCGATGGCTTCGAGATCGTCGGCATCGGCGATCAGGCGCGGGGCGACCTTGTGGCGCTGGGCCGTCGCCTTCAGAAGTACCCGCAACACGTCGCACATCGCGTTGACGTCGTTCGACGAGCCGGACGACTGGGTGATCGCGGGGAGGGTGGCCGGATCGCGTTCGAGCCCGCGGTTGACGGCATCGACGATCTCGCGGGCGCGGGCCGAGCGCGAAAAACCGTCGCTCAGCGTGCGCAGCTCCGCGAGCTGCTTGGTCTCGGTCGGCATCTGGCTCGCGATGTCGTAGAGCGCCTCGTCGCGGATGATCCGGCTCCTCGGCACGTCCTGGGACTGGGCGGCGCGCTCGCGCCAGGCGGCGAGCTCGATCATGACGGCGAGCGACTTGCGGCTGCGGACCTTGAGTTTCAGGCGCCGCCAGGCGTCCTCCGGCAGCGTCTCGTAGGTGGCGGGATCGAGCAGCGTCGCCATCTCCTCGGAGAGCCAGTGGGCGCGCCCCGAGGCTTCGAGGGTCTCCTTGAGGCTCGTATACACCTTGCGCAGGTGCGTGACGTCGCCGAGCGCATAGAGGAGCTGCTTCTGGCTCAGCGGTCGCCGGCTCCAATCGGTGAATCGGGACGACTTGTCGAGGTCCTGGCCGGCAATGCGCTTGACGAGGTTTACGTAGCTGATGCTGTCGCCGAAGCCGCACACCATCGCGGCGACCTGGGTGTCGAAGATCGGCGCCGGCAAGGTCCCGGTCGCGACGTGGACGATTTCGAGATCCTGGCGCGCGGCGTGGAACACCTTGACCACGGCGCGGTTGGTCATCAGCTCCCAGAACGGCGCGAGATCAATGCCGTCCACCAGGGGATCGACGATCGCCTCGACGTCCGGGCTCGCGAGCTGGACGAGGCACAGCTTGGGCCAGAACGTCTGCTCGCGCATGAACTCGGTGTCGACGGCAACGTAGCTGCTGTTCGCGAGCTGGCGGCATAGGACGGCAAGGCCGTCGGTCGTTGTAACGACATTCATCGCAGCGGTTTCGAAGCCCGGGGATGGTGAGGGGGTGGTCCGGCATAGCACGCTCAGGGGCGGGCGCAAACCGGCAGATTGGCGTGTGACATCCAGCCTGTGCACGCCTCGACCCTTGCAGTGGTTCCCATATGGAACTATATATGTCTCAGTTGGAACGGAACAGGCCATCCCATGCAAAGAGTCGAGCGCGGAGCAGTTTCCGAGGCCCGCAACATCGCGAAGTTCATGGGCCTTGCCGACTGGGCCAAGCTCGATGATCTCGGCCTCGTCGAGCGCATCGCCAAGGGCTTCCCGGTCAAGACCGCGACGATCGTGAGCGAGCGCCTCGATCCGGAAGGGAAGTTCGTGCGCGCGACCGACATCATCCCGAAGTCGACGCTGCATCGGCGCAAGCACGCCTTGACCAAGGACGAGAGCGAAAAGGTCTGGGCGCTGTCGCGGGTCTTCTACGAGGTGCTGAGGCTCTATCACGACGACGCCGGCCGCGCGGCCCGCTTCATGATCCAGGAGCACCCCATGCTCGGGGGCCGGACGCCGATCGATCTCGCCAAGCAGTCGATTGCCGGCGCCGATCTGGTCCTGAAACTTCTCGCCAAGGCCGATGCCGGTGTCGCGGCCTAGTATCAGTGCGAGCGCGAGCGTGCGCGTCCTTGCCGAGCCGATGCGGGTCTACCGTATCGGCGATCCGCGCGGCGCCTATCCGATCTACAGCGGCGAGGGCGCGGCGCGGATCGAGGGCCGCTGGCACGAGAAGGGCCAGGAGGTCATCTACGCGTCGCGCCACTACAGCACCGCGCTTCTCGAAAAGCTCGCGCACTTCAACGGCGTGCTGCCGTCGAACCAGCACTACATCGAGATCGAGATTCCGAAGGGCGTGTCCTACGAGATCTTCACGAAGGACTCCGTCCCGGGCTGGCTGGAAATGGCCAAGGCGCGCGCCGCCGGCTCCAGGTGGTATCGGGAAAAGCGCTCCGCCATCCTGATCGTGCCGTCGTTCGTCGCCCGCATCGAGGAGAACGTGATCATCAACTGCGGCCATCCCGACGCCGCCCGCATCCGTCCGGGCTTAGAGCATCCCGTCGCGTGGGATATGCGGCTGTTTCAGCCCTAGCTCAGCGCATGGGATGCGCGCGCGGTGCAGATCGGAACCGCTAATGGCGCGGCTTGTCCAACCCGAGATGTTCTTCGATCCGCGCCACGCGGTCTTCCAATTTGTCCACTCGCCGGACCACCGTCGGCAGCAGGTTGTTTCGCTTGGCCAGCCAATAGGGCAGGGCAACTCGCACTGTGGCGCCCCGGATTTCGTATTGGATTTCCTTTTTGGGCAGGAAGATCCACACCTGATCGCCAAACTCGTCGAGTTCGCCTGTCCAGATCGCCAGCGAACGATCGCGATCCTGTCGGACAGTGGCTGTGATTTGAATGACTTTCTGATCCATCTGACGACCCCACGCCTGCACTACAATGGTGCAAGGATGCAGGTTGCGTGATGGTGATGCAACCAAACGGCAGTTGAATGCCCAGCTAAAACCAGGTGATCACAAGCGAGCGACGACCGCCGCGTTCCTACCGCGCCGACAGGATCAGGCCGTCGGGGCCGCCGCGCAGGCTGAGACCTTGGCCCGACAGCGCGCGCGCGAGCGCCTCGGGGCCGCCCGGAAAACTCAGCGCGATGCGGGCGCCGCGCGCCGACAGGCCCTCGACCTCGAGATTGTCGACGCCCGGCGTCGCGGCGAGGCGCTGGCTGATCTGCTGCCATTCGCCCATGCCCTGGAACGACACCGAAAGCTTCAGTACGCCGCCGCCACCACTGCCGAGTGCCGGGTAGCTCGACGGGCCGGATCCGTACGCGGTCCCCGGTTGCGGGGCGGCGCCCGGTTGCGTGGCTCCGCCCGGCGGATGCGCGCTCGCGCTGTCGGGCCGCTCGAAGCCGCCGCGGCCGTAGGACTGAGGCGCGCTCGCCGTCATGAGATGGCCGTTGGCGGATTTCCAGCGACCTTCGAGAACGCCGAGACCGACCACGGCGGCGAGTTCGGAGGTGTAGGCGAGATCGCCGTCGAGCCGATAGTTGCGGGCGAGCGTGAACGCGCCGACCGCGTCTTCGCCGGCGAACGTCACGGTCGCCTTTTTGCCATCGGCGCTCGGTTCGAGCACGGCAAGGACGACGAGGGAGGTCTTGTATTCGCCGGCGATCACGCGACGGGCGTTGCTGTCGCCGACCAATGCCGCCCTGAGCGTATCGGGATGGATTTCGCGCTTGGCTTCAGCGAGCGTCGCGGGCGTCAGCGTGTTGGTCAGGTCGAGGCCGCGCCAGGCATAGGTCCAGGTATCGCTCGCCTCGGCGACGACGTTGGGCGGTTGGCTGCCGGCGCGATACATCGGCACGATGACGATGCGCGGCGCCGGCTTGTCGAGGTAGGGAATGCCTTGGGTGTCGAGCAGTTGCTGGACGGCGTCGGGCTGGAAGGAGAAGTCGTAGCTGGCGATGTACTGGGTCGACGAGTTGCGCTCGGAGCGCACCGAAAAGCCTTCGATCAGGCCGGCCGCGGGGGTCGTCTTGATCTCCTTCAGTCGCCCGTAGGCGGTGACCGGCACGATGCGCTTCAGCAGCGAGCGGAACGCGGCCTGCTGGCCGTCCTGGATTGCCAGCTCCTTGGCCTTGACCGCGTCGCTGGCATGGGCTTCCACGGGATAGTTGCCGATGACGAAAACCCGCCCCTCGGCGGCGGTGGCGGCACCCGGCGCGGCAGCGGCCGACAGCATCAGCCCGGCCCCGAGCACTCGTCCCCGCAACGACCCACACATGTTGCCCAAATGCCGTCTCCCGTATCCCAAGCGTGCCCGCCCGCGCCGAATGTTGATCATCTATCGAGGAATAGTCGTCTGCGCACGTTGCACAAGGCCCGCGGGATTGCTATCCCCGGCTCGACTTTGGATCGCTTCGAGCCCATAGGTCCGTGCCTGCAGGGGCCACCCTGACAGGAGCATGACCAATCGGGCGAAAGTTGGGATTTGTGCCGAGCGATGGCGCGACCCCTTCGATGATGCCGATCCGCCGTGGCTTGTAAGCCGCGACCGAATTGGCCCGCAGCCAACCCTCGCGAGGGCATCATGACGTCGATTGGCCACAACGGGGCCCACGCGGACCCCGATGCACCCGTTACCTACCGTGATTCCGGTGTCGATATCGATGCCGGCAATGCTCTCGTCGCCGCGATCAAGCCGCTGGTCAAGGCGACGCGCCGGCCGGGCACCAGCGCCGATCTCGGCGGCTTCGGCGGCCTCTTCGACCTCAAGGCTGCCGGCTACAAGGACCCGATCCTGGTTGCCGCCAACGACGGCGTCGGCACCAAGCTCAAGATCGCCATCGAGACGGGCCGCCACGCAACGATCGGCGTCGACCTCGTCGCCATGTGCGTCAACGACCTCCTCGTACAGGGGGCCGAGCCGCTGTTCTTCCTCGACTACTATTCGACCGGCAAGCTCGACGTCGCGATCGCGCGCGAGGTCATCGCCGGAATCGCTGCGGGATGCCACGAGGCCGGCTGCGCGCTGATCGGCGGCGAGACCGCCGAAATGCCGGGCATGTACAGCGGCGGCGACTACGACCTTGCGGGCTTCGCCGTCGGCGCCGTCGAGCGCGGCCACGTGCTGCCGCGCGCCGACATCGAGGTCGGCGACATGCTGATCGGCCTGCCATCGTCTGGCGTCCATTCCAATGGCTATTCGCTGGTGCGCAAGCTCGTCGCCGCCGCGAGCCTCGAATGGGATGCGCCGGCGCCGTTCGATGCCAACACCGAGCTTGCGTCGGCGCTCCTGACACCGACCCGCATTTACGTGAAATCGGTGCTTGCTGCGATCCGCGCGACCGGCGGCAGCGGCCCGACCGGCGCGATCAAGGCGCTCGCCCACATCACCGGCGGCGGGCTTTCGGAGAATATTCCGCGCATCCTGCCCGACGGTGTCGGCGCGGCGATCGATCTCGGCGCCTGGGCGCCGCCGGCGGTGTTCGGCTGGCTCAAGGCGGCCGGCAACCTCGACGACGCGGAACTGCTGCGCACATTCAATTGCGGCATCGGCCTCGTGATTGTTGCCTCGCGCGATGCTGCCGGCGCGCTGTTGCGGGAACTGCGCGGCGCCGGCGAGGCGCCGATGATCATCGGCCGCGTCGCGCCGGCCCGCGGCGTCGTCAGCGAGGCCAAGGGCAAGGGCGCCGCCGAGGCCGTCGACTACATCGGCCAACTGAGGTTCGCCCAGTGACGATGGACGCGACGGGGCGCGCGACGGGTGCCGGCAATAGCCGCCGCCGCGTCGGCGTGCTGATCTCCGGTCGCGGCTCGAACATGATGGCCCTGGCCGAAGCGGCGCGCCGACCGGATTTCCCGGCCGAGATCGTGCTGGTCATTTCCAACCGCCCCGACGCCGCCGGTCTCGCCTGGGCACGCAGCCAGGGCATCGCTGCGCACGCGATCGACCACAAGGCGTATGCAACGCGGGAGGCCTTCGATGCGGACCTCGACGCGGCGCTGATCGAGGCGCGAATCGATCTGGTCGCCTTGGCCGGTTTCATGCGCCTGATGACAGCGCCGTTCGTGACCCGCTGGACGGGTCGCATGATCAACATCCACCCCTCGCTGCTGCCCCTCTATCCGGGTCTCCACACCCATGCCCGCGCCCTTGCCGACGGCGTCCGCATCGCCGGCTGCACGGTCCACTTCGTGGTGCCGGAGATGGACGCCGGCCCGATCATTGCCCAGGGCGCCGTGCCGGTGCTGGATGGCGACACGCCCGCCACCCTCGCCGATCGCATCCTCGCGATCGAGCACCAGATTTACCCGCAGGCCCTGGCACTGGTCGCGTCCGGCGCCGCCCGCCTCGCCGAGGGACGGGTGACCATTGCGGGTCCCGTTAACCAAGCAGGCCGGCTGATCTCGCCCGAACCGGTCGCGTCGCGTTAGGAAAAAGCTCGGTATTGCGGACACATGGCGCGCCAAAGTGATGCGCCGTGGGTTCGCCGCATGGACAGCCCGGCCGGGCTGGTGTTACGAGACCCCCAACGGCGCGTGCCGAGGCGTGCGCCCAAGCGTGCGCGGTGCGCGCGACCAAGGCACGTCAGATGCCGGTCCAGTCGGGGCGAGGGTTACACCAGTCGGGCGACGACCAACCTCGAAGGCCCGCACGTTCGGTGCGGGTGTGGGGATACAGACGCGATGGCCGATACCCAGATTTTGCCGCCGGATGCCGCACCTCCGAGGCCGGCACAGCCGCGACGGCGCAGCACGCCCAAGGACTCGGCGAGCAGGAGAGCATCTGGTTCAAGCTCGCCGCGCTCCACAAGGGCGCCGCCGCCAATCCGATGATGGCGCTCCTTCAGCTCACGCAGCGCTACGGCGGCGTGATCCAGGTCCGCATGGCCGACGAGCGCGTCGTCTTCCTTTCCGAGCCCGAGCACTTCAAGCGCGTCCTCGTCACCAAGGCCGACGACTACATCAAATACTTCGACGGCCTGAAGCCGATCTTCGGCAAGTCGATGATCACGCACGATGGCGCGCTGTGGCAGAAGATCCGGATGCCGCAGCAACCGGCGTTCCATCCCGACATGTTCGCCGAGTACATTCCGTACTTCCTCGCCGCGATCCGCGCGAAGATGGACAACTGGGCCGAGCTTGCCCGCACCGGCGAGAGCGTCGAGATGGTCGAGCAGACCTGGACGCTCGCCGCCGACATGATCTGCAAGGCGCTGTTCGACCGCGACATGCCGTTCAACCCGCACTTCATCTTCAAGTGCGTGAAGACGTATACCGACGTGCTCAATCACAAATCCATTCGCATGAAGAAGGTCGCCGGCGCCGACTTCGAAGTGACCGAGGAAAGCGCCGCCAAGGCGATGGCGATGTGGGCCGGCGTGCCGCCGTCGATCTTTGCCGCCAACCCGCGCGAAGAACGCGAGCGCACGCTGCTCAAGATGATCGCCGACGTCACCGCTGATCCATCGGTGCCGGAGTTCGACGAGCAGCAGGCGGTAGACGAACTCAAGCAGTACCTGTGGGCCGGCACCGAGACGACCGCGCTGACACTCGCCTGGGCGCTCTATGAGGCATCGCGCTCGCCCGAAATCGTCGAGCGCATCCGTCGCGAGGGGGAGCAGGTCTACGGCTCCCGCGAGCCGACCGCTGCGGACTATTCAGGTCTCGCCTACACCCGCGGCGTGATCCAGGAGACGATGCGTTTCTATCCGCCGATCTGGGGCCTCATCCGCGTCGCCGCCAAGGACGACGAGATCGGCGGCAAGCAGATCAAGGCCGGCGATCGCGTGGTGCTGTTCGCCTACGGCGCCCACCACGATCCGCGCTTCTGGGACGAGCCGGAGCAGTTCCGCCCGGAGCGTTTCATGGGTGACGCCGCCAAAAAGCGGAAGCCCTACACCTACATCCCGTTCGGCGGCGGCAAGCGGTCATGCATCGGCGGCGCCATGAGCCAGGTCGAGAACACGCTCGCATTGTCGATGCTGCTCCGCCGCTTCCGGCCCGAATACGTCGGCAACGATCTGCGCCGGCGAGCGAACACCCCGGCATCAACGCCACCGTCACCCTCACCCCGCGCGGCGGGCTGAATTTCCGTATTCATGAGTTGAGTTGAGTCTTTTGTTTCCGCGGTCGCAACGGCCGCTCCGCGTCCTCTTTGGCGGCGACGCGCTTCGGCGCTGCGGTCGCGCTGCCTCCCGGTCGGCATTCTCACCTCGCGGCCTTCGGCCGCCACAGCAGCGCCGGACACCAGTCATAAAAAGAGAGGGGGCCCGGGGTCTCCCCGGTCGGGGTGCGAGGGCAGCCTCGCGTCGCGCAGCGGCTCTCGACTGCGCGAGCGTTAGGCGATCTCACTCCGCCGCCTTTACTCCCTGTCCCGATCTGGCAGGCGACGCCGGTGCCGCCGAGGCCGCAATAGCCGTGCGGGACTCTTGGCGAGGTACTGCTGGTGATAGTCCTCGGCGAAGAAGAACGCCGGCGCGTCGAGGATCTCGGTGGTGATCGCGCCGAAGCCGCTTGGCGGCGAGCGCCTTGCCGTAGATCTCCCTCGAGTGCCTCGGCCGCGGCGCGCTGGTCGGGCGCCGTAGACGTAGATGCCGGAGCGGTACTGCGTGCCGACGTCGTTGCCCTGGCGGATGCCCTGCGTCGGGTCGTGGCTCTCCCAGAAAGTTTTCAGCAGCTGCTCGTAGCTGAGCTTTGCCGGATCGTACGCGACGAGCACCACCTCGTTGTGGCCGGTCTGCGCCGGAGCAGACCTCCTCGTAGGTCGGGTTCGGCGTGAAGCCGGCGGCATAGCCGACCGCGGTGATCCAGATGCCGTCCTCGAGTTCCCAGAACTTGCGCTCGGCGCCCCAGAAGCAGCCCATGCCGAACACGGCGCGCTCGATGCCGTCGGGATAGGGTGCCTTCAGCTCGCGGCCATTGAGGAAATGGGTGCGCGCGGTCGCGATCGCATTGGCGCGGCCGCGCAGCGCCTTGTCGCGAGCGACCATCGCGGACTTCTTGCGGAAGAAGAACATGGGCGCGTCCTCTCGACCTGCAGGAACGCGCCTACTCCGCCGCTTGCGGTAGCGCCCCGTCGACGCCGATGCCGGCTTGTTCGAGCGCCAGCCTGAGGCGCGCGATTTCCGCCGCCGGCAGTTTCACGAGCGGCGGGCGGACGACGGCGCGATCGAGCCGACCCAGCATCACCAGGCACTCTTTCATGCGGTTGTGCATGTCGAGGAAGGGCGGGGCATAGAACGCCTGCTGGACCGGATAGAGCCGATCATTGATGCGCTGGGCGCGGGCGAGATCCTTTGCGCGGACCGCCTCGAACAGGGCCACCTGCAGGTCGGGCACCACACTGCCGGCACCGGAAAGGAGACCGTTGGCGCCCATGGACAGCGACGCCATCAGCCAGGCGCTATGGGTCGTCAGCACATTGACGGGGCGCGACAGCGACTGAAGCGTGCGGATGTGCTTCTCGTGGAGCAGCGGATCGGCGCACCAGTCTTTTATGGCGCGGATGCTCGGCACCGTCTCGATGAGCTTCATCAGGGTATCGAAGGGATAGCCGAGGCCGGTCGATGCCGGATACTGAAAAACGATGATCGGCAGATCGGTCGCCGCGGCGATCATCTTGAAATGCGCGAGCGCCATCTCCGGGCGGAGCTGGCCGCCGGCCGACATG
This sequence comes from uncultured Alphaproteobacteria bacterium, assembly GCA_963775035.1. Classification (GTDB taxonomy): domain Bacteria; phylum Pseudomonadota; class Alphaproteobacteria; order Rhizobiales; family Hyphomicrobiaceae. The sequence goes on along the minus strand of CAVZHG010000012.1, from coordinate 93,729 downwards.
CTGTTGGGTGGAAAGACGAGCAGCGCCGAGGCGCCTTCCTTCTCGGCCATGCGGGCGATGCGCGCGGCCTCCATGCTGCCGTCGGCATAGACGCCATTGATCAGCGGCACGCGGTCGCCGACCTCGGCCATCGAGATCGCGAGGATGCGCTGCTGCTCCTCGAACGTGCAGGCGTGCACCTCGGACGCGTGGCCGTTGACCGTGATCGCCGAGATGCCTGAGGTCGCCGCGACATGGGCAAGATGGCGGCGCGTTTCCGGCTCGTCGATCGAGAAGTCGTCCTTGAACGCCAGCAGCGTCGCGGGAATGACACCTGCCGGCTGATAGTTCCTGAACCGTCCCATTGGCGCACCGCCCTCTGATTCCAGACGCGTAACGGCTCGGACGCTATCACCGGGGCCGGCGGCCGGACAAGCGCAGATGGCGCGTGTCGGCTTAGTTTGCGGAAATCAACGGGATACGTGCCATCGGGAGGCGATGGCGCGAGCGACGGGACTTGAACCCGCGGCCTCCGGCGTGACAGGCCGGCGCTCTAACCAACTGAGCTACGCCCGCAAAGAAAAAAGCGCGCCTATCGGGGCGCGACTGATGGCTGGGAGATACGCGACCCCCCGGGCCGAGTCAAGGGGTGGGGGACGGCTGGAAATGAGCTCGGCGGCGGCCCAGAGGTCCAGTGGCACCTTCAGCGCGGCGGTTCCAGCCATTCGATCGCAAAGCCACCCGATGTGCGCGCCACTCTCACGATCGACGGCGCCGATGTATAGTCGGGCGGACTGGTTGTTCGGAGTGCCCGCATGGATCGCCGCCACGTCATCAAATCGGGGCTTGCGCTTGCGCTCGCGGGGGTCACCCGCGCGCGGCCGACGAGCCTGTCTTCATCGGCGACATGCACGCGCATTTTTTCCTGCGCGACGGCCGCCACAAGACGACGCCGATCGGCGAGAGCATGGCCAATGCCAAGGCGACGCTGGTCGCCTGGTCGATGTCCGGCGATGGGCCGTGGATCGGTCAGCAGCCGGGCCGCGGCTTCGTGCAGACGTCGATCCCGAAGCCCGGCGATACGTTCGCCTGGTTCCAGCGCCAACTGGGACGGACGAAGACCCTGTTGGCCGAGCAGAACCTGAAGATCGTGCGCAATGCCCGCGACGTCGAGCGGGCGATCAAGGGCGAGCCCCACGTCGTGCTCGCCGTCGAAGGCTCGAACTTCATCGAGGACGACATCGGCCGCGTGAAGGTCGCCTACGATCTCGGCGTGCGCTCCCTCCAACTCGTCCACTATTCGCACAATACGCTTGGCGACTACCAGACCGTCGCGCCGGAGCACGACGGCCTCACCGATCTCGGCAAGAAGGTCGTGCAGGAATGCAACCGCCTGGGCATCCTGATCGACCTCGCCCATTCGCCGAGCAGTTCCGTGAACCAGGCGCTGGCGCTGTCCAGCGCGCCGATCGTGTGGTCGCACAGTTCGGTGACCGAGGCCGTGCCGCATTGGAGCATGATTCCCCGGAAGGCGCGGCAGCTCAGGCTGCGCGACGCCAAGGTCATCGCGAGTAAGGGCGGCGTCATTGGATTATGGGCGCTGCGGCAGGATATGGGCTCCAGCCTCGAAACCTATGGCGATCGCTTGAGTACGCTCGCCAACACACTCGGCGAGGACCATGTCGCTTTCGGTTCCGACATGAATGGACTGGGGCGCAGCGCCCTGGTCAACGAGTTCACCGATCTGCGGACGGTCGTCGACTATTGGCGCAAGCGCGGCATGAACGCGGAGCGCTTGCACAAATTAGCGATCGGCAACTACGCGCGCGTCCTCAGCAAGACGCTCGGCTGACGGCGCGGCGGAGCGGCGCCAGAGATTGACAATAATCCATATCAGTGCATAAGACTTCACTGAGCGATCTGGATGTCTAACTCGGGCCTCCGTGCACGGAGCTGCGCTTTGTATCATTGTCTGTATGACGCCTGGCGTACTTCCACCCGGAGTCGAGTTTCATGAGAAGGTTTGGGCTCGTAGCATCCTAGAGATCGCGTCAGTCGCTTCCGTCACTCACCATGGACGTCGTGCGGTATTGCTGCGGCTGGGGGGCGGGCATTGGGCCATGGTGTCTGTCAGCACCAGCGACATGGAGCCGGGAGTTAGAGTCCTCCACGATGTTGAACGTATCGGTCCTGAAGCGAATCAAGGGGTACTAACGGCGATTAAGCTAAGGCAAGATGCGGCAATAGCTGACATTGAGAGAGCACCCATCGGGGATAGTTGGTTGCTTCGTGAGCGCCTCACCCAGTTGACACACATCTTCAATTTGTTTGGATCAGCGCTAGCACATTGTCATGCGTCGACGCCGATTGTTGAGCGCGTGATCGCGGCGGCAGAGGACGATGCAGTGTTGGTGGCTCGTGGTCTGATTGCCCAAGAGGAAGCGTTGCGACGTACGGCGCGGCGTCTTGAGGCATTGCATCGAGGTGAGGTTGCAGACGTGGTCTAAACATAGGCGGCCTTTGTCCAGGTCGGACTGAGGTAAAACTAAACTTCAGCCCGCACTGTTCGAGTTTAATCTCGGGGGAGCCCAGGCAGAAACCTAGCCTTGCTTGGGCTGACAGTGCCAACTAGGTGAAAATCTGTGGCAAACATCATTCCCATCACTCGCAATCGAGTGGCGCGCGGAAACGGGGCGACCTACGATCGAAAGCTACGTGAAGAGTATGGTTTGACTATCATTCAGGCAGCGGCGGCCATGTCGGCGGCCCCGTCAACAATTGAAGCATGGGAGGCTCAATCTCGCTCGGGAGAGATGGATCACCTAGTTATCCCTAGCCGCGAAAAATCTCGCGTTCGATTCGAGCGCTACGTTAGGCAACATGGGCATTCTGCCGATAAAATCTACTTTTTGGCGTATACCCCTTGCGATTGGGGAGAGAGATACTTGGAATTTCGATCGACGAGATCGCAAAAGTTTACGATCTAAAGCCAACGACATGGCAAAAGATGGAAGCAAATATTCGCGTCCTAGACCGAGAGAAACTCTTAGATCTAGAGAGACGCGTGCGAAAGCATTTTGTAACAGCTTGTGGATAGTCGAAATCGTTGGAGAACCCCGTTGCTCGCCAACACACTCGGCGAGGACCATGTCGCTTTCGGTTCCGACATGAATGGACTGGGGCGCAGCGCCATCGTCAACGAGTTCACCGATCTGCGGACGGTCGTCGACTATTGGCGCAAGCGCGGCATGAACGCCGAGCGCTTGCACAAATTGGCGATCGGCAATTACGCGCGCGTCCTCAGCAAGACGCTCGGCTGACGGCGCGACGGAGCGGGCCTATTTGCCTTCCGCGCACTCGCGAAAGATCCGCAACTGGTCCTCGCTGAAATAGTCGACCCGCCAGTTCTTGTTGCGGTGGGAGAGGTGCAGGCAGAAATCGGTCGCGACGGTCCGAGAGTAGCCGCGGGTGACCTCGTTGACTTCGGCTGCGTCCAGATAGGGTCGGTTCTTGCTGACGAATTCGAGCGCCGCCTTGGGACTCTCGAACATCAAACCGGTGAGGAGCGATTGACGTTCGGCGGGCGTCATCGAGCGTATGGGCAACGACGAGAGCGCAAATTCGAACCACTGCTTGGATTGATCGCTCTGCTTCACCGCCATGGCGATGAGCGCTTTCATTTCGGCTGGAATGAGCACGGCCTGCAGCTTGTCCTTGGTCAGGCGCGCGACCGAGAAATCCTCGTAGACCCCATCCGACAGCACCTTCTTCATGAGGTCGCGGCGAAGGTCGTCCGAGAAATTGACGTGCGCGAGGGCGGCGAGGGCATACGACGCCTTTCCCTTGATGATCCAGTCGACGGCATCGCGCTGCGCCTCGGCGGGAAGGCGCTCGCCGAAGGCCTCCAGGGCGCGCACCGCGACTGCGGGGTCGCCAACGAATGCCGCCCGCATGCGCGGCGCGAGCGCGGCGATATCGGCGTCGGAAATGCGCAGCGGACCGGCATGCGCGACGATCCTCGCGATGCTCGCCTCACCGAGCGCCTTGGCTCGAAGCGCGCGGCGCTGCTCCTCCGTCAGGCGGTTCGATCGCGGCAGGATCGCCACCGCCTCGTCGCCGCTATCGGGCGAGACCAGGATCCGCCGGATCACTTCGTTGAACTGCCCGTCGCTGAGAAAATAGGGATGCTGGGCCACTTGCGACAGCGGCATCACGCTGTCGGCGAGTTCCAGGAAAAGTGCAAACACCCGGTCCGGATCGGCAATAGAGGAATCCGCCGTCGTCAACAGTCTGACGAGCGTCGGCAGGTGCTTCTCGTCGATCGCCTCGGTCTCGGAATAGTATTTGCTCCACGTCCCGCCGAGCCCCATTGCCTCGTTCAGGGGGAGCATTCTCATCTTGAGGGGACACTCGACCCGATCGCCGACCGTCGCCCCGCAGATCCTCGCGAGCAGGCGGTTCTGGACGGCGGCGTCGTCGAGGAGCGCGATCCTTAGAGCGCGCGGCCGCTGCGCCTCAACTTTCAGCATTTCGCTTGCGGCGCGTATCAGCGGAATGGAGAGATCTTCGCCGTGCCGCCGCGTGCCGATGTAGGTATCCGCGTAGCGGTACTCGATTTCAATCGCGCTCGCGTTGAACTTGCCCGCGACGTTGTGCGCGATCCGCGTGCCGCGACGGTCCGTCATGAACCAGACTTTGTATTCCGGATACCGCGCCACCTCGCGCACGTTGTGCACGCGTCCGCCCGTGCTGACGACGGCTGCCGCGTACGGCACCTCGATGGCGGACGCCCAAACCGGGCCGAAGAACCATGCGAGCACCACTGTCACCCATGCGGCGCCGCCGATGGTTCCGTCCGAGAATGGAGAAAACGACCGACGGATCAGTATGGCGATCGAAGCAGCCGCAAGCGTGATGGGCCAGAAACCACCGGCGGTCGTCAGCCAGACCGTGTCGGTCCACCTCAGAGCCTGGGCGGCACCGAGGCCGAGCACACACGGGAGGAGCCAGAACACCAGCGCCGTTCTCGTCCCGGTCCACTGCTTCAGCATGTGCAACATTCTCGCCGCTCCGTAGAGTGAGGAGAAACGCGCGCGCCCGCCATCGCACCAAAATCTACGATAGCATTTGAAGCGGCCGTCAAGTCAGGTTTTGGTGAATACTCTAGCCGCACCCTGCGACCAGAGACAGCCGCTTTATTGGCACCGCAGAGAGCGCTTGTGGATGCCGGGGTGGCTTGGCCGCGGGGCACGAAGCACGGGGCGGGGCCCTACTCTTCCAGAACCAGCACGCCGCGGGTCATCTCGGTGCGGCTGAGCTGGCCGAGGAAACTCATGCCGAGCAGTGTTTTCGAGAGTTTACCGCGCTCAGCGACGGCGGCGCGGACGTTGCGGACAGTGATGTCGTTGATGGCGACGCTGTCGAGCGTGATCATGGCGACGCGGGCGACGCCGTTCGCGGTACTGACGCGGTGGGTGAACTCGGGATCGCGGATATGGATGCCGGCGCTGGCGGCGTCCTCGAAGGTCAGCGCGACAATCGAGGCGCCGGTGTCGACCATGGCCTCGACGGCGCGGCCGTTGACGCGGATGCTGCTGTAGAAGTGGCCGTGCGGGCCGGCCTTGAGCTCGACCGTGCGGCCGGCCGAAGCGCGGGGTTCTGGAGCGTCATCGGAACTCGATTCCGGTTTGTCCCCGGGTTCGTCGTCGGAATCGCCTTTGGGCCGATCCGGGCGATCATCGCGGGGTGCGAAGTCGCCCGCCTCGAAATTGATCCCGAGTGCATCGCGGACGAGATCGAGGTTCATGACGGCAATCGTGCCGAAGCCGGCCAGGCCGACCCACAGCGTCGCCAGCTTCAAGGCATTCGTTGCGGATGGCGAAAGGGCCATGCGATCCGACAGTCCCGCTTGACGCTACAACCAGCGGGGTCGGTCGCGATGCCGCGGCCATCAGGTCCGCAGCGTCAGGAACTCCCCGGAGAACTCATATGAACGCAGACGGCTTAAGAAAGTCATACCGAGCAGGTTTTCGCGCAGCGCGCCGGGCTTGGCGACCAGCGCATCGACCCCCTGGATCTGGATCGTGCCGACCGAGATGTTGGTGAGGCGGACGTGGGCGGCGTAGGTGATGCCGTTGGCGGTCTGGACCGGCACCGTGTAGGTGAGGCGGCGGGTGTCGACGCCGAGGCGCACCGCGTCCGCCTCGCGCAGGACGACGGTCGAGGCGCCGGTATCGACCAGCAGCGACATCGGCTGGCCGTTGATCTTGGCGTTGGCGATGAAGTGGCCGTCGCGGCGCTTGCGGATGCGGACCGCCTGGCTGCCGGGCGTCGTCGTCTCGATCGACACGGCGCCGCCGGGAGGCGCCAACTCGCCGCGCACGCGATAGGCGATCTGGGTGATCTCGTCGCGGAAGCTGTAGCCGGCGACCAGCGCCAGCGCGATCGCGGCCCAGGCGAGGAAGTCGCGCGCGGCGTGCAGCGTGCGGCCGCGGTAGGAGCCCGCCAGCGACAGCGTGATCACGATCAGGAAGGCGCCGATGAAGCCGGCCGCCGCGAGGTCCGGCCAGTCGAGCCCGAACAGCGTCGCGTCGCCGGCGATCAGCAGGCCCATCGCCCCGACCAGCACCAAAAGGAGGAGCAGCCAGCCCATCTAGTGTCCCTGTCCGTACGGAATCATCGCACCAGTTACTCTCCAGGCGCAGCGGTCGCGACGCGCCGCCGCTCCGGCAATCGATCCATTATATTGCGGCGTTCCACGGGCGTGAGGCTGCTCCACGATGCGATCTCGGCAAGCGTGCGCCCGCAGCCGGTGCACAGCCCCGACCCAACGTCGACGACGCACACCTGGATGCACGGAGTTTCCATTGAGCTCCCGGCCGCTCGCCGCCCAGGGCACCACCGGACGGTCCGGCGGCTGCTGTTGGATGGCATCCACCTTTTAAATAGGGAGGGGAACGACGCGTGGCAACGGTCTCATCTTGCCAGCGTTCAGCGGTTGCCCAGAGGCGACTATCCGGCGGCCTGCGCCGCATAGCGCGACCGGGCGCCGCGTACGGCCGTCGGCAGCGGCCGATGGCGCTCCTGGCCGAGCGGCTGGAGCGGCGGCATCGGCTCCATCACCCGCGGGCGTGGCAGCGTGACCAGCACCTCGGTGCCCTTGCGCAGTTCGGAGCGCAGCTCGAACGTCCCCTCGTGCAACTCGACGAGGCTCTTGACGATCGGCAGGCCGAGGCCGGTGCCGCCCTCGGCGTTCTCGTGCGCAAGCGAGCCCTGGCCGAACGCCTGCATGATGCGGGGAATTTCCTCGCGCGGAATGCCGGGTCCGGTGTCGCGGATGGAAAGCGTCTGGCCGCCCGCCGGGTCGCGATAGACGCGGACCATGATGCGCCCACCGCGCGGCGTGAACTTGAGCGCGTTCGACAGGAGGTTGAGGCAGATCTGGCGCATCGCGCGCTCGTCCGCCCAGATCATCGGCAGTGAGGGATCGAGGTCGAGGTCGATCTCGAGCCCCTTGCTCTCTGCGCGCAGCTTGAGCAGCCGGTGGCAGTCATCGACCACGTCGATCAGCCGGAATAATTCCTCGTTGAGGTCGTAGCGGCCCGCCTCGATGCGCGAGATGTCGAGGATCTCGTTGATCAGATGCAGGAGGTGGCTGCCGCTGTAGTGCACGTTGGCGGCGTATTCCTTGTAGGTCGGGTTCTTGATCGGCCCGAGCAGCTCGGTCTTCATGACTTCGGAGAAGCCGAGGATGGCGTTGAGCGGCGTGCGCAGTTCGTGGCTCATCGTCGCGAGAAAGCGCGACTTGGCGACGTTGGCGCCTTCAGCGCGCCGGCGGGCCTCGTCGGAGGTCGCTTTCTCCTGCTCGAGCTCGGCGATCAGCGCATCCTTCTCGGCCCGGTATTCGAGCATGGCCATCGCAGTCGAGTTGAGGCCCTTGGCCAGAAAGATGAAGTAGACGTGCACGCCCAGCGCCATCGACGCCATCGCCCAATAGAAGGGATGGCCGAGCAGCAGCAGGCGGAAGACGACCGCAACGGTCATCGGGATGGTGCCGACGTAGAGGATCGGCAGCACGGTGGAGGCAAACGTCATGCGGATCGCGAGCACCACGATCAGCGACGCAAAAATGAAGACGTGCGAGGAAGGATCGGTCGCGCCGAGCCCGACCAGCGCGAAGCCCGCCCACACGACGCCGTTGATCGTCTCGGCGAGCAGCAGGCGGCGGCGCCATACCTTGAGGTTGATCTCGTTGCGCGGCGTCGCGACAAAGCGTCGGCACAGCTCGAGCAGAATGACCTTGGCGGCGATCACCAGCGCCAGCCACAGGATCGCCTCGGTCTTGGTCGCCCAGAACATCGAGGCAAGCGAGAAGATCACCGCGAGGAGCTGAATGGTCGCGACGGCGCTGAGTTCGTTGCGCACGAACATCAGCATCATCTCGTGCTCGAACTCGGGCTTGACGTCGCTGCCGTGCGTCAGCCGATCGCGGGCCTCGCGGACCTTGAAGCCGGGATGCTCGCGCACGATCCGCGGCCGGCGCGCGCTGGCGCCCGGCTCGGCGAGCCCCGGCCCAGAAGCTGCCTCAGATGATGTGGCAATCAGTGTCACGAAACAGCCCCGGATCCCGGGTCGCGGCCCACTGCAGGGAAAATCCAGCCAACCGGGGAAGCGGGTTCCTCCGGCCGGCCGATCCCTCAACAGGAGTGCCCGACCCTCGCTGGAGGATGTTCCGCAATTCTTAAGTTCGCGTTTACTCTGACGCGAAGGTTATAAGTATCTTGCGCAGAACACATAAATTTGTGTCCGAATGGTACCGCGCGTTAACCGGGCGGGCGCGCGCGCCGGGCCCGTGGCGCCTCGGTTGCATGGGCCCGCTCGCTCGACTACGACTACCGCAGACGCTGCCGCGCCCTGCTGGAGAGCCCCAACGATGAAAATCCTCGAGACCCGGTTGGCCCCCAATCCGCGCCGCGTGCGCATTTTCCTGGCCGAAAAGGGCATCGAGGTGCCCTTCGAGCAGGTCGATCTGATGAAGGGCGACCTCAAGACCGACGCCTTCACGAGGCTCAACCGGCTCCAGCGCGTGCCGGTGATGGTCCTCGACGACGGCACGTCGATCTGTGAATCGATCGCCATCTGCCGCTATTTCGAGGAGCTACAACCCACGCCGGCGCTGTTCGGGACCGGCCCCGTCGGGCGCGCCAAGGTCGAGATGTGGCAGCGGCGCATGGAACTCGGCCTGCTCAATGCGGTCGCCAGCGCCTTCCGCCACCTCCACCCCGCGATGGCCACGCTCGAGGTGCCGCAGGTCGCGGCCTGGGGCGAAGCCAACAAGCCACGCGCGCTCGAAATGCTGGAGGTCCTCGACGAGCAACTCGGCGCCAACCCCTATGTCGCCGGCGACGCCTATTCGGTCGCCGACATCACGGCCATGGTCGCCATCGACTTCATGAAGCCGGCGCGGCTGACGCGGCCCGACAGCCTCGTCCATCTGGCGCGCTGGTACGGCGAGGTTTCGGGCCGCCCGAGCGCCAAGGCGTAAGATGCCCATGAAGCTGACCATCGTTGGGTGCGGTGATGCCTTCGGCTCCGGCGGTCGGCTCCAGACCGGCTATCACGTCGATCTCGGTGATCATCGCTTCCTGATCGACTGCGGTGCCACCAGCATCATCGGTCTCAACCGCTTCGACATCGACCCCAACGGCATCGCGACGATTTTCATCTCGCATCTCCATGGCGACCATTTTGCCGGCCTCGTGTGGTGGCTGCTCCACGCCCAGCACGTTGCCAAGCGTTCGACGCCGCTGGTGGTCGTCGGCCCGCCCGGCATCGAGGCGCGCACCATGACCGCCGCCGAGACGCTGTTTCCCGGCTCGACCAAAGTGGCGCGCCGCTATGAGCTGAAGTTCATGGAGTGCCATGCCGGCGCGCCCCTGACCGTCGGGCCCGTGTCCGTGACAGCATGGGAAGTGTCGCACCCGTCCGGCGCGCCCTCACACGCGCTGCGCTTCGAGGCCGGCGGCAAGATCCTCGCCTTCTCCGGCGATACCGAATGGGTCGAGGCGCTGGTGCCGGTGAGTGCCGGCGCCGATCTCTTCATCGCCGAATGCTACGCCTTCGACGGCCCGGTCAAATTCCACACGAGCTGGGAAATCCTCGAGCACAACTTGCCGCGCATCACCGCGAAACGCATGATGCTGACCCACATGAACAACGCCATGCTGGCGCGCCGGAATGAAATCGCTCGGCCGAACATCCTGCTCGCGGAGGATGGGCTGGTCGTCGACGTATGACGACGGCTCGCAGCGTACACGGCCGTCCGAGCGCTCTCGACGCGATCGTCGCCGACATCCGCAATTGCCGCCTCTGCCGCGATAATCCCGACGGGCCGCCACTCCCGCATGAGCCGCGTCCGGTTCTCCGCGTCAGCGCCACCGCCCGCATCGGCGTCTTCGGGCAGGCGCCGGGAACCCGCGTCCATGCTTCGGGAATGCCCTTCACCGACCCCTCGGGCGTGCGCCTGCGCGCCTGGATGGGCGTCACCGACGATGAGTTCTATGATGCAAGCCGCATCGCCATCGTGCCCATGGGCTTCTGCTTTCCCGGCCTCGATGCGAAAGGCGGCGACCTCCCACCACGGCGCGAATGCGCGCCGCTGTGGCGCGATCGACTGATGGCCGCACTGCCTGACCTCGAGTTGATCCTGATCGTCGGACAGTACGCTCAGCGCTGGCACCTCGGCGCCGACGCGCGGTCCGGTTTGACCGACACCGTCCACCGCTGGCGCGAGATCGCCACCCGCCCCGGCCGCCCGGTCCTGGTGCCGCTGCCGCATCCGTCCTGGCGCAACAATGGCTGGATCAAACGCAACCCCTGGTTCGACGCGGAATTGCTGCCCTGGCTGCGCGATGCGGTGAGGCGGCGGCTGGATAGGTAGATGGCGGCAAGAAATCTAATCTCCGCAAGACCACCCATACTCACGCGCAACATGCAGCATCGCGCGTTCGGCGAGAGCGGTGATCGTGAGCAGCGGATTGACGCCGAGCGAGCGCGGGATGATGGCGCCGTCGATCACGTGCAGTCCGGCGTGGACGGCGGTCGCGCCTTTGCCCGGCGCGCCATCGAAGACGCGGCCGGCGTGATCGACCGCGCCACTCTCGCGGTCCGCGCCCATCGCGCAGCCGCCGAGCGGATGCGCGGTTGCCGGCTGGTCGCCCATGACGCTGCCGGCGAGCGGGTTTTTGACGTAGCTGCCGCCGACCTTGCCGACGAGCGCGGCGAGGGCTGCGTCGAGGCGCTGGTAGACGGGCTCGTTTTTCGCACCCGGCCAGGAGAGCGCGAGTCGGTCGCCGTCGAGGCGAAAGGAGCCGGCGGCGCTGTCATGGGAGACCGCGAAGAAGGTCTGCAAACCCGCGAACGGGCCTTTGTAGACACCGCTGACGAGGCTTTGCAGCGCCCCGAGCAGGCGGCCATTGGGGATGAACATCACCGGCAGAACCGGCGCCAGCGCGGACGGCATTGCGCCCTCCTGGATCGTCAGCGATTTACTGACATCATCGGGATCGACGATCTCGATCTGGCCGGAAACCGAGGCGCCGACACGTAGGCCATCGACCTTTGCGGGGTGCCCGACGCCGATCGCGTTGACCGGAATTTTTGCTCCATAGCCGAACGCGATGATGTCGCCGTTGGCCGAGAAGCGTTGGCCTACGCGATCCGACAGCGCCAACCCGCGTTCGCGCGAGCGCAGCAGGATCTCGGTCGAGCCGAGTGTGCCGGCGGCGAGGATGACCATGTCGGCTGAAAGCGTGAGCTGCGGGCTGTGACCGTCGCCGGGTTTATCGATGCGATCGATGTGGACGACCCAACCGCCACCGGACGCAGGCGTGACGTGCGTGACGCGGCCGTGCGTGAACAACTCGACGCCGTGGCGGACGGCTTCGGGTAGATAGGTCAGTGCCACGGTGTTCTTGGCGCCGACGTTGCAGCCCGCGCAGCAGTCGCCGCAGCGCGTGCAGGCGGGTTGCGCGATGCCGGCGGGATTCACGGTGTCGGCGAAACCGACGACGACCTCGGGCGCGATCGGCGGCGTGCCGAGCGCGGCACTCGCCGCATCGAGCGCTTTGAATTTGGTGAGCGTCTGCGCCTCGGGATCGCGCGCCGGCCGCAGCCAGCGCCGCGCACGCGCGTAGCCTTCGTCGAGGAGCCCGTCCTGGCGGATCTGGCCGGGCCAGATCGGATCGGCGAAGACGCGCGCGTCCGGCCGCAGCGCCACGCCGGCGTTGACCAGCGAGCCGCCGCCTAGTCCGCGCCCGACCAGCACGTGCATGTCGTCGCCGAGCCGCACGTCGTAGAGACCGGTCTGCGATCCCATCGACACCCGCGGCCCCGTCACCTGCATCTCATGGCGCATGTCGGGAAACCGGCTCGGGAACTCGCCGGTTAAGACCTCGCGCCCGCGCTCGATGACGGCGACGCGCTTCCCCGCCCGCGCGAGCCGCATCGCGGAGACGCCGCCGCCATAGCCGGAGCCGACCACGATCACGTCGTAGCGCGGCCGGGCATGGTCGAGCGAGCGGGCGAGGCGGCGCGGCGGGGAATCGGTGGCCATGGCCCGAACCTAGCGGTTGATGCATCGAAGCGCCAAGATGTGACGGCGGATGTGGTTTAGCGGGCCACCGAATTGCTGCGCGAGCGGGGCTTCACTTCCCCTTCTCCCCGTCCCTTCACGGTGAGAAGGTCGGGATGAGGGCGGCGGCATACACGAACGTTGGTACAAGCAGCCGCCCCTCACCCCGACCCTCTCCCCATTGAAGCCAATGGGGAGAGGGAGAAGCGGCGTAGCGGCCGAAGGCCGCGAGGTGAGAATGCCAACCGGAGGGATACGACCCGCGGCGCGTGTAGGCGAAGCCGTACGCGACCGCGGCAAGTAAAAAGCTACCCAAACGCCTTCTTCAACTCGCCCGCAATCTCCCCGATCGCGACCTTGGAGTCGCGGATGATGCGGCCCATGGTGAGGAAGCCGTGAACCTGGCCGTCGAACCGCTTCATCGCGACCGGCACGCCGGCGGCCTTGAGCTTCGCGGCAAACGCCTCGCCCTCGTCGCGCAGCGGATCCATGCCGGCGGTGATGACGTAGGCGGGCGGCAGCCCGGCGAGGCTTTTGGCGTGCAGCGGCGAGGCGCGCCAGTCCTTGGCGTCCTGCTCGCGGTCGCTGAGGTAGAGATCGACGAACCAGTCCATGGTGACGCGCGTCAGCGGGAGCTGCTCGGCGAATTCCTCGTAGGAGGCATAGACGCTTGACATGTCCGCGGAAGGGTAGATCAGGACCTGAAGCTTGAGTTTGGGCCCGCCGTTGTCGCGCGCGTGCAGCGCGACCACCGCGCTGAGATTGCCGCCGGCGCTGTCGCCGCCGACCGCGAGGTGGTTTCTATCGACGCCGAGATCGGCAGCGTTGTCGTGGATCCATTGGGCGGCGGCGATCGAATCGTCTGCGGCGGCGGGGAACTTCGCCTCGGGCGCCAGCCGGTAGTCGACCGAGATGACCGTGCACTTTGCGGCATTGGCGATATCGCGGCACACGCCGTCGTGGCTCTCGAGGTTGCCGAGCACCCAGCCGCCGCCGTGATAGTAGATGAGCGCCGGCTGCGGGCGGCTCGTATCGGTGCCCTGGCCGCGGTAGAGCCGGAGCGGGATCTTGCCGCCTGGACCATCCGCCGCGAGATCGCGGACTTCGCCGACCGGCGAGGGGTCGGGCTGGAGGATCGCGCGCGAGGCGACGAAAATCTCGCGCGCCGCCATGTGCCCAATCGTCGGATACGGCGGACGCCCCGAGGCGATGATCAGCTCGACAACCTTTGCGGCATCCGGATTGATGGTCATGGGCTTCCTCTGGTGTGCGGCCGACCGGTGCCCGGCAGGTTACCCGGCACGTACCGGCCGAAGCAACCCGCGAGCGCGGTCAGATGCCTGCTACGCGCCTCGCGCCGGGGGTGGTGGAGCTTGGCGGTCGGGGGCGGGCGGCGAGTTGGCCCAGCCGTAGGCGAACATCGTCATCAGCGCGGCGGCGGCGAAGAAGTAGACGCCCGGCAGCACGCGGGCCTCGGTATAGCCCGACGAATTCATGTAGAAGATCATCAGCGCCAGCACCATGACGTCGGTCATCGAGTAGCGGCCGAGCCATTCCATCGTCGAGAAGGATTTCTGGCGGAAATCGCTCGAGACGTTCGGCGACAGGCACAGCGTCAGCAGGTAGAGCAGTTTCAGGAACGGGAAGATGACCGAGAAGATCACGATGACGGCGGCGAGGAAGTATTCGTTGGTGCTGTAGAGCGCATAGATGATCGTCGCGACCGAGTGCTGGTTGGTCCACACGTAGATCGTCGTGAAGCGGATCGAGGGCAGGATGACGCCGAGCGCGAAGCAGATCGCCGCCGTCAGGATGAACAGTGCCAGCAGGAAATTGCGGACCGCCGAGCGCCCGCCGATGCCGACCATCGGTCGCGCCCGCTCGGCGCGCGCGTGCTCGGCTCGCAGTGGCGCGAACGCGAACACGTTGAGCCACGCATACGCGAGGATCATGAACACGACGGCGGCGGTGAAGAAATAGACGCCGGAGAGGCTGCGCGCGTCGTAGATGCCCTGGCTTTTGAGGAAGAAGATCATCAGCGCCAGCACGAGGACATCGTGCATCGACCACTTGCCGAGCCATTCGAGCGCGCGCAGCCGCCGGTACTGGCGCTGGAGCACGTCCATCGGCATCGTCGTCAGGATGATGAGGTAGAGGATCTTGAACACCGGCAGCAGGATCGAGAATACGAACACGATCGAGCCGAGAAAAATCTGGTTGCGCTGGATCAGCGTCCACACCGTCGAGATCAGCGAGAACTCGGTCGAGAAGAAGTAGAATTTGGTCAGCTTGATCGACGGCAGGCTGACGCCGAGTGCCAAGCAGATGCTGGCGCCGATGATGGCGATGCTGAGGAGGAAGCGGCGACCGCCGAGCGTCATCCGCGCGCGCCCGCTGGGCGACGTTGGCTGCGTGCGCGGCTCGAGCGTCGTGGTCATGCCTCGCTCCGCCTCCCGTCGCGCCCTGCGCCACCGTGTCGATCGCATCGGCGGGGTGGCGAGCAGCCTCGAGCGACATAGTAAAACGCCGCCCGCGGAACGTGTCAGCGGGCGGCGGCAAAATCATGGTCGGTCGCGTGAACTCACAGCTTTTGGCTAAAGCTACGAGCGCCGCGCGGTCAGTCGATCGCTCAGGCGACGGCGGTGTGCTTGATGCCCTTGTCGGCGAGCATCTCCTGCAACTCGCCGGCCTGGAACATCTCGCGGATGATGTCGCAGCCGCCAACGAACTCGCCCTTGACGTAGAGCTGCGGGATCGTCGGCCATTCGCTGAAGGCCTTGATTCCCTCGCGGATGCTCATGTCGTCGAGCACGTTGATGTCCTGGTAGTCGACGCCCAGATACTTCAGGATCTGGTCGACCTGCCCGGAGAACCCGCACTGCGGGAAGTTCTTGGTGCCCTTCATGAAAAGCACCACGTCGTGGCTGGAGACCTGCTTACGGATCCAGTCGTGGACTGCCTGCTCGCTCATCTCGGTGTCCTTCGCGTCTGAGGCGGCTCGTCGCGGCCACCCATTTCGCCCGCATAATAGACCTGAGCCCGGTTGGCGACAAGTCAATGGTGGGGCCGGGCACCCGGCTTGCATGGATGCCCCCCGGCGACGGATTGTGGCGGGTAGCTGCGTTGCAGTCGCGGGGCAGGCGTCGGTAACCACCGACAGGGACGGGGCAGGAATGCCATGCGATTGACGCAGGCGCGTTCGCGGCCGCTGCCCGATGTCCGGGCGCTCGGGGCGGCCGTGCCGATCGTGCTCATCCTCGCGGTGGGCGCGGTGGCCCGGACCTGGCAACTCGCCCAGAACGAGTTCGGCCGCCAGTACTATGCCGCCGCCGTGCGCAGCATGATGGAGAGCTGGCACAGCTTCTTTTTCAACTCGTTCGACCCGGCGGGATTCGTGTCGCTGGACAAGCCGCCGGTCGCGATCTGGCTCCAGGTGGCAAGCGCCAAGCTGCTCGGCTTCAGCGGCCACTCGATCCTGCTCGCCCAGGTCGTCGCCGGCCTTGCCGCGATCCTACTGCTCTACCTGATCGTACAGCGCACGTTCGGCCGCACCGCCGCGATCTCGGCCGCGCTCGTCCTCGCGGTGACGCCGGTCAGCGTCGCGGTCGACCGCTCCAACAATACCGAGAGCTGTCTCATCGTCGTGCTGCTGGCGGCCACATGGCTCGCGATGCGCGCCGCCGAGACCGGGCGGCTCGCGCCCTACTGCGGCGCCATGGCTGCGCTCGGTGTCGGCTTCAACGTCAAGATGGGCGCGGCGCTGGTCCTGACGCCGGTCTTCGCGCTCGCCTTCAGCCTGGCGTGGCGATCGGCGCCGCTCACCTGGCACCTCCGCCGGCAGGCGATCGCCGGCGTTGTCCTCATCGTCGTTTCGCTATCGTGGGTCACGGCGTTCGATCTGACGCCCGCCGGCACGCGGCCGTTCGCCGGCAGCACGCAACAGAATTCCATGCTCGAGCTGGCGCTCAAGCACAATGGCACGGCGCGCTTCCTGAAACCGGTCGCGCCCCAGCACCTTGGCTCGCCTGCGCCGCCGCAGGCCGCACCGACCGACCAGTCTCAGGCGACGGACCCGGTCGCCGTCCTCAATCCCGTGCTGTACGACGACTCGCCGACCGGCATTTCCCGCCTGTTCCGGCCGCGCGCCGCGACCCAGGTCGCATGGCTGCTGCCGGTGGCGCTCGCCGGTCTTGCGCTCGCCTGGCTGGTGCCGGCGGGGGCCGGCTCGATCACCCAACGCCGGATCAGCGCCGGCATCTGGACCGGCTGGCTGCTGCTCTACTGGTTCGTCCTGAGTTTTGCCGGCGGCCCTGTCCACACCTACTACATCGCTATCCTCGGGCCGCCGCTGGCTGCGTTTTGTGGGATCGCCGTCGCGGAACTGTGGTCGCGCTGGATGGCGGGCACGCTCGCGCGCTGGGTCGTGCCGGCACTGGTCATCGGGGCGATCGCCTGGCAGAGCCATCTCTTCTTCTGGCAGGACGGGGCCATCCGGGATGTCTGGCTGCGTGGGGCGTGGCTTGCCGCAATCGCGGCGGCACTCGCGGGCGCCGGACTGCTCGCCTTCGCCCGATCACGCGCCGCGCCCATCCGGTACGCCGCCGCCAGCGGGCTCGCCGCACTTCTCGTGCTGCCGAGCATCACCGCGGCGAGCGTCGTCCTCGTGCGCCCCAACGTGGCGGCGCCGATCGCCGATATGGCCGCGCTCCTCAATCCGCCGGATCGTCGCCGGGAGACGCTGCGGCGCGCCCGCCAGGATGCCGCGCGCAAAAAACTCACCAACTTCCTCGCCGCCAATCGCGGCACTGCGACCTATCTGCTCGCGGTCCCCAACGCCAATGTGGCGGCGCCGCTCATTCTCGCGACCGGCCAGCCGGTCATGGCCATGGGCGGCTATCTCGGCAACGATCCGATCCTGACGCCGCAGTCGCTCGAACGCCTCGTCGCAAGCGGGCGGCTGCGCTACGTCATGATCGGCGGCTTCACGTTGGCACCGGGTAGCACCGCGCTCGCGCCGATCGAGACCTGGGTGCGCGCCCATGGCCGCCTCGTCGATCCGCTGGTGTGGGGCATCTACCGCCAGCGCAAAGGTGCGCCCTACCACATCCGCTCGGCGACCGCTGGATCGCGGTGCCGCCGCCGGAGCTTTACGACCTCGGCGGCCGTTGACGTCGACTACGCGTCCTTGATCGCCGTCGTCAGCGCGAGCGCGTGCAGCACGCCGCCCATGCGGCCCTCCAGCGCGTCGTAGACCATCTTGTGCTGCTGGACGCGGTTCTTGCCCTTGAACTGCGGCGCCACCACGTGCGCCGAGTAGTGATCCCCATCGCCGGCCAGATCCTTGATCGTTACATCGGCGCCGGGAAACCGGTCTTTTATGAGTTTCTCGATGTCATTGGCGCTCATCGGCATCGGCGGAATCCTCGGAGCTGTCTTTCTTCTCCTTCTCCCCGTCCTGCACGGGGAGAGGAACAGTATTAGCGCGCTTCACCAACGAATGTCGCCTGGACCTCGCGGATGCGGGCGAGCGCGGCGGGGCTCAGCGGCCCCTTCTCGATCGATGCGATGGCACCGGCGACCTGCTCGTAGGTCGCAACGCCGACCTGCGTCGTCGAGAGTGACGGCTGCGAGATGACGTAGCGGGTCGCAAGCTCGACGAGGTCCGCGGCGTGGCCTTCCCCGACCAGCGGCCGGAACCGCCGTGCACGCTCGACGTCGCGGCCGTAGTCGGCGCCTGATCCGATCGGCGGCACCACCGCCCAGCCGCGCGGATGGCGCGCCGTCTCGCCGCTGAGTGCGCCGCCGGCAAGCGCCCGAATGCCGATCGTGCCGATGCCCGCTTCCTGCGCGCGCACCATCAGGCGGCGATAGTCGTGAGCGGGGTAGTTCGCCGCGATCGGGGCCACCGGCGACGGGTTGAGCGCGTTGATGCAGATTTGGGCTGTATCCATTACGCCCGCCGCGATCACGGTATCGATCTCGTCCATGTTGCCGAGGGCCGTAAAACCCTTGAAGCGGATCTTGCCAGCCTCGCGCAACCGCTCGAAGGCGGGCACTACCTCGTCGAGGATTTGTTTCGCCGTGATCGTCTCGCCGCTGCCGTCCGGTGCCAGCACGTTGTGGAGCTGGAACAGATCGACGTGATCGCGGTCCATCCGCTTGAGGCTCTCGTCGAGCGATGCGTTGATGCGCTTAGCGATGTCGCCGCGGTCGCCGACGCTGATGCGGACCTTGGTGCCGATGATCGCCTTCGGTTTGAGCTTCTTCAGTAGCTTGCCGAGGTTGATCTCGGACACGCCGTCGCCGTAGCCGGGTGCGGTGTCGAAGAAGTTGACGCCATGGTCCAGAGCCAGCGCCGCAGCGCGCTCCTGTTCGGCGGCGTCGCCCTTGACCATCAATCCGCCGACGGCGCCGCAGCCGAACGTCAGCACCGACACATCGAGCCCGGTGCGGCCGAATTTGCGTTTCTGGATCATCGTTTTCTCCCAATTTGTCGGAGGCGCGCCGGCATCGACTATTTTTTGAAGAACGACTCGAGGACTTTGACGTCCTTCTTCGGGCCGTCCTGATCGGCGGCGATTTCGGTATAGAGCGCGGCGATGCCGTTGTAGATGGCGGCGGTGGATTGGCGCCCGCTCTGGTCGGCGATCTCCTCCATCTCGCCGACGAAGCGATAGGCTTTCACGAACATATCCGGCACCGACCAGCCGAGCGGCTTGAGAAGGTGGCTCTGGCTGCGCTCCAACTCCGCGAGCAGTGCGTCCTTGGCGCCGTATTTGTCCGCCATCAGGATCGATGCCGATGCGAGCGCGGTGAGACCCTTGCCGATCGCGGCGTAGGACATCTTCAGCGCCGATGCCGCCCCGATCGGGCCGTCGACGACCTTGACCTCGAGCCCGCCCTTGGCGAGCGGCGCGACGCGGTCGGCGGCGATTCCCGAGAAGTAATAGATGGTGTTCTTCGTATCCGGGCGCGGCGGCGGACCGATGATGCCGCCGTCCGCGAACGGCGTGCCGGTCGCCGCGATGACGGCGGCGATCCTCTGCACCTTCGCCGAGCTGATCGCGTTGAGATCGACGTAGAGCGGCTTGGTCTTGGCGGCCTTGAGGGCGGGGCTCAGCTGCTCGGCGAGCTGCATCGCGTCGCGCGGCGGCACGATCGAGAGGATGTAGTCGGCGGCGACGATGCCGGCGAGATCGACGCCCCGCATCCCCGCCTTCTCGGCGCGGGCGCGGCTGTCGGCGCTACGCCCTTCGAGCCAGGTGACGACATCGACCCCATTGGACGTCAGGCGCTGCGCCGTGCCCGACCCCATGGCGCCCTGGGCAATGATGGCAACCGTCGTCTTCGTCATCGTATCCACTCCCTCGTCATGGCGGGAATGGCCGGCAAGACCACCCTACCCACTATTCCACCGCCAGCTTGACGCCGAGACGCCCCGCCAGATCCTGAATGAACTGCCACGCGACGCGACCGGATCGCGCGCCTCGCGTCATCGACCATTCCTTCGCCTCGGCGATCAGCTCGGCATCCGCAATTCTTGAGGCCGTGATGCGCCGCGTAGCTGCGGACCATGTCGAAATACTGGTCCTGGCTGCCGTTGTGGAAGCCGAGCCACAGCCCGAAGCGATCGGACAGCGACACCTTCTCCTCGACCGCCTCCGACGGATTGATCGCCGTCGATCGCTCATTCTCCATCATGTCGCGCGGCATCAGGTGGCGCCGGTTCGACGTCGCATAGAAGAGCACGTTCTCGGGCCGTCCTTCAATGCCGCCTTCGAGGACGGCCTTGAGCGACTTGTAGCTGGTGTCGTCGTGATCGAAGGAGAGGTCGTCGCAGAAGACGATGAAGCGGTGCCCACTCGGCCGCATGTAGCCGAGGCAGGCGGGGAGCGAATCGATGTCCTCGCGGTGGATCTCGATGAGTTTGAGCGCGAATTTGGCCGGCGATTTCGCCAGATCCCGGTTGACCTCGGCGTGCGCGGCCTTGACCAGCGACGACTTGCCCATGCCGCGCGCGCCCCACAGCAGCGCGTTGTTCGCCGGCAGCCCTCGGGCGAAGCGGCGCGTATTCTCCAGGAGCTGGTCGGAGGCGAGTTCGATCCCTTTGAGCAGCGCCAGCGGCTGGCGGTTGACCTGCGCCACGGGGATGAAGGCGGGCGGATTGGCCTGCCAGACGAAGGCCTCGGCGGCGGCGAAATCGGTCGGTGCCGGCGCCGGCGGCGCCATGCGCTCGAGGGCTGAGGCGAGGCGTTCGAGGAGGGCGAGCTGGGCCTGGTCGTCGGACATGGGTAGCGGGTGCCTTCGGAAGCGGGAAAAATCTGCGCGCGCGGGTCTATAGCCCGTGCAGCGGCGTCCGTCACCCTATCCGAGATCGGGGGCGTGCGGGTGCGCAGACCGGTTATGCTCAGCGTGGCGCGAAGAGGCGGGCCGCTTGGAATAAAAAAAGGGCCGTCCGAAGCTCGAACGGCCCAAGTCTAGGGAGGAAACGCCCAAAGGAGGGCTGCGAGATCGCTCTCGCAAGACAGAACTTAAATGTGCGCCGCACCATTTACAAGGGCGATTTTTGTGCGGCGCACTGCAAATTTGCATGGTTAGGAGGCGTTGAGGCCGGGGCCGGCCGATTTTCGACGCTTATTCTCATTATTTATTATGATGTTACGGCCTGAGAAGCGCCGATATTTCAAGTCGCCCCGGTGGAGATCCTGTGGCCAACACGGGCGGAATAGGTAAACATCTGCCTCACGGCTCGACAGGATCGCGGCGCGTTATGGCGGCTCAAGGCTGCCCGACGCTCGTCTGCGGCCTCCACGGGCCGGTCGTCAGCCCATGATAGGAAACGCCGCCATGATCTACGAACTGCGGGTCTACTACTGCGTCCCCGGCCGCCTGCCCAACCTGCTCAAGCGCTTCGAAACGATCACCCTGAAGATCTGGGAAAAGCACGGGATCAAGCAGGCGGGCTTCTGGACGGTGCTGGTCGGGGAATCGAACCAGGCCCTTTATTACCTGCTGGCCTTTGACAGCCTCGCCGATCGCGAGAAAAGGTGGAACGCCTTCGCCGCCGATCCGGAGTGGCTCGCTGCCCGCGCCGAGACCGAAAAGGACGGCCCGATCGTCGCCAAGGTCGTGAACTCGTTCCTGCAGCCGACGAGTTTCTCGAGTGTGAAGTAGGTTTTAGTTGGCCGCGGTCCGCAACGCCTTCGGCTACTGCGGCCGCGGCGGCTTCATTCCCGGTTGGAGACTCGTGCCGCGCGCTCTTCGAGCGCCTCCGATAAAGCGCGAAAGGCCGCACTATGGTGGCGGCCGAAGGCCGCGAGGTAAGAGCGCGCCCGAGAGGCAGCCCGCGGCGCCAGTAGCCGAAGGCGTTGGCGACCGCGGCAAGAAAGGCAGCTATGCCGCAAGTAAGCTTTCGAACAGCTTGCGGCCGTCGACCGAGCCGAGCATCGGCTCGGCGGCATTCTCCGGGTGCGGCATCATCCCGAGGATGCGCCCGGTCGGGTCGGCGATGCCGGCGATGTTGCGCTGGGCGCCGTTGGCGTTGGACTCGGGCGTGACGTTGCCTTTGGGATCGCAGTAGCGGAACACCACGCGGCCATCGCCCTCGAGGCGGTCGAGCGTGGCCGCGTCGGCGAAGTAGTTGCCGTCGCCGTGGGCGCAGATCATCCGCGCGACTTCGCCCTGATTGTAGCGCCGGGTGTACTGCGTCTGCGTGTTCTCGACCTTGAGCCAGACGTCCTTGCAGATAAATTTGAGCGACGCATTGCGTTGGAGAATGCCCGGCAAAAGGCCGGTTTCGCAAAAAATCTGGAAGCCGTTGCAGATCCCGAGCACCGGCACGCCGGCTTTCGCCTTGGCGACGACGTCGCGCATGATCGGGGAATGCGCGGCCATCGCGCCGCAACGCAGGTAGTCGCCGAACGAGAACCCACCCGGCAGCACGATGAGATCGGACTGCGGCACCTCGCTGTCGCCGTGCCAGACGATCTGCGCGGGCGAACCGGTCACGGTCGCGAGGACGTCGGCGACATCCCGCTCGCGGTTGGTGCCGGGAAACACGATGACCGAGGTTTTCATGGGCGCGATCCCTGATCCGTGAGGCCTATGGTGTCGCCAGCTCGAACGCGTAGTCCTCGATCACGGTATTGGCGAGCAGCTCCCGGCACATCCGCTCGACTTCGGCGCGCGCCGCGGCCTCGTCGGTCGAGGCGAGATCGACCTCGATGTACTTCCCCTGGCGCACATCCGAGACGCCGGCAAAGCCGAGGCTGCCGAGCGCATTCTGGATGGCCTTGCCCTGGGGATCGAGAACGCCGTTCTTGAGCGTGATGCGGATGCGGGCTTTCATGCGCCTCTCGTGTAGGATTGAGCGGATCGCGAACCGGTTCGAGAGACATGCCCGGACACGGCCGCGGATTCAAGGGGCGTGGCGCCGCACAGCGAGGAATGAACATAAATCACGCGATGATCATCGGCGCGACCGGCATCACCGGCGGCTATATCCTCAACGAGATCGCCGGCCGCGACGGCTGGACGGTCACGGGGCTCTGCCGTAATCCACCGGCGGAAAAGCCCGCAGCCAACGTCCGCTGGATCGGCGTCGACCTGACGAACGCGGCCGACGCCCGCGCCAAGCTCAGCGGCCTCACCGACGTCACGCACATCTTTTTCTGCGGCTTCATTCCGCTGGGGCCGGGCGAGCTGCACCTCCCCGCCAACGGCAATGTCGCGGTCAATCTGGCGCTGCTGGCCAATGCCGTCGAGCCGGTCGCAGCCGTCGCGAAAGGCCTCCGCCACATTCAGGTAATGCAGGGGACGAAATATTACGGCTCCCACATCGGCGCCTTCAAGACGCCGGCGAAGGAAGAGGACCCGCGCCACATGGCGCCGAATTTCTACTTCGACCAGCAGGACTACGTCGCCAACCTGCAGGCCGGCAAATCGTGGAGCTGGTCCTGTATCCGCCCCCATACGGTAATGGGTTTCAAGGTCGGCAATCCCTTGAATCTGCTCTCGACGTTGGCCGTCTATGCGGCCATTTCCAGGGAGCTCGGCCTGCCGCTCAAATTCCCCGGCAACGACGGCCACTACCGCTCGGTCTATCAAGTCACCGACGCCGGCCTCCTCGCGCGAGCCGCGGTGTGGGCCGCGACGACGCCCGCGTGCGCCAACCAGGCGCTCAACATCACCAACGGCGATTTCTTCCGCTGGGAGAGCCTGTGGCCGCGCATTGCCGATCTGTTCGGCATGAAGGCCGGCCCCGTGCAGACCATCGATCTCGTGGCCTTCATGGCCGACAAGGGCCCGTTGTGGGAGCGCATGGTGGCAAAGCACGACCTCATGCACGTGCCGTTCGCCAAGGCGACCAACTGGGGTTTTGGCAACTACGTGTTCAAGGCTGCGTGGGACCAGATGTCGGATACCACGCGCGCGCGCAAACTCGGATTTACCGAGTGCTTCGATAGCGAGGACCGTATCCTCGAACAGCTCGCGGAGCTGCGGAAGGCGCGGTTCGTACCTTGATCGCGGATCGGCGAGCTTCGTTAGCCGGAAGCCCGGCTCGATCCCCCGAAGCGCTGTTCCTGGCGGCGCCGCCAATAGAGGAACAGAACTGCCAGACGGCCGGCAGGACCATGGTCGAGAGAATGTCAGGCCGCTGGTTGAAGGTCAGCAGGCGATGATTCCACCGGCTCTTGAAGCGGGCGCTTCAGATCGCGGCGACTGTCACGCTCACGGCAAGCGTGTTGCTGATCGTCATCGTCGGCAACGGATTCCTGGTCGGCAAGGCGCCGAGCTTCAAAAGCGGCTGGAGCCTGTGGCTGGCCCTTATCCAGCGAGCCTGACATCCTTTCGACCATGGTCTTGACTGCAGTCATGGCGGTTCTGTTCCTCTATTGGCAGCGCCGTCAGGAACAGTCGCTTTGGGGGATTCGAGCCGGTCTTCCGGCTGACAAGGCGCAATTCGCGGCGTGTGTAGGCGTGACGCCAGAGGCGTCCTCTCAGCACGACGCGCTATACGCAAGCGGCAAGTAAAAAGGCGTAGCTGCCGAAGGCAGCTAGGTGAAGTCGCGACCGGGAGGTTGACACGACCCGTGGCGCCAGTAGCCGAAGGCGTTGGCGACCGCGGCAACAAAAATCTTAGCGGTCGAAGGCCGCGAGGTGAGAATGCAGACCAGAGAGGCAGTGCCGCCGCGCGTGTAGGCGTCGCACCCAAGGTGCGCCTCCGGCGCAGGCCGTACGCGTCGGCGGAGAAGAGAATAAGCTAAGCCGCAGTAACCGCTCGGCTGCGGCGCGCGAGCAGGCACAGCGGGATGATGCTGAGGGATATGATCGTGTACATGAGGAAGGCGTTGGTATAGCCGATCATGGTCGATTGCCGGCCGATCTCGCGCGAGATGCGGGCGAGATCGGAGGCGCTGTCGAAGCTCCAGCTCCCCGTCGCCCAGGGCATCGCGATGACCTTGTTGTAGGGCGAGATGAATTCGCCGAGGCGGGCATAGTTGGTGCCGGTGGTGCGCACGATTTCGGCGACCGAGATCGAGATGAAGAGGCTCGAGCCGAGATTGCGCAGAAGATGGAAGTTCGCCATCAATTCCGCGCGATGCTCCGGCGATAGCGTCGAGAACGCGATCACCGTCATCGGCACCCAGACCACGCCGACCGCGATGCCCTGGATGCAGCTATTGGCCATCAGGATCGCGGGCGACATCGTGAGATCGAGCGTCATCAACCAGTAGCCGGAGACGACCTGGAGGGTCGAGCCGACGATCATGGTGACGCGCGGATCGATGCGCTCGATGAACATGGCGATGAAGAAGCCGATCGCGGCGCCGATACCGCGCCACCCGATGATGGCGCCGATCAGGCTGTCGGGGAAACCCATGTGCTGCTGGAGCAGCGGCGGCAGGATCACCATCGGGGCAAAATTGAGCATCCCGTAGAGCGTCACCATGACGAGGCCGAGCGCGTAGTTGCGATCCTTGAGCAGCGCGAGGTTGAGGAACGGGCGCCGGGCGGTCAGGCTATGGGCGATGAAGATGTAGAAAGCGATCGCCGAGAGCGCGGTCGCGATGATGATTTCCGTCGACTGGAACCAGTCGAGGCGCTGGCCGCGCGAGAAGACGAGTTGCAAGGCGCCGATCGCCACCGAGAGCGCGATGAAGCCGATCCAGTCGAGCCGCGCCTCGCTGCGCTGCGGGTCGGCGGGGAGGACGAGGTGAAAGCCGATGAAGGCCAGGACGCTCACGGGGACGACCATGTAGAAGCCCCAGCGCCAGCCGAACGCCTCGCCGATCTGGCCGCCGAAGGTCGGCCCCGCGACCGGGCCGATCATGTTCGCCATGCCGAAGATGGCGACCACCAGGCTGTGCTGGCGGCGGGGGAAAACGTCGAGCAGCAGTGTCTGGCCGAGCGGAATGATCGGTGCGCCGATGGCACCCTGGACCATGCGCCAGAACACCAGCGTCTCGAGGCTGTCGGAGGCGCCGCACATCACGGTCGCCGCTGCAAAGCCGCCCGAGCACCAGACCATGACCGACTTGCGGCCCCACCGCGCCACCATCCACCCGGTCATCGGGGTTGCCACCGCGGTCGCGACGATGTTGAACGTCATCACCCAGCTGATTTCGTCCTGGGTCGCGGAAAGCGCGCCCTGCATCTGCGGCAGCAGGGCTGTCGCGACCAGAATCGTAGCGGTAAACCCGGTTGAACAAAGGACGACCAGCACCAGAATGGCGATGCGCTGAGCGGGGCTCGCGCTGTAGGCAACATCTGCATTGCTCATATGCCGGGCGTTGCCTTGACGATTGTGACCGGGATGATAATAACCTAGATTACTATATGGCTTTTGGCAGCGGTGAAAAGTGTCCGATCGCGACAATCTTCAGTTCGGCTGGCTGACGGCGGATACGGCGCGGCTGTTCCGTACCGTCTTTGCACGCCGTGTGCGCGAACTCGGCCTAACGCGCGCCCAATGGCTCGCCCTGACGCGGGTCAACCGCCGCCCCGGCGTGAGCCAGTCCGAGCTTGCCGACATGATGGAAATCGAGAAGGCGCCGGCCGGCCGCATCGTCGACCGGCTCCAGCAGAAGGGCTGGATCGAGCGCCGCGCCGACGCCCAGTGATCGGCGCGTCAACCGGATCTATCTCACCGCGCAGGGAGCTCGCGTGCACGCCGCGATCGCCCCGCTTGCGGATGCAACAGTGCGTGACGCACTCTCCGGCCTGTCGGCCGCCGAGCAGTCGCTCCTCGTCACGCTGATGAGCACGGTGAAGGTACAGCTCACGGCGATGGCGGCCCATGACCCGAGGGTCGATCTTTCGGAACTCGAAAAGGTCGGCGATGCCGAGGGTGTCGAAATCGAACAAGCAGCACGAGCGATATTGCCATGACATCCATTCGCTGGACTCGCCCCGTTCTCCTGGTGGCCGTTCCCTTGTTCCTGGTGGCCGGTGCCGGCATGTGGTGGCTGTGGAGCGGTCGCTATGTCGCGACCGAGAACGCCTACGTCAAGGCGGACATCGTCCAGGTGTCGTCGGAAGTGCCGGGGCGGATCATCGACGTCAAAGTGCGCGAGCACGCCCAGGTGGCGGCCGGCGACGTGTTGCTGACTGTCGATCCCGAACCTTACGCAATCGCGCTCGCCAAATCAGAAGCGGAACTCGACCAGACGCGCTCCAAAGTTGCCGGATTCCGCGCCGAGCTTGCCGAGGCGCAGATGGAATTGGCCGAAGCCAACAGCCGCATTGCCTTCTTCGAGGCACAGAATGGCCGCCAGCAGCAGCTCAGCGACAAAGGGGTCGGCTTCGCGTTCCGCGCCGAAGAGGCGGCGAGCAATCTCACCGTCGCCCGCGCCCGTACCGGCGTCATCGACCAGAAGATCGCGCGCATCCTGACCTCGCTCGGCGGTCGCGCCGACAAGCCGACCGAGGAGCACGCACTCGTTCGCGAGATGCTGGCGCAGCGCGATCGCGCCCGCCTCGATCTCGTGCGCACCCGCATCGTCGCGCCGGTGAGCGGGCGCGTGGTCAACGCCAAGCTGCTGCCGGGCGAGCAGATCCGCGCGGCGACGCCGCTGTTCGCCATCGTCAGCGACGCCGAAATCTGGGTCGAAGCCAATTTCAAGGAAACCGAGCTCACGCACGTCAGGCCCGGCCAGAAGGCGACGATCATCCTCGACATCTATCCGGATGTGACGTGGAAGGCGCGCGTCGAAAGCATCAGCCCGGCGACCGGTGCCGAGTTCGCGCTGCTGCCGCCGCAGAACGCGTCCGGCAACTGGGTCAAGGTCGTCCAGCGTCTGCCGGTGCGGTTGCGCATCGAAGGGCCGGCTGGCGAGAACCCCGCTGCGCGCCGGCATGACTGCGACGGTCAGCGTCGACACCGAGCGCGAGCGCAAGCTCAGCCAGATCTTCGGCTGGAACACTGCGTCCGCCACTGACAAGGGCGCGGCGTCGAAGAAGGCCGCGGAGCGGTAGGTAATTGCGCGCTATCGGATGCTTCGATCGTCTAAGAAGCTCTCGATCTTCGCATCGATATGTTTTTCGATCTCGCGATAAAAATCGTCGCCGATAGAGATTGGTATCGTGCGTGGAAACGCGAGATCTATCGGGATGCCTTCCCAGGACAATTCGGGTTCATACGTGGAAAGCTCCCGTCTGATGCCATCAAAAGACAGCATCAGCGCTTGCACGGAGTCCGCGCCACAAGCGTAACCCGCCTTCGTTGCCGTCGCGCCTCTGATCTCATAGGCGCACCGCCATTCGTCGACGCTTTGTTGCGTGGGTTTGCTGATGACGACCTCACACGTCGGCCGGCCATCCGAAGTCGTGAGCGTGCGTCGAGCGATGATCTCCATGCCGTGTGCTTCTCCCCTCACCCCACTTCCATCGGCATGGCCGGATCATTCGCCCATTCCTGCAGCGAGTGGATGTAGACCTCGACGTCGTCCTTGCCGAGCGACGCAAGCGCGAGCGCCGTGAGTGACGCCGCGATGCCACCGCCGCAGTAGGCGATGACGCGTTCCCCGCCGAGGAGGCCGGCGTCACCGAACCGGCGGCGCAGTTCGTCGATCGGCAGCAGCGCGTTGGTCTTGGGATCGAGCAAGCCGCGCGAGGCGACGTTGCAGCTTCCCGGTATGTGGCCGGCGCGGCCGTAGTGGACGCCGCTCTTGCCGGCGTGCTGCTCGGGCATCAGCGCATTGACGATGCGGACGTCGGCGGCGCTGATCGCGGCGGCGACGCGTGCCTTGTCGGCGAAGAAGCCGGGGCGCGGCCGCGCGGTGAATGTGGCCGGCGGATAGGTCGTCGCCTCCGTCGCGAGCGGTCGCCCTTCGTGGCGCCACTTGATGATGCCGCCGTCGAGCACGGACGCGTTGTCGAAGCCATAGCCCCTCAGCATCCACCACACGCGGGCGGCCCAGGCATTGTAGCCGCCGTCGTAGAGGATGACGCGGGAGCCATCGCCGATGCCGTGGCGGCCGGCTGCAGTCGCGAACGCCTGTGGCCCGAGCACCGAGAACCGATGCGGGCTCGTCGTGTCGGAGAGGTCCCGCGCGAGATCGATGAAGGCGGCGCCGGGGATATGGCCCTTGAGATAGTCGGCGCGCCCGCTCGTGACGTTCTGGCCGGAGTTGTCGGGTTTGGGCGTCAGGTGCGTGGTACAATCGAACAGCCGGACGTTCGCATCGCCGAGGATGGCGGCGAGTGCGGCAGTGTCGATCAGGGGGTTCGGTCGCGCGCCGGTTGCATCTTTTGTCATGGCAAAAATCCTGATTCTCTCGCGCCTTGCTGCGCGTCCTGTTGAAAGGCGGGCTGTCACGGGCCATCCTAAGGGGATACGCTATTCGATAAAAGGGCGCGGACGTGGATCAAAGGGCGTGCGCCGCGCGTGGCAGGATGTCGGAACGAGGCCGAAGGCATGAGTGCCGACGACAAGAAGACGCGGACCAGGGCGCCGGATACCAGCCCGGCTCAAAATCCGGCGAGCAAACCTGCGTCCGGCGCTGTGCCGAGCACGGCGCCCACTGATCGGCCCCCCGCGGCCTCATCTTCAGCGGATGTCGACGCCTTCCTGGCGCGAGTGAAGCAACTTGCACCGCAGACCACCACGGGCCGCGGCCGCCTGGTGTTCGCCATGGACGCCACCATGAGCCGCCAGCCGACCTGGGACATGGCGCTGGCTCTGCAGGCCGAGATGTTCCATGCCGTCGCCGAGGTCGGCGGGCTCGACGTGCAGCTCGTCTTTTTCCGCGGCGCCGGCGAGTGCCAGTCCTCGAAATGGGTCTCTGACCCCGATGCGCTCGCCCGCCTGATGACGACGGTGCAGTGCCGCGGCGGCTACACGCAGATCGGCAAGGTGCTGTCGCACGCGCGCCAGGAGACCGAGAAGCGCAAGATCAACGCGCTCGTCTATGTCGGCGATTGCATGGAGGAGGCCGTCGACGACCTGTGCGGCCGGGCCGGCGAACTCGCCCTGCACGGCGTGCCGGTGTTCCTGTTCCAGGAGGGGCACGATCGCACCGCCGAGACGCGCGTTCCGCGAGATCGCCCGGCTGACCAAGGGTGCCTGGTGCGCCTTCGACCAGGGCTCGGCCGATCAGCTCCGCGCGCTGCTGCGGGCGGTGGCGGTCTATGCCTCCGGCGGGCGGGCGGCACTGACCCAGCTGCAGCCAGACGCGCGATGGGGCCGGGCGCGCAGCTCCTGCTCAGCCAGATGAAGCGGGACTGAGGCGCGATGCAGTATCTTCTGCTCGGCCTGCTTTGCTCTGGCACTGGTCGCTCCTGGCCGTCCGCGCCTTCAGCCAAGCCAACCCGGCGGTGCTCGCCCGCCGGCTGCGGCTGGTGGCCGGGTCGGGGGCGCTCGCCGCTCGCGCTCGTGGTGATGGTCCGCGGCTCGCTGGCCTATGCCTTTCCGCTCGCAGCTTCGGCTCGTGGCTGCTCGACGGCTCGCGCGGCATCAACTGGGGCGGCTGGCCGGGTCGCGGGTCGGACTCTCCGGGCAGACCTCGCGCGTCGTCACCGAGCATCTGGAGATGGAACTCGACCACGACAGCGGCGCGATGCATGGCCGCGTCCTCAAGGGTTTCTTCGCCGGCCGCGACATCGACGACCTGAAGCCGGTGGAACTCGCCCACCTCTGGCAGGACTGCCGCTACGCCGATCCGCAGTCGGCGCAACTCGTCGAGGCCTATCTCGACCGCATCCATCCGTCCTGGCGGGAGGATATGCCGCGTGCCGAGCAGGAGCAGCCGCGCGGACCCGACGGGCGCATGAGCACGAGGAGGCCCTCGAAATCCTGGGTCTCGAGCCCGGCGCCAGCGACGACGCGATCCGGCAGGCGCACCGCGAACTGATGTTGAAGCTCCACCCCGACCGCGGCGGCTCGACCTACCTCGCGGCCAAGATCAATGAGGCAAAAGACACATTGCTCGGCGGCGGGGCTCAGTGAACGCTGCGTCCGATCGTGTCAAAATATTGATCTGATTATGTTATTAAGAAGTGATCCAAAGTGGGACAGTCTATTGCATTCGGACCACACTCATCCGAGGAAAAGGCTGGAGAACGATCGCCGGCGTGGAAACCTCCTTGAGTCCCGGGGGCCAAGCAGCCAAGTTGTTTTCAACGGAATCGCATTCTTGGGGATGTCATGCTGAGCGGCATACGACTGGCAGCGGTATTGGGCGCGCTGATGATGAGCGCGACGGCCGCGACGGCGTTCGAGGAAACGCGGGGCGGGGCGGCAGCGCCGGCCGCGACGCCATCCCAGCGCGCGCCCGCGGACCCGGCGCTTCAACTCAAGCTCGATGGCACGGGGATTTCGGTCGCGCCGTCGACCGGGACGGAAGTTCGCATTCCCGGCCTCGGCAAGCTCGGCATTCTGCCCAAGCTCGATTTCGGCCTCGAGCTGCTCTATGGGGTGAACGAGAAGTCGCTCGACGAGCGCCGCTTGCTGCCCGAACAGAGCGACGATGGCGTTGGTATTCGTGGCACCTTGAAGCATCGCTTCTGAGTGGCCCGAATAGCCGCTTGACGTGGCCGACGGGCGATGGCGCTGTCGGCTGCACGGAGTTCGGACGGGAGCGCCACGGCGCTCCTTTTTCCGTTTTGGGGGCGCTTCATGCTGCGTGACCCAGTCCCGCCGCCGACCCGGCTGAAACAGCCGGAGCCCGCTGGCTGGCGCTGGGCCGCCGCCGCCGTCCACCTCTTCACCGCGTTGGGTGCCGTCTGCGCGCTGTTTGCGATCCATGCCGTGCTCGACGGCAAGTATGAGGTCGCGTTCGTCTGGCTCGGCGTCGCCTTCATCATCGACGGGATCGATGGCACCTTCGCCCGCGCGGTCGATGTCGGCCGCCGCCTCCCCGACTTCTCCGGCGAAAAGCTCGATCTGGTGGTCGACTACGTCACCTACGTATTCGTGCCGGCACTGGCGCTGCAACTCGGCGGCTATCTGCCCGGGGTCTGGGGCGGTGTGCTCGCCGGGCTCATCCTGCTGTCGTCGCTCTTTCACTTCAGCCATCTCGGCAGCAAGGCCGACGATCATTGCTTCGTCGGCTTCCCGGCGGTGTGGAACGTGGTTGCCTTCTACATCTTCGCGTTTGCGCTGCCGGGCTGGGCGGTGAGCGGCCTCATCCTGCTGTGCGTCGGCTTCACGTTCGTGCCGATGCGCTGGCTGCACCCGCTGCGGGTTGCTGCAGTTCCAGCGGCTGAATATCGCGATGTGCGTGCTGTGGGCGGCGGCTGCCACCTGGACCGTTGCGACGGGCTTTCCGGCAAATTTCGGGGTGCTTGCGGTGCTGGCCCTCGTTGCGGTTTATGGGGTCGGCCTTTCGGTGCTGTGGCCGCTCATTGGTGGCGATGCAGATGGGTAGGATGCGCCCCCGCCGGCGTTCATGGCGGCACTGTCTTGCCGGTGCAGTCGCGGTGCTGATGGTGGCGCATCCTGCAGGCAGCGCCTGCCGTGGCGGATGAGGTCAAGGTCGAGCACCTCGGCCTCGAGCTGATCGGCAATCTCGATCTGGCGGGCGGCACTCTCGCCGCGGCACCAACAGTCGTCGTGATCGTCCACGATGCCCTCGCTTTCCACGGCGCGAGCGGCCCGCGCGCGCTCCAGGTCGCACTTGCGGGGCATCGCCAGTCGAGCCTCGCGATCACGTTGAGCCTCGGCATCGAGGCCCGGCGGAAACCGTTCGACTGCACCTTCGAACATGACCACCGCGATGGTGACGCCGCTGGCGAGATCGCCGCCTGGATCCGCTGGCTGGTCGGCCAGGGAGCGAAGGCCGTGGTGCTCGCGGGTGAGGGGCGCGGCGCGCTCCAGGTGGCCATGGAGGCCCCGTCGCCCGATACGGCGAGCGAACCTACCACCGCTCCCGCCGTCGGCCCGGCCATTCGGGGGCTGGTCCTGATCTCACCGGCTCCGAGCGACCCGCCGGCCCGCATCGCCGACTACCGGGCGCGGTTCGCCCGAGATCTTGATCTGGTCCTGGCCGACGCGCAGCGTGTCGCGAGCGAGGCCGGGGAGGACACCTCGATCGACGTGCCGGGCTTTCTCGGTTGCGTCCGCTCGCGAGTCACGGCCGGCGCGTTCCTCGATGCCTACGATCGGGAACGGGCGCCCGACCTGGTTCGCCTATTGCGCGCGCGCGGCATCCCCGTCCTGGCCTTCCTGGCCGACGGCGACCCGCGCCGAGCCGCTCTTGCTGCTGCTGCAACTCCAGCGCCCGGGGGCTCCACACTCCGTATTGAAATGTTATCCACAGACCCCGGTGGGGCTGATGTGATGGAGCAGGCGGGAACCGCGGCCGGGATCGCGGGGTTTATCAACCAGCTTCCCCCTTGAGATCGTTAACGATTTTCCGTGTTAACGCTTAAAATAATCACTAATCGCCGTTTGCCCCGGCGCGGTTCATGCTTGTCCGGCGGGGTTCTATGCCGTCTGGCGACTACTCCGCGGACATATTCGAGCCTACAAGGCCCTTAAAGAAGAAAGACCAGCCAACGATGCGTAGGGGTCAATAATGCGTGCGAGACTTTTGATTTCGGGGGGCCTGTTGGCCGCGACCATCGGCGCGGCGGGCGCCGAGGCGCCGACGCCGATCAGCGCCATTGATCTCCAGGGCGTAGTCGCCAACAAGACGGTCGTCCTGCATACGCCCGCCGGGGGTTTGCCGATCAGCTACTCCGAAAACGGCACCATGATCGGCCGCGCCAAGGATATGGAATTCTACACCGGCTCGGCGTTCGATCGCGGCACCTGGTGGGTCGTCGCCAACAAGATCTGCCATCGCTGGCGGAGCTGGCTTGGCGGCAAGGACCACTGCGTCACCGTCAATAAGATGGAAGGCGACCGGGTCCATTGGAAGAGCAGTGACGGATATTCCGGCACCGCCACCATCGGCGCGAAAAAGTAGGCATTGGCGACCGCGGCAAGAATTACCGCTTCAGCTTCCGCCTGAGCTGCGCCGTGCTCATGACGCCGGTGCCGATGATGACGGCGGCGAACAGGGCGACGCCGAGGGTGACGATGCCGGCGAGCGTCGAGGCCTGGACGGCGAGGCCCGCCCGCGCCTGAAGCATCGGGTCCACGACGCTTGCCACCGCGAACACGACCGCTCCCATCAGGACGCTTGCGAGGCCGATCAGCGGCACGTTGCGGGCGAGGCGGGGATCGATGACGAAATCGCCGCGGCGCTTGAGCGTGCCCCACAGCATCGTCGCGTTGACCCACGCCGCGATCGAGGTGGCGAGCGCGATGCCGACGTGGGGCAGGTAGCCGGCGGCCCGGAAGGCGAGAAACAACGCCAGCGAGCCACCCGCGTTGAGGACGAGATTGATCGCGGCGTAGCGCATCGGCGTCCTGGTATCCTCGCGCGCGAAGAAACCCGGCTGCAGCACCTTGATGAGGACGAACGCCGGAAGGCCGACGGCGAAGGCGGCGAGCGCCCAGGCGGTCGCGCGGGTGTCCTGCGCGGAGAACGCGCCACGCTCAAAGAGCACGCGGATGATCGGCTCGGCGGCGACCAACAGCGCCACCGCGGCAGGCAGCGTCAGCAGCAGGGCGAATTCCATGCTCCGGTTCTGGCTGTCCATCGCCGCCGTCCTGTCGCCGGCGCGCGAGGGCGCGCGAGAGGTCCGGGAGCAGGACGACGCCGATCGCGATGCCGACGATGCCGAGCGGGAGCTGGTAGAGGCGGTCGGCATAATAGAGGTAGGAGACGGCGCCGGCCTCGAGCGAGGCGATGATCGTGCCGACGACGATGTTGATCTGGGTGATGCCGCCGGCGATGCACGCCGGGAATGCCGAGTGCGATGAGGCGGCGGACGCCGTCGGTCATGCGCGGCCGCGCGCAGGCGCAGCGCAAGCCCGGCGCGGCGGGCGGCGAACACAGCATGCCAGTTGGACGATGCCGGCCGACGGTGACGCCCCAGGCGAGGAGGTGGCCGGCGGCGGCATCGCTGTGCGAGGCCGCCGTGTGGCCGATCAGCAAGACCGCGATCAGCACGACGTTGAGGACGATCGGCGCGGCCGCAGCAGCGATTAGCGGCCGAGCCGTTGAGCAGGCCCGAGAGCAGCGCCACCAGCGACATGCACAGGAGATAGGGGAAGGCGATGCGGCGTCAGCGACGTCGCGAGGTCGAACTTCGCCGGATCCGACGAGAAACCCGGCGCGAGGCCGAGGATCAGCCACGGCATCGCGATTTCGCGACGCCGTCACCACCAGCAGAACGGCGAACAGGCCGGCCAGCGCCTCCTCGGCGAATTGCCGCGCGGACGCCTCGCCCTCCGCCTCGAGGCGTTTGGCGAACAGCGGAACGAACGCCGAATTGAAGGCGCCCTCGGCAAACAGCCGGCGGAACAGATTCGGCAGCCGGAAGGCGACGAAAAACGCGTCCGCGACCGCGCCAGTGCCGAGCACCGCGGCAATCAGGATGTCGCGGACAAAGCCGAGGATGCGGCTAGCCATGGTTAGCCCGCCGACCGTCGCGAAGGCGCTGTAGAGTTTCATCGGGGACGAGCGGTATCCGAGGACGGGGCAGATGGGCGAAAACGAGGCGCCATGTCGTGGCGGCCCGCGGCAGGAAGAATTCATTCGTCGAGGCCGGCGAGGACGTCGGTGAGACGCTTGCGGATCGCGTCCTGGCGCTGGGGCGAAGTGACCTTCTTGCGCGTCAGATCGGTCACGTAGAAACGTGTCGACCGCCCTCTCGCCGAAGGTGGTGATGTGGGCGGAGGTGATGTCGAGATTGAGGTCGGAGATCGCCGTCGTGACCCCGTAGAGCAGGCCCGGGCGGTCGAGCCCCGAGACCTCGATCACCGTGAAGTGGTCGGAAATAACGTTGTCGATGATCACTTCGGGTTCGACCGTGAAAGCGTTGATGACCGAATTGGCGCCGTGCTTTTTGGCCATCAGGGCACTCAGGCGCACCTCGCCGCGCAGCAGGCGCTCGATCGATTTCGGTGATACGTGCGGCGCGGCGGCGCTCGTCGTCGGCATCGTCGAAGGCGCGTTGCAGCAGGAAGGTGTCGAGGGCGAAACCGTCGCGCGTCGTGGCAATGTGCGCGCCGACGATGTTGGCGCCGGCCGCGGCGCAGGCGCCGGCGAACAGCGACAGCACGCGCGGATGGTCGGGCGCCAGCACGATAGCTCGGTGATGGCGGTGAACGCGTCGGTCGTGAAATCGGTGCGCGAAGCGTCTTGCCCGCCGCCTCGGCTGCGGTTGACGAGCCGCATGTGCTCGAGCTGCTTGGTCGGTCGACGTCTTCAGCCAGTAGTCGGAATAGTGGCGGTCGATGTAGGCCTGGACGCGCTCGGGCGGCTCGGCCAGCGGCCGCCTTGCGGAACTCCGCCTGTCGCCGCAGCGACGCGCTCGCTCGCGGCGATCTGGCTGATAGGCCGCCGGTGAGCAGCGGCTCCGTCTCGTAGTAGAGCGTGCGCAGGAGCTGGCCCTTCCAGCCGTTCCAGGTGCTGGGGCCGACGGCGCGGATGTCGGCCACCGTCAGCACCAGCAGCAGCTTCAGGCGCTCGACGCTCTGCATCATCTCGGCGAAGTCGCGGATCGTCTTGGGGTCGGCGATGTCGCGGCTCTGCGCGATATTGCTCATGACGAGATGATTCTCGATCAGCCATGCGACGAGTTCGGTCTCGGCGGCGGCGAGGCCGAAGCGCGGGCAGACCTGGGCGCGCGATGCGGGCGCCGAGCGTGGAGTGGTCCTCCTCCCGGCCCTTGGCGATATCGTGGAGGAACGCCGCGACGTAGAGCACGCGGCGATCTGACGACCGCCCTGAAGATCGTCGTGCGACAGCGGATGCGTGCTCGGCGCTTTCCCCGCGCTCGATCTCGGAGACGATGCCGACCGTGCGGATCAGGTGCTCGTCGACCGTGTAGTGGTGGTACATGATTGAACTGCATCATCGACACGACGCGGCCGAACTCGGGGATGAAGCGGCCGAGCACGCCGGCTTCGTTCATCCGCCGCAGCGTCGACTTCGGGGGTGCCGTGCGCGGTCATCAGGCCGAGCAAGATGCGGTTCGCCTCGGGGTCCTCGCGCAGCTTGTCGTCGATCAGGCGCAGCGACTGGCGGATCAGGCGGATCGCTTGGGGGTGGAAGCAGCGAGCCCGTCTCCTCGACCTGGGCGAAGAAGCGGATCAGGTTGACCGGGTCGCGGCGGAACACATCGGGATCGGCGACGTTGAGACGGCCGTTGTCGATGCGGAAATCGCGGTCGTGCGGCGGACCCGGCGCCGGGTGCGCCAGCCCATCGGATCGAACAGGGCGCTGAGCGCCGGCGACAGCTTGAGCTGCTGCACCTCGAGCGCAGGCGCACAGGATCGTGGTCAGGTCGCCGACGTCCTTGGCGACCAGGAAGTAGTGCTTCATGAAGCGCTCGACGCGCTTCTGGCCGCGCCGGTTCGCGTAGCCGAGGCGGGCGGCGAGCTCGCGGCTGGAATTCGAAGGTCAGCCGTTCCTCCGGCCGTCCGGTGAGGAAATGGAGGTGGCAGCGCACCGTCCACAGGAAGTCCTCGCAGTGGCGGAACGTGCGATGCTCCTCGGCCGTGAAGATCGCCTGCTTGACCGGATCGCCGCGCCGGGCCCGCCGCGCGTAGAAATATTTGGCGAGCCAGTAGAGCGTGTGGAGGTCGCGCAATCCGCCCTTGCCGTCCTTGATGTTCGGCTCGACGCGATAGCGCGAGGCGCCGGTGCGGCGATGGCGGGCGTCGCGCTCGGCGAGCTTGGCCTCGATGAAGCGCGGCGCCCCCGCGCACGACGTCGCTGGCGAACCGGTGCTCGAGCGCCTCGAACAGGGCGCGGTCGCCGAGGATGTAGCGGCTTCGAGAACGGCGGTGCAGATCGTCATGTCGGCCTTGGCGAGCTGGATGCACTGGTCGACGCGTGCGCGTCGCGTGGCCGACCTTCAGCCGCAGATCCCACAGAATGTAGAGGATGTACTCGACGACGCTCTCGCCCCACGGCGTCTGCTTGTAGGGCAGCAGGAACAGGAGGTCGATGTCGGAGCCCGGCGCCATCAGCCCGCGCCCGTAGCCGCCGGTGGCGACGATGGCGAGGCGCTCGGTGTCGGCGGGGTTGTTGCTGCGGTAGATGTGGGCGCGCGTGTAGTCGAAGACCAGCGCGATCAGCGCGTCCTGGAAATCGGAGAGGCCCTCGGCGCACCGGCGCCCCTTCCCGTCGCGCAACAGTTGTGTCCGCGCCGCGTGATGCGCGCCGTCCAGCAGGCCGCGCAGACGCTCGACGATCGCCGGGCGGGCAGCCTCGGCGCTCTCGCTGGCTTTGAAAATGGCGGTCAGTTCTCGGCGCAGCGCCAGGGGATCGAAATAGGGCGGATGGACGACCTGCCCCCTTTCCGCGGGCGCACCATTCGACGCGTCACGGGTCGGGGCGACGGCATCTGTCGTCGGGCTGTCCATCGTGTCGGCTCCCGCGGCCTTGCCGGGTCGAAAGCGGCAGCGCCGTCGCGCCGTATCGGGGGCACGCCAAACCGCCTGCGCGCCCCGAATCTTCCGGGCGAAGCGTCATACAACTGGGTCGGGGCATAGCGCATTTCGGCCGGCGCGGGAATAGGTTGATCGGACAACCGTTCGGTGCGCCCGGCGCCCGTTGCCGATACCGCGGAGGTCCGATCCCGGAAAGGCGGAGCTAGCCGTTGGATCAGCGTTTCGGCACAGTCTGCATCAACTCTTGGAGATCTTTCTTCCAGAATTTGGCAAAGTATGTGGTGCTGTGCCCACGGGTGTCGTCGCTGGTAGGAATCAGCAGTGAGCGCGCTGTCTTGATCCGCTTGAGTTCTCGCTCCATGAGTTCGGTTTCCGGCGGATTTCGCTCATCGTCAGCGGAATTGATCGCCAACACGGCGGCCTGGATGCGTTCGAGCCCGGTCGAGGGGTCGTAGTCACGCGACGAGTCCCACTGGTACAGGAGATCGTTAGCGTCGCCCGGAAATGGAGCCGCCATCCGGCCATCGAGCAGCTTGTCCGCAGCCTCGCGCGTTGGCGCCAGTTTCTGATATTGCAAGGTGCCGCCATTGGTCGCGACGCCGTAGAAGACGGTGGCGAAGCGAGCGGAGCGCGGCTGGGTGGCGTAGTTGCCGTTGTTCCATTCCGGATCGTTGCGGATGGAATCGACGATAAGGCGCCGCATCATCCAGTTGCGGCTGGCCATCGCGATCGGTTGCGATGCCATGGGTACGAGGACATCCATGAAGTCGGGATATCGGATGCCCAATATCCACGCATGCATCCCGCCCATCGAGAAGCCGAGTATCAGGCGGACGCGGCGCAGGCCCAACCCTTCCGTCACCAGCTTGTATTGAGCCGCGACCATGTCCTCGCTGTTGTAGGCCGGGAACTTGGCGCGCAAGCCGTCCGAGGGTTTCGTTGATTTGCCGTGGCCGATCGCGTCCGGCAGCACGATGAAGTATTTGCTGGCATCCAGGGGCTGACCGGCGCCGAACAGCTCCCCGGCGAAACCCGGCGACAACATGCTCGCGCCCGACTGCGTCGTGCCATGCAGGATCAGAACGGGCTCGCCCGACGGCTCGCCGACCGTCCGGTAGTGCAAGCGAAGTTCCGGTATCACTTCGCCGCTCTGGAACCGGAAATCCCGCGCGACCCACGTGCCTTCCTTGGCGGCCGGAT
This sequence comes from uncultured Alphaproteobacteria bacterium, assembly GCA_963775035.1. GTDB lineage: Bacteria > Pseudomonadota > Alphaproteobacteria > Rhizobiales > Hyphomicrobiaceae. The sequence goes on along the minus strand of CAVZHG010000012.1, from coordinate 53,965 downwards.
AGTTCTGCGCGGAGACGGAAATAACAATGGTGAAAAACAGCAGCGCGCTCGTTGCGGCGCGCGCAAATACCTGCCGAACGCTCATTGGCTTTCCCTTTGATGAAAGGACCGCTCAGTGTGTGAAGCTAGGATGGAAGTAGGTTATCACAGGCTCACGTCCGCAAACAGCGCCTGTCGTACGGCGGTCCGCGATCGGGTCCCGCGGGGCTACTTGCCCGCCGATTTCTTCAGCCGGTACAGCGCGTCCAGCGCCTCGCGGGGGCTCAGGTCGTCGGGGTTGAGGGCCGCGATCGCCTCGCGCAGCGGATCCCGGCCGGCCGGGCGGGCTGAGGGCGAGGTCGGCCGTGCCGCGGCGAACAGCGGCAGGTCGTCGAGGGCGGGCGCGCCGCCATCAGGCCGGCGGTCGGTCTTCTCGAGCACCGCCAGGACTTCGCCGGCCCGTGCGATCACCGGGGCAGGGAGGCCGGCGAGCTTGGCGACCTGGATGCCGTAGCTGCGGTCGGCGGCGCCGGCGCGCACCTTGTGCAGGAACACGATCTCGTCGTTCCACTCCTTGACCTCGATGGTCGCGTTGGCGACTCCGTCGAGGCGGCCGGAGAGCGCCGTCAGCTCGTGGTAGTGGGTGGCGAATAGCGCCCGGCTGCGGCAGACGTCGTGGAGGTATTCGACCGTCGCCCACGCGATCGAGAGGCCGTCGAAGGTCGCGGTGCCGCGCCCGATCTCGTCGAGGATGACGAGGCTGCGCTCGGTCGCCTGGTTGAGGATCGCCGCCGTCTCGATCATCTCGACCATGAACGTCGAGCGCCCGCGCGCGAGGTCGTCGGAGGCGCCGACGCGCGAAAACAGCCGGTCGACGACGCCGATCCGCGCCCGCTGCGCCGGCACGAACGAACCCGTCTGCGCCAGCACCACGATGAGCGCGTTCTGGCGCAGGAACGTAGATTTCCCCGCCATGTTCGGGCCGGTGACGAGCCACAAGCGGCCGGTCGCGGCGTCTTCGAGACCTGCGGTCGGCGCCCGATCGTTGCCGAGCACGCAATCGTTGGCGACGAACGGGCCGGCCTTGGCGGCGGCCAGCGCCTGCTCGACCACCGGGTGGCGTCCGCCTTCGATCACCAGCGATGCGCCGTCGTCGAGATCGGGGCGGACGTAGCCCTCCTGCTCGGCGAGTTCGGCGAGGCCGGCGGCGACGTCGATCGCGGCGAGCGCGTCGGCTGCCGCGCCGAGCGCCCGCGCCTCGTCGATGATCGCACGGGTCAATTCCGCAAACACCTCCTGCTCGATGGCCAGCGCGCGCTCGGCGGCGCTGGCGATGCGGCCTTCGATCTCGTTGAGCTCCGCGGTCGTAAAGCGGACCGCGTTGGCCATGGTCTGGCGGTGCTTGAATGTCTGATCGAGGGGCGCCGTCAGCATCGGCCGCGCCGCCTGCGCGCCGACCTCGATGAAAAAGCCGAGGATGTTGTTGTGGCGCACTTTGAGCGTCTTGATGCCCGTCTGCCCGATGTAGGTCGCTTCGAGATCGGTCATCACGCGACGGCTGTCGTCGCGCAGCGCGCGTGCTTCGTCGAGATCGGCGCGGAAGCTCGCGCCCACGAACCCGCCTTCGCGGCGCTGATGGCCGGGTGTCTCGACGAGTGCGCGCTTGAGCACCTCGGCGAGTGTCGTTTGCACGCCGCGCAGGTTTTCAGCGGCGCGCGCCAGCTCCGACGGCAGCCCGATGGCGCCGGCGGCGGTCTCGAGGATTGCGGCACTCTTGTTCGCCGCCGCGAGCGCATCGCGCACCGCTGCGAGATCGCGCGGATCGCCCCGCCCGAGCGCCAGGCGTGAAACCGCGCGGGCCACATCCGGGGCACCCTTCAGCGCCTCGCGCAGTCCTTCGCGCGCGATCGTCCCCGTCAGCAGGAAGGAAATCGCGTCGAGCCGCGCAGCGATGATGCCGGCGTCGCGCAGCGGGCTCGCGAGCCGGTTGGCCAACTCGCGCGCGCCGGGGCCGGTGACGGTTCGATCGATCGCTGAGAGCAGGCTGCCATCGCGCTCGCCGCGGGTCGAGCGAAGCAATTCGAGGCTCGCGCGCGTCGCCGCATCGATGACGAGCGTCGTCGCGGGACCCGTGCGGCGTGGTGGGCGGACCACCGGCTTGGCGCCGAGCTGGGTGAGGTCGACGTACTTCAGCAGCGCGCCGATGGCTGAGAGTTCCGGCCGCGTGAACGTGCCGAAGCCGCCGAGTTCCTTGACGCCGAGCCGCTCGCTGAGCGTACGCTGGCCGGAGGCACTGTCAAAAAACGATGTCGCGAGAGGTGTCAGCGCGCTTCCTGCATAGCCGGCGGCGGCGGCGATGGTGCGGTCGGCGGTGAGCCGGTCGGGCGCCAGGATCTCGCCGGCCGCGAGACGCACCAGTTCGCCGGGCAGATCTTCGCCCGACGTGGTCGCGATCTCGAACTCGCCCGTGGATATGTCGAGCGAGGCGAGTGCGAAGTGGGCGCCAGAGGTTTCGGTGTCGCTGGCGGTCGAGAAAATCGCGGTGAGGTAGTTGCGCGCGCGCGCGTCGAGCAGCGTGTCCTCGGTCAGCGTGCCGGGCGTTACGAGGCGCACGACGTCGCGCTTGACGACGGCTTTGGCGCCGCGCTTCCTCGCCTCCGCCGGATCCTCGAGCTGTTCGCAGACGGCGACGCGATAGCCCTTGCGGATCAGTCGCTGGAGATAATCGTCGGCGCGATGGACGGGGACGCCGCACATCGGGATGTCCAGGCCGAGGTGCTTGCCGCGTTTGGTCAGCACGATGCCGAGCGCCTGCGACGCGACGATCGCGTCGTCGAAGAACAGCTCGTAGAAGTCGCCCATCCGGTACCACAGGATGCAGTCCGGATTGGCCGCCTTGATTTCCAGGAACTGCGCCATCGACGGCGTGACGTCGCCGATGACGGCGCGCGTGCCACCGTCGGTCGCCGCGTCGGCTGTCTCGGCTATTGGTTCAGCGTCACGTGGCGGCGCGGCAGCGTCATCGCCGCCGCCACCTCCGTCTTCACCGCCTTTTGCGCGCCTCGCCATTCCAGCATAGTCCCCCGGGGGGTGCTCCCCGTCCGACGACATGGCGCATGGTGCAGTGCGAGGCAAGTGGCGAGTTGTGCACAGGGCGGGCGCAGCATATCGTCATGGCTTGCATCAATACTGACGTGCGCGGCGATTTCTCAGCGAGCCGATGGCCGCCGAGACATCGCGCAAGCGCACCGGACCCCGGGGAAACGCTGACATGGCCGATACGCCTTCGACCAAATTCACCTTCACCGCCGACGACGCGCTCCGGTTTCACTCGGAAGGCAAGCCCGGCAAGCTCGAGATCACGCCGACCAAGCCGCTGACCACGCAGCGTGATCTGTCGCTTGCTTATTCGCCCGGTGTCGCGGTGCCGGTGCTGGCGATCGCCGAGGATAAGTCGCGCGCCTACGACTACACCAACAAAGGCAACCTCGTCGCGGTGGTCTCGAACGGGACGGCGATCCTCGGCCTCGGCAATCTCGGCGCCCAGGCCTCGAAGCCGGTCATGGAAGGCAAGGGCGCGCTGTTCAAGCGCTTCGCCGATATCGACGCGCTCGATCTCCTCGTCGATACCGAGGACGTCGACGCCTTCATCAACTGTGTGCGCTACCTCGGGCCGAGCTTCGGCGGCATCAACCTCGAGGACATCAAGGCGCCGGACTGTTTCGTGATCGAGGAGCGCCTGAAGGAACTGCTCGATATTCCGGTGTTTCATGACGACCAGCACGGCACCGCGATCATCGCCGCCGCCGGCCTGATCAACGCGCTCGAACTGACCGGGCGCAACATCACGACGTTCAAGCTCGTCGTCAACGGTGCGGGATCGGCCGGGATCGCCTGCCTCGACCTGCTGATGGCGATGGGCATGCCGCGGGCGAACATCCTGCTCTGCGACACCAAGGGTGTCATCTACCAGGGCCGCAAGGACGGCATGAACCAGTGGAAGTCGGCGTACGCGGCCAAGACCAAGGCGCGCACGCTCAAGGACGCGCTCAAAGGCGCCGACGCGCTGTTCGGGTTGTCGGCCAAGGGCGCCGTCACCCAGGAAATGGTCAGGTCGATGGCGCCGAAACCGATCATCTTCGCGATGGCCAATCCCGACCCCGAGATCACGCCCGAGGACGTCCACGCGGTGCGGCCGACGCCATCATTGCGACCGGGCGATCGGACTACCCCAACCAGATCAACAACGTGCTCGGTTTCCCGTTCATCTTCCGCGGCGCGCTCGACGTGCGCGCGCGCGAAATCAACACCGAGATGAAGATCGCCGCGACCCGTGCGCTCGCCGGCCTCGCGCGCGAGGAGGTGCCCGATCAGGTCGCCGCCGCGCTCTATGGCCGCCGCCCGACGTTCGGCCCCGACTACATCATTCCGGCCCCCTTCGATCCGCGCCTGATGACCCACGTGCCGCCGGCCGTTGCGCGGGCGGCCATGGAAACGGGTGTCGCACGCACGACCATCGTCGACATGGGAGCGTACGTGAGCCGCCTCGAGGGCCGTCTCGATCCGATGGCTGGATGGCTCGCCGCGACATTCGAGAAGGCGCGCACCAATCCCAAGCGCATCGTCTTTGCCGAGGGCGAAGAGCCGGCGGTCATTCGAGCCGCCAACGCCTACGTCAATCACGGCTACGGCCAGCCGACGCTGGTCGGCACGACCGATACGGTAAAGGCGATTTTCAAGGAACTCGGCGTGCGCATGAAGAGCGAGTTCACGCTCGTCGATACGCGCAAGTCGCCCTACACGAAGGAGTTCACCGATTACCTCTATGCCCGCCTCCAGCGGCACGGCTACCTCAGGCGCGACTGCGAGCGGCTCGTCCTCAATGAGCGCAACGTCTTTGCCGCCCTGATGGTGGTGCACGGCTATGCCGACGCGATGGTCTCCGGCGTCACGCGCAACTGGAGCAGCGTGTTCCAGGATATCCAGCGGGTGATCGACCCCAAGCCGGGCCGGCGCGTCGTCGGCGTTTCGCTCGCGCTCTGCCGGGGCCGCGCCGTCCTCGTCGCCGACACCAGCGTCACCGATATGCCGACCGCCGAGCAGGTCGCCTACATCGCCATCGAGGCGGCACGAGCGGCGCGCAACTTCGGCATGGAACCCCGCGTCGCCATGATCGCCTATTCGACGTTCGGCCAGCCTCGCGGCGAGCGCTCGGACCAGATGAGCGAAGCGGTCAAAATTCTCGACCGCCGCGGCGTCGATTTCGAATACGACGGCGAGATGTCGGCGGACGTGGCGCTCAATCCCGACATGCGGAAGCTCTATCCGTTCTGCCGCCTGACCGATACCGCCAACGTGCTCGTCATGCCGGCGTTCCACGCGGCGTCGATCTCGACGAAAATGCTCAGGGAACTGGGCGGCGCCACCGTGCTCGGCCCGATCCTGGCCGGCCTCTCCCACCCCGTGCAGATCTGCCCGCTCGGCGCCCGTGACAACGACATCCTGCCGATGGCGGTTCTGGCTGCGTGCAACATCGGAGCGTGAAGGCACGGCGACCATTGGAAAAAAATTCCCTTTCGCGATAAAGGCGATAGCCGAAACGCGGGGATATGTCGGCCTTGCCGTCTTGCGAAGATGGTTAATCGCGCATTTAATCGGTGCTGGTACATGGTCTGGGAGTATTGGGCGATGCATATTCGATTGGCTGCTACGACGCTGATGTTCTGGTTGACGACGTCTATCTTTTCCGAGGCTATGGCCAGAGGCCACCACGGTCACTCAGCGCCTGAGATTGATGGTCCGGGCGGAGTCGCGGCGATGGCGCTGTTGGTCAGCGCCGGCCTGATCGCTTACAATCGATACAAGCGGAAGTAGTCGCGGTCGCCTCGCGCGTCCCCGAGCGGAACTTCGCCGGTTCAAAATCCCGGTTCGGCAGTCTTGCCGGACCGGCTAGAGCCTGATCGTTTGAGATGCAAGCGCTTGCGCACGCATCGAGAACGTGAATCGAGACTTTGAAACAATAGCTTGAGCACGTTCGTGCCGCCGATCGCGATTTAATCAAGAACGAACGTGCTCTAGCCGCGTTCCAGGGCCCGCTCGAGCCGCTTGCTGAGCACCCACGACAGGCCGAGGAATGCGACGAGCATCACGACGCCGAGGCCCGACGAGGCCTGCGTCATGACCTTCTCCGACACCCGTCCGAACGCGTAGCCGGCCGCCACGACGGCGCAGGCCCAGATACCCGCGGCGATGAAGTTGAGGGCGAGAAACGTCGGCCAGGACAGTGGCGACATGCCATAGGCGAATCCGGCGACGCCACGGATCCCATGCGGGTAGCGGTGAAGCAGGATCATCCAGACGTGGTGGCGATTGGCCAGCAGGGCCGCTGTATTGACCGCGCGCTCCATCCGCGGAAACGACCTGAGCCAGCGCGTCCCGAACTTTCTCCCGATCCAGAAGCGGACCACGTCACCGGCAAAACTACCGAGCCAGCACACGGCGATCAGCGGGCCGACGCTCAGCGCGCCGGCGTGGGCGGCGTACCCTGCAAACATCGCAAACAGCAGACTGTGGCCGCTCGCGTAGGCGAACATCAGGCTGTAGGCCGCATCGCCATGTTGGCGGATGAGTTCCAGGAACGAGGCGAGATCGGTCGGAATGATCAAGACGGATTGCCTGAGAGTTGGATTACTCGTGGTGGGCGGCGAGCAGGCTGCCAGTTAGCATCCGCAGGCCCATCGTCCAAGCGCTGAATGCCGGCTAGCGAGGGCCGGCCGGCCGCCGCCGCGCCTGCTTTCACCCCCGTCGCAGCCACTTGGTCCAGCGGCTTTTTTTGGCTTCCGGCGCCGCGGCGGCCTCGTCGGCGTCGCCATTGAGCTCCCGGGCGAAGCTGCCGAAGAACTGGTCGGCGAGCTTTTTCGACGTCGCCTGAATGAGCCGGCCGCCGAGGGTCGCGAGCTTGCCGCCGACCTCGGCTTTCGCGGCGTAGGCGAGCTTCGTCGTATCGGCGTCGATCTCGGTGAGTTCCACCCGGGCGCGGCCCTTGGCGAAGCCGGCAGCACCGCCCTGGCCCTGGCCGACGATGTCATAGGAGGCCGGCGGCTCAAGGTTTTCGAGCGTGACGTTGCCGTTGAAGGTCGCCGAGATCGGCCCGATCTTGAGCGTCACTTTCGCGGCGAGATCGGTCGGCGAACGCTGCTCCAGCTCCTGGCAGCCGGGGATCGTGCGCTTGAGCACCTCGGGATCGTTGAGCGCGTGCCAGACGACGTCGCGCGGGGCATTGATCGTGTACTCGCCGGTGATGTCCATGGGTTTTCGCACTTCTTCTTAGGAGACGTTGTCGCTCGCGCCGCCGATGTCGGCCACACGCCGCGCGCGCCACCCGGCGCCAGAGCGCTCGAACAGCAGCGGCGTGCCGTTGGCGAGATGCTGGGTCTCGAGGTCGATGCCGAGCGCGGGACCGAGCACGTAGAGGATGCCGCCGTGCGCAACCAGCGTCGAGCGTTTGCGGCCGGCGTGGTCAAGCGCGCGCGCGATGCCGGCGCGCGAGCGGGTGACGAAGGTCGCGAGCGTCTCGCCGTTGGGCGGATCGTGGCGCCAGTCGTGATCGTGCGACGGGGTGCCGACGAGATCGCCGAACCAGCGTTCGCGCAGGCCGTCCTCGGGCTCCGGCGCGAGGCTGTGCGGTCTCCCGAGGATCTCCGCCGTCACCCACGCCCGCGCCATCGTGCTGGCGACGATCCGCTCGAGGCGCTCGCCCTTGAGCGCCTCGGATGCGGCTTCGGCCTGTGCGATGCCGCGCGCGTTGAGCGGCTGCTCGGCGGTCTGGAAGATGCGGGCGTGGTTGCCGTCGGTTTCGCCGTGGCGCACGAAGAAGAAGCTCGTGCAGTCCGGCCGGAGCGGGTCGACCCGCGCCAGCCGATAGAGCTCGTCGAGCCCGCGGTGGAGATAGCCGGGTGTCGTCAGTGCCGCGGGCTCAGCCATCGTTTGTTGCCTCAGACGATCTCGAACAGGCCGGCCGCGCCCTGGCCGCCGCCGATGCACATCGTCACGACGGCGTATTTCGCGCCGCGCCGTTTTCCCTCGATGAGCGCGTGGCCGGTGAGACGCGCGCCGCTCATGCCGTAGGGGTGACCGATCGACACCGCGCCGCCGCTGACATTGAGGCGGTCTGAGGGAATGCCGAGGGTGTCGCGGCAGTAGATCACCTGCACGGCGAACGCTTCGTTGAGTTCCCAGATGCCGATGTCCTCGACCTTGAGGCCGTGCTTCTTGAGGAGCTTCGGCACCGCAAACACGGGGCCGATGCCCATCTCGTCGGGCTCGCAGCCGACCACCTCGAAGCCGCGATAGACGCCGAGAGGCTTCAGGCCGCGCTTCTGGGCTTCCTTGTCGCTCATCACGACGGTCGCCGAGGCGCCGTCCGAGAGCTGGCTCGCGTTGCCGGCGGTGATGAAGTTGCCTTCGCCCATCACCGGCTTCAGTTTGGCGAGCCCTTCCATGTTGGTGTCGGGGCGGTTGCCCTCGTCGCGGGTCAGCGTGACCATCTCCTTGCCGGTGACCTTGCCCTCCTTGTCGAAGAGCAATTTCTCGGTCTGCAGCGGCACGATCTCGTCGTTGAACTTGCCGGCCTGCTGGGCGGAAGCCGTGCGCCGCTGGCTCTCGAGCGCGTACTCGTCCTGCGCTTCGCGGCTGATCTTGTAGCGCTTGGCCACGGTGTCGGCGGTCTGGATCATCGGCCAGTAGATCTCGGGCTTGTGCGCGACGATCCATTCATCGCGCGAGCGATACTTGTTGGCGTGCTCGTTCTGGCAGAGGCTGATCGAATTGAGACCGCCGGCGACGATGATGCCGGCGTCGTCGGAGCGCACGCGCTGCGCCGCCATCGCGATCGTCTGCAGGCCCGATGAGCAGAAGCGGTTGACCGTCACGCCGGCGACCGACACCGGCAATCCCGCGCGGATCGCAATCTGGCGGGCGATGTTGCCGCCGCTGGCGCCTTCCGGGATCGCGCAGCCCATCATCACGTCGGACACATCCTCGGGCGCGACGCCGGCGCGCTTCACCGCTTCCGCGACGACGTGGCCGCCCATGGAGGCGCCCTGGAGATTGTTGAAGGCGCCGCGGTAGGCGCGTCCGATCGGCGTGCGGGCAGTTGAAACGATGACAGCATCAGGCATATCGCGTCTCCTCCGGTTGCTTTGAGATCAGACTAGCCTATCGGGCCCTGGCGCTGCTTCACTTTTTTTGCCGCGGTCGCGTACGGCTCCGCGCCTACACGCGCCGCGGGGCTGCCTCCCCGGTTGGTGATTTCACCTCGCGGTCTTCGACCGCTAAAAACCTTCCCCTCTCCCCGCCCTTCGCGGGGAGAGGGCTGGGTGAGGGGCGGCGGCAAATATAAACGTCAGAGCAAGCTCCTGCCCCTCACCCCACCCTCTCCCCATTGAAGCCAATGGGGCGAGGGAGAAGTGAGCGCGGCCTTCGGCCGCTACAGGAGTAGCGGGCTCCCAATTTCAAAAAAGAGAGGGGGGCCGGGGTCTCCGTCGTGTCGAAGACACGCCTCCGGCGTGGTTGGGGTGTGGGACGAAAGCCCTACTTGCGCGCGGCAGGCGCGAAGCGTTTGCCGATACCAAAACCTATTTCGTTCCGGGCCTCGGCGGCGGCCGATACGTGAGTGGCCGCGTCGGCGGTGTGTCCGCTGCGGGCGCCGCTGCCGGCGTTGCAGGTGGTGCCGATGCTGCCGCGGGCGGCCAGACGATATCGTCGGCGCGCCCGGCCTTGGGTTCGAGCCGCTCGCCCTTGACGAGAACGCGGAAGAACGGCGTCTGACTCGGCAGTGCCCGGCGCTGCGGCGCGCCCGGGCTGGCAACGGTCGAGATCGTGCGCGAAAGCGTGAGACCGCCGGGGATTTCGCGGACCAGCACCTCGCCGGGCTGGTTGGCGCGATCGCTCGCCGCGCGCCGGCCTAGGAGGGCCATCAGGTTGCCCGAGATCGCGGGGCGCGGAAGGTCGACCGTCGCGGTCTCCTGGCGGCCGGAATCGGTAGCGGCCGTCAGTGTGATGCGGCCGTTGTCGGCTTTGAGCTCGCCGTCGGTGGTGGCGGTGGTCGGCCGCGCGGGTGCGGCCTGCTTGGGGTCGGTGGCAGTCGGTGCGCGCGCGGTCGCGGGCGGCGCCTGGCGCTGCGGGCGGATCAGGCGCTGCTCGGCCTCGGCGCCGGCGAGCGGGATCGAGCGCTGGGCCCGCGCCTGCACGAGATCGCGCTTGAGTTCGCGCTCGACGAAATGAGCGAGCTTGCGGTTGCCGGCCGGTGTGAAGGTGATGCCGTCGCCCTGGCGCAGCAGTCGGTTGGTGCCGGAGACATCGGGGCCGTAGGCGTCGTAGTTGCCGCCCTGGTCGGCGGTCGCCGCGTAGACGTCGATCATCTTGAGGCCGGCGACGTTGGCGCGTTCGCGCAGCAGTTCGTTGATCGCCTGGGCGTCGTCGTTGGCGTCGGGCCGGCGCATGATCGGCAGGCCGACCCAATAGGCGGCGATGCGCTGGGCCTTGAACGCCCGCATGATGCGATCGATGCGGCGCGTATACTCTTCGCGCCAGGGTTCGCTGCCGACGTTGGCGCGGCGTCCATTGGGCAGCCGCAGCGGCACGCGGTCGTTGAGGCCGATCTGGATCACGACGATATGCGCGGTGCTGCGCGCGATCTCGCTGACGATCTCGCCGATATCGTCGTCGAAGGTCGGCCGCATCAGGCTGACGACCGGACGATGGCGCTTCTGAGCGGTGACGCGCGGCTCGTCGGCGAACTGCTCGATGAGGCCCGCGAGCAGTCCTTCAGCGAGAACGTCGCCCCACACTTCCAGGCGGTAGCTGTCGTTGTCCGGAAAGGGCGTGATGTAGCTGGTGCCGGTTGCGCCCTGGGCGCGGGCCGGTCCGCTCATGGCTATCGGTGCCAGCGCGAGGCACCACAGCGCGGCGCACACCAGCGCCATCGCGCGGTACGGTCGCGGCGCGGCTCGCAATGCAGGTTCAGCGGCCATCGGCGATTCCCTTGCGCAGATGTTCCAGCACTTCCTGACGCGGCCAGCAGCCGACGTCAATGCGCGCGCGCCGCTCGTACTGGCCGATCTGCCAGCGCGTATTCGACCCGATCTTGCCGTCGATCTTGTCGATCGCGGCGCCGCGCTGCTTGAGCTGCGACTGGATCTCGGCGATGTCGCGGTCGGGGAGCTGGCGAATTTGGCGCCACGGCGTCCTGAAATCTCCGCCGCCGGCGATGCGGTCGGCGAGGTGGCCGACGAATACGGCGTAGAGATCCGACATGTTGTAGGCCCGGATCGCCTTGAAATTGTCGGTTGCGAGAAACGAGGGGCCGAAGGCGCCGGCCGGCGACATGAGGTAGGCGTCGTGCGTCAGCAGCGCCTCGGCGAAAGGCTTGCCGTCGGCGCGGGAGACGCCGAGCTTGGCCCATGCGGCGATCGGGCGGCTGTTGGCTGGTCCCTCATTGGCGCAGTCGACGCCCGAGCCGAGCTTGACTTCGATGCCCCACGGCAGGCCCTTGATCCAGCCTTTCTGCTGAAGCTGACGCGCCGCCGACCCCAGCGCATCCGCCGTCGAGCCGAACAGGTCGAGCTTGCCGTCGCCGTCGAGATCGATGCCGGAGCCATAGAACTCCGACGGCATGAACTGCGTGAGACCCATGGCGCCCGCCCACGATCCCCGCATCTTGTCGCGCGTGACGATGCCCTCCTGGAGCAGGCGCAGCGCAAAGATGAGTTCGCCGCGAAAGAGGTCGGGGCGGCGGCCGGTGTAGGCTTGCGTCGCCAGCACGCGGATCACGTCGTGGCCTGCACGATGGCTGCCGAAGGCGGTCTCGCGACCCCAGATGGCGAGGACGGCTGAGCGGTCGACGCTGATCTGCTGCTCGACGCGGTCGAGGATCGCCTTGTGACGGGCAGCAAGCTCGCGGCCTTGCTTGGCGAGGCGCGCGATCTGGTCGCGGTTGATGTACTGCTCGGGCGTGCGGCTGAACTCGGCCTGGCCGCCGGGCCGCGGTTCCTGCTTGCCGGGCAGGATGAGGTCGGGGAGGGAGAGATCCGGTTCGATGCCGGCGAAGGCGCGGTCGAACGTGGCACGGGTGATGCCGGCGCGCTCGGCGTCGGGCCGGAAACTTTCGAGCCACGCCTTGAATGTGGGTTGCTGCTGGGCCGCGACTACAGCGGTGACGAGGAACACCAGGATCAGCGCCGAGCACAGCGTCGCCATGACGTCGCTCAGCGCCGTCGTGACCTGACCTGTCGATGTCCCGGGGCGGCGCAACGCGATCGCGTCTCCCATGTTCCGGCGCGGCTCGTCCGGCCGACTCGGCTCCTGATACCACGAACCAAAATCCAGCCGAAGCGGGCCGATTTAGGGCCAACCGATCAGGCGCCCGTCGAGTGCCGCATGGTCGGCAATCGGAGTTGGCGGATCGCCGGCGTCGCCGTGACCCCGATGCTCATTGTCCCTCGTGGCCTCCGACTGTTAGAAAGGCCCGCTTGCCCGTCCCGCCAAGTTGCCTCTTCGACTGATCGTGGGAACAGAATACGCATTTTTTCCCTGCAAGTTCTCCTCTCGTCCGACACGTTCGCCGCAGGCCTGGAGCCGAATTCATGACAAGTTCGCCGAGACCCATCCGCAAGGCCGTATTTCCCGTCGCCGGCCTCGGCACCCGCTTTCTCCCCGCGACCAAGGCGGTCCCCAAGGAGATGCTGACGGTCGTCGATCGGCCGGTCATACAACACGTCGTCGACGAGGCGCGGGCCGCGGGAATCGAGCACTTCATTTTCGTCACCGGACGCAACAAGGCGGTGATCGAGGACCATTTCGACAGCCAGTTCGAGCTCGAACGGACCCTCGCCGAGCGCGGCAAGCGCGCCGAACTCGACGCGCTCATGAAGGATTTGCCCCAGGCCGGCCAGGCGAGTTTCACCCGCCAGCAGGCGCCGCTCGGGCTCGGCCATGCCGTGTGGTGCGCGCGCGACATCGTCGGCGACGAGCCGTTCGCAGTGCTGCTGCCGGATATGCTGCACCATGCGGGGACGCCGTGCCTCGCGGACATGATCGAGTCCTACAACCGCCACGGCGGCAATCATATCGCCGTCGCGCCGGTGCCGGATGACCAGACGCATATGTACGGTATCGTCGGCGTCGAGGATCGCACCGCCAAGGCAACGCGCATCACATCCATGATCGAGAAGCCGCCGAAGGGGACCGCGCCGTCCAACCTGCACGTCACCGGCCGCTACATCCTCCAGCCGCAGATCTTCGATCTCCTGGCCAAACAGGGGAAGGGCGCCGGCGGCGAGATCCAGCTCACCGATTCGATGATTGCGCTTGCGGCCACCCCCGGCCAGACGTTCTGGGCCGACCGCTTCGACGGCAAGATCTACGATTGCGGCTCCAAGATCGGCTTCCTCATGGCGAACGTCGCCTACGCGCTCGAGCGGCCCGACCTCGGTCCGGCGTTCGCCGCCGAGATCAAGGCGCTGCTCGGGTAGGACATAGGCTCGATGAGTTCGTCTCAAGGCGCGGCGGCCAATCCCGATCTCCTGTGGTCGGCGGCGAAGCTCAGGGAGATGCTCGGCACGCCCGGGCTCTCGGTCGTCGACACCCGGCCGGCAGAGCTGTTCGCGGCGGGCCGCATTCCGGGTGCCCGCCACTTCGATCCCTATTTCGTCAATTGCGATGATACGGACCCGGCGCCGCTCGCCTCGTTCACCCGCATGTGGGCGAACATGCTCGGCTGGCGTGGCGTGAAGCCAGCCGACACGATCGTGTTCTACGGCGCTTTCACCGACATGTGCGCGGCGCGCGGCTTCTGGTTCGCGGAGTACCTCGGCTGCGAGAACGTTCATGTGCTCGACGGTGGCATCAAAGCGTGGGCAGAAGCGGGACTGCCGATCGAGCGCGAAAGCGGGCCGCCTCAGCCAAACAAGTTCCCGTTCGAGGCCGTGGCGGGCCGCGTTGCGACGTACGCCAGCATCCTCGCGGCGATCGACGATCCGCGATGCCTCATCCTCGACAACCGCAGCCGGGCCGAGTTCACCGGCGACGATCGCCGCGCCAGGCACGGCGGCGCCATCCCCTCCGCGCGCCATTGCGATTGGGAGGATCTCTATGATCACGCGTCGGGGCTCATGAAATCGCCAAGCGAGCTCAGGGCGATCTTCGAGGCCCGCGGCGTGACTGCCGGACAAGGCAATCACGGTCTACTGCAACACCGGCTTTCGCTCGGCGCACGCCTATCTGGCGCTGCGGCTGCTCGGATACCCCAACGTGCGCAACTACGTCGGCTCCTGGCAGGAGTGGGGCAACCGCGACGGCTTGCCGATCGTGCGGCCGACTTAGCGAGCGCACGGCGCCGCCTGCTCCTGCCGCCCGATTTGCCGCGCCGCGCGCCATGTTGCACAGTGGCCTCCAAACAAATCCCGGAGGAACGCGCCATGGCCAGTCACAGTCAGTCACCGCTGCCAAGCGGCATTTTCACGATCCAGTCGCAGGAGCGGATCGTGTTCGGCGAGCCGGCCGGTAAGGCGCTGCTCGCCGAGATCGAACGGCTCGGCGCGCGGCGCGTGTTCGTGACGTCGACGCGGTCGCTGGCCAAACTTTCCGACGGACCGCTGCAGAAGATCGAGGCCGCGCTCGGCGCATTGCACGTCGGCTCCTTCAGCGCGATCTCGTCGCACAGCCCGCGCGAGGACGTGATCGCGGGCGCGACGGCTGCGCGGGCGGCGGACGCGGACCTGATGGTCGCGGTCGGCGGCGGCTCGGTGATCGACGCGACCAAGGCGATGCTGATGTGCCTCTGGCATGGCGTCGACAGTCCCGCCGGGATGGAGCCGTACCGGTCCGGGCGCGACGACGGCCGCATACCCGACGCCGATGACGCCGTCGGCCGATCCGGTGCGGATGGTGGCGGTGCCGACGACGCTGTCGGCGGCCGAGTTCACGCCCAACGCCGGCATCACCAACAGCGCGACGCACTTCAAGCAGTCGTTCAGCCATCGCCTGTTCGCGCCGGTCGCAGTGATCCTCGATCCCGCGTCGACGCTCGATACGCCGCCGTGGCTGCTCGTCTCGACCGGCATCCGTTCGGTCGATCACGCGGTCGAATCCTACTGCTCGCCAACCGCCAATCCGGCGACCGAACCGCTGTCGCTGCAGGGGCTGCGGCTGCTGCACCGGTCACTGCCGGCGATCCTCGCGCGGCCAGATGATCTTGCAGCGCGCCTCGAAGCGCAGTTCGGCATGTGGCAGGCGATCGCGGCTTCCGTTGCGGGTGCGGGAGCGGCGCCAGCCACGGCATCGGCTACGTGCTCGGCTCCGGCTATGGCGTGCCGCATGGGCATACGAGCTGCGTCATGCTGCCGGCGGTGCTGCGCTGGAACGCGTCGGCCAACGGCGAGCGGCAGAAGGCGCTGAGCGCGGCGATGGGACAGCCCGACCGTGCCGCCGGCGATCTGATCGCCGATCTCGTCGCGCGACTGGAGCAGCCCGGCAACCTGCGCGCGCTCGGCATCAAGCGCGAGAACCTCGACGATATCGCCGAGCGCGCCATGACCTACGCGCCGGTTCGCCGCAACCCGAAGAAGATCGCCGGCCCCGTCGACGTGCGCGAAATCCTGGAGATCGCGTGGTAGCGCGCGCTGACGCGGCGCTCACGCGCGGGCAAACTCGCCGCGCCGTGTCATCGCGGGCCGGCGGCTCGGCCGGCGCTGGCCGACGCGCCGCCGCCACAGCAGGAATACGACGATCCCGACGTTGACGATGTTCCAGGCGATGCCGTTGAGGAATGCGGCCTGATAGGAGCCGGTGTAGTCGAAAATGACGCCGGAGAGCCAGCCGCCGAGCGCCATGCCGAACAGCGTCGCCGACACCACCAGGCCGACCCGGGCGCCGGCATCCTTGGGTGAGAAATACTCGCGCACGATCAGCGCGTAGCTCGGGACGATGCCGCCCTGGAAGAGGCCGAACAGGGCCGAGACGACATAGAGCGAGGCGAGCCCGTCGAAAGGGATATAGAGCACCAGCGCGATCGTCTGCAGCGTCGAGCCGAGCAGCAGCGTCCAAAGGCCGCCGATCTTGTCCGAGATCAGCCCCGAGACCAGTCGGCTGACGACGCCGAAGCCGAGCATCAGCGACAGCATTTCGGCGCCGCGCTGGGCGCCAAATCCAAGGTCGGCGCAATAGGCGACGATATGGACCTGCGGCATCGACATGGCGACGCAGCAGGTGAGGCCGGCGACGACCAGCAGCATCTGGAGCGTGCCCGGCGACAGGCGCAGGAGGGCGGGCGATGGCTCCGCGACCGGCGCTGCGCCGGGTTCCGGATTGGCGTGCGGCGGCCGCCGCTGCACCAGCGGCGCCAGCAGCAGCAGCGCGACCGTGACGAACACGCCGAGCATGAGATGCGTCGTGCGCCAACCGTGGGCATCGATCGAATATTGCAGGATCGGCGGCCAGATGGTCCCCGACAGGTAGTTGCCGCTCGCGCAGATCGCGAGCGCAATGCCGCGGCGCTTGTTGAACCAGTGCGTGATGTCGGCGAGCAGCGGCGCAAACATCGTCGAGGTGCCAAAGAGCCCGATCAGCAGGCCGTGGGCGATCGCGAACTGCCACAGGTTCTGCGAATAGCCGGTCGCGATGTAGCCGAGCCCGATCGCAATGGCGCCGCCGATGATCGGCAGCATCACGCCGAAGCGGTCCGCGAGGCGGCCTGCGATCACGCCGCCGAATCCGAAGCCCAGCAGCGTCAGGGTGTAGGGCAGCGCCGCGCTCCCGCGGTCGACGCCGAACTCGGCCTGGACGGCCGGCAGCACGACCACCACCGACCACATGCCGACATTGCCGATCGTGCCGATCAGGGCGGCAGCGAACAGGCGAGACCACGCGTAGCGCGAATCAATGTCGGCGCTGGTGCCGTAGAAGTGGTTCATTGCCTGTGCGGTCTCGGATCCAATCTGGGGCTGCGAGGGCTCGGATCAGGTCGGATCGACGGCCGAGCCAATTGCGGTGGCCTTTGTGGCCGCGCCACCCTTAACCTGTTGTGAAGATTGGTGCCAGCGTGCCCGTTTTCCAGTCAACAGTCTTGGCGGCGTGGACCAGGGGTGTGTGGCCGCCGTGCACAGGGGCGGAACCCTGCTGCGCACTTGGGCGTCATACGCCTGACGCCGGGCATGTAACATGATAGCCTCTTGAGGTTTTTCGATCGCATTCCCATGTGGCTGACACTTGCATTCAGGTGGCAGGCGAAACGCTTCGCTCGGCGCCCGCGTGGACGAAGACAAGGGAGACCGAGGATGGGCTGGTCGTTGCTGCGTGGCGGATCGCGTGGGATTGTTTTTGCCGCGCTGCTCGCGGCGGCCGGGGGTATGGCAATAGCGGCGTCGCCGGCCCGTGCCGAAACACCGTTCGAGATGCTCGCGGGGACCTGGACCGGCTCCGGCCAGATTCGCCTCGAGAACGGCAAGTCCGAGGCCCTGAAGTGCCGTGCCTTCTATACCCAGAAGGATGCCGGCGGGCTCGGGATTGCGCTGCGTTGCGCCTCGGCGAGCAACAAGATCGAGCTCCGCGCCAGCCTCAACCAGGATCGCGGCACGATCGATGGGAGCTGGGAAGAGCGCACGTTCAACGCCGCCGGCACCGTCAAGGGCAAGATGACGCCGAGCCGGATCAACCTGTCGATCACCGGCGGAACCTTTTCAGGGTCGATGAACGTGTCGATCCTCGGCGAGCGCCATTCGGTGTCGATCGAGACCAACGGCATCGGCTTGAAGGGCGTGAGCATCAATCTGTCGCGCGGGTAGGGGCGAGGGGTCGGGTCAAGGGGTGGGCCGGTGGGCGCGGGCGATGATGATCGGCGCGGCCGGCGATTTCAGGGAGACTGGGGAATGAGAAAGACTGCAGCGCCGCTGGCGTTTGCGTGCCTTGCTGCCACTGTTGCGGTGACCGGCCTCGATGCGGCGGTGCTCGGCGGCGCCGAGGCGCAAGTCATCACGCGCGAGCGCCCGCCCTTGGGGCCGCCAAAAAGCAGCGTCGTCGTGGCGCATAGCCGCTGGGGACACGGGTCGGTTTCCGGCCCCGTTCGTCGCGCGCCGAACGGCTGGGAGGTGCGGCTGCCGCGCGGCACCTGGATCCCGTGCAAGCGGAGCTGCTCGGAAGAGCTGCGCTTCGCGACCGTTGATTTCTGGGAGACGCAGGGCCGCGCGCCGCCGGATGGCGGGCCCGGCTATCTCCGCTTCGATTTCTGGTTCTAGCTGAGAGCCAATCAGGCAAAAAAACAGGCGGCCGGGGCCGCCTGTTTTTCGTTTCGGGATCGGCCGACCGCATTGGGCCGGCATCGCCTTCAGCCGATAGCGAGCGGCGTCTTCTGCGAGACCTTCACGCCGGCATCGTCGACCCAGGTGAACTCGAAGTCACCGGGGCCGGGCACCCGCATGTAGAACGCGAGGTAGGGGTTCGCCGAGATTCCGGGTTGGATCTCCGCCTTGAAAAATTCCTGGCCGGCAAAGCTCGCGATGAACGAGTTGATGATGTTGCGCGGGACCACCTTGCCGTCGGCGGTCTTGCGGTTGCCGGTCTCCATCACGTGCTGGACCAGCGTCTTGATCTCGATGACTTCGCCGACCTTGGCGGTGGCGGGGACACGGATCCGGGGTTTTGCGTCCGACATTTTCTTGCTCTCCCTGTCCTGCCTCAGCCGCCGCAGCCGCCGATGGTGACTTTGACGCCGCGCTTGCCGAGCAGGAACTTGCCGTCACTGAGCTCAGCCACCGCGACGATGTCCTGCGTCCGGGCGAGGCGCATCCGGCTCGAGACGGCGGCCTTGCCGGAGGCCGGCGTGAACGTGTAGCTGGCGACGCCCGACCTGCGGGTTGCCCGACGCGAAGATGTGCAGCGTCTTGACGTAGCTTTCCGGTGTCATGGGGCTGTCGACCGCGAGCGCGAAGGGTACCGTGTTGCCGTTCTCGGCGATCTCCGGCACTTCGAGCGTGATGCCGCTTTCGACCGGCTTGGCGTCGCCGAGGACCTTCTTCAGGGCTTCGTCCAGGCTGCGAATCGGCTCCTGCGCCAGCGCCGGCAGATTGGCGAGAAACGTGGCGATGGCCAGGGTGGCGCCGGCACCCAGCAGGAACGTGCGGCGGCCAATGATTTCGACGTCGATCCTTTGCGTCATTGCCTTCAGCTCACCCGGCGTTTGGGCCGGGCCCTCCTCCACCAGTCTGGCCAATCCAGTCGGGCCGTGTCCCGATCTCTCGCGCGCCGCGGCCGGCGACCGTCATCGACAGGTCCACCCGGCACGATCCCGGCCAACGGCGTCGGTACTTGCCTATTCCAAGTAGCATATTAGAATGTTTGTATGCAACCGCGGGGGGCGGCGCTCAAGCGGGTCCATATCCATGCTCGAAAGTCGCTGCCCCGACGACGATTTTTCTCATTCTGGCCCTGGCGATCGCGCTGTTTCCGGCAGGCGTTCGTGCGCAGGGCGTGGCCCCCATCGCGCCGCCGATCGACATCGCGACTGCACCGGCCGTGCTCGTCATGATCGGCGATCCCGGCTGCCCCTATTGCGCCCGCTTCGAGCGCGAGGTAGCGCCGGGCTACCGGGCCAGCGAGGACGGACAACTGGCGCCGTTGGTTCGGCGCAACCGCCACGACGCCGATATCGCTTTTATTCCGCGCATCGTCTACTCGCCCACATTCATCATGCTGATCCGCGGCCGCGAGATTGGGCGCATCGTCGGCTATGGCGGCGCCGACATTTTCTGGATGCAGGTGGCCGGCCTTCTGGCCGACGCGCGCGCGGCTCGGGGCAGGCCGGTCAGGCAGTTCGCGGCGCGGCCGCCGCACCCATCGTCGGGAGGCTGTGAACGTAGCGATCGACGAATTCGAGAATTAATGAAGCCGGCACAAGCCGAGCTGACACCAAGGGAGGAAGGAATGAGCCGAGATTTCACGCCGGGACCTGGGTAGGCTGATCGCGGGGGCTGGTGCCGGCGCCGTCGCGGCAACCAGTTTTGGTTCATTCGCGATCGCGCAGGGGGCGGCGGCGGGTCGGGTCGTCGTGATCGGCGGCGGCGCGGGTGGCGCGAGCGTCGCACGGGCGCTGAAGATCGGCGCGCCCAAACTCCAGGTGACGCTGCTCGAACCCAACCCGATCTATTCGTCGTCGTTCTTTTCCAACCTCTATCTCGGTGGCTTCCGCACCTACGCAAGTCTCAACCATACCTACGACGGCCTCC
The DNA here is from genome assembly GCA_963775035.1 of uncultured Alphaproteobacteria bacterium. Taxonomy (GTDB): domain Bacteria; phylum Pseudomonadota; class Alphaproteobacteria; order Rhizobiales; family Hyphomicrobiaceae. Next base: position 33,710 of record CAVZHG010000012.1, on the reverse strand, counting down.
GCCGCCTCGGTGTGAGCGTCGTCCACCAGCGTGCCAATTCCGTCGATACGGCGAAGAAGACGGTGCGCACCAGTGGCGGCCAGACGCTGCCCTACGACAAGCTCGTGGTCTCGCCCGGTATCGCGATCAAGTACAATTCCATCCCCGGCTATTCCGAGGCGGCATCGAACGGGCGCGCGCCGCACGCCTACATCACCCAGGGGCCCGGCAAGGTTCATCTCAAGCGCCTGCTCGAGCGGATGCCGGATGGCGGCACCGTCGCGATGGTGATGCCGAACAATCCCTTCCGCTGCCCGCCCGGGCCCTATGAGCGCGCGTGCATGATCGCGCACTTCCTGAAGACGCAGAAGCCGAAGTCGCGCCTCGTCATCCTCGACCCGAAGAAGGGGTTCTCGAAGCAGCCGGTGTTCGTCGAGGCCTTCAACAAGTACTACAAGGACATCATCGAGCTGAACCTGACGACCGAGATCGACGATTTCAGCGTCACCGCTTTCGATGCCCGGGCGCGCGAAATCACGACCAAGGCCGGCAAGAAGGTGAAGTACGACGTCGCCAATGTGATCCCGGCAGCAGAGCGCCGGCCAGATCGCGCTCCGCGCTGGATTAGCCAAGGGCGACTGGTGCCCGGTCAATCCGGAGAACTTCTCCTCGGCGCTGGTCAAGGACGTCTATGTGCTCGGCGACGCGACGATCGCGGCGGAGATGCCGAAGTCGGCGTTCTCAGCCAACAGCCAGGCCAAGGTCGCGGCGAACGACATCATCGCCGAACTCACCAAGGCGAGCGCTTCCCGGCCCGCTTCCGCAACACCTGCTGGTCGCTGCTGGCGCCCGACGACAACGTCAAGGTCGGCGCCAACTACACGCCCAAGGACGGCAAGCTCGATCCGTCCGGCTCGTTCGTCTCGAAGCCCGGCGAGGACGCGGGGACGAGAGCGCAGAACTACCAGGAGTCGATCGGCTGGTACGCGGGCATTACCGCCGACATGTTCGGCGGCCCGCCGGCGGCACCGGCGACGGGCAAGAAGAAGGCGGGCTGAAGCCTGCGCCGACGTCGATAACATCGCCCTCTTCCCGCTGGCCGGGGAGGGGGCGATCGTCATCCGGCGGCGGGTCCCGCCAACGTGTCGATGATCCCGGCCAGATCGACATCGCGCTGGGTGAGGCCGCCTGCGTCGTGGGTCGACAGCGTGATCTCGACGCGGTTCCACACGTTCGACCATTCCGGATGATGGTCGAGCTTCTCGGCGGCCAGCGCGACCCGCGCCATGAAACCGAAAGCAGCGCTGAAATCGGCGAACTTGAAGGTGCGCGTCAGGGCATCGCGCCCGTCGACCATTTTCCATCCCGCAAGTGCTGGCAGCGCCGCGTCGCGCTGGGCTGCATCAAGCTTTCGAGCCATGATCACATCTCCGTGCTGTTGTCGGCCGCGTCAACGGATTGTACTCCAAGTGAACGTTACGGTGGCGCGGAGGTTTCGAGCCTGCCGCCGTTTGACACGCCCAATTGCACTGCTTCAAGCGGTTGTGATCGGGTTCGGGGCTAACGAGCAGTTGGACGATGCGTATGGGTGCGGTGGTCTGCAGCCATATTCGCAGCATGGCCGGAGAGATGGCCCGGCAACGAGACGCGTCCGTTGTCCGTAAGCATTGCGAAGGAGACTGAAGATGGCATCCAAATTCATGCTGATCATCGATGGCAGGTCTTGCCACGATCGTTGCCGCGACTAGTTTTGCGCGAGCAGAGTCGCGCCGCGAGTCGCGCGATGGCCATGTGCAGGCCTGCAGCCGCTATGGCCACGGCTGCACCGGCGCACCGATCCGACGCGGCACCTTCGACTACGAATTGCGGATGCCGGGCGGGACGTGGGTGAGCTGCCGGCAGGACTGCAAGACGGCGCTGCGCGAAGAGGTGCTGGATTTCTGGGAGACGCAGCGCGAACGTGGCGGTGATCGGGTGCGTTGACGCGGCGGGCTTGACCCACGTCGTCGAACAGGAGGAGACGTCATGACGACAAGGCGTGGCTTTCGACTATGGCCGGCGTGGGTTTGGTTCTCGCGTCCGTTGGCGCCGCCGACGCCGCGCCGCGCAAAAAGAGCGCGGAACGCGGGTATGGCTCGGTACAGTCGTGCAGCAACTACGGTCATGGCTGCATGACGGCCCCGGTTCGCCGCACCAGTGTCGGCGAGGAATTCCGCATGCCCGGTGGCACCTGGATCGGTTGCCGGCAGGACTGCAAGACAGCGGTGCGCGAAGAAGCGCTCGACTTCTGGGAGACGCTGCGCGAGCGTGCCGGCGACAATTTCGATTGATACGGCGGGCATGGCGGGTGGGCGCCCGGCCCAAGCAGTTCGACGGAGAACGCGAGATGACCTTCAAGGCAATTTTAGCAGCGGGGGCCGGCCTGGCGGTGATGGTGTCCGCGATCGGCGCTGCCGGAGCGCAGTCGCGTGATCGCGACGAGAACCACGGCACCGTCACGACCTGCAGCACGTACGGCAACGGCTGTACGCAGGCGCCGGTTCGCCGTGGACGCAACGGCCTCGAGTTCCGTCTGCCTGGCGGCACGTGGGTCGAATGCCGGCGCAATTGCCGCAACGCGTTGCGCGAGGACTCCGTCGACTTCTGGGAGACCCAGCGCGAGAACCAGCCGAGGTGACGGGCAACGCGGCAGCCGACAGGCCGCCGCGCTCGCGACTTCGGTTCAGCTCTTCTTCTGTGGCAAATTCAGCCGAATATGCAACTCGTTGAGCTGCCTGTTCGCGGCCTCGGACGGCGCACCCATCAGCAGGTCGTTGGCCTGCTGGTTCATCGGGAACAGCGCGACGTCGCGCACGGTCGTGCAGCCCGTGAGCAGCATCACCATCCGCTCGATGCCGGCCGCCATGCCGCCGTGTGGCGGTGCGCCGTACTGGAACGCGCGGTAGAGCGCGCCGAAGCGGGCTTCCACGACGTCCGCGCCGAGGCCGACGTGGCCGAACGCCTTGATCATCGTATCGGGGCGGTGATTGCGGATGCCGCCGGACGCGAGTTCGTAGCCGTTGCACACGAGGTCGTACTGGAACGCCTTGATCGCGAGGAAATCCTCGGTCGATTTGGCGGCGTCGAGCGTCGCCGAGCCGCCCTGCGGCATCGAGAACGGGTTGTGCGCGAAATCGAGCCGCTTCTCGTCCTCGTTCCACTCGTAGAACGGGAAGTCGACGATCCAGCAGAATGCGAAACGATTCTCGTCGACGAGTTTCAGCTCCCGGCCGACCTGATCGCGGGCGAGACCGGCGAATTTATAGAACCGCGCGGGGTCGCCGGCGGTGAAGAAGCAGGCGTCTCCGGTCGCGAGCCCGAGCTGGTGGAGCACGGCGGCACGTTCGGCGCCGATGTTCTTGGCGACCGGGCCGGCGCCTCCGGCAGCGCCTTCGCATTAGCAAGCTGTCATTTGCCAGCTCGAGCCTCTGGGCGCGTCTTCGAGTCGTCCTAACCCTTGCAGGCCTTTGCGATTCGCTGACCTCTGCCTCTCGCCAGAAGACGTAGCCGAGGCCCGGCTGGCCTTCCTTCTGCGCCCAGGAGTTCATGCGATCGCAGAAGGCGCTGGAGCCGCCGCCCTTGGCCGGGATCGCCCAGACCCGCACTTTCGGGTCCTTCTCGATCATGCCGGCGAAAACCTTGAAACCAGAGCCGCGGAAGTGCTCGGTCACATCCTGCATCTCGATCGGGTTGCGCAGGTCCGGCTTGTCGGAGCCGTATTTGGCAATCGCGGTGTCATAGGGAATGCGCTCGAAGCTCGGCGTAACGGCTTTCCCGTCAGCATGCTCCTCGAACACGGCGCGGATGATCGGCTCCATGGTGCCGAGCACATCGTTCTGCTCGACAAAACTCATCTCGACGTCGAGCTGGTAGAATTCTCCCGGCAGCCGGTCGGCGCGCGGGTCCTCGTCGCGGAAGCAGGGCGCGATCTGGAAATAGCGGTCGAAACCCGACATCATCAGGAGCTGCTTGTACTGCTGCGGCGCCTGCGGCAGCGCGTAGAACTTGCCCGGGTGCACGCGCGAGGGGACGAGGAAGTCGCGCGCGCCTTCCGGGCTCGACGCCGTCAGGATCGGCGTCGGGAACTCGTTGAAGCCGGCTTCGTGCATCCGCGCCCGGATCGAGCGGGTGATGGCGAGGCGCTTCATGATGATGGCGTGCAGCGTTTCGCGGCGCAGATCGAGGAAGCGATAGGTGAGGCGCAGGTCCTCGGGGTAGTCGGGCTCGCCGAACACCGGGACGGGCAGCTCCTTGGCTTCCGACAGCACCTCGATCTCGCCGGCGTAGACCTCGATGTCGCCGGTCGCGAGGTCGGCGTTGACCGTGCCCGCCGGCCGCTCGCGGACGCGGCCGTCGATGCGCACGACCCATTCCGAGCGCAGCCGCTCGGCGGTCTTGAAGGCTGCCGTGTCGGGGTCGACGACGACCTGGGTCAGCCCGTAGTGGTCGCGCAGGTCGACGAACAGCAGCCCGCCGTGGTCGCGCACCCGGTGGACCCAGCCGGAGAGGCGGGCGGTGGCACCGATGTCGGTCTTCCGCAGCGCCCCGCAGGTGTGCGAGCGGTAACGGTGCATGCTGGCGTCGGCCATGGCCGGGGTCCCTCTCGCGGCGCCCATTCGCGGCGCGTAAAATCTGTGTGGATTCGGCCGGAAAAGCGCACGCGGTGCCGGGGTTGTCAAGGTCGCCCCGGCTGATCGGGCGGGGTGTCGAGAGCCGGGCGCCGCAACTGCGGCCGAGGCCTGCGACAACCGCCCTGCGACACTGTTGGTGAGCGTCTGCAAAGTCTGTAAGCAGAATCTGATTTGATTTTTTCGCGAGCAACCCTAAATGCTCCCGCGCGTTGAGGCCGTTCTTGTCACAGCATCTACTTTGGGCTCGTCGAGGTGGAAGGTTCGGCAGTGGGGGAGCCCAAATGTGGGCGCCCGGTCGTCTCCGCAGAACGGGCGGTTCTCGAAGGCGTGCCAGCCATGGCCAACCTTACCAGTTCCAAGTCGAAGAAGCCCCGCCGTGCGCCCGCCCGCTCCTCCCTCGGGCCGGTCTCCGATCTCGAGCAGCACCTGCCGTCGGAGTGGTGGCGCAAGCTGTTCAACGCGCTCTACGTCAAGACCGACGGCGACGTCGTCGAGAACAGCGAGAACACGCGCCGCGAGGTGGATTTCCTGATCGCCGCCGCCGCCGTCCAGCCGCACAGCGCCATCCTCGACCTGTGCTGCGGCCAGGGCCGGCACGTGCTGGAACTCGCCCGGCGCGGGTTCAAGAACGTGATGGGTGTCGACCGCTCGCGCTACCTCATCCGGCTCGCCCGCAAGCGCGCCCAGGCCGAAGCGCTGGGCGTCGTGTTCAAGGAAGGCGATGCCCGCAACCCGCGGCTCCCTGAGTCGAGCTTCGACTGCGTCGCCATCATGGGCAACTCGTTCGGCTACTTCTCCAACAAGCAGGACGACGAGAAGGTGCTGGCGACGGTCGGCAAGATGCTGCGTCCCTCGGGCCAGATCGTGCTCGATATCACCGACGGCGCCTACATGGCCGAGCACTTCGAGCGCCGCTCGTGGGAGTGGATCGACGAGCACCATTTCGTGTGCCGCGAGCGCTCGATCTCGGCCGACCGCGAGCGCCTGATCTCGCGCGAAGTCATCGTCAACGACGAGCAGGGCGTGATCGCCGACCAGTTCTACGCCGAGCGCCTCTATACGCGCGAAAGTATCACGCGGCTCCTGGAAAAGACCGGCTTCCGCAACGTCCGCCACCACGGCAGCGCCGAGAGCGTCTCGGATCGCGACCAGGATCTCGGCATGATGGCGCGCCGCATCCTGCTGACCGCCGATGCGCCGATCGCGGTCGCCCGCAAGGCGCGCGGCAAGGTGCAGAAGATCGACGTCACGGTGCTGCTCGGCGACCCGCGGCTCCCCGACGACATCAAGCTCGGCGGCCACTTCAACCCCGAGGACATGGACACCATCCGCAAGCTCAAGGGGGCGCTCGGCCGAGCTGCCGAACTACACCTTCCGCTACCTCGACAACCACGCGACGATGGCGCGCGACCTCGACGAGTTGCGCACCGACCTCGTGCTCAACCTGTGCGACGAAGGGTTCAACAACGATCCCTTCAAGGAGCTGCATGTGCCGGCGCTGCTCGAGCTGCGGCGCATTCCCTATACGGGGGCGGCGCCAGGGGCGCTGGCTGCGTGCTACGACAAGGGCCTCGTGCGCGCGGTCGCGATGACGCTCGACGTGCCGGTGCCGCTCGAGACCTACGTGCGCCCCGGCGACCAGGGCGCGACGCTCCCCTCGGTATTCCCCGCGATCCTGAAACCCAACTATGGCGACAGCTCGCAGGGCATCACCAAGGACGCGGTGGTCCACAACAAGGGCTCGCTGCTCGATTACCTCGAGCGGCTGCGCGTCGAATTCCCGCGCCGCCCGATCCTGGTGCAGGAGTATCTGACGGGGGCCGAATACAGTGTCGGCCTGATCGGCAATCCCGACCAGGGACTGCGCGCGCTGCCGATTTTGGAAGTGGATTATTCGCGCCTCGACCCGTCGCTGCCGCGCATCCTCGGCTACGAATTCGAAGTGGGATCCAACGAGCCCTTACTGGACCGAGATCCGCTACCACGAGGCGCGGCTCACCGATAACCAGCAGGCCCAGTTGATCGAGCATTCGATGCGCCTGTTCGAGCGCCTCGGCTGCCGCGAGTATGCGCGCATCGACTTCCGCACCGACGCTCAGGGCGAGATCAAGCTGCTGGAAGTGAACCCCAATCCGGGCTGGTGCTGGGACGGCAAGTTCAACCTGATGGCCGGCTTCCAGGGGACGCGCTACGCCGAGATGCTGGGCCAGATCCTTGCCGCCGCGGAGGAACGCCTCGGCATCGTCGCCAAGCTGCAGCCGGCGCAGGCGGCCTGACATCGCGGGCCGATCGCGGCTGGCTGCGGGCGGGCGGTGCGGCCGCCGCCTCGCGATTCCCGGAGCCTTTATCTCGGAATGTCAATCAGTTGTCGTGACGCGGTGACATCAGCAATCGACCATCGGCGCAGGCGCCGAGCAAATGGCTTGCAGTTGCCGGTCGACCGATGCAGCATCCCGCGAACATGAGGGATTCGGGCTTTGCCGGCACGCGTGCCGTGGCAGCGTAACCGTCCCGCGAACGTCCCGCCCCGGTTGATGCGGCAGCATCCTGCGGGCGGGCACACGGGAGAGGGAACGGCAATGTCGGGGACGGGCGGGCCGGAAACGAGCGGGCCGGGCGTGGACCGGCCGAGACGCACCTTTGCCTTCACTTTCGGACTGGAGCGGCTGGGCCTCGTGGCGCTGCGCGCGCCACGCATCTCCGCGCTCCTGATCGTGCTGCTCTCCGTCCTCGCCGTCCTCGGCGTGATGCGCCTCAAGGTCGACGACAGCCTCTCCGAGCTGTTCCGGACCAATACCAAAGAATTCCTCCAATACGAGGAGATCGACCGGCGCTTTCCGTCGAGCGAGTATGACGTTCTCGTCGTCATCGAGGGCCCGGGGCTGCTGTCGCGAGAGAAGCTCGCGGTCGTCAACAGCACGATCGTCGATCTCCAGCTCACCGATGGCGTCAACGGCCTCGTCTCGATGCTGTCGGCGCGCGACAAACCCGATGCGACCGGCTATGCGGCGCCGATCGTGCCGGACGAGCTTCCCGAGGGTGACGCCTATGCGGCGATGATCACCAAGCTCAGGCGAACGAGATCGTCACCGGGAAATTCCTCTCCGCCGACGGGACGCTGGCGCTCGCCGTGATCGCGCTCGATCGCAAGCTCGTCGAGGAGCGCGGCGCCAAGGCGGTGATCGGCGGCATTCTGGAGACCGCGGAGAAAGGGCCTCGCGGGTTCCGGCCTCAAGGTCCAGCTCACCGGCGCGCCGGTGATGCAGCTCGAAATCCGCAATGCCGTCGAGCGCGACCGCTTCGTCTACAATGGGCTCGGCTTCCTGTTCGGCACCGGCATCGCCTATCTGTTTTTCCGCCGCATCTCGCTTGACACTTCTCGCCGTGGCCGGCCCGTCGATGGCGATCCTGTGGACGCTCGGCGTCCTCGGCGGCCTCGATTTTCGGCTCAACCTCGTTCATCAACGTCATCACGCCGCTGATCCTGGTGTCGGGGTTCTCCGACAGCATGCATCTCGTGTTTGCGATCCGCCGCGACATCATGGCCGGCGTCGATCGGCTGACGGCGGCGCGCGAAGCGGTGCTCGATGTTGCGCCGGCGTGCCTGCTGACGGCGATGAATGCGGCGCTGGCGCTGCTCTCGTTCTCCTTTGCGGAATCGGCGCTGATCCGCACGTTCGGGCTCGCTCGCCTTGCTGGCCGTCAGCATTTCCTACGTCGCGGTGGCCGTGGTGGTGCCGACGCTCGCGGCCCTCCTCGTGCCGAACGAGCCGCCGCCGCCCGCCGGCGTCGAGCCGAACACCGATGGCGGCTTCGGCATCCTTGGCCGGGTCACCGAGGCGATCGTCCGCCGCGTGATTGCGGCACCCTTCGTCTGGAGCATTGCCGGGCTGGCTGCGGTCATCCTTACCGGCCTCGCCTACAGCAAGCTCGTGCCGCAGTACCGCCTCGCCGATCAGGTCCCGGACAAGGAGCACGCGCTCGCCGCGACCGATCGGCTCGACCAGAAGCTGACCGGCGCCAACCCCGTCCACGTGATGATCAAGTGGGACGGCGGCCAGTCGCTGTTCGACGATCGCACGCTCGCGGTCGATCGCGGCGGCGCACGGCGTCCTCGAGAAGGAGGCCGGGCTCGGCAACGTGTGGTCGGTGGAAAGCCTGCGCCGCTGGCTCGCGGAGACCGGCGACACCAGCGTCGAGACCGTCAAGAAATACATCGAGCATCCTGCCCGAGCATCTGGTGCAGCGCTTCATCGACAAGGATCAGAACGCCGTCCTGGTGACCGGGCGGCTCCCCGATATCGACGCCAGCCGGATCCTCCCGATCGTCGAGAAGATCGACAAGGCGCTCGATCCCGTGCGCGCGGCCCATGCCGGCTACGAGATCTCGGTGACCGGGCTTCCCGCGATCGCCGCCCGCAACTCGGCGCGCCTCATCGGCGAGCTCAACTGGGGGCTGATCGGGGACATGTTCGTGATCTTCATTTTCCTCGGCATCGCCTTGCGGTCGGTGCTGTCGGGGGTGACCAGCATCCTGCCGTCGCTGTTCCCGATCTTCGCGACCGGGGCGCTGCTGTGGGTCAATGGCGAGGGGCTTCAGTTCGCCTCGATCATCGCGATCACGGTGGCGTTCGCGCTGGCGATCGACAGTACGATCCACTTCCTCAATCGCTTCCAGCTCGAGGAGAGCCGCCCGGGCACGGTCGATGCCAGCGAGGCGCTGGTGCGGACCATGCACCACATCGGCCCGGTCATCGTCCTCACGACCATTGTGCTGGCGCTCGGCCTTGGTGTTACAATTCTCTCGCACCTCCCGTCGCTGACGGCTGTTCGGGCGGCTGGCCGGCATCTGCCTTTTCGCCTCATTGATCGGCCAGCTCATTATTCTGCCGGCAACCGTTGCGCTCTTCCGGCGTTACTGGCCGCGAAGGGTTCCAGCGCGCCGCCGCGACCGGGATTGACAGCGGCCGATCGCCCGGCCGGCTCGACCGCCGGGCTGCGGCAGATCGAAGACAGGACCAACGTCGGATCGATCGATGCCACGACCTCCCAACGCCGTCGATTTCTGGCGCGGTGTCGCCCTCATCTCGATTTTCATCAACCACATTCCCGGACTCTTCTACGACCGCTTCACCCATCGCGCGGTGTCGATCTCGGATTCCGCCGAGCTGTTCGTGTTCCTGGCCGGCTGGTCGCTGCGCTACGTGCTCGGCGGGCCCGAGCGGCCGACACCGATCAGCCAGATCATCTTCCGCCTCGGCGGGCGGGCCGTGACGCTCTATGCGGCGCACATGATGATCGTCATGATCGCGATCGCGACCCTGGCCGCGATGTCGGAGCTGTTCGAGAACCCGCTCCTTGCTCGAGTGGCACAACGCGGCGGCGGTCTTCTACCGGCCGATCGAGACCCACATCGGCATCGCGCTGCTGAGCCACCAGCTCGGCTACTTCGACATCCTGCCGCTCTACGTCGCGCTAATGCTGACGGCGCCGCTGCTGGCGATCATCGATCGCTACATCCCCTGGATGCTGCTGCCGGCGTCGCTGACGCTCTATTTCGTCTCGCTGGTCGTGCCGCTGACCATCCCGGCTTGGCCGGTCGAAGGTCAGTGGTACTTCAACCCGTTGTGCTGGCAGCTTATTTTCGTGCTCGGGCTGGTCTTTGCGCGCGAGACCGGGCCCGGCGGCTGGGCGCGGCGCAATATCGTCGCCATCCGGTGGGCCGCGCTGCCGATCGTCATTCTAGCGATGATCTTTGTGCAGACCGGGGGCAACTGGATCGACCCGACCAAGGTGCCGTCGCCGAAGTTGCTGTTCATCAATGGCAAGACTTTTGCAACCCCGATACGGATTATTCAGTTCCTGGCACTAGTCGCGGTGATGTCGATCGTCTATCCCTATATTGCGCGAGCGGTGCCGAAGATCGTTGAATACCCGTCAATGCTCGGCAGAAACTCGCTCGAGGTGTTCTGCGCGGCGTCACTGCTAAGTCTGATGAGCCAGATCCTGCGTTATGCATGGCCGGGCGGCATCGTTCTTGACACGCTCATCCTCGTGGTGGGCATGTCTCTCATGGGTCTCGTTGCATGGTTGACGGAATGGCGCGACAGAGTTGGGCGCAAAAGCTGAGGGCTGCTGGCGATAGCGGCAGTACTGGCGTCCGGCGTGCCACTCGGGCGCGGTGGCCCAGCAGGGCCCGGCCGTGCCGCCGGCGACACCGCCTGCCGCGACCGAGGAGCCGAAGCCGGAGAACAGCTCTGCCGCCGATTTCGCGGGACTGCCAGATGGGCACGACGCAGGTCGTGTCGGATACGCCGCTGCCCAACGTCGAGCGCGCGCTGCGCGAGCGCCAGCGGATCGTCATTCTGGTGATCGGCGCGTCCCCGGTCGCTCTTCGTAATTCGGCGTCCGCCGGGCACTACGAAGTCGTCGAGAAGCTTCTCGAGGACACGTTCAAGGGCCTCGATGTCTCGATTGTCCACCGTGGCGTGTCGGGTGAACTCGCGCGCGACGCCAGCGAGCGCATCAAGAACGAGGTGGCGCTCCTCAGTCCCGATCTGGTGCTGTGGCAGGTCGGGACCGCCGACGCGCTCGCCCGTATGCCGGCCGACGAATTCGAGAAAACGCTCACCGAGACGCTGGTCTGGCTCCGAGGGCACGGCGTCGACGTGGCGCTGATCGGGCTCCACTACATCAAGGCGCTGACCAAGGACCCGCAGTACCAGGAGATCCGCACCATCTTGAAGCGGGTGTCGGCCGCGCTCGGCATCATGCGGATCAGCCGCTACGAGGCGGGCGAGACGATCATGCGCCTGCGCAGCGAACAGGGCAAACCGCTGACCGGCACGCGACTGAACGAAGCGGCGTATGAGTGCAGCGCCGAGTATCTCTCGCGCGCCATCGCGAGCGGTTTGTTCCTGAAGGCCAAGGGCGCCAAGTCGCCGCTGCCGAAGAAGTGATCAGAACGCGCGCGCCTGCATGCCCTCCTGAGTAGCGCTTGAGGTACTGGCCGACGAAGTCGTAGCCGACGAACTGCGCTGTAGGCCTCGGCGAGGCGCTTCGTCACCGGCCCCCACACCTGGCCCTTCGGGCCGATCTCGACGCCGTTGATCTTGGTCACCGGGCAGATGCACAGCGACGTCGAGGTGAGGAACATCTCGTCCGCGGTGTAGCTGTCGTAGAGGTCGATGTCGGCCTCGGTGACGGTGATGCCCTCCTGGCGCGCCAGATCGATGACCGTCTGGCGGCTGACGCCCGGCAGCACGAATTTCTCGCGCGGCGTCAGCAGCGCGCCGTCGCGCACGGTGAAGATGTTCGAGCCCATGCCCTCGGCGAGATTGCCGTTGACGTCGAGCAGCACCGCCCAGGCTTCCGGGTCGGCGCTCTGCACCTCCTGGTTGGCGACGATCATGTTGAGGTAATTGTGCGTCTTGGCGCGCGGCGTGAGCGATTCAGGCGGCGTGCGGCGGTGCGACGGCACCACGACGCGGATGCCCTCCTTGAACAGCTTGGCGCGCTGGGTCAGCGGCAGCGGCGCGCATTCGAGGACGACGTTGGGGCCGTGATAGTTGAGGTTGTCGCCCGGCACGTCCTTGACGCCGCGGCTGATGCGCTGGCCGATCCAGTAGTCGTCGTCGGGGCCGAGCAGATGGCGGTTGCGCGCGAACAGCTCCTCCGTCAGCGCGCACATGCGCTCGCGGGCCGAAGCCCGGATCGATGCGCAGATACTTGAGCGAGCGGTAGAGCCGGTCGACGTGCTCCTTCACCTTGAAGAGGCTGTGGTTGAAGCTGCGGGTCATGTCGAAGCAGCCGTCGCCGTAGACCCAGCTCAGGTCGCGGAACGGTATCTTGCACCTGGCTCTCCGGCATGAACTCGCCGTTGAACCAGGCAACCCGCTCGTTGCCGCGCTCGACCATGTGTGAGGCTCCCCGCAGAATTGAATGACGGCCGCGAGTGTAGCGGCGTTTTTTGAGGCTGGCGACAGTGCGGATGTGCGCAGATCGCGCCTGCGGCGCGAGCGGGGCTAGCCCCGCACCCCACCGGGGGACCCCTGAGCCCCCCTTTTTGTTCTTAATCCGCTGCCGCGATGATCACCCGACGAGTTTGGGGTCCTCGCGATCGTGCGCGTGACCGATCGCGTCGAGCAGGGGCGGGAAGCTTGGCCGGGATTGACGATGACCTTGCGATCATGGACGCCGACGATCGCAGAGGCGGGAATTTCGAACTCGCCCGCATTCTCGACGAAGAGGACGAACGTGCCCTTGTGCGGATTTCCGCACCGCGCCGATGCCTTCCTGTCCCTCGGCGATGAACACCATGTCTCCGACTTCTATCTGTTCGAGCATGGCATCTCTCTCCAAGGTGGTTCGGTCAGCTTCTCCTTCTCCCCGTTCTTACGGGGAGAAGGTCATGGCGGAGCCGTGCTTTCAGCACGAGTGAGGGGCGGCGAAGCTCCGCGACGTTCGCGCCGGTTGCCGCCCCGCACCGTAGCCCTCGCCCCGCAGGCGGCGAGACGGGACGTTGACGACCGCGGCGATCCCTACAACCCGCCCATCAGCATGTACTTCATCTCGACGAAGCCATCGATGCCGTGGCTCGAGCCTTCGCGGCCGATGCCGCATTCCTTGACGCCGCCGAACGGGGCGACCTCGGTCGAGATGATGCCCTCGTTGATGCCGACCATGCCGTATTCGAGGCCCTCGGCGACGCGCCAGACGCGGCCGATGTCGCGGGCGTAGAAGTAGCAGGCGAGGCCGAACTCGGTGTCGTTGGCCATCGCGATCGCCTCCTCCTCGGTCTTGAACTTGAAGACCGGCGCGACCGGCCCGAAGGTCTCCTCGCGCGCGCATCTTCATGTCGGAGCGTGACGTTGGCGAGCACCGTCGGCTCGAAGAACGTGCCGCCGAGCTTGTGGCGCTTGCCGCCGGTGACGATCTTGGCGCCCTTGGCGACGGCGTCGGCGATGTGCTCCTCGACCTTCTCGATCGCCGCCTTGTTGATCAGCGGGCCCTGCATGACGCCGGTCTCGGTGCCGTCGCCGACCTTCATCGCCGACGCCGCCTTGGCGAGCTTTGTCGACGAACTCGTCGTAGACGCCTTCCTGCACGAGCAGGCGGTTGGCGCAGACGCAGGTCTGGCCGGCGTTGCGGTACTTCGAGGCCATCGCGCCTTCGATCGCCTTGTCGATGTCGGCGTCGTCGAAGACGATGAACGGCGCGTTGCCGCCGAGCTCCAGCTCGACCTTCTTCACCGTCGAGGCGGACTGCGCCATCAGCACCTTGCCGATCTCGGTCGAGCCGGTGAACGTGATGCCGCGCACCTTCGGGCTCGTCGTCAGCTCCTTGCCGATCTCGGCCGACTTGCCGGTGATGACGTTGAACACGCCCGGCGGAATGCCGGCCTGGCGCGCGAGCTCGGCGAGCGCCAGCGCCGTCAGCGGCGTCTCGGTCGCCGGCTTGCACGACGACCGTGCAGCCGGCGGCCAGCGCCGGCGACACCTTCCGCGTGATCATCGCGTGCGGGAAGTTCCACGGCGTGATCGCGCCGATGACGCCGAGCGGCTGCTTGATGACGATGATGCGGCGTGCCCTGCTTGAAGGTCGGGATCGTCTCGCCGTAGATGCGCTTGGCTTCCTCGGCATAGAACTCGGTGAACGAGGCGCCGTAGATGATCTCGCCGCGCGCTTCGGCGAGCGGCTTGCCCTGCTCGCTGGTCAGCAGCAGCGCCAGTTCGTCGGCGTGCGCGATCTGCAGGTCGAACCACTTGCGCAGGATCGCCGAGCGCTCCTTGGCGAGCAGCTTGCTCCAGGTCTTGAACGCTTTCTCGGCGGCGTCGATCGCCTGCTTGGTTTCGGCGGTGCCCGAGCGGGGCACCTTGGCGATTTCCTCGCCGGTCGCCGGATTGGTGACGGGGATCTCGGGCTTGCCGACCCATTTGCCGTCGATGAAGCACTGGTTCTTCAGGAGCGTGATGACTTTCTTGTCCATGGGGGTCCTCCTGGGGTGGTCTTTGCGGGGCGTCTCTTGGGGGAGTGAGCGCGCCTGCCGGGGCCGCAATGCGGCCGGGGTGGCGATTTCCAGGAGATCATAGCGCCTCGCGGCGGCCATGGACCACACTTTTACGGGAGGCGGGAATGGTTCAGCCTTTGTTCGGCTCGCGGTTGCGGTGGCGCTCGATGTCCTCAGGCTCGGCCTTATCGATGGCAGCCATGGCATCGCGCGCGTTCGGCATCGCCTTGATGAGTTCGTCGAGCTTTGCGTGGAGGGCCTGGGCGTCACGATAGGTGGCGCGGTTGACGAGCAGGGCGATGAACAAGGTCAGCAGCGTCGCGATACCGTGCCAATCGAGCGTTTGCCGCTCGACCGCGTACCATACGGCGGTGAACGCAGCGACGAACAAGAACGCGGCCGGCGTGGCCGCCCACTCGCCGAGCTGGGTCAGTCCTCTGCGGAGGAAGTCGAGCATCGCTGATCCCCTTGGCATCGCCGCGGGCGGGTTCGCGGACGTAGGGATGCCCGCGGCCGCCGACAGGCCACGACAGGAGAACGCGGAGTGAGGATTATCCGTTCCGGGCCATCAGCACGACGTCGGCGGATTTCCGCTGGCGGGCCAGCAGATCGATCAGCCGGCCGCGGACCTCGGGCAGCACCTCGCCACGCGGCGCCAGCACGCGGGTCTCGAGGAAGTGGCCGGTCAGCGTGAAGCCGGCGCTGAGATCGTCCCCCGACACCGTGGCCTGGCTGCGCCCGCGCAGGAATGCCGGCAGCGCCAGCAGGCGGTCGCGGTAGGGCTCGCCGGCGGAAGCCGAGACCGCGCGCCCGGTGCGCGGCGAGACGTAGATCAGATCGTCGTTGCCGCCGGTCGCCGCGCACTGCGTGAGATCGAGGCCGAAACCGAGTTCATCGAGCAGCGCCAGTTCCCAGCGGACGAGCAGCGCCGGCCACACCTCCGGTTCGTCGAGGAAGCCGAGCACGAACAGGCTGACCTCGTAGAGGCTGGCGTGCGGATCGCGCTCGGGCAGCAGGCGGGCGAGCGTGGTGAGGGTGGCGAGGGCCGCAAGCGGGATCGCGCTCTCCATGACCTCGGCGGCGTAGGCGCGCCGCGTCTCGAGCGTCATGTGGCCGAGGTGCTCGGCGAGGCGGCCCTTCCAGGCGACCTCGACGTGATTGCCGACCTGCAGGATCGGGGCGCATCTTGCGCGAGCGGCCGCCGTGGACGAGGCCCAGATGGCGGCCATGGGCGCGGGTCAGCAATTCGACGACGCTCGCCGTTTCGCCGTGGGGCCGCACGCCCAGGATGATGCCTTCGTCGATCCAGTCCATAGCCGAACACTATAGCAGGAGTCGGCGCTGTCGTGGGGTGTGCTACCTGAACAGTGTTGCGTCAGGATCGGTCTTGCCGTTGGCCCAATAGCGAGCGATGGACGCCGCGATGACGCTGAAGGTGGTTCTGTTACCACCCTGAGTTGTTGCCAGCGGCTGCGCGCGGAGGCGGCGTCTGCACGGTCGAGAAGGACTGAAACGCTAACGCCGCGCCAGCAGGCCATAGACGATGCCGAGGCCCAGCCCGAAGCCGGCGAGGATCAGGAAGCCCGGCAGCAACACCATCGGGTTGGAGCCGTTGAAGCCGGTGAACAGGGCCTGCGGCGGGTACTTGAAGATGTACTGGCGGATCAGCGGCAGGAAAATCCAGTTGCTGAAGATGACGACGAGGATGCCGAAGAGCAGGCCCTTGAGCCAGCTCCAGGTGCCGGGCAGATTGTCGTAGACCAACCCGAACAGGGCGCCCCACAGGCCACCCCAGAACACGCTGTTGGCGAGAAGCGGTATCGAGGCGAACGGCCCATAGCCGAGCGGCCGCATCGTCCAGGGTATCGGAACGCACCATCCCGAACGTTCCGAGCACGTAAATGATGCTCTGATGTACGATGAGAACGGAAATGGCAGCGGCGATGAAGCCGAGTATCATTCGTCCGAACGTCCCTTGCATGGTCGTTTCCCCATTCCGATGCTTTGTAGAAGGCCTTGAGCGCAACGACGCCCAGACTAGCAGGACGCGCGCCGCTCCTACAGTACGTTGTGCTGGCGACTAGGGTTTCAGCCGATACCCGGTTCTGAACATCCACCACACGATCGCCAGGCAAAGCCCGAGAAACCCGAGGGTCATCGCGAGGCTGACGCGCACGTCGACCTCGGAGACTTCGTAGAAACTCCAGCGGAACCCGCTGATGAGATACACGATCGGGTTCATCAGGGCGACGTTGTGCCAGAACGGCGGCAGCATGTTCAGCGAGTAGAACGTGCCGCCGAGGAAGGTGAGCGGCGTCAGGACCAGCATCGGGATGACCTGCAACTTCTCGAAGCCGTCTGCCCAGATTCCGATGATGAAGCCGAACAGGCTGAAAGTCAGGGCGGTCAAAACGAGGAACGCCAGCATCCACACGGGATGCGCGATGCGCACGGGGACGAAGAAGCTCGCCGTCACCAGAATGATGAGGCCGAGGATGATCGACTTGGTGGCGGCGGCGCCGACGTAGCCGACCACGATCTCGAGCGGCGATATCGGCGCCGACAGGATCTCGTAGATCGTGCCGGTGAAGCGCGGGAAGTAGATACCGAACGCGGCGTTCGACGTGCTCTCGGTCAACAACAGCAGCATCATCAGGCCGGGCACGATGAAGGCGCCATAGCTGACGCCGTCGATCTCGGGGACGCGCGAGCCGATCGCGGCGCCGAAGACGATGAAATAGAGCGAGGTCGAGAGTACCGGCGCGACGATGCTTTGCAGCGAGCGTGCGGCCCCAGCGCGCCATCTCGAACACGTAGATCGCGCGTGTCGCCACCAGGTTCATCGGGACTGCCTCACGAGATCGACGAAGATGTCCTCGAGCGAGCTTTGCCGCGTCTCGATGTCGGTGACTTGGAGACCGGCGTCGCGTACTGCATTGAGGAGCGTCGTGATGCCGGTGCGTTCCGCCCTCGTGTCGTAGGAATAGGTCAGTGCGCGACCGTCGGCGCCGAGTTCCAGCTCGATAGCCGCCGAGCGCGTCGGGGATCGCCGCAAGCGCAGAGCCGAGACGCAGGACGAGCTGCTTCTTGCCGAGCTTGCGCATCAGTTCGGATTTCTCCTCGACGACGATGATCTCGCCATTGGTGATGACGCCGATGCGGTCGGCCATTTCCTCGGCTTCCTCGATGTAGTGGGTGGTGAGGATGACGGTGACGCCGGTGTCGCGCATCTGGCGGACCACCTGCCACATGCCGCGGCGTAGTTCGACGTCGACGCCGGCGGTCGGCTCGTCGAGAAAGAGGATGCGCGGCTCGTGCGCCAGCGCCTTGGCGATCAACACGCGTCGCTTCATGCCGCCGGACAGCGTCATGATCTTGTCTGTCCTTCTTGTCCCACAGCGAGAGCTGCCGCAGCACGGTCTCGATGAATGCGGGGTTCGCCTTCTTACCGTGGAGACCGCGGCTGAAGCTGACGGTCGCCCACACCGTCTCGAACATGTCGGTCGAGAGTTCCTGCGGCACCAACCCGATAAGCTCGCGGGCGGCGCGATAATCGCGGATATGGTCGTTGCCCGGCGACGGTCACGGTGCCGCTGGTCGGATTGACGAGGCCGCAGATGGTGTTGATCAGCGTCGTCTTGCCGGCGCCGTTGGGGCCGAGCAACGCCAGGATCTCGCCCTCGCGGATGTCGAGACTCACGCCCTTCAATGCCTGGAAACCGGAGGCATAGGTCTTCGCGAGGTTAGATACGGAAATGATGGTGGTCATCGCATAGCTTTCGCGACGGAGTTGACAGAGACTCGATATGGGGGGGCGATGTGATCAGTCAAAGGCGGAGACTGTTCGGCGAACTCTGGTTGGGAAACTCTGATCCTACTTGACGAGTAGCTCGCGCAGTCCTTTCGCAATGGCATCGCCAGCGGCCGCATTGCCGTGTGCGCTCCAATGCCCGTCAGGGAGGAAACTGGTGGGTGATCTGGCGAGGGGCACATCGAGGTCGATGCAGAGGTCGACCAGATTGCAAAATTGAGCGCCAGAGTATTCCTTGGCAAGCACATGATCGGAGCGATCTCCGTTGTAGGCGAGCACGATCGGCACGCCTCGTGGAATTTCAAGTCGGATTCGCACCAGGATCGATTGAATGATCTCCGTCGCCTTTCGATCGTCCAAGCGGACGATTTCGATCGGCTCTTCGCTCGGTTCAATGGCCCGGGCGAGCAGCCTCGCGAGATAGGACCGTTCGCGCGCGATGTCGAACATAGAGATTTTGGGTCCGCGTAATTCGTAGCCGGACGCGGCCTTCTCAAAATACGGCTTCGAGCGCTGTGTAAACCGACGTCGTTGAACGTCGAAGAAATCGGTTCTGTTGAACATCACGAGAACCATGTCGTTGCTCGTCAGGTCCCAAAAAAATGGCCTGGCAGCCAGATACTGCTGATCGGTTCCAAAGCCCATGACCCCGGTATTGATGATGTGCGCATCGGAAATGGCTGCGCGTATTTTCTGATCGAACCGATCCTCGATATCGACACCCTCGCCAAACGCAAAGGAGTTGCCGAGGATCAGGATCGTGCGCTTCGGATGCGCTGGCGCATCGAGAATCCGCTGACCGTTTTTATCGGTCTCGATCCGCCACTCCTGACCGGCAGCATTGAGCCATGTAAGCTTCAGCATCGGCAGCGGACGCCACCCGACTGTCTGGTCGACTGAGAACATCCTTCCCTGTCCACCGATCTTTGTCACGTAAAGCTGGAGCGCACCTTCGGCCAGCACCAATGCGACCACCACGAAGGTCAGGACAATCGAAAGCTTGGCAATCCAACGCATACACGGGTCCATTCATCGCTCGAGCCACCATCATCCGCGCCGCGAATGGCTCGAGGATGTCACTCCTTCGGAAAATCGAAGCCCATGTTGCGGAAGCGCTCGGGATCGTTCCCCCAGCCTTCCTGGACCTTGACGTGCAGGAAGAGATGCACCGGGCGGTCGAGCAGGCGGGCGAGTTCCTTGCGCGCGCCCATGGAAATTTCCTTGATGGTGCGGCCGCCGTCGCCGAGCACGATGCTTCGCTGGCTGTCGCGCTCGACGAAAATCGTCTGCTCGATGCGCGCGGAGCCGTCCTTGCGGTCCTGCCACGCCGTCGTCTCGACGGTCGCGGCGTAGGGCAGCTCCTGGTGCAGGCGCTCGTAGAGCTTCTCGCGCGTGATCTCGGCGGCGAGCGTGCGCTCGGGAATGTCGGAGAGATCGTCGGCGGGAAAATGCCAGGGGCCGGGCGGCACCTGCGCGGCGAGATGCGCCTTGAGATCGTCGACGCCGCTGCCTTTGAGGGCCGAGATCATGAAGGTTGCGCCGAAATCGAGCCGCGCGTTGATGTCGGCGGCGAGCGCCAGCAGTTGCTCCTTGCGGATGCGGTCGACCTTGTTGAGGGCGAGGATGCGGGGGCGCTCGACTGCGGCGAGCTTCTTCAGAATGCGATCGACGTCATCGGTGATGCCCTTTTGCGCGTCGACCAGCAGCACCACGACATCGCCGTCGCCGGCGGCGGTGGTCGCTGCGTCCACCATCGCGCGGTCGAGGCGGCGGCGCGGCGCGAAGATGCCGGGTGTATCGATGAAGACGAGTTGGCTCGCGCCGACCATCGCGATGCCGCGTACCGGCACGCGCGTCGTCTGGACCTTGTGCGAGACGATCGTGACCTTGGCGCCGACGAGCGCGTTGACCAGCGTCGACTTTCCCGCGTTCGGCGCGCCGATGACGGCGATGAATCCGCACCGCGTATCTGCGGCGGGTTCGGTCCGGCAGCGCGCCGGGCTTGATCTATCGTTGTTACTCATCGGTTTCATCTGTCCAAACGCCCTTTGCACGCAGCAGCGCTGCAGCGGCGGCCTGCTCGGCGGTGCGCTTGTTGGCACCTTCGCCCTGGGCGGGCGCATGGCGGCCGACGCGGACTTGCGCGGTAAAGCGCGGTGCATGATCGGGGCCAGCTCGACCGACCTCGGTGTATTCGGGCAGCGACAAGCCCTGCCCCTGCGCCCATTCCTGAAGCGCCGACTTGGGATCCGCCGTGGTGCGGGGCGAGCCGTCGACCAGCGGCATCCAGAGTCTCCGCACGGCGGCGCGTGCGACATCGAAGCCCGCCTCGATGAATACGGCGCCGAGGAGCGCCTCACAAGCGTCCGCGAGGATCGTGTCCTTCTCGCGCCCGCCGCTGTCGGCTTCCGACGGCGACAGGATGAGCACCGCGCCGAGCCCCAGATCGCGGGCGACGTGGGCGCACGCCTCGCGCCGCACGAGCCGATTGAAGCGCCGCGCCAGCTCGCCTTCGGTGGCAGCAGGATCGATCTCGACCAGCAACTCGGCAATGGCGAGGGCAAGCACCCGGTCGCCAAGGAATTCGAGCCGCTCGTTGTCGTCGCCGCCGTCGCGCTGCGAGCGCACGCTGGCGTGGGTCAGTGCGCGCCTGAGCAGCGCGCGGTTCTTGAATTTGTGGCCGAGCGCCTTTTCGAACGCCGCCGTCTTGAGCTTTTCTGCGGGCTTTTTCGCTGCCGGCGTTTTGCTCACGACGCGGGCCCTCCAAATATCCCGTAAAAATGACGCTGAGCGTGCGAGCATGTGACCGTAACCCTTATGTGGGCAGCCGATGCCGACCTGATCGGCGTGGTGACGGCAGGATCAGTAGGCTCGGGCGCTGCAAACAAGCGGTGTGCCCTGTTGCTAACGAACCAAGCTGAAAATGCGGTTCCAACGGATGTCGAATGGCCACGTCCATGGCCGCGTCAACTCGAAGCGGCCGGGCTCGTCGACGGCCGCCGAGAAGAAGATGATATCGGCGCGCCCGATGAAATTCTCGAGCGGGACGTAGCCGACGCCATAGCGCGGCGACTGGTCCCGGCTATCGGTCGAGTTGTCGCGATTGTCACCCATCATGAAATAGTGCCCCGCCGGCACCTTGAACGGCCCGACGTTGTCGTAATCGCCATTGGGCCGGGCATCGAGCACCAGATACTTCTTGCCTTCAGGCAGCGTCTCCTCGAAGCGCGGAATGCGCCGCTCGCGACCGTCCTCGGAAACCTGCACGAAATCGTCGATCCGGCGGCGCGGCACTTCGCGACCGTTGATGAACAGCACGCCGCCACGCACAACGATCTCGTCGCCGGGGAGGCCGATGACACGTTTGATGTAGTCCGTCGAATTGTCCCGCGGGAGCTTGAAGACGGCGACGTCGCCGCGCTTCGGTGCCGAGCTCATGATACGGCCCGAAAAGAGGTTCGGGCTGAAGGGCAGCGAATGCTTCGAGTACCCGTAGGACAATTTCGAGACGAACAGGTAGTCGCCGATGAGCAGCGTCGACTGCATCGATCCTGATGGAATATTGAAGGGCTGGTAGAAGAACACACGCACGACGAACGCGATAATGAGCGCGTGGACAAAGATGCTGGCCAAATCGCGGAAGCCGCCCGCCTGGGATTTCTGGGTGCTCGATTTCAAGTGTCTGCTCCCGACGCATAGGGTTGGGTAGCGGGTAGCGTGAGCGGAAAGCGCGGCGCTGGTTACCCTCGCCTCGCACCTGCCTCACGCAACCTGCGCGTGTCCCAAGACGCCAAGCTCCTGCCGGCATGACATTGCTGCCGCCGGCCAGCCCCGTGCCTCCGGGCGATCCGATCCATCCCGAGCCCTATATCCTTTCCGGGGGGGAGGCGCAATTGACAGCGCGTCACGGCAGATTGCGGCGCTTGGATGCCGGCTGCGGCGAGGTCGCGGACGAGGCAACAGTCGGGCGCCCCGACACGCCGACAGGCACGGTTCGGCGCCGAAGCGCACCCTTCCGGCGGTCGGGGCGAACGCGACCAGATCAGGCTCGAGCGAACGGTGGCGGGCGGCGCAGGAGCCTCAATTTCCCGCCCTGCGGAGCCGGTGCACCATGAGCCGCATGACGTTGAGGGCGAAGTACGGCGCTTCGTCGACCATCAGAATGAACGTCCGCTGATCGATGGGGGCCAGTTCGCACGCGGTCCGGGCGCGCGCGGTGCCGCTGCGGTCGCTGCCGTCGACAACGGCCATTTCGCCAAAGATGCCATTCGCCTCGACGGTCTCGACAACACGATCGTCGATGAGGATGTCGACCGCGCCGGATCGCACGATGTACATGTGCTTTCCGCTCTGGCCCTTGGTAAATATCGTCTGCCCGGCGTCGAATTTTTCCGCTTCGCCGCTGACCGACCGTGCCCAGAGTTCGAAGTTGTTGACTTCCATCGTGCGGTCCCCTGCGTTGCCCGCGCACAAATTCCGACAATCACGTGACAGATCGGTGACAGTTTCAGACTCAGCGTCGTCGGAGCGTGACGGCGCGGGCGGGCTATCTTCGGAATAACCCCATGCTGCGCTCTGGAACGAACACGCGAACATCCGTGTTGTCCTCTGCGGCGGCGAATTCCGCCGTTGCTTTCGATCGGCGCGCGGCCGGGGTCTCAACGGGACGCCTTTCGCTGGATGTTGCTGCGCCAGCAGGCAAAGGACCGCGATGTTCGGTGACAGGCTCAAAATCAAACGCGATTTGCGGGTCGACTTTGTCAGAGGCTTGGCCCTTCTCACAATCTTCATTGATCATGTTCCGGGAAACCGATGGGCGGCGGTAACACAACAGAATTTCGGGTTCTCGGATGCGGCTGAAATGTTCGTGATCCTTGCCGGCTTCTCCGCCGTGCTCGCCTATGGTCGCTACTTGAACGGCGACCAACTGAGCGTTGGCATCCGTCGCATCGTCTCCCGCGTCGGGACGATCTACCTCTTCCATATCGCCACACTCGGTGTCGTCGGCATCATTCTCGCAGCGCTCGCCGGCCTGCCCGGGAGTACCGAGTACGTGCGTTCGATGATGTTCGAAGGATTGATGGCCGGTGACCCCAGCGCCATCATCGGCGCGCTCCTGCTGGTGGAGCAGCCGAAATACTTCGACATACTCCCTCTCTACGTCGTGCTGCTGGCTGCTTTCCCGCTGCTCTACCTGATGCTGAGGCGCAGTCTGCTCGGCGGAATAGCCGCGTCAGCGGTCCTATGGCTGCTGGTGCAGTTCACCGACGTCAATCTTTTGAAAGCCGACGGCTCGGGCTGGCATTTCAATCCGTTCGCCTGGCAGCTGCTTCTGGTCCTCGGGATGGCATCGGCACTCCAGGTTCGGCGCGGTGGCGTCCCCCGATCGGCGGTGCTGATTGCCCTGGCGGCGGCTGTCCTTGCTATCTCCTTTGTCCTTCGTGCCCCCTGGACCCATTGGCCGCTGCACATCGATGCGACACCCGTCGATTTGAAGCCCTATGGGGCGCTCATGCTCAAGACGAGCCTTGGCCCTGCCCGGCTGATCCATATTCTGGCGGTCGGCTATCTCCTGCTCGTCCTCGTGCCTGCGCGAGCGAACTGGCTGAAGAACCCCGCCGCTCGTGTCGTGGCCGATGCGGGATCGAACTCTCTCGAAGTGTTCTGCCTCGGGGTGATCTTCTCCGTCATCGGCGGCGCCATCATCAGCGCGTTCGGCGGTGGCGCGATCGTCGAAAGCTGGATTACGACGGTCGGCGTCGCCGCGCTGCTGTTCGTCGGCCTGGCCATCGCGCGCAACGTCCGCGCTCGCAAGCGAGCCCGTTCGCGAATCCAAAAGGTGGAGCCGCAGGATGCATTCGCTCGGGCGTAAACGCGCGGGCGGCCCCTATCCACCAAAGCCTGCATTTGGTAAAAATCGAATGCGGCGCGAGCAATAAGGTTAATCGCGTCGTGCGCCGGTCGGCGTCAGTGGACGTGCGCCAAACGGTGGTTCCGATGAAACCAACGATGCCATTCAAGCGTTCGTAGTCTGAATAGTGTCAGCCCATCAGGTATCGCGTCATGGCCAAGCAAGCACGAGCCTATTGGAAGGGCTTCCTACGCCTTTCGCTCGTATCGATCCCGGTTGAGATCTACAACGCCGTCGAGTTCAAATCCGAGATCTCGTTTCGCCAGATTCACAAGCCGTCGGGCCGCCGCGTCAGCTACGAAAAGGTGGTGGCCGGTGTCGGCAAGATCGAGAACAGCGATATCGTCAAAGGCTACGAAGTCGACACCGACACCTATGTCACGCTTGATCCCGATGAGATCGACGCGGTCAAACTCGAGAGCAAGAAGACCATCGACATCGCCCAGTTCGTCGATATCGCGGACATCGATTGGCGCTACTTCGAGCGCCCCTACTATATTGCGCCGGCCGACGACATGGCAGGTGAAGGCTACACTGTCATGCGCGACGCCATGCGCAAGACCGGTAAGGTCGGGCTCGCTCAAGTGACGATTGCTGGGCGTGAGTGGTTGGTCGCGATCGCGCCGCTCGACGACGGCTTGGTCATGGTCATGCTGCGGTATGCCGACGAGCTGCGCCAATCCGGCGACTTTTTCGATGAGGTGCCCAAGGCGAAGCCCGACAAGGAGATGGTCGATCTCGCGGTGGAACTGATCGGGCGGAAGTCGTCGAAGTTCGATGCGTCCAAATTCCAGGACCACTATGCGACGGCGCTCAAGGCGCTGATCCAGGACAAACTCAAGGGTCGTCGCATCGTCGCGCACGCCGAGGAGAGCCGGCCGAAGGGCGCCAACGTCGTCGATCTCATGGAGGCGCTGCGCCGCAGCGTCGGCGGCGGCAAGAAGCCGCCGAAGGAGCCGCCGAAGGAAACAAAGCGGCGGACGAGCGCGAAGTCGACGCGCCGCCGTGCGGGCTAAGCGGTGCATCGGATGGCTGGCAAGAAGCTCTCCGACTATCGCGCGCGGCGCGATTTCACCAAGACGGCGGAGCCGAGCGGCAAGGTTGCGATCAAGGCGGCGCAGTATCCCCGCTTCGTGATCCAGAAGCACGACGCGACGCGGCTCCACTACGATCTCCGGCTCGAAATCGACGGCGTGTTCAAGTCGTGGGCCGTGACGCGCGGGCCGTCTCTCGATCCGGGGACAAGCGCCTCGCCGTCGAAGTGGAAGACCACCCGCTCGATTACGGTGATTTCGAGGGTACGATTCCGAAGGGCGAATACGGCGGCGGTACGGTGATGCTGTGGGATCGCGGCTTCTGGGTGCCGGACGGCGACAAGCCGGTCGCGCGGATGCTGCGTGATGGCGATCTCAAATTCACGGCCGGTGGTGAGAAGCTCAAGGGCAGTTGGGCGCTGGTGCGCATGTCGAACGACAAGTTCGGTGGCAAGCGCACGAACTGGCTGCTGATCAAGCATCGCGACGAATGGGCCGCCGACAGTGCCAAAACAGACGTGTTGAAGAAGGACCGCTCGGTCGCCTCGGGGCGCACGATGGGACAGATCGCGGCGGGCAAAGGTGACGGCCCGAGCCGCTTCATGGGGGGCGGCGGCGGGTTCAAGCCAGACGCGATCTGGCATTCGGCAGTAGACGACGCGCTCGCGTCTCCACCGGCCCGTCGGCGCTCGTCCCGCAAATCCAGTAGTAGAAAAAATGCAACGCCGCAGCCGAACGAGGTGCTCGGCATTTCCATCTCGAAACCCGATAAGGAGCTGTGGCCCGCTGACGGTGACGTGCCGGCCGTGACGAAGCTGCAACTCGCGACCTACCTTGCCGAAGTCGGCGCTTGGATGATCCCGCATATCGCGGGGCGGCCCTGCTCGCTGCTGCGAGCGCCCGACGGCATCGGCGGCCAGCAGTTCTTTCAGCGTCATGCCAAGCTCGGGCTCTCCGATGAGATCGCGGAGGTCAAAATTGCCGGCGATCGCGAGCCCTATGTTCAGATCGACACGGTCGAAGGGCTCGTCGCGATGGCGCAAATGGGCACGCTCGAATTCCATCCGTGGAACAACGCACCGGGCGAGTATCTCGTGCCCGGCCGCCTCATCTTCGACCTCGATCCGGGCCCGGACGTGCCGTTTGATGCGGTGGTCGCCGCGGCGCGCGAAATGAAGGAACGGCTCGAGCAGTGCGGGCTCGTTGCGTTCTGCAAGACCACCGGCGGCAAGGGCCTGCACGTCGTCACGCCGCTGCGCGTCACCGGGCGCGACACGCTCGGTTGGGACGAAGCCAAGATGTTCGCCCACACGGTCTGCGCCCAAATGGCCGACGCGCAGCCTGATCGCTACCTCGTCAAGATGACGAAGGCGCTGCGCGGTGGTCGGATCTTCCTTGACTATCTGCGCAACGACGAGAAATCGACGGCGGTGGCGCCACTGTCACCTCGCGCGCGGCCGGGCGCCACCGTGTCGATGCCGCTCACCTGGACGCAGGTGCGCGCCGGGCTCGATCCGCGGCGCTTCACCGTCCACACCGTGCCGAAGCTGCTCGCGCGCTCGACGGCCTGGCTGGAGTACGCGAAGGGCGCGCGACCGCTGAAAGCGGCGATCCAGCGGCTCATCGGCTAGCAGGCGCCCATGGCGGCAACGCGGACCAAGCCCAAGCCCAAGTCCAGGTCCAGGTCGCACCAAGCCCGCCATCGCCGGCAGCAAGCCGGGCAGCCTGCCGGACTTCGTCAAGCCGTGTCTCGCGCTTCGCGTAAACGAAGCCCCCACGGGCAGCGAATGGGTGCACGAGATCAAGTTCGACGGCTATCGGCTCGAGGCGCGCATCGATGATGGCGCTGTCCGGCTGCTGACGCGCAACGGGCTCGATTGGACGGCGCGGTTCACAGGCATCGCCAAGGCGCTGGCGACGCTGGGCGTCAAGACGGCGCTGCTCGACGGTGAGGTGGTGGTCGAGGGGGAGAATGGCGTCACCAGTTTCAGCGAGCTGGTCGCGGATCTTAAGGCCGGCCGCTCCGCGCGCATGGTCTATTACGTTTTCGATGTGTTGCATCTCGACGGTTTCGATCTGCGCGGCTCCTCGCTCATCGATCGCAAGGCGGTGCTGGCGCAGCTGCTCGGGCGGCGTCGCAACGGTGTGGTGCGCCTCAGCGAGCACATCGCGGGTAACGGCGAGGAGATGCTGCGCAACGCCTGCAAACTTGGCCTTGAAGGCATCATCTCAAAGCGCGCCGATCGGCCGTATCGGTCGGGTCGGACCGGCGACTGGCATAAGATCACCTGCCTGCTCACCGATGAATTTGTCATCGGCGGTTACCTCGACTTAGGCCCCCACGCCGATGCAGTGGGCGCGCTGGTGCTCGGCAACTACGAGCGTGGCCGGGTGATCTACGTGGGGCGCGTCGGCACGGGTTTCAGCCAGCGCACCGCGAAGGACTTGTGGCAGGCGCTCCAGCCGCTGCGCGCGAAGGCTTCGCCCTTCTCCGGCCCGCTCGACCCGGTGCAGCGGCGCGGCGTGCGCTGGGTGCGGCCGAACCTCGTAGCGCAGGTCGAGTACCGCGCGCGGACCGGCGACGGGCTCTTGCGTCATGCCGCATTCAAGGGACTTCGCGAGGACAAAATGTGGAACGAGCCGAATTCTGCTGAATAGGAGCCTCATTGCGACCAGCATATATTCAGGGGTTCTTGCCGAGCTTTATGCCTGAATGAGCTGAACCAAAGATTGTGGGGGGAATAGTGGTGGAGAGGGTTTCCTTCGAACTCTAGTCCAGCCGAGTCCGTGTCTGTCTGCGCACACCCCTGAAACATTGAGCAATTGACCCCGGACCATCCACAGCCGTCCATAGCAGGCTAGGTCGATCCGGGTCAAATACTGGGGTAACTACTGGGGTAAAGCCCGGGCAGGGGGAACTCGTGACACGCGCACTGCATCGGCTCGCGCCCAGAACGGTGATGACGGCGAAAGCCGGCCGCCACAGCGACGGCGGCGGTCTCTATCTGATCGTCGACAAGTCAGGGGCTCGGCGCTGGGCCTTCATGTATTGGCAGGGGCGGAAGGGAGCTGAGATCGGATCTGGGCAGCCCGCCGAAGGGCGTGACTCTGCCGATGGCCCGCGAACGAGCGGGGGAGTGCCGGCGACTATTGGCAGAGGGTGGCGATCCCCGGCACTGGAACGCTGCCGCGAAGCAGGTGCCAGACTTCCAGACGATGGCAGAGGACGTAATTGCGGCGCTCGAAAGCGGATGGCGGAACGCAAAACACATCTACCAGTGGCGGGCCACGATCAAGACTTACTGCAAGCCGATCGCCACCACGAACGTCATAAGATCGCGACCGAAGACGTCCTCAAGGTGTTGCGACCGATCTGGGCGACGAAGACCGAGACCGCGATCCGGCTGCGGGGCCGCATCGAGCGGATCCTCGATGCGGCGAAGGCCAAAGGCTACCGCGACGGAGAGAACCCAGCGCGCTGGCGCGGCCATCTCGATCACCTGCTCGCCAAGCCGCAGAAGCTCACGCGCGGCCACCACGCGTCGATGCGTTGGGCAGATTTGCCGGTATTCATAAAAACCCTTCGCCAGCGGGAAGCCATAGCAGCAAGGGCGCTCGAGTTCACGATCCTGACGGCTGCACGGACGGGTGAGACGCTCGGCGCGCGCTGGGGCGAGATCGATCTCAGCGACAGGAATTTGGACGGTCCCGGCGATCCGCATGAAAGCTGGCCGGGAGCATCGCGTACCCCTTACTGATCGCGCCGCGACAATCCTCGGGGACCTCGAGAAGGCGAAGACCGGCGAACTCGTGTTCCCCGGGCGCCGAGTGGATAGGCAACTCTCTGGCATGGCGATGGAGATGCTGCTGAGGCGGATGGGCGCCAACGCCTACACGGTCCACGGCTTCCGATCGTCCTTCAAGACATGGGCAATGGAGGCGACGTCATTCCCAAACGAGTTGTCCGAGCAGGCGCTCGCTCACGTGACAGGCAACCAAGTTGAGCGCGCCTATCGGCGAACGGACGTGCTTGAGCGGCGTCGCGAAATGATGACTGCATGGGCTGAATTCCTTGCGGTTGAACTGAGCAGCAAGGTCATCGCGATGAAGCGAGTGGGAACGTGAAAGACCAACATTTCGTTGGGGAACAGCGGGGACAGGGGGAACAGAGCGCGATCTCAACTAATTACGCCGTTCCCGCGGCGTCCCCAAACTGGGAACAACTGGGAACACCGCAACCATGACCAAGATTTGGCCTCGGCAAGCTGCGATCACTACACAAGACTCTGAATTTGGCGAGGAGGTCTTCGACAAGATCGAGCGCGACATTCGGAAATTCGCGGGTTGGGCGGAGTTTTGTCTCGCCACCCACGAACGCAACGCAATTCGTGACGCCGTGAAAGACTATTGCGTCGATCGTAATCTAGAGCAGGAAGCGATGGACGCCGGTCCGACCCTGGAACTTCTCGCAGGTCTGGTCAAGTCTGCAAGGTCTCTCGAGCAGAAGCTGTCCGAAGCCATCAGCGGAGCTCCCGGAGCACAATTGCACAACCTTCTGGCCGACCAGGGTATCGCTGAACCTGAGAATACCATTGAAGCGCTTTCGTCCTTTGAACTCACATGCTGGCACGCAATGCGGAGGATCAGCAACCATGCTCGCCCCGGCAGACCTGAGGATTTGGCCTTGTCGGCGTTCGTCAATGCGATTGGCAATGTCTTTCGAACAAAGGTACTTAAGCCGACAGCAGGACATTTGAACGACAGCGGTTGCCGCCGCACGCCATTCACAGCGCTTGTTTGCGGGCTCTATCACGCCATTCCGCACAAGGTCCCGGTTTCACACAAAACGATTGAGCGCCGCGTCGCGAGCTTTCTGGTTCATCAGCGGGGCGATTAGACTTAACAAGCCGGGATAGAGGGGAATTGTTGGCCGTGGAGCCGTGGCGACACTTGCGGACACATGGGTTAGACCGTTTGCCATCTCATTTAGCCAAGAGGCACGGAGAGATGGAAAAGCACACTGAACTCTCACTCGCAAAACTAGCCTTTCAAATTAACGAAGCCGTGTCCGCCACCGGTCTCGGCAGGTCAACGATCTATGACCTCATCAAGGAAGGCAAACTTTGCGCTGTCAAAGCCGCGGGCAGGCGCCTGATCCTCCGTGAGGACCTGGAGGCCTATTTGCGCTCGTGCAGGGATGCCGCCTGAAACGGCGACCGCCGCACTGGTGGGCACCAGGCGGCGGCAGGATCAAACACAGCGATACAGCGCAATTGTAGTACCACAGCCTCTACGTGGATAAAAGTAGTACCGCGCTGATACCGACATAAAATCGGACAGCGATCATGCAGCAAAATAGCGAAGTTACTCAGCGCACCGGACCACCCTCGGATAAGGGAGCGCGCAAATGAGCGATTGCGGTCCCAGCATCACAGCGGCGCGCCTCTACAAGAAGACCTCAGCCAAGGGGACGACGTATTTCGTCGGTCGCATAGGCCTGGTCCAAGTTGGCGCTGCTCCAATCGAACGACCACGAGCGACAACGGCTGCGAGATATGGAACCTCGTCTACCAGCAGGCCGACGAGAAGCGCCGGCTCGACATCAAGCCAACGCGCGAGGAACGTGCAAAGGCGAACGAACCACTCCGATCCTCTCTCACGACGTCGCGGCCGATGCCGAACGACGCCATTCCGTTCTAGGGGATCGACGAACGCTCAACCACATTTCCCACGCGAACGGCTCAGCGGGTCCCCGCGTGAATGGTGGAGCCAATGGCCATGGTTTCTCTGGCCATATACCCAAGGTCGGCGAAGGGCCTATCCGAGCGGCGCCTCACAACATCGACGCCGAGCAGGCTCTGCTCGGTGCCATCTTCGTCAGACAACACGGTGTACGAGGACGTCTCGTCTATGGTTGAATCTCGCCACTTCTTCCAACCGCTTCACGAGCCGCATCTACCAGGTTGCAGGCGAGAGAAATCAAAGCCGGCCGTTTGGCAAATCCGATTACGCTGAGCCCACATTTTCCACATCGGCGCCGCCGATTGAGCCAAGCATGACAGTGCCGCAATACCTCGGCACGCCTCGCCGGCGAATGCCGCGACTACGATGAACGCGAAGCCACTACGCGGAGACGATCGCTGATCTTTGCCGCGGCGCCGCGTCGCGATCCTAGAAGGGAGAAGATCTCGTCGATGCGGCGTACGATTTGGCCACGCCGCTTGGAGAATTCCCTGCGTGCGTCAGAAGCCGATATCGGCCTGGTCCGCGGAGAGATCGCCACGGAGGCGGCGCCGGTCCTATTTCGGCGCATGTCGGATGTCGAAGCAACACCCGTAAAATGGCTTTGGCAGGACAGGATTGCGTGCGGGAAAATTGGCATCATCGCGGGTGAACCCGGGGTCGGCAAGTCGCAGATTACCTGCATGATGGCAGCCACCATCACTGCTGGCCGCAAGTGGCCGGATGGCACTGATGCGCCGCAAGGCTCGGTGATTGTGATCTGCTGCGAGGACGATGCCGCAGATACCTTCAAGCCGCGTCTCATGGCGGCCGGCGCCGACTGCAACAAGGTCATCCTGTGCGATTGGATAAAGAAAGACGGCGAGCAACATCACTTCGATGTTGGTCAGCACATCGAGGAGCTCTCGGACCTGGTGCGCAAGGAAGGTGACGTGCGCTTGATCGTCATCGACCCGATCAGTGCCTACATGGGTGGGGCCGATAGCCACGTTGTCGCGCAGGTGAGGCAATCCCTATCGCCGATTCAGGCCATGGCCGCCGAACTCGGTCCTGCCGTCATAATGATCTCGCACTTGAACAAGGGCGGCAACGGTGCCGGCAATGCGATGAGCAGGGTCAGCGGTTCGGGCGCGTACGTTGCGGTTTCCCGCTCGGCCTATCTTGTAGCTAAGGATCCCGAAGACGAAACGGAGTGCCGACGCATCATGACGCCGCTGAAAAACAACCTCGGCGACGATCGGACCGGTTTCTCTTATCGGCTCCAGCGTTGGCAGTCGGGAGAGATCGTGGCAAGCCATGTTGTGTTCGATGCCGAGCCTGTTTCAGTGCAGGCCGACGTGCTCTTACAGCGCGCGTCGGGAGGTGCACGAACGGACGATGGCGTTGCGCTCACCGAAGCCATGGACTTCCTGCGGCATGAACTCGGCGGCGGTCCGAAGGCATCGAGAGCGGTAGACGCATCGGCGCGGGACGCCGGCGTCAGCCCTACAACGCTCAAGCGCGCACGAGAGAAGCTCGGCATTCGCGCGAAGAAGGACGGCCACGGCGGATGGAGCATCGAACTTCCAGGCGCGGCAAGGCAAGGAGACCAAGAGGGCCAAGGGGAGCAAGAAATTCATGACCGATAACCGCGTGCCTTCCCCATTCAGAGAGCAAGGCGCTCAAGCTCACCCCTTGAACCACATGAACCCCTTGGCCTTCTTGGTATCCTCGCTCGAATTGAGCTGCCGGGACCACGCTACCGGCGGGCTTCCGCTCGCGAAACCAATCGGACACCAGCATGAGCGCCACTGAAAACAGTGAGACAACAGTGACAGAGCAAGGGCGGGCGCAGGTCGCACCACGCCACCACACCAACCTGAAGCCGTTTCGCAAGGGTACAAGCGGCAATCCCGGCGGACGACCGACCATCTCGGCCCAAGTCCGCCTGCGAGCTCAGCAAGTAACGCCGATTGCGTTCGAGAAGATTGTTGCTCTCATGGATAGCGACGATGAGCGGGTCGTTCTGATGGCGTGCAGGGAAATCCTGGATAGGGCCTACGGCAAGGTAGGCCAAGCCAGCAAGGAAGACGATCACGAGCGAAATGTGACTATTGAGATCGTTCAATTCGGAAATGGAGCTCCGTCATGCGAGTGAACGCCTGCGAGGCCCCAGAAGAAACTGTCAATGACTTACAGCTAGCAGTGAAAGGCCGGGGATGCCATCCAGCGAGCCGCGGCAATCTCAGGCCGCGCGCCAAGGGTCAGCCAAGCCTCAACCGAGTGGTCGACCCAGGAAGGTTCTTGAGTTGGCTCAGCAGGCGCAGCAGCACGCTGGTGTTGCGTTGGCGACCTTGATCGAAGTCATGCAGGATAAGAGAGCCCCCGCGGCAGCGCGCATCATAGTGCAGCCTCAGGGATTTTCTCCGACCGCGCCTACGGCCGCGCGCCTCAATCGATGAAGCTGAAAAGCGAGCCTAGCTTTTCAGATCAGTTCGAAGCGTTCATTCGGGCCATCCATGCGCCACACTGAACGCCCTTAAAATACAGCTGCTGCTGAGGGCGTAGCGGAAAT